>JAFRIE010000028.1 GCA_017432885.1 Erysipelotrichaceae bacterium | reverse complement strand
CTTCCGAAGCGGACAAAGCTTCCGTCCTTGATTTTTGCCAGAGCTACATCGCCATTGCTGACTCTCTTACGGATCAGATTCTGATCGGCGTTGAGATCATACCAGGAATAGCAGGTAGACAGCAGGAAGAGAAACAGCACGAACGCGGCAATGACCGGAACCTTGTATGGAGCCCATTTCTCTCTATAGATCAGCATCAGGGCAATGCTGACGACATCGGCCAGAACGACCAGACAAAGAAGAAGCGTTGATTTTTTATATAGTTTCAGTTGCATATTGTTAACCTCTATTAATAATTCTAGCATTTCTATCCAATGAAAATCACACGAATCAAAGGATTGTGGGATGATTATGTGAAAAAGATTGAAAGCACTACAATGATGCTCTATAATGATGGTAAAAGGAGGCTTCATAATTATATGAGCAATTTAATGTTAGGTATAATTCTGGGTCTTTGGTCAGGTGTTGCCATGGTCCTGGATTTATCCGGTTTAGGCGTTCGTACTCCTATAATTACAGGACTTATAGCTGGTATTCTTTGCGGCAATGTTCCTCTCGGTCTTGAAATCGGTGGTGTCATGCTGCTGAACAGCTTAGGTTTCTATACTTATGGCGGTGCAACGATTCCTGACTTCGTTACAGCTACTATTTTCGGTACCGTTGTCGGTGCCAAGACAGGCGATACAAACGTTGGTCTGGTAGCAGCTGAAGCAGTATCTCTGCTGATGACTCAGATGGATATTCTTGGTCGTTCAGCTACTACGGTTTTCCAGCATATGGGCGAAGCTGATTTAGCTAAGAACAATATCAAGAAATTCGAACTGGATACTCTGCTTGGTACAATCCCTTGGGCTTTATCAAGAATGCTTCCGGTTGTCATCGGTATGCTGTTTGTAGATCATATCTCTGATCTGCTTACATTCATCAACAGCATTTCGTGGGTACAGAGAGGCTTTACCGCTGCCGCAAACGTTCTGCGTGTTGTAGGTTTTGCTTTGCTGTTATCTTATATGGACCTCAAGAAATACTGGCCATTCCTTGTCCTCGGTTTCTTACTGTTCGCTTATGCGAAGATGGATACCGTCGCTTTGGCATTAATCGGTCTTGCAGCTGCAGCCCTTTATCTCAGAGGAGGTCTTAACTAATGTCTAAGAAATTATCACAAGCCGCTTTAAAGAAAGCATGTAGCAGACACAACTGGGCATTACAGTGGTGCTGGAACTATGAAAAGATGCAGGCCGCAGGCTATGCATATGCCATGGTTCCTGTAATCAAAGAACTGTATGAAGGCGAAGAAGAACAGTGCCGTCAGCTTGAAAGACATATGCAGTTCTACAACACCCACCCAGGTGCATCTTCCTTGATTTTCGGTGCCGGTGTTGCCCTTGAAGAAGGCGGACAGCCTGAAGTTCATGACAGCCTTAAGGTTGCCCTGATGGGTCCTTTAGCCGGTATCGGCGATACGATCCAGGCTACGCTGGTTACTCCACCATTCAACATCATTGCCGCAGGTCTGGCTAATGAAGGCAATGGAATCGGTGCTATCCTTGCTTCTACTCTTCCAGTATTGGCATTATTCATTCTCCGTTGGCCATTATTCAACTATGGCTACAAGCAGGGTGCTAATGTCATCAACGACGTATCCGGTGCCGGAACGATCGACAAGCTCCAGGTTGGTGCTCAGATCCTCGGTGTTACTGTATTAGGCGGATTCATTCCTTCAATGATCCCTACTACTTTCCCGATCAAACTTGGTCATGACCTGGTTATCGACGGTGAAGTTGTTTCTCAGGCCAAGACTTTACAGCAGGCTTTAGATGCAATCTTCCCATACCTTGTTCCTATCGGAATCACCTTCGGATGCTACTACCTGATTAAATACAGAAAGATGTCTCCGTTAACACTCATCCTTCTGTTATTCGTAGTCGGTTTCGTCTTAGGTGCTCTTGGCTGGATGGCATAATCCATAGCTAAAAACCAAAAAGAAACGCAGGTCTTATGATCTGCGTTTTTTTCATGCATGCTATAATTTGAGTACGAAGAAAAAAAGCCATAGGAGGAAGACAAGATGAATCCCTATTTTGCCATCTATAAGCCGGAAAGAGGTTCCTACAGCGGCGGTTTTGAACAGCTGTTAAGACAGGAGAAAACGATCTACAAGGTTTCAGCTGAAAGAAGCGATGCATCCGTCACCTGTTTTGAAGGCATATTTCCTCAATGGGCATATGAATATGTCAGGCAGGGAGGTATTGCTCTTGTCAGCGGAGCGGACAGCCGGACTTTCGATTTTGATGCGGGATATCTTTGTAAAGCGGGAATCGAATGGATCGATCTCAGTTTCTGCGATGCCGGAAGGGCACGGATCTCCAGCGGCATTTCGGTTTTTGCCGGTCAGGGCAAAGGAGAACTGACGCTTCATGAATTCAGGACGATCAAAGGCAAGCATCGTCCGGGTTTCTATTCTGTCTTTCTTTATAAACCATATGGAAAAGGTCTGATAATCTATTCCGGCGTTCCTCTCAGTGAGATCCTGACTTACGAAGGAAGCACGCTGAGAAACACCAGTGAAGCGCTGGATTTCGATGAAAGGATCTCTTCGGTCGACAAACAGAAAGTCGGAAGAGCCTTGAAAACAGTTCTGATGGAAGCCATGCATGAGGCAGGATATCCTTATGTCTCCCTATGGTATTTTCCCGATGACGCCAGGAGCGTTTTTGCCTACAGCATCGACGGAGACGGACTGCTCAGCCAGGGTGTAGACGACCTGATCGAAGTATCCCAAAAAACCGATACGAAATTTCTGTTCTACATCAACAAACAGCTTTGTGAAGATGATCCTGATCTGAAAGAAAAACTGAGAAGGATTTCAAAAACCAACCTGATTGCTTCGCATGCCGCCCTGCATAATGCCCACGACTCCTATGAAGACAGCATCAGAGACATCGAGGAACACGAAGAGTGGATGAACTCTCTGGGAATCCCTTTTGAAAAAAGCTTTGCTTCCCCTAGAGGCATGTACTGTCAGAATCTGGGTAGAGCTCTGAAGGACAAAGACTTCCGTCACACCCGGGACTTCGGCTATGCGATAGACGATTATCCGTACTATCCTATGAACGACGGAAAACAGGAAGTCCCGTTGCAGATCCCGTGCGACGGTTTCAATGTCTGCAGATGGATGCTGAGAAACGAAGAACTGGGGCTGGACAAGCCGAGCGGTGAACAGATCCTTAATGCCTACAAACTTCTGATCGACAAGAAGCTGGAACAGGATCTTCCGCTTCTCTTTTTCTGTCATCCGCAGTATTTCGGACTGTATGCGAAAGAAATCTATCCGCAGATGGTGGACTATGCCCGATCAAAAGGAGCGCTTATAACGGATTACATCTCCTTCGGGGATTTCTGGATAGAGAGAGACGGCTGTGAATATGATCTGTCGTTTGAAAACGGAAAGATGCAGGTCGAACTGCTGAACAAAGATCCGAGAGTCAGACTGTGTGTCGATGGAAAGATCTGCGATACTGAGACGGTTCATCTGTCGATAGATCTTCAGGATGAATGATGCGAAAACGGCTCATGTTCTCTTGATGTAAACGCTTAACTAAGAATATAATGAAAGTGGAGGTATGGTTTATGATTAAACATTTAAGAATCGATAATAGACTGATCCACGGTCAGGTAGCAGTTACCTGGATGAATTCGATCGGTGCTGATAAGATCATCGTATGCAACGACAAGGTAGCGGCTGATCCGATCCAGAAAATGGCTCTGCCGATGGCTGCCAGAGGCAATACCGTGTATGTATTCAGCATTGATGAAACCATCAAATATGCGCAAGAACATCCGGATGAGACAATGTTCGTCATCTGCAAGTTCCCTTCCGACGCTTTAGCTATCCTGGAATCCGGTCTGGAAGTACAGGAAGTCAATGTAGGCAATGCCGCTCCGATTCAAGGTACAACATACAAGATGGTTACGAAGTCCATCGCCGTTACCGAAGACGACGCGAAGGTTTACCGCAAGATCGCCGAGATGAGAGGCGGTGTCCTGAACAGCAGACTGACGACGATGAACGAAACAGAAAACTTCCTGGATCTGCTTTCCAAGAACGGTCTGTAATCCGGAATACAAACAAAATAAACGGTCAGAGTCATCTGACCTTTTTTATGCTATGATGAACATATGGAAAAGAAAGAGACAATGGAATATCTGCCTGTTGAAGAAGTCAAGACGCAGGGCAGATTTATCAAGGCGATAGGGTTCAAGCCGAAGACAGCTCCTGTGGTCGTTGCCGCCATGGGTCTTGCTTTGCTGATCCCTGACAGTCTTTATTCCAGATTGCTGGGATTCCTGATGATCACTCTTGCTGCCGCCGTTTTCTTAAAAGTCAAGGATTACAAAGTCATGGATATCTTTGATCAGGGAATCATGTTTTATGAGGGAACGGATGCAAAACATGCACTGTTTCTTCCGTTTGGGGATATTTCCGTCTGGAGAACAAACAGCAAAGACGGACGGGACTTTTTGGAATTCGAACTGAACGACGGATCTAAGATCGTCAAGAGTACCTTTGAAACAAGTAAAGCCTACAGAGCACTGTATCCGCTGATTAATGAAAAAGAGTATAACCATATCAGAATAAAACAGAACAAGGAATCGCAGCCGTCCATACCGGAAGCAATTCATTCTATCAAAGACAGATTTCTGAAAAAATAAAACATCCTTCGCAGGATGTTTTAAATTGTTTTCAGGATGTCGATCAGTTTCTCTTTTGTTTCTCTGGTCAGCGTATCGGTAAACATCTCGTAGGTGATGTATTCGAAATCGGGTGGCAGGACATAAGGTCCGTATCCGTTGGAATAACTCACCAGGAGTTCGTTGTCTTCCTTCAGGAAGTTCATATACCAGGAGAAGATTTCGTTCGGGAAGAAGACCAGTCTGGCGCATCCCAGATCCAGGGCGACGATCAGCGCTTCTTTGATCAGCCTGCCGAAGATCTGATTGCTGGACTGTTCCAGTTTCGCTCTTTCGATTTGTCCCAGCCGGATCGTTTCCATTTCTCTTTCACTCAGATCGCTGCGGATCCTGGAAAGATCGATCGGTGTGAATTCATGTTCATATTCGATTGGAACAGCCTTGTAACGGATCATTAAAGGAACTCTCTCTGCATCTTCTTTGTAAAGATCCTGTATCTGATCATAAAGAGCGTCTCCCAGTTTCGCCATCGCTTCATAGTCCTGTCCGTCTCTGACAAAGCGCGATGAAATATCGCCGGCTGCACCCTGCAGGAAAGTAAAATCCGTATCTGGATGACTGTCTTCCAGTCTCTTCAGGACATAGCCCGGATATTCGGCGGAGAAGTATGGCGTATCGGCTTTCAGCACCGTCGGGTGAGCGTTGTAGTAGACGATGCTCAGGAAATTGTCATCTTCCCGATAGAAACGGATCAGGGAAAGATATTCGTTGTTTGTTTCGTATCCGGAGATCCTGGACTTTCCTACGGCCGTCGAACGGATCTTCTGGAAAGAGGCGGTAACATCGCCGATCTCTTCATACTCCATCAAGATGCTTTGTTCATAAAGCAGTTTCATCAGACAGGCGACATATTCCGGATCTCTGACATCGTTGGCGTAGTGGGTATGCGTCGTACTGGTCAGAACGAGGATCCTGTCATCCCGATAGTATTCTCTTAACTGTTCCTGAAGCTCATTGCGGTGTTTCAGATCGAACGCCAGCAGGTCCATGGAATAGTGGATGATCCAGTTTTCTTCATCCCTGAATGCCGTGACTCTGGCGTAGAGCGGGTCGTGATAGACGAAAAGCTTCTCTGTCTGGCAGGAATGACCGCACTGTCTGGTAGGAAAAGGCGATGCAATGTTGATCTTCTTAAAAGCGTATTTCATTATGATTGCTCCTTATATGATCCCATAGTGTTCCAAAGCCAGATAAAGTCCGTCCGCGTCGATGTCTTCGGTCACGTAGTCGGCTGCCTCCTTGGCTTCTTTACAGCTGTTTCCCATGGCGATTCCGATCGCACAGTGTCTCAGCATGTCCGCATCGTTTTCCCCGTCTCCAATGGCCAGAGAACTTTCTAGCGGCAGGGAATACTTCTCCAGGATCTTGTTTATGCCGGTAGGTTTTGATACACCCTTCGGAACGATATCTACGGCGCCTTCGTGCCAGTAGGTGATCTCGGATATTTCTTTCAGGGACATCATCTCCCGGTAGCTTTCTTCATTGTCAATAAAGGCGGAAGCCATGTAGAATATCTCACCCTCGTACTGTTTCACGGGAGGAATGCCGGAAGATACCGCATCCTGTACATGATGGACAATGTCACTGACATAGTTGATGAACATCCGGTCTAAAGTAGAGAAGTAGATCGGGATCTTCTTCCGCTGAAATACCTCGATCAGTCTCTCTCTCAATTCACCTTCACAGGGCAGGTCATAGATGATCTTCTTATTTCGATCAACAGCCATCAGTCCGTTGGTCAGGATCATTCCGTCCGGATCCAGTTCACTTAAATCGAAGTATTCCATCTCCGGTAAAGCTCTGCCGGAACAAAGAAAAACCAGGATCCCTTTTTCTTTCAGCTTCTTTACGGCCTTTATCGTGGAACTTGGAATGCCTTCCGTTACATGGGAATAGACCGTCCCATCGAAGTCCAGAAAGACGGCTTTAATATCTGTCATTGCTGTACCGTGATTTCTTTTCATCTGCATACAGGATTATTATAGCATCCGGACCTATAGTATAATGAAAGCAGAAAAAAAGATTTCTGGAAAAGGAGATAGGGAATGATCAATATAGGAATCCTCGGATCCGGTTTTATTGTTCCTGTTTTTATCCGATCCTCTAAAATATGCAGAGCTTATCACCTGCGGGGGATCTGGGGAAGACACGAGGCGAAGCTGCAGAATTTCAAAGACGAATTCGACTACTGTACGACCGATCTGGAAGAGATCTTGAACGACAGGAAGATCGATGTGATCTACGTCGCCCTGCCGAATGCCCTGCATTACGAATATGCGATGAAGGCTCTGAAACACGGCAAGCACGTGATCCTGGAAAAGCCGTTTACCGTTTTCTACAAAGACGCAAAGAAACTGATCGATTATGCGAAGAAGCAGGATCTGATTATCTTTGAGGCGATCACCACCCAGCACAACCCGAACTACCACAAGGCAAAACGACTGGTGAAAGAACTGGGGGAGATCAGGATCATCACCTGCAACTTCTCGCAGTATTCCAGGCGTTATGACCGTTTCAAAAAAGGGGAGATCCTGCCGGTCTTCAACCGGAAGATGGCGGGAGGAGCCCTGCTGGATCTGAACGTCTATAATATCCACTATGTGACCGGTATCTTCGGAATGCCGAAGGATGTGCAATACTTTGCGAACATCGAAAGAGGAGTGGATACTTCCGGTGTCCTGGTTCTGGATTACGGAAGCTTCAAGGCGACGCTGATCGCCGCCAAGGACTGCAAGAGCGAGTGCTACGGACTGATCGAAGGGGATCTAGGATATCTGCGCAACAACACGACTTGCAGCCGCTGTGCCGATTTTACTCTAAAAATGAATGACGGCAAGGAGAAACACTTCGAGCAGAAGGAAAAGGACGAGTTCAGCAGCTGGAGTCATGAACTGAAGGAATTCGCCAGACTCTACAAGGAAAAGGATCTGGCCAGAGCGGAAGAATACAACGCGCAGACGCTGATCGTCGCGAAAGTCCTGGACAAGGCGATCGCTTCGGCAGGATTAAAATATCAGGAGGAGAAATAATATGATCAATGTAGGTATTATCGGTTCAGGTTTCATCGTTCCGATCTTTCTGGAGACGACGAAACTGGTGAAGGGTTTCCGTTATGTCGGCATCGCTTCTCCGGTGGAGGAACAGCTTAAAACACTAAAAGAAAAATACGGGATCTCTTACTATTCCCTGAACAATGACGATGTCCTGTCCGATCCGAAGATCGATGTCATCTACGTCGCCGTACCGAACGGTCTGCACTACGAGATCGCCAAAAAGGCCCTGCTCAATGACAAGCACGTCATCGTTGAAAAGCCGTTCATGTCTTCCTACCGTCAGGCAAAGGAACTGATCGATCTGGCCAGGGAGAAAAACAGGATCATCTTCGATGCCGTAACGATGCTGCACATGCCGAATTATAAGAAGATGAAGGAACTGCTGGGACAGCTTGGCGACATCAAGGTCGTAGACATCAACTTCTCCCAGTATTCTTCCCGCTATGACAAGTTCAAGAAGGGGATCACGCTGCCGGCTTTCGACTATAAACTTGCAGGGGGAGCCCTGATGGATCTGGGCATCTACAACATCAACTTCACTCTAGGACTGTTTGGCGAACCGAAGAAAGTGTCCTACTTCCCGAACATGAAGAAGAAAGTCGATACTTCCGGCATTCTGGTGCTGGATTACGGAACCTTCAAGGTCAATGCCATCTGTGCCAAGGACTGCAAAGGACCGCTGCTGACAGTCATTCAGGGCGACAGGGCAATGCTTCGTAGCGACGACGCTTCCAGCGTGATTGCCGCTTTCTCTCTGATCCAGAATGACGGCAGCAGGAAGGAATTCTCCCTGAACAGACACAAGGAGATCCCGCACTACCACGAATACGTCGTATTCAAGAAACTGTTCCATGAAATGGATCTGGAAACTGCCAGGAAATACAATGAACATACCCTGCTGACAATGAAAGTCCTGGACAAGGCCTTAAAGTCAGGCGGAATAAGTTTTAAATAAAGAGCTCCGGAAGGAGCCTCTTTTTCTGTGAAAGACCGGTGAAAAAACGCTTAACACATCGGTTGGAAGATGATATAATGAAAACGCTTGCAGAAGACAAGCCGATTGATAGAAAGAAGGAAACAAAATGAAAAAACTATTTGCGTTAATGTTAGCAGTTTTGATGGCATTAACACTGGTTGGATGCTCCGGCGGCGGCAACACTCCTGCTCCGGCTGACAATCAGTCCGAAGTTCAGAAGATCATTGCAGAAGCACAGACAATGACTCTGGATGAACTTGCCCAGAAGGCAATTGAAGAATCAAACGGCAAGAAAGTCTACGGTGTCGGTAACTCCTCACGTGGCAAGAGCGCTCTTCCACTGTTCATCGAATACCTGCAGACGATCGATCCAAACTATACCCTGGAATTCGAATGGCAGCAGCCAAAGAACAACAAGATTTTCGATCAGCTGACAGCTGACGGACTGAAGGATGTCGGTACGTTCTTTATGACTCTGATCCAGGACGGCAACCAGATCGAATCCAAGATGGTTCAGACAGGCGTTCTTGATACCTTTATTCCAAAAGAGTGGGCGGAAGCAAACGGCACGACTCCGGAAGAATACAAAGGTTACCTGCCTTTACAGACACTGAACAAGATCTTTGAATACAACTGCGTAAACCCTGACAAGACCTATGACAACTGCTGGGACTTCGTAGCAGAAGGCGAACATGGTCTGTTCATGGACATCGACTCCGAAATCGTCGGCAAGAACTTCTTGTACATGCTGACAAAGGACGAATATGCTGCTTATCTGAAGGACGCTTATGACAAGCTTTCTGCCGAGGAACAGGCATATTTCCAGCCTACTGTCGATGAAATGGCGAAAGATGCCGAAGAATTAGGTTTAGGCGAAAACGGCAAATACGCGCTTGCCTGGATCAAACTGTGGGTCAACAGCTACAACGCCGTAACCGATGACGGCCCGATCTGCAACACGCTGGTTGATGCCTCTGCTGTCGACAAGTTCGGTCTGCTGGTTTACTCAAAGGTTCGTTCCGTTGAAGAAACCGATACTGTTTCTGTAAACAACATCAAGGTAGCAGCCTACCAGCCTGGTTTCGAAGGAATCGGCGGCTATGCATACTGCCATTATCTGTTTGTTACAGACAACTCTCCATATCCTTGGACTGCATGTGCATTCATTGCCTATATGACTGAAACCGTTGAAGGCTTCTCTGCCTGGGGCAAGGACCTTGGAGGTTATTCTTCCAACCCTGTCGTTGCTAAGGGCACAGAAGAAACATACCATCATTCAGAAGGCTTATCCGCAAAAGTTGCCTGCGAGACAACCATGGATAAGGGATATGACTGGTGGGTCAACGATGGCAAGCTCGTTGTCGAAGATCCTGTATACTGTGCTTCTGTAGCATTCACAGTCGGTTCATGGATCGAAATGCTTGACAAGTATACTCCGGAATAACAGATAGATTTATCTTTTATTGGAAATCAATAACGATAGTGCCTTTGTAGTATTATCTACAAAGGCACTTTCTATAAAGAGAGAGGTGAATGAATGTCAAAATCAATGAAAATAAGACTTAACAGTATAAAGACCTATCTCAGCAAGCCTCAGAATGTCATCCTGATCCTGACGGGTATTCTTGTGACTTTCACGACGATCGCTCCGATCGTAGCGATCATCAAGGATACCGTCCAGATCCATCCTGGTACCATTGACCAGTATCTGTCGGGAAAAGCCAGCGGCTACACCCTGGCCAACTACACCGACCTGTTTACCAGCAGACTGGCAAAAACCAATCTGTGGACGCCTCTGATCAATACGACGATCCTGGCGATCGGAGCCTGTACCTTTGCGATCCTGTTTGGCGGCATCTTTGCCTATCTGATCACCAGAACGAACATGGCATTCAAGAAGTATCTGAGTTCGATCTTTATCTTTCCATATATCATGCCGCAGTGGACCCTGGCTGTCGTATGGCAGAACCTGTTCAACTCCAACCTGGTAACGGGAACATCCAACGGTCTGCTTGCATCCCTGTTCCACATCTACATGCCGGCGTGGTGGTGCGTAGGTCTGTTCCCTTGTATCATCGTACTGGGCATGCACTATGCGCCGTTTGCCTATATTCTGATTGGCGGCATTTTTAAGAACATGGATGCCAACCTGGAAGAAGCTGCGACGATCCTGGATACACCTCGATGGAAGATCTTCACCAGAGTCACCATTCCGATGGTCAAACCGGCCATCCTGTCAACCATCCTGCTGGTTGCCGGAAGTACGATCGGTTCCTATCCAGTACCGCATTATCTGGGTTTGACGACTCTGGCTACCAAATACGTCTCCATGAACGACAAGTATACCGGAGAAGCTTCGATCATCGGTATCATCATGATGCTGTTTGGCGTGGCGATCATGTACCTCAACCAGAGATCCCTGCATTCCCGTAAATCCTATACAACGGTAACCGGGAAGTCCGGACAGATCACCAAAGTCAATCTGGGAAAGACCGGCAGATACGTCATTGCGGCAGTGTTTATTGTAATCACGTTCTTCACATCCATTTTCCCGATCATCTCCTTTGCGTTTGAGACTTTCCTGCCGAATCCGGGCGACTACTCGTTCCTGTATACAGGCAATACGAACAATCTTACGACAAAGTGGTGGGTAACATCCGAGAACGTCACCGAGAACGGCATGTACGGCCAGATGGGCATCCTGCACAACAAGACCATCTGGAACGCCTTTAGAGGCACGATCCTGGTATCCGTGATCTGCTGTCTGACAGCCGGTACCGTCGGTACGCTGATCGGCTATGCCGTCAGCAAGAACAGGCGCGGGAAGCTGTCAAGCTATGTGAACTCCATGGCCTTCCTGCCTTATCTGATGCCTTCCGTTGCGGTAGGTGCAGCCTACTTCATCCTGTTCTCATCCGGAAAGATCAACCTGTTTAATACCTACCTGGCTCTGATCATCGTCGGTACGGTCAAGTATATTCCATTCGCTTCAAGGAGCTCTCTGAACTCCATGCTACAGCTGTCCAACGAGATCGAAGAGTCGGCGATCATCCAGGATGTACCTTGGATCAAGCGCATGACCAGGATCATTATTCCGATCCAGAAGTCATCCATCGTCTCCGGTTTCCTGCTTCCGTTCATGACCTGTCTGAGAGAACTGTCTCTGTTCATGCTTCTGTGTGTACAGGGATTCATCCTGTCGACTACACTGGACTACTTCGACGAGATGGGTCTGTATGCGTTCTCTAGCGGTATCAACCTGATCCTGATCATTACGATCCTGATCAGCAACTTTGCGGTAAACAAGATCACCGGAGCAAGTCTGGATGAAGGAATAGGAGGATAAAATATGCCAAAAATTGTATTAGAACATGTTACGAAACGTTACGATAAATTCTATGCCGTTGATGACCTGAATCTGGTCATCGAAGACAACGCATTCGTTACCTTGCTGGGTCCTTCCGGATGCGGCAAAACGACGACTCTAAGAATGATCGCCGGACTGGAAACCCCTACGACCGGCAAGATCACGATCGGGGACCGTGTTGTATTCGACTCGGAAGAAGGTATCAATATTCCTGCCAACAAGCGTAAGGTCGGATTCCTTTTCCAGAACTACGCCCTGTGGCCGAATATGACCGTCTATGAGAACATCTCTTTCGGTCTGACCAACGTGAAAGAAGCGCTGCCTGTTGTCAACTTTGAAGCCAGGACCGCTTCTCAGCTGTTAAAAGCATTACAGAGACCGAACGATGTCGCCAAGATCATCAACGAGTGTTATGACAAGAAGGGCAAACTGGATGAAAACAAGGCGATCATCAAGCTGATCGACGCCTATGAGATTTCGCAGTATACAGCCAAGAAACTGATGGGTTACAATCTGCACAAGGCAGGCGATTGCAAGACGGAAGCGGAAAAGCACATTAATGAACTCAAGGGTGTCATTGAAAAAGCGAAGTCCGAAGCCGCAGGCAAAGGCTGTACACTGAATGAAGACTTTGTCAGTATGAAAGATGGTGAGGTCGTAAAAGAAGTCAGGAAACTCACGAAGGAAGAGATCGATCTGTCTGTTAGAAGAGTCGCTCGAATTACGAATATCGGCATGTTTATGGATCGATATCCGGCTGAACTCTCCGGCGGCCAGCAGCAGCGTGTCGCCATTGCCAGAACACTTGCACCGGAGCCGACCGTTCTGTTCATGGATGAACCGTTATCAAACCTGGATGCCAAGCTGCGTCTGGAAATGAGATCGGAACTGCAGCGTCTGCATCTGGATACGGGGTCTACATTCGTTTATGTTACCCACGACCAGATGGAAGCCATGACGCTTGCGACAAGGATCTGTCTGATCGACAACGGCGATTTGCAGCAGTATGATGCACCGCTGGATGTCTACAACAAGCCGAACAATCTCTTCGTTGCCGACTTCGTCGGAAATCCGGCCATCAACTTCATCGATGCCCGTGGGAAACAGTCAAACGGAAACTTCGAATTTGAAGTCTTTGATGGAAAGAAACTGACCTTCGTGCCAAACGAGAAGATCGATATCGAAAAGTGGCGCGAGGATCTGAAAACAAAAGAAAAAGCGAAAGAGGATGAATTCAATCAGAAGGCAGCCGGAAAGGGTTATGTCGAAAGAGGCAATAAGGAGTCTCATTTCAAGTATCATGTGGCTTTGATCAACGAGCCGGAAGACTATGGCGATGAAGCGGCTTATACTGATGAGGATTATGTGATCGGTATTCGTCCGGAATTCATTGAAATCGGCGATAACGAAAAGCTTCAGGGCGAGATCTACTCCTCCATGCCTACCGGTATGGAAACGACTGTCCGTGTGGCGATTGGCAACTATCTGCTGACGGGCGTCATGTTTGGCGGTGTCGTCTATAAGCTGGGCGATAAAGTCAAACTCGGATTTAAAGGGAAAAACGCGATCCTGTTTGATCGAAAGACAGGCGAATTCATTGCCTTGGGATCACTGAAAGTCGATGAATAAAAAAAGTTCTCTAATAGAGAACTTTTTATTTGTTTCTTTTCTTTCTGACTAATGCGATGATCGAGATGAGAGCAAATACCAGGGCGGCCAAAGCAATGAAATAATTCAGAAACCGTTCAATACCCTCCATTTTCTCTACATAGGTATATAAAGGAATCACCAAGGCCAGCGCGATCAGCAGAAGTGTCAGTACGATCAATCGCGGAGAAGAATAGTTGTTTTCCAGATAAGAAATAAGATCCGTTTTCTCGGCCGGTTTCCAGTTTTTGACTTCTGGCAGTTTATAGAAGAAGAAGAAACGGAACAGTGTTTCCGACAGGATCATCAGAGCGATAAACAGGATCAGCATGTCCGAGAGTTTCATAGAAAACAGCGACATGACGCCAAAGGATATCAGGATACATGCCGGAAGCATGGAGGTATATACCAGATACTTCTGTACATCGGAGGATGTGATGATGAAAGCTCTTCCGGTGAAGATATCGTAGAATATCGTTCCCTTTTTCTGGTCGTGGTAGATGAACAGGCCGTTGAGTTCGGAAGCCTT
>JAFRIE010000027.1 GCA_017432885.1 Erysipelotrichaceae bacterium | reverse complement strand
TAAGACTTGCAGGTCTTGAAAAACACTTCGATCTGCCACCGTTTCCCATAGATCCGGATGATCTCTTCCTCGGATAGTTCCGGGTTTGTACAGATAAAGGCGATCCAGTCTTTCTTGTTCTTCTTGTTGCGGACGCAGACGATCTTCGCCGGAATCTTCTCCTTGCCAACCATGACATTTACAGAAAGCAGGTACTTGCTGCGGCCGCGGCGTTTCTTACAGATACCGAAGATCTTCTTAATAGAAAGCTGTTCTCCTTCGTACTCATAGTAGATACGGGAGCTCTTCTTGATCATGGCAATGGAGTCCAGGCCAAGATTTTTCACTGCAATCAGTTGTGCAGGACTGGAGAACCACGTATCAAACAGAACATAATCGGCTGCGTGACCTGCAGACAGAGCGCTTCTTAAGAGCTCGATCATGACATCTGTACCCTTCGTCCGGGCAAGTTTCCTGCGTTTTGCGGCAAGAGATCGGCCATCGAACTGTTCGACCGGCCCGATGAGATTGTTCTCTTTTGAAGAGGCCAGAAGGCAGCTATTCACCGGAAGAAACGTATTCCCGTCTGTCCATCCGAGAGTCATCAGGCGGTACCCTTTACGGTACTTCATGGAAGTATGGTCAAAGACACGGGAGCCAAGTTCCGTTTTCTTACAGCTTGTTCTTTCAAAAAGGCTGTCGTCAACGACAAAAGCATTAACACGTTCGTCATTTGTGAGAGGCTCTACCTTATCGGCGACTTTCTTTGACAAGAGCGTCGTAAACCGCAGCCAGTTCGTCTTTGGGCTGTTCAGAAAACGATAAAACGTATTCTTGGAGAATGACTCCCTGAAAGAACCGGTCTTTTGCTGCATGTACATGCTGCGGTCAGAAAAGACATTACAGAGCTTATACTTGAAGATGTCGAGTATCGGGACACCCGTCTCCTTCTGAGCATTACACTTACGGAGAAGATTTCCGATGCCGAAAGTGCAGAAAAAAGAAGAAATTGCATTAAAAAGATCCTGTCCGTTCTGATCCTGTGGTAGAATTGAATTGGGCATAGAAACCTCCTATGGTGTATTTGTTTCTGGACAATTCAATTATACCAAAGGCACGGCGTCTGTGCCTTTTATATTGCCTACATTATTGAGTTTTCAAGGTTCAACACACCTTTTCGGTGTGGGAAGTTTTAGTTACATTACTATTGAAAGGCCTAAAAGCAAAGATCCTCATCTGTTCCTGAGTTATAATCATCCATTTGGCCCCATAAGTTCCGGAGCCATTAATGGAGTTTCTAATCTAATTTATAAGGCTGCTAATATAAGACAATCTCCCGGAGATCGGAAGGGCAATCATCTATTCCGTCATAATCTTGCAACCTTATTATTAGAGAACGGAACCGATAAAGCAATAATAAGCAATGTACTTGGACATTCAGATCCTTGCTCCACGGAAGCTTATCTTTCAGCAGATACAATACATTTAAAGCAATGTGCTCTCAGCGTTGAAACTTATCCGATGAAGAGGGAGGTGCTGAATCGTGAGTGATTTTACCTCTCTGCTGTCTCCTGATTTTGAGCGGTTTGTGCGTTTTCGAAAAGCGTGCTCAAGATGGAATGAAAGTTCATATATGCCTAATCTGAAAGCATTTGACAAGTATTGCTACCACACCTATCCGACGGAACGATTCCTGACACAGGAGATGATAGATGACTGGTGCACGCAGCGTAATTCTGAAAAGAATAACTCGTGCCTCAGCCGAATATATGTCGTTGTTTCTTTTGTTAGAT
>JAFRIE010000026.1 GCA_017432885.1 Erysipelotrichaceae bacterium | reverse complement strand
GGCTTCGGCTTCACCAGTGAGCTGATGGGGATCCTTGAATTCGGCTCGGAACAAGATATCTTCCTCTTCCCGGTTAAGACCCCCGGTTTTCGGGAAAATGATTTCTCCATCAGCTACCTGGAGAGCACAAAGCATTACGCGACCATAAGTGCCTTGAAAGAATGGGTCATCCGTCATCTGAACATCGCCACAGGAGGCAACAAAAAATAACGAAAATCGCCGCGGAGGCGATTTTCGTTTATCATTTGGTCATTTTTTCACTTTTCCCATTATCAGTTCCTGAAGCTCTTCGCCCAGTTCAGCAGCGAATCGTGCCAGATATTCTCCATCACTTCGCGGCGCATCCGTTCGGTCACATTGCCGTTCTTCTCCATCTTCGAGAGGATGACTGCCTGAAGCTTCTCTACGCTCATCTGCTCGTAGGGAATGTCCGGGACCGGGACCGCCGGGGCAGCGGCGTCTTCAGAAGTGCCTTCCGCTCCGGCACCAGCCGCCGGCATGGTGACTTCATTTGCCCCGGAGTAAGCCATCGGGACGGCCGCGTCATTTGTTCCGGAATCACCTGTCAGAACTTTCTTGTCCCCTTTACCGGTAATAGATCTCGTATCTGTTTGATCCGCTTTTCCGGCGGGCCGGCCTGCATTTTCACTTGCTTTGTTTGCTTCCCCGGCGGGATGGGATGTTCCGGCAGCCGGCCGGGAAGTTCCCGTGTCCGCCGGTATGTCCCCTGATATCTCTTCCGGGCCGCTTCCTTCCTGATACGCCTCATACCGCTCATCTGCGGGAGCGTAGATCTCTCCTGCATTTGCCCCCAGGTGCAGCTCCAGGAATCCGTCCCGAGCCTGCACGTGCAGGCCGCTGAGCAGGCCGACGTACTCTCCGGCAGGCGCCGCGGCGCGAAGCTCCGCTTCGTGGTCCGCGTTGTTCAGGGCCACGATGAGGCTCCCTCTGGCAAAGGCATACTGGCCGTTGGTCAGATAATAGGAGAACTTTGAGGATGAGGAGTGGAACGGGTCATAGGTATGAACTGCATTTCCGAAGATGCTGTTGCAGATGTCGTGAAGTTCCTGGCGGTTTACCTTGAACTTCGCCGCAGCTACATATTTGTCATAGATACTCTTTACTCTGCTGATCAGAAGCCCTTCATTCGCGTAATACAGATAAGCATATAGGGCTTCCTTTTCATAATCAGTCAGTGTCGGATCTGTATGCAGTGTTACAAAGATGCGCTCGTTATCTGTATATGCTGTGGTAGAAATCAGTTCCGGACGATACGCAATGCGGATCATCTTTTCAATTTCCTCCCTTGTAAGAGGAGTCCGGTCCGATGCAGCATGGATTGCTTCGATGGTATCTGTATCTCCCTCCAGTTCTTCTTCTGAAGGCTGTTCATAAAGACTGCCCTCTTCCGGGTCTTCCTCTGTCCGGACAGCTGAACTGTCAGGTGCTTCCTCTTCTGCAAAACTGCCGGGCGGAAAATGAACTGTTTCTGTATTTGTCATTCTGTGTACCCTCCTTCCGGGGCTTTCTCATGGAATGATCCTGGTATTGTGCTGATTCAAACGCACAAAAGTACGGACCAGGGCATAAGAAAAGCATTCTGGTCTATTTGAGAAATAGTATGAGGTTTATCTGTTGATATCGGCGGTTCTGGATCGGATCTGGCATCCATGGATCTGTCAGCAGATGGAGTATAGCCCTTGTAACCGATGAAAGCAAACTGAATATTTATTACATTTTCTGAAGAAAACATATACTCTGGTTCCCGACGATGAAACAGCGCGGAGAATAACAGGTTATAACAAGTTATAACAACTTATAACAAGTATCCACTTCATTTTCTGACAATAAACGAGATCCTGAGCAATCGGGATCTTTGTTGTTTCTGGTACTGTGATTGCCAAACGAGAGGAAAATGCTAAAATCTCATCTTTAACAGTTGAAGAATAGAAGAATACCGGATAATCCGATAATGAAAGGACTATCCGGTATTTTGCCTATTGTAACGAATGTAGTGTGGAAACACTATTCCTTGGTATTTTTAATAATATTGCGCATAAGTGAGGAAGGTACGATCTCTGTATCTGTTCTGAATCCGAATACATCGTGCAGTCTGTCGGTCAGATCAGTCCTGGTATATTCGGGAAGATATCCGAATCCATTGATCTTCAGCAGTTTGTATTCCCGAAGCGTATCGATGATCCGTGAAGCTGTATATGAACTTTTCAGTTTCTTCTCCAAAAGCCTGAATAACAGTAATGCCATATAGCAGATCAGGAAATGTGCTCTGATCCTGTCTTCTCTTCGTACATATACAGGACGTGCTTCAAAATCTGTTTTCATGATGCGAAATGATTCTTCGATCTCCCATCTGCCTTCACTCACCGCAAGGATGTCTTTGATGTCATCATCTACCAGATCTGTACATACGGCATAATAGCCATCATACATTGATTCATTGTCCACTTTCTCCTGATCGATCGAGTAATACTTTTCTTCTGCAGCTTCTCCGTCGGCAGTAGTATTGGTCATTTTTATAAATCGTGCCGGATCATTCGGATTCTTCCGTTCCTTTTTTATGTTTCCTGCTTTTACCATCTTTTCTGCTCTTTCCAACTGCGATTCCCTGACTTTTTTCTGATAAGTCGCATATCTGGGGGAATAGGTGACGATCATCAGCTGTCCCGGGACTTTTTTTGTACCGTATACTTCTTCCTTGTAATAGAGTTCATCCATATGACTGCAGAGATCTGCTTTCACTTCGCTGATATCAATGATCTTCTTGTCTGAAAGCCTTCTCCAGTTACGGTCATCCATAGCTGCTTCACGATCTGCTTTCTTCAGTTTCTTCAATGACTGCGTGACAATAAACGCTCTTCCTTCAATGTCGTTGAACTGCCGGTTGTTGTCTGACCCGAGTCCGCCGTCCGTACATACGACAAATTTACTGAAACCGAAGTTCCTGATGATCTTTTCTTCCAGCGGCTTTAAAGAAGGCTGCTCATTGGAAGAACCATCAAAGATATCAAAGGCCAACGGTATGCCGTCCCCATCCATGAACAACCCCATCTGTACGATCGGATTCGGCCTGTGTTCCTTACTCTTTCCATATTTCCGGAAATCATCGTTTTCTTCTATCTCGAAATAATAGTTCGTGCAGTCGTAATAGAGAACCCGATTGTTTCTGAGAGTGACGAAATTACTGTTCTTATATACTTCTGACTGGATATAATCACTCTCTTCAGCCAGTACAGATAAAGCACGGTAGATATCATGCCTTTCATATGAAGGAGGCTCAAGAAACTTGCCGGCAGTGTCAAAAGAGGAATATTTACTTCCCGGCTCCAGCACTCTTGCATAGACAAGATCAGAGAAGATGGCATCCAGATCATACTGATACTGATGCCTGTTTTTAATGTTTCGGAATACATTCTTCATCTTAAGGGCATAATAAAGATCCTGCAGGAAAAGATAGCCGGCAAGGAAAGAGCGCTGTTCATCTTTAACGATCAGTTTATCAGGGGAAAGCGGGACATTGACAAGGGGAGCAGGAGAACGATCAAGTTCATCTACCTGAGCCTGAGCCCATGCAAGAACTTCATCCCTGGACATATTCAGATCCTTACATAGTCTGTCAATGCGGCCGAGAGATCTGACGTTTTCATTTTTGACTGTATCACCGACTCTGTAGGAGCGAAGGATATAAAGGCGTTCCACGCCGCGGTCATTGTGTACACGAAGGAACATATAACAAAAGCCTCCTGAAATACAAATATATTATACCATAAAACACATGACCACACCACATAAAGACACAACTTATTTGACAAATAAAAACGAGATTATTTCCCGTGCTTATCGCATATTCTGAATGTCGCGTCATTTCTTAACTGTCAAACTCCCG
>JAFRIE010000025.1 GCA_017432885.1 Erysipelotrichaceae bacterium | reverse complement strand
TCCGTTTGAGATCTATCACAACCCGATTGAGATGATCAAACTGTATATGGTCCATCAGAAGAAACAGAAGAAATACATCTGGGAGGGTGTCCACTATGATGACAGCGAAAGATAGCAGAAGGGATGGATTGTCCTGGCAGGAGGATCATGGAATTATTGGATTCTAACAGAAAACAGAGAAAGATGACTGCTGGAGAACGCAATTTGGCGAAGACAGTCAGAAAAGAAAAGAAGAAAGCGGAGAAACTGAAGAAAAAGGTCGCAACGACCCTGGACTGGATGCACATCCACGATATCACCAACAATTCAGTTATCCTGAAACACGGTAAATACAGAGCTACTGTCATGGGGGTAAAGCTCAGCCCTCATGACATTTTTATTGATGATGCCGAAGAACAGGAACGGATCATAGAGAATCTGAGAATGGCGCTGAACAAGATGCCGTTCAAAATGTACTTCCAGTTTGTTTATTCCCCGGTAAACGCGGATGAGTATGAGACCTATCTGCGGGAAAAGAACAGGGCGGAAACAGACCGTGTGCTGAAGCGGATGATTGAAGCCGATTTTGAAAAGCTGTTCTACTTCAAATATGCCTTCAGTGAACTGGAGTTCTTTGTCATGATCCAGGAGTCTTCCGAGGAGAAACTGTATAAAAACTTCGAGGAGATGAAGCGGGAATTTGCCTATGCCGGATTCCTTCCAAGGACATTGGACAAATATGACTACTACAATCTGATTGCCTATGTGTTTGAAAATCCGCTGGCGAATAATTTTCTGTTCTCCCGAGGGGCATTCTCACCGCTGAACAGGTCTATCGAGTATTCCGCAGACAGTGATACATACGATGTTGTGGACCGAACGGAAACCTTTGAGGATTATGGCGTATATGTTCCTAATCCGCGTCAGAATGAGAACCTGGCATTACGATCAAGACTTGCGCCAACAGGGTTTTCTCTTAGGGACAGTTATTACATTCTGGGGGATTACTATGTGACCAATCTTTTGGTTACGCAGCTGCCGAGTGTTTATGAACTTGGTGTTCTTCTGGAACATATCAATGATCCTAAAATCAAGGTATTCCTGACGACTGAGAAGAGCAGTATTGAAATCGCAAAGGCTGTCCGCAAGGAATTCCTGGCAAAGGAACAGGAGATGGAGACAAGCCGTGATGCGTTCAGGAGATCCCGTCTGCAGGCGGATCTTGAATCAGATAAGACATATATCAATCAGCTGATCCGGGATAATGATCTGACATTCAATGTGGCGATTGTCTTCAGTATCTATGCGGAGACAAAAGAAGAGATGCTGCGGATCAAGAAGAATCTGAAGTCATCACTGTCAACTCACATGTTTATGACAGCTGATGTCAAACTGATGCAGGACATGGTTTTCAAATACACAAGTCCGCTGTTCATCGGTGCAGGGGATATGCCAAGTGAACCGGAAACCAACGTAGGTGTTCTTCTTCCATCCAGGGGAGTCGCAGGGTTATATCCGTTTGTATTTGAAACGATGAAGGATCCATCCGGGTTCCTTCTTGGTCATGAATATTACAACGGCGGGATTATCTGCTTTGATCCGTTCTACTGGCTGCACAATCATGAAGAGGCAGTTCAGATGCAGCGTTTCAATGGGAACGTAATTGTTGTTGGTAAATCCGGATCCGGTAAATCGACCACAATGAACCTGATCATCCGATCCATGATCATGAACAGAACACGGATCGTATGGATCGATCCGGAAAACAAAAATCAGGTTCTGACCCGGAATTACGGCGGAACATATATTGTCTGGGGAAGACCGAAT
>JAFRIE010000024.1 GCA_017432885.1 Erysipelotrichaceae bacterium | reverse complement strand
CGTCTCCGGACTCACGGCGGGATCGGAGACCGACACCCAGATCCTCTCCCAGGTCAAGACGGCGGTGAAGAAGACCCCTGTCTTCTGCAACACCGGCTGCAACAAGGACAATGTCACAAGGCAGCTCTCCGTGGCCGACGGTGTCGTCTGCGCCACCACCTTCAAGGTCGACGGCAGGTTCGAGAACCCGGTCGACGAAGCCAGGGTCAGGGAGTTCATGGACATCGTCAAGGAATACAGGAAGAAACTGTAGAAACGTTATAAAAAGTCTTAGGATGCGCAGAACTTTGTGGTATCTGATCCCTAAGGCTTTTTCTTCCTTACAGGAAAGAGAATGTTTTATATGACAACAGATTTCTTGTTTTATAATATTCTTGTAGATGTTTTGTGACATAGAATCGATGATCATAATCGTTGTAACGGCTGTTTTGTTTACTGAAGGAGCTGTTGTTTTGGGTTGTGATCAGTAAGGAGGAAGAATGACGCTTTTTGTTGCGGTATATCTGCTTGCCCTGTGCTGTTACTTTTATACCCGGACGGGTGAAAACAGGACTTACAGGATGATCAACAAATACCTGATGGCGACCATGTATCTGGTCTTTGCGCTATATGTATTCTTTCAGAAATATGACTTTGTCAGTTATCAGACACTGCTGATCGCCGCCCTGATTCTGGCCTGGCTGGGAGATGTTTTTCTGGTCTTTGACTTTGGCCGGGGTGGAGACTTTTTTCTTGCCGGCAACATCTGCTTTGCTCTATATGAACAGATCGTTCTGGTTTCTCATGGCTATACGATCAGGGACACTTCTGGGTGTTTGTTGCTGCGGCAGGAATGACCCTGGCCTTTAACCTGGCGTGCCGTTTCAAACCGGATGTATTTAAACTAGGGAAAATGAGAGGGCCTATTACCTTTTATCTTCTGTCGATATTTACGCATGGGATGAACGGACTGTGCATGGTTCTGCTGCTGCAGGGCAGCAGATATGTAATGATGGGGATCGGATCCTTGCTGTTTATGGTTTCAGACATGATCCTGATGACCTACAAGTTCATTCTTGGAAACAACAAATGGCTGATCAGAGCCAACAGTCTGACCTATTTTTCAGGACTGCTGCTGATCGTCTTGAGTACGGCAATGTAATTCTTCATCTGAAAAAGATCCCTGCTGAAACAGGGATCTTTTAATGTTGAAAAGTTCTAGATACAGAAAACGATCTACGGCAGTCTGTTGCCTGTCGCTTTATAAAGACGATACCATTCTTCTCTTTCCAGTCTGATATTTCCTACAGCGGCACCGCTTCTCAGGTGATCGATACGGCTTGTTCCTTGGTCTTTCTCCTGTAAAACGTTATAGATGTATCTGTAGAAAACTCTATCAAAGGACAGAAGCAGAATCCAACGGGATGATCGAAGACCCGAATGAAAAAATAGTCTATATTATTAAATCACTATCAAATATCGAAATCATGTATAAGAAAATGGAACATTGTTTAAAGAGGAAAAAACATGAAAAAGAAAATAATGATTCTGTTCATGATGATTCTGCTGGTACTGTCTTTCCAGACGAGAAGGACCGTTGCGGAAGACGAAGGCGGAACCAAGGCGGTTGCCCAGGCTGAATTGACATTCGTCATTTTCGATTATGAAGAAGGACAGGATAAATGGATCCCGGGACTGGAGGCATTGAATAAATCATTATCAGAAACAAAAGAAACACTCTCCTAAGAAAGGAGAGTGTTTCTACTGATAAGAATGTTTGTGTTCCCTTTCAGGTTTAATATAAAATGAAAACAAGAAATAGAAGAGGTTGAAAAATGAAAAAAGCATTATGTATCATTTTTTCTCTGCTAGTGATGATCACCGTCACAGGCTGTTCACCCAAGCAGGAGAAAGCGGAGGAAACTCCTGCCGTTGAGGAAAACATCGCAGAAGAACCTACTGTTGAAGAAACGGTCAAATTCAGCAGAGGATCATGGGATGGCGACAAGAAGGTCTTTACCAACGAGACAACAGGAATCCTTATCAGTTTATCCGGAACATACGATGTCACGAGTGATGACGAACTAGCTGAAGCTTATCTGGGCGATTCAAATGTCGATCTAAGCTCCTGGACGGATGCCGATTATGAAAGAGAAATCAATGTTCCTGAAACGCAGTTCTATAATCCGTTCACCAACAGTAATTGTGTGATCGTTTATGAAAATCTGCTGGCAGAGAACGCTCTTTCCATCACGGAAGACGGCTACCTTGATATATTCCTAAAGAACATAAACGACATATATGAGAATATCGAAAGCTCTGGACCGTACGATCTGTCTCTTTCCGGGTGCAACTACCGTACACTTGATATATCCTATACGACACAGGATATACCGATTGCGCAGAAAGTTGCCGTCAGAAAAACCGGCAACTACATGGCAGTCGTCGTCTTTACGGACGCGTACGACCCGGCAGACATGGAAACAATGATTTCCTTCTTCAACTAATTACAAAAGAAGAAATCAATCACACGAAAAAATCGATAATAAGAAAAGATGACCCTGTTTCTGACGGATCATCTTTTTGTTTATTGAAAAAGACATCCCGTTCTTGTATGCGGACATAAGAAATCATAAAATAGAATCAGAATCATTAGGAGGAAAAACAATGGAAAGCAGACCGTATGTTCCTTGGGAACTGATGGGTAATTTCATGATCGATGTTTTTAAAGCGTATGGAGTCCCGGAGGAAGACGCCAGGATCTGTGCCGATGTGCTTCTGGAGTCGGACAGAAGAGGGATTGAATCTCATGGATGCAACAGGTTTAAACCGATTTATATTGATAGGATTGTAAAAGGTACACTTCTGCCTGTGACGAATATTGAAATCGTAAAAGAGACGCCAACGACGGTCGTAATGGATGCACACGACGGTATGGGAATGGTTGCTGCACACGCGATGATGGAGAAATTGATCGCCAAGGCCAAGGAAAACGGAATGGCCGGAGGAGCGATCCGCAACTCAACGCACTACGGTATTGCCGGATACTGGAGCGACATGGCCGCAAAAGAAGGTCTGATCGGCATTACCGGAACCAACGCCAGACCGTCCATTGCGCCGACTTTTGGCGTTGAAAACATGTTGGGTACGAACCCTTTGACATTCTCTTTGCCTACGGATGAGGAGTTCCCGTTCACACTGGACTGTGCAACATCCATTGTACAGAGAGGCAAGATCGAATACTATGCCCGTTCCGGAAAGGAAACCCCTGCGGGAATGGTAGTTACCCACGACGGAACGACGGTGACGGATTCGGCTGCGATCCTGAAGATGCTGGTGGAAGGAAAGGCTGCTCTGGCTCCTTTAGGAGGAGGTCCGGGAGACGAGATGTGCGGCTATAAGGGTTATGGTTATGCGACGGTCGTAGAGATCCTTTCTTCGGCACTGGCGGGAGGAGAATTTATGAAAGCACTGAGCGGCGTATCGCCGGAAGGAAAAGCGCAGATGTATCATCTGGGTCATTTCTTCTTCGTTGTCGATCCGGAAGCGTTCATGGGTATCGACGTATTTAGAAAGACGGCAGGCGAGATCTGCAGACAGCTGAGGGCGTCCGTGAAAGCTCCGGGTTATGACAGGATCTATACGGCAGGCGAAAAGGAACATCTGGTCTGGCTGGAAAGAAAAGATAAGGGTGTTCCGGTGAATGAAGCCGTTCAGAAAGAAATGATCACACTACGGGATGAACATCATCTGCCTTATGTATTCCCGTTTGAAAAGGAGTAACTATGAACTACATGAAGGAATCGCTCCGTCTGCATGAGGAGTGGAAAGGAAAAATCGAAGTCGTATCAAGAGTACCTGTCGACACGAAAGAAGCGTTGTCTTTGGCTTATACACCGGGTGTCGCCCAGCCTTGTCTGGAGATCCAGAAGGATGTCAACAAGAGCTATGACCTGACCAGAAGGCATAACCTCTGTGCGGTCGTTACGGACGGCACGGCGGTGCTGGGTCTCGGGGATATCGGTCCGGAAGCCGGTATGCCGGTCATGGAAGGCAAATGTGTGCTGTTCAAGTCGTTCGGCGATGTGGATGCTTTCCCGATCTGCATCAAGTCAAAAGATGTCGATGAGATCGTCAACACGGTTTATCTGATTTCCGGATCTTTCGGCGGAATCAACCTGGAAGATATCGCATCTCCAAGATGCTTTGAAATCGAAAGAAAACTGAAAGAGAAGTGCGACATTCCGATCTTCCACGACGACCAGCATGGTACGGCCATCATTACGCTTGCCGGACTGACAAATGCTTTGAAGGTCGTAGACAAAAAGAAGGAAGACGTCAGGATCGTGACATCGGGTGCAGGCGCAGCGGCGATTTCGATCGTCAGGCTGCTTCTTTCAGCCGGATTTGAGAACATCATCATGACGGACCGCAAGGGTGCGATCTATGAAGGAAGAGAAGATCTCAACTGGATCAAGAAAGAAATGGCGCAGCTTACCAATAAAGAGAAGAGATCCGGAAGCCTTGCGGAGGTGATCCGGGGAGCCGATGTGTTCATCGGTGTATCTGCACCGAATGTTCTTACTGGGGAAATGGTCATGACCATGAACCGGGATCCGATCGTTTTTGCGTGTGCCAATCCGATGCCGGAAATTTCTCCGGAAGAAGCCAAGGGAGCGGGTGCGAAAGTCGTAGCTACCGGTAGAAGCGATTATCCGAACCAGGTCAACAACGTCCTGGCTTTCCCTGGCGTGTTTAGAGGAACTTTTGACTGCCGGGCGAGCGATATCAACGAAGAGATGAAAATGGCTGCAGCGGAAGCGCTGTCTTCTCTTGTAAGCGATGAAGAGTTGAATGAGGATTATATTCTGCCAAGGGCATTTGATCCGAGAGTCGGAAAAACGGTTGCGAAAGCGGTAGCGGAAGCTGCCAGAAGGACGGGTGTCGCAAGGATCTGACCATGAAGAGTCTGGACCGGGCGGATCTTTGTATCAGAAACGTTAAGGTTTTTAACAGTTTTTTCCGTCGATTTCATCAGGCTGATGTCTATGTCAAAGACGGACTTTTTCTATACATCGATCAGAAAAGAAACGGTGAAATAAGCGCTGAACAGGAAATAGACGGACAGGATCGCTACATGATACCGGGCCTGATCGATATCCATATGCATATCGAAAGTTCCATGGTGACACCGGAAGCCTTCTGCCGCTTCACTGCCGGCAAAGGCCTGACAACGATCGTCTCCGAACCCCACGAGATCGCCAACGTCTGCGGGAAGCAGGGCGTTCGGGCGATGATTCGATCCGGATCAAAAAGTCCCTATGACTGCTACTACGCCATCCCAAGCAATGTCCCGATCATGGGCAGGGATTATGAGACCAGCGGGGGAACGATCACCTGTGAAGACATGCTGGAACTGAAGGAAGAAGAGGGGATCCTCTGTCTGGGAGAGGTGATGAACTTCCGCGAGATCATTGAAGAGAACGATTCGGAAGTCGGAAAGTTCATCGACATCGTTCATCCGAAAGAACCGTTCTATCCCTTGGAAGGACACTGTCCGGCTCTGGTTGATTCCGATCTGGCGAAGTTCCTGTACCGGGGTATCCAAAGCGATCACTGTACCCATGATCTGGAGGAACTGAAACAGCGTTTTGAGAACGGCATGTTCATGCAGCTGCAGGACGTAATGGTCACGGAAGAAGTGATCCGTTTTGTCTGCGAAAACAATCTGTATGAATACTTCTGTTTTGTAACAGACGATGTTCTGCCGGACATTCTATACCGCAAGGGACATGTCGATGCCGTCATGCGCAAGGCGATCGCTTTGGGAATGAGGGCGGAAGAGGCTATCTACTGTACGACCTATACGCCGGCCAGAAGGATGAACCTGACTGACAGAGGCGTGATCGCCCCGGGAAGACTTGCCGACTTTGTACTGCTGGATGATTTGAATTCTTTAAAGATCAGCAGCACTTATAAAAAAGGGTCCTGTATCTACAACAGGGAACAGCCTATACAGGAAGAAAAGGAATACGGTCTTGAAGGGTGGTTCGAGGATACCGTTCATAGTCGCAGGCTCGTACCGGAAGACTTCAGAATACGAGTAGAAGGAGAAGACCGCAGTGTACGAGTGAGGGTCATGAAGATCGATCCAAACAATAACCGGACCAATGAAGTCTTTGTCGAGATGCAGGTAAGAAACCATGAACTGCTGTGGAAACAGAGCGATTGCCGTCTGGTAATGGTGATTGAAAGACACGGAAGAGACAATCATATCGCCTATGGTTTCAGCTGCGGATCAGATCTAAAAAAAGGCGCTTGCGCATCAAGCTATTCCCACGATTCCCACAATCTGATCGTATTGGGGAAGGACGAAGAAGACATGCGGATCGCGATCAATCGGGTCATTGACATGCACGGAGGAATCTGTACCGCTGTAGATGGTGCGATCACCTCCGAGGTCGCCTTGCCGATTGCCGGTCTTTTAAGTAAGAAATCAGTAAAAGAATGTGCTCTGGAATTTGAAAAGGTGCGGAAAGCTTTTGATGTACAGGGCTATGAACATTTCAACAGCATCATGAACTTCTGTCTCTTGTCTCTGACCTGCATTCCGGTACTGAAACTGACCGATCGGGGATATCTGAATACCGAAACGTTCCGGCTTGAAAAGCTGTATGAAGAAATAAAGAACTGAACGAACCATTGGTTCGTTTTTTATGTTGTCAGGTATTTATTTGGGATCTGATTATGGAATATAATGGGATCATACTGTTTTGTGTTTATGACTAGTATGGAAACGGAGGCAGCAAGATGATTGAATTTAAAAACGTTTCTAAATCCTATAAAAAGGGTTTCAAGGCAGTGGATGATCTGACACTGACCATCAACAATGGCGAGATCTTCGGCTTTCTGGGACCGAATGGCGCAGGAAAGTCTACCACTATCAGGATGCTGACGGGGATATTAAATATCGACGAAGGACAGATCCTGCTGGATGGGAAGGACATTGAAAAAGAACCGATCGAAGCGAAGCGAACTTTCGGTTATGTAGCCGATGATCCGGATCAGTTTCTGGCCTTGAAGGGTATTGAATATCTGAATTTCATGGCGGATGTTTACGGCGTAGAGAAGCGAAAAGACGTCATTCAAGAACTGACGGAGAAGTTTGAGATCGCCGATGCGCTGAACAACAGGATTGAGTCCTATTCTCATGGCATGCGTCAGAAGATCGCGATCTGCGGCTGTCTGATGCATGATCCGAAGAACTGGATCCTGGATGAACCGATGACCGGTCTTGATCCGCGTTCTTCTTTTGATTTGAAAGAGATGATGCGGAAACACGCCGATGCCGGCAACTGCGTATTTTTCTCGACACATGTCCTGGATGTTGCGGAAAAGCTTTGTGACCGTGTCGGTATCATCAACAAAGGAAAGCTTCTGTTTACCGGAACGCTGCAGGAAATGAGAGAAATGTTTAAAGAAGACGGTTCCCTGGAACAGCTCTTTCTGGAGATTACGGAGAATGATGAGGAACATCGTTAATCTGACCAGGATCTTTCTGATCTCGGCTTTTAATCGGGGCGGAAGCGGCAAGAAGAGGAACCGGATCGGCAAGATCGCCCTTTATGGACTACTTTTTGCGTATCTGATCGGTGTTTTCGGTTTCCTGTCTTATGAGATTATTTCGGGACTGATCGTGATGAAACAGGAAGAAGCTTTTATCGGTCTGATCCTGGCAGGCATCATTACCCTGGTAATGTTTACCACAATCATCAGTACGATGAATGTCCTGTATTTTTCGGATGACAACCGGTTCATCCTTCCTTTACCTTTAAAACCGCTTGAAGTTCTATGCGCAAAACTGAACACGCTTCTGATCTATGTCTATATGGAAGAAGCGATGCTGGGGCTGGCGCCGATGATCATGTACGGCTATATGACCGGACAAAATGCCTTCTTCTACCTACTCGTGGTCCTTGTTCTGATCCTGGTGCCGGTGCTGCCGATGCTGATCGTGGCACTGATCGTGATCTGTGTCATGGCTCTTACAAAAGGCATCCGCAACAAGAGTCTGGTTCAGATGGTCACCATGACAGTATCGATCGTTTTCTCGCTGTTCATATCGATGTTTTCTTCCTCGATGTCTTCCAGCGAAGATGTAACGGTACTTCTAAATACGGCAGGAAGTCTGGTAGAAATATACAAGAAGACTTTTATCACCATGCCGATGGCGATCAATACATTGACGGATCACAACGTCCTTTCTCTGCTTCTTCTGTTTGTGATATCTGCATTTGCTTATGTCCTGACATGTGTTTTTGGACAGAAACTGTATTACCGGGGCATGCTGGGATCACTGTATTCTTCGACCGGCATATCAAACAAAAAACTCGACGAAAGAAACGCCTATCATTCTAGAGGTCTTCTGTTCAGCTATGTCATGAAGGAGGTCCGGGTCTATCTGAGACGGCCGACTTTCTTTGCACAGTTGATCCTTCCTTGTCTGCTGTTGCCTGCATTCATGATCGGTCTCGTTTACTTCAGTATCGTTTCACAAATGGGAGATGAACTGATGGAAGGACTGGCTTACGTGTATGCCGATAAGGAATTCGGATCCTATGTATTTGCGGTCATTCTGCTTGTTGTGATGTTCATTTCGATGTACTCGTTTATCTCTACCGTAGCGGTCTCCAAAGACGGACACGACGCCTATGCGATGAAATATCTGCCGGTTCCATTCTATAAACAGCTGATCTACAAAATGATTCCGGATGTTGTAATGTGTCTGTTCAGTTATCTGTGCGTCGTTCTGCTTCTGGTGATCCTGTTCCGGGTCCCGTTGATCTATGTTCTGATGAGCTTTCCGGTCGCGGTCCTGTACTGTATTCTGCACGGTTTCTTGATTCTGAGCGATGTACGAAGACCAAAGCTGAACTGGACCAATGAACTGCAGATCGTGAAGAAAAATCTAAGAACGATGCTAAGCCTGGCTTTCTCTTTACTGAACATGGGTGTTATTGCCGTTATGGCTTTCCTGATCGATTTCAATACGGTCACGATGACGCTGATTTTAAGTCTGCTGTACGGCCTCATCGATGTTCTGCTGTTCTACTATATCAGAAACAGGGACTTTGCACTGGCAGACGGATTTGAATGAGTAAGCTTACAGATAGTCTGCTGACGTTATGGAATAAACAGAATATCCAAAATATCCGTTTGATGTTATTATGTTAAATATGAACATATTTTATACAAAAGTACCCGCATATCTGATTGACAGTGAAAACGTCGGATCGACCTGGGCGGATCTGTTAAAGAAAGAGGAGAAGAGCGATTTCTATATTTTTGTAACGGAAAACGCCAAGAGTCTGAATTTCTCTCTTTTGAAAGACCTGACAGATAATCAGAGGCATAAGATCAACATTATTGAATGTGAACCGGGAAGAAATTCTCTGGATTTTTATTTATCTTCTTATCTGGGATATCTGATTGGAACCGGGAAGCATTCTTCCTTTACGGTCGTGTCACAGGATAACGGTTTCGATCACGTGATTGAATACTGGAAAAGAAACGGAATCAATGTAGCGAAGATCAACACAAAACCGAACAGAGGAAAAGAAACGAAGAGCGTTAAATCTCAGAAGACTCAGACCGTCAAGAAGAATGATAATTCTGAAACCAGGATCATCGTAAAGAAACAACCTGCAGAACCGGCAAAGACCGAAAACAAGACAGGAAACAGAAAGAAAGGAAGTACGCCTGTCAAGAAGAACGAGACAGGAAACAGCAGGAAGCTTCTTCAGAGTCTGTTAAAGGACTATTCCGAGAACGAGATAGATGATGTAGCAAAATCTTTGGATAGTATTCCTGCAGAAAAACACGGTGACAAGAGTTACATCTACCGTCATCTGATCCGCAGGTTCAAGAGTGAGAAAGGACTGGCGATCTATACTCTGATCAAGAAAGATCTTGAGAAATACTATCGTCACGGGTGATATGCGCAAAAGCGGAACAGAGGATCGTTCCGTTTTTATAATCTTATGGAAAAAACAAAGAAAAACAAAAAGTCGGCTTTTCTTTATATTCAGACTGTTCCTGATATCCTGAAATATCAGTTTTTTAGTAAAACCATACTGGCGTTGCTGCTGTCTGTACTGAAACAGATCAGTATGTTTCTGATCAGAAGTACCGGAAGGGTAGCGATCAGCAGCGGCGATTTTGCGATCCTGTACAAGACCTGGCAGGGACCGTTCCTGATCGTTCTGGCACTAGGCAGCCTTTTTCTTTATGTCGCCTTTGATCTGAACACGCAGATCATCTACGCTTCCAGAACGCTGGAGGGGAAAGAGATCAGAATGAAGGAAATTTTCCGGGAAGGTCTGTTTTCAATCAGGGAGTTTTTCACTTTGGATGGAATTGGTATCATACTGTATATCGCTCTGATTGCTCCAATCGTCGGCTTTGGTCTTTCGATCTCGCTTACCAGAGATTTCTACATTCCGACTTTTATTTCTTCTGTAATAGAGTCGACACCACTTTACAATACTCTATATGTGATATCTCTGATCATCTTCCTGTTGATCGGTGTTCTGAATTTCTTTACGATCCACGGCATTCTGATTAGTAAACTGAAAAGCAGTGTGGCTGACGACAATTCCCGTGCCATCATGAAGAAACACTGGAAAGATTATTTGAAGAGTCTGTTCCGTTTTACCGCAAATACCCTTGCCGTTAACCTGCTGTCTGTTGTGGCGCTCACTGTTCCATTCGTGATCGCTGCATTTATCTTTCAAAACAGACCTTATGTACTGCGCTTCCTATTCCTTTTCTTTGCCTTTCTTTTGAGTTCTTCTCTGGCGTTTCTGGCTTCTTTGTTTCAGACGTTCTATATCATTAAAATCACCGGACTGTATTACCGTTATATGGATATGGAAGATAGGATATCGGTTTATCAAAGAAGAAAAAAACCATGGGTTTTTGTGTTTATAACGGTTCTTCCGGTGATGGGAGTCCTGCTGCTGACGCTGTTTTCTAACCGCTATTTTGATATGATCTTTTCTAAGGAAGTCACAAGCGGCATTATCGCCCACCGGGGAGGTGGAAGCGAAGCGCCGGAGAACACTGTGAAAGGAATTGAAGCCGCGATTTCCCTTGGAGCCTATGGAAGCGAGATCGACATCCAACGTACTTCCGACGGACAGTATATTGTCAACCACGACGGTAATTTTGCGCGTCTTTGTTCCGATGGCAGAAAGCCGGAAGAAATGACGCTGGAAGAGGTAAAAGGCCTGGTAATCAGAGATCCGAACTATCCGGATGATCCGCAGGAAGTGGCGACTTTTGAAGAGATGCTGGAGGCAGCCAAAGGAAAGATCGTTCTGTTTGTTGAACTGAAAGGGAACACGGCAGACCGGCAGATGGTCGATGACGCCGTACGGATCATCAGAGAACACGACATGGAGGAAGAATGTGTGCTGATTTCTTTGAAGTATGATCTGATCGATTATGCGGAAACGGAATATCCGATGATGAATACGGCCTATCTGACATTTGTTTCTTTTGGTAATACCGCGGAACTGAACTGCGACTATCTTGGTCTGGAAGATGAAGCGACGACTTCTTATGTAACCGATGCCATCCACGAACAAAACAAGAAGATTATGGTCTGGACACCAAACGAAAAAGAAAGACAGAGTTATTTCTTGAAATCCGAAGTTGACTACATCATTACCGACAACGTGAAACAGGCCAAGGAGATCCTGGAATCTTATAAAGACCGCGATGATTACGAAAAAATCCTGGACTGGATCATTGGACTGTTCTAAATAAAGAAAACAAAAACCTCTAAACAAAGTTAGAGGTTTTTATATCGTCATTTCATTGAAAGGATTAATTGTGCGGAGGACCCATCAGCCAGTTACTGATCTGGACGACGATCTTGGCGTAAGTCGGATAGTCCTTGGCAGACGAATGGATCTGATCATCTACGGTGATCATCAGCAGCTGTCCGGGTCTTACGGAAGAGTAGAAGACAGGCTGGATCTCGTAATTGGTGAAGCCTTTTTCTTTCAGGTAAAGATCCATCTTCTCTGCCGCTTCACTGTAGTCGTCATCTGTAGAGATCATCTGCGAGATATATTCGAACTTGTCCATTCTTGCGGTAGGAATGTAAGGTCCGGAAGAAACGATGTAGTTGATCGAATCACCCTTCTTCTTGCTTCCGGTATCGTTGGAAATGATCTTGCCTTCCGGTGTCATGGATGTCTGTACGGTACGGATGCCGGCCGTTAATCCGTTCTTGGAGAGGAATTTCAGCAGATCGGCTTCGTCTTTTCCGGCAAAATCAGGAACATCGACTTTCTTGTCAGGTCCGCTGGATACGGTATAAGTGACGCTGTCTCCGGTGCTGTATTTACCGGTATTGTAGGAAATGATCCTTCCGGCAGCGACTGTCTCTGAAGTCTGGGTCTTTCTGTTGGCTTTCAGACCGAACTTGGAAAGATAACTCAGGAACACTTCTTCACTGGCACCTTCGTAACCTGCTTCGATTTTTGCTGCACCCAAGGAGAGGCCGTACTTGAACTCTTCGTCTTTGACGTAAACGCCGGAACCGTGGGTAACGATAGAACCCTTGGCGATCTTTGTACTGAAAGAGTCTCTATCCGTGATGTGCGTCGGCGTCAGACTCAGCTCTTTGGCGATCTTAATGAAATCTTCTTCGGTCTTGCCTACATATTTGCCGGCTTCAATGACCAGCTCATTGATGCAGATACCGTAGTTGAAGACTTCTCCCGGTTCATAAGTACCTGATCCGTGCCAGACGATATTGCCGAATTCAATATGCGGATCATACTGGTCACGCTTCGTGTTGTGGTTCGGTTTCAGACCGAGCTCTTTGGCTTTCTGTTCGAACTGTTCGACAGTCAGGTTGAGATAATCGCCGAACTTGACGGTTACTTCGGTAGGCAGAACTTCTTTCTTGCCGGTAGAAATATAGACGGTGATCGGCGTGTCTTTCTTGACATCCTTGGCCGGTTCGATACGGATGACATGGTTCTTGGCCACAGTATCGCTCGTTTCTTCTACGTAGGTGATGTTCGTAATGCCGAAGGTCAGTGCCCAGGCTTCGATATCCGACTTGTTGGTGTCAGGGCCGATGAAAGGCAGAATGATTTCCGTCCCTTCTCCGGTAGCGATCTTGAAAGATACGATTCCTTCCTTGAACTTGCTTCCACCCGGAAGGGACTGTTCAAAGACGATGTCTTTCTCGTAGTCATCGATGTCTTCATAGGACACTTCACAGCCGTGGATTTCATCAAGTTCACCGCACCAGGCGTAAACTTCTTCTACATTCTTTCCGACAAAATCCGGAACGATGACGTTTGCCGGTTTGATGACGAAATTGTAGAGCAGGAAACCCGTCACAAGTGCCAGGATTACTACCAGAATACCCATGATCGTGTTAATCGTTTTTTGTTTCATAAAAGCTCCTTTATCTGTAAAACAATTGTATGCGGGTCTGAAACAGACTCTCATATCAAAAATTATAGTATTAGTCGATATTGAAAGGGAACAAAAAAGCACCGGATCCAGGCGCTTTTATTGATGTTTAGAGATAGAATTCCGCGCATTTCAGCAGTTCTTCATAGAATTCGAACGGTACATGGAGATTTCCTCTTCCTGAACCCAGAAAAATGTCGGGTTTCGCCGTTCCGTGGAAATCGGAACCGCCGCTTTGTTTCAGCTTGAATTCTTCGGCCAGAGCGATCGCCATCCGGGTCGTTTCTTCATCGAACTCCGTATAACGGGTCTCTATGGCATCCAGACCGGCTTCCTTGGCGAGCGGCAGAAATTCTCTTAGTTCTGACAAAGAAAGATTCAGAAAAGGATGAGCGATGATAGCCGCAGCACCGAAGACTTTAATGAAACGGATGACCGCCATCGGACTGATCCTTTTTGCCGGGAAATAGAATCCTTTCCCCTCCTTCAGCAAGGTCTCAAAAGCTTCCTGTACACTTTTTACATAACCCTTGTTCATCAGCACTCTGGCAATGTGGGAACGATTAAAATCACCCTTTGTCAATGCCGCCGCTTCTTCCTCGCTGACCTGATAACCGGCCTTGTTCAGATTGGCGATCAGCTGAAGATTACTGTTGATCTTGGCGATATTGGAAAGTTCAAGAAAATCCTCGATCTCTTTCCAGTATTTCTCTTGAAAAAACAGACCGACGACATGGATCTCCTTCCCGTTCCATTCCGTTGTGAATTCACAGCCCGGAACAGTAATGACCTCGCTGTTTTTTCCTGCTTCCATGAATTCTTTCAGACCCGCGGATGTATTGTGGTCGGTAAGAGCCAGTGCGGAAAGACCCTGCGCTTCCGCAAGTTTTACAAGTTCTTTTGGACTTGACGATCCGTCCGAGAAACTGGAATGACAGTGAAGATCGCACCTTTTGTTCATACTATCATTCTACTATTTTGCAGAAGGGAGAAAAAGAAATTGACCCGGTTTTTTATGACGATTTAAAAACAAAATGCGATAATAAAGACATGAAGATAGCTGCTATCAGAAAAAGAAAGGGGTTCCTGATAGGATTGTCTGCCGTTTCGTGTGCGGCAGTCGTTCTGATCCTTTTTCTATCAGGAACATTCAGAAAAGAAATGATCGTTGGAAAAGACATTAAGATCGATGACATCAATGAATTCTATTTTACCTGGTCCGGTTCGACGTATCCGCCGGAATTTCAGAGATACCGTTTCTATGTAGAGAGTGATAGACATTATTTCTATCACGAGACAAGGGAAGGGGATCACTGGCCGTTAACAGAGAATGACATAACGGTCCATGGGACTCTGGAGCTGTCTGATGAAGAGTGGGAGAAGTTCTTTGACGGTCTCAAAGGAAGCCGTGTCAAAGCGAGAGAGGAAAATCTCGATTCCGGTGATTCAGGACCGTGGCTGTACCTGTACTGGAAGGGGGATTGTTCCAAATACCAGGAGTTAAGTTTTCCTTCCTGGGAACAGAGAAACCTCTTCGAAGCGTACTGTATCGAACTGAAAGAAATGCAGGAATAAGCCTTTGTGGAAACAGAGGCTTTTTTTATATCTCTCATAGTATAATGAGAACGATGAATGAAGTACTGCTTGCGAACATCCTGACGATCATCGGGGAAACGGCGCTGTTTGTCGCTTCTACCAGAAAAAACAAGAAAGACATTCTGATTTTTCAGATCGTCTGCATGTTTCTGACTTCTATTTCCAGCTGGCTGCTGAAAGGCTACAGCGGCATCGTCATGGGCGTCTTGGGCATCATCCGGAACATCCTGTCCATCAAGAATATCGGCAGCCGTGCGCTGTCTTATGTCTTTATCGGTTCAGCGATCGTGTTCGGTTATCTGTTCAACAACAACGGTCTTCTAGGTTATCTGGCGATCCTGGCTAATGTCAGCCAGTCGCTGTTCATCCTGAACAGAAAGGCAACAACCAGACAGATCCGTCTGGCCTGCGCTTTTTCATCGATGTGCTGGTGCATCTACAACCTGGCAATCAAGGGTTATGCCGGAGCTGCCTTTAACGTTACCAACGCATCGTCTTATCTGTATAACGCCATAAAGCAGCCGGAAAAGAAAAAAGAAGAAACGGCATCGTGATTATCGGTTATACTTAATACGAAACATAGGAGAGGATAAAGAGAATGAACGCATTAAGAGAGAAACTAAAAAAAGAAAAAGTCATTATCGGTATGGTACACCTGCTTCCGTTACCGGGATCACCCAGGTATGAAGGTGATCTGAACAAGGTCTATGAAGCCGGATTAAAGGACCTGAAAGCTCTGGAGAAAGGCGGAGCCGGAGCACTGATCATCGAAAACTTCGGTGATGTGCCGTATGCCGCAGAGAACGAACTCATCAATAAGATCGCCTTTGCCCAGATGGTCGCTCTGTTGAGAAAAGAAACAAAGCTTCCTGTCGGTATCAACTACCAGTTCAACGATACAGAAACGGAATGGGCGGTAGGTTACTGCTCCGATGTAGATTTTATCCGTTGTGAAGTCTTTGCGGAGAACCGCCTCGGTCCTAACGGCATGTTTATTGCCGCAGGCCCTAAGATGATGCGGATGAAGGCCCACTACAACAAGGACATTATGATCCTGGCGGATGCCAACGTGAAACACACCTTTGCGATGGCGGAACAGCCTCTGGATTTCACGATCGAATCGATCATCGAAGGCGGAGCCGACGGCATCATTGTTACCGGGATCACGACTGGTGTCAACCCGAGTGTGGAAGATGTCAAGCTGGTAAAGAAGTATGCGCATAATCTGCCTGTCTTCCTGGGAAGCGGCATCAACGACCGGAATGTCAACGAATATCTGCCTTACATCAACGGTGCGATCGTTGGAAGTTCCTTAAAGAAAGACCACAACGTCAACAACCCGGTCGATGTCAAGAACGTCAAGAAATTCATGGCAAAGATCAAATAAAACAAAAGAAAAACAGTTCCGTCGGGAACTGTTTTTTTATGCTATGACGAAGATGATGTAGCCGCCGTTGTCGAATTCCCTGTATTCCTTGACCGTATGGCCTTCTTTTTCCAGGAAGGATAGCCAGTCATCAACGCTTCTGAGACGTTCGTTTCCTTTCAGCGTATTGGCGACGATCCGGATGCTTGGAACCATGAAGACATAGAAGGAAGCGATCCTTAAACCTTCTTCCAGGGCGGAAGCCAGTTCGGCATCGCTCAAAGTCTCCAGAACTTCATAAGAGAATACGGTATCTGCCGATTCATCTTCGTACGGAAGACGGAAGATATCGCTCTGTTTATAAGAAACAAAAGTCTTGTTCTGTTCACTGATCCTTTTAGCCAGTTCCAGCATGTCTGTATCACTTCCGCAGTACAACATTTCATAGCCCTGTCTGCTTAAAGCGACGGATAAAGCCGAAGTTCCGTTTCCGGCTTCGATGATCCTGCCCTTCTCCGGCGTGTATCTTTTCACCATATCCAGAAGATAGGCGTTCTCATTGGCAATCTTATCGACATATGCACAATAGTCGGTGTAATCGTTGAAAAGAGAACTGTACCAGATGACAGGCGGAATAACTTTGGTAAAACCCTTGCTGCGAAGAGACTCGAAGATATCGCCGTGGTTTTCGATCGGAACGGTACCGTCCCGGTACATGGCTTCTCTAGGAACAAAAAGGTCTTTCTGCTTGTTTCGCAGTCTTTCAAACAACAGATCGCCGACCAGATGATCCATTTCGTGCTGAACGACACAGGAGCGATCTCCCTGCAGCGAAAGTTTCTGTCTGTTTCCTTCCGGATCATAATAGGCGATCACGATATCGTCGTTGTATCGGACCATAGCCCGATATTCATAGAGGGAGAAACAGCCAATGCGGAAGAGCCGCTGTTTTCCGTTTTCTTCAATCAGGACCGGATTGATCAGGATGTAGCGTTCTTTTCCCAGAGTGACGGCGGATATTGCTAGATCGACGCCGATCTGGGTGGCGGAGAGTCCGATAGCTCCCCGTTTGTTTCCTTCTTTTCTGATCAGATCATCCAGTGTATCGTTCAGATCCCGGATACATTCGACCGTCTCCCGTGCACTAAAATCCTTGACTTTTCTTGTCTTTCTGCTCAAGACTTCCGGATTCTTCTTGCTGTGAACATCATAGGTAACGATTTCTCTGATCATGATATTTCCCCCTTTATGCTTCGTTGTCAGTATATCACAAAGAAAGAGCGGATATTCTCCTGTAATAAGATATAATGGAAGCGTAACAGATAGAAAGAACAAAAACAGGAGGACAAGATGAAGATTGCGGTAGTTGGCAGCGGCGGAAGAGAACACGCCATCATTAAGAAAATCAAGGAAAACCCTCAGGTAGAAACGATCTACGCTTTGCCTGGCAACGGAGGTATCGCAGCCGATGCGACCTGTGTTGCAGTCGGGGCGAAAGATATCGAGGGAATCGTAAAGTTCTGTAAAGAAAACAAAATCGACTATGTCGTCGTTGCACCGGATGATCCGCTGGTACTGGGTGCAGTCGATGCCTTGGAAGCGGAAGGCATTCCGGCTTTCGGTCCTAAGGCAAATGCGGCAATCATCGAAGGAAGCAAGGTTTTCTCTAAGAATCTGATGAAGAAGTACGGCATTCCTACGGCTGCCTATGAGACGTTTGATGATGCGGACAAGGCACTGGAATATGTCAAGACCTGCCCGATCCCGACAGTCGTCAAGGCAGACGGACTGGCTCTTGGTAAGGGCGTTATCATTGCGATGAGCAGGGAAGAGGCTGCTGAAGCAGTCCGGAGCATCATGCTGGACAAACAGTTCGGAGCCAGCGGCAATCAGATCGTCATCGAGGAATTCATGGAGGGACCGGAGGTTACCGTTCTTTCCTTCACCGACGGCAAGGTCGTAAAACCGATGGTGTCTTCGATGGACCACAAGCGGGCACACGATAACGACGAAGGTCTGAATACCGGAGGCATGGGAACCATCGCTCCAAACCCATACTATACAAAAGAAGTTGCAGATACCTGCATGGAAAAGATCTTCCTTCCGACGATCGAAGCGCTGAACAAAGAAGGCAGGACTTTCAAGGGCTGTCTCTACTTCGGACTGATGATCACCAAAGACGGACCGAAAGTCGTCGAATACAACAGCCGTTTCGGCGATCCGGAGACTCAGGTCGTACTGCCTTTGCTGGAAAGCGATCTGCTCACGATCATGCAGGCAACGACATACGGCACCTTGGAGGAAACGGAAGTCAGGTTTATGGATAAGAAAGCGGCCTGTGTCATCATGGCTTCCGACGGTTATCCGGAGCACTATGAAAAAGGTTATGAAATCACGATCGACGATGAAGTTTCGAATATGGTCTTTGTTGCCGGGGCAAAGCTGGAAGACGGCAAGCTGCTGACAAACGGCGGCAGAGTACTTGGCTGTTCGGGTATCGGCGATACGCTGGAAGAAGCGATCCGCAACGCCTACAAGGTGGTCGACAAGGTTCATTTTGATAATCAGTATTATCGTCATGACATCGGCCAAAGAGCCTTGAAAGCGTAAAAGAATAAAGAAAAGAGCAGGCAGAAATGCCCGCCTTTCTTTTTTAAAAGATATAAAGCATAGTCTGTGTTGTTTTGTGAAATTTGTGTGATAAAATGAAATTAAGCCCTGGTATTGTTGACGAGGGAAAAGATTATGTTTGACCGGCAGCGTTGCAGCTGATCAGGCGGGAAGGCAGAGGAAGAAACTTGTCATCTTCGGAAGTCGTCTTGAAAACATATTTTTTTATCCCATACTGAAAGCGCTAACACATTTGTGCATGCTCTCCGGTCTAACAAGAAGGGGCAAAAAAGAAAGGGTGATCTACATATACTGTGACAAGGAGTGTTGATGATCAAAGAAGGAGAAAATATGAAAAAACTTTTAGCAGTGCTGCTGGCAGTCCTGATGGTTCTCACACTGGCTGGCTGCGGCAGCAAAGAAGAACCTGCACCTGCTCCTACAGACGAACCAGCTGATCTGACAGGCAAACCTCTCAGAATCTTACAGTTCGTTTCTCAGTCGCTGGGCAGCCTGTCTTGCGAAGACCTCGTTAAAGAAGGTATCGACAAGTTCTGTGCTGAAACAGGTTCTACCGTTGAAACATTCGAGTTAAACAATGATGACAGCCGTATCGCTGCTCAGCTGACAGAACTCTGCAGCTCTGGCAAATACGATGTAGTCATTACCGGTTACTGGAATCTGGAAGAATACGTTGAACAGGCCGGTCTGGATTTCCCTGACATCAAGTTCATGGCTTTCGACTGCACGATCAACTTCGATCAGTATCCAGAGCTCAAGAAGAACGTTTCTTCTTACCTTTGCAAGCAGAATACTCTGGCATTCGCAGCAGGCGCTCTTGGCGGTCTGATGACTGAATCCGGCTTAGGTCTGACAAATCCGGACAAGGTTCTGGGCTTCGTAGGTGGCGGACATGTTACTGCTATCGATGACTTCCTTATCGGCTACATCCAGGGTGCTCATTATGTAGATCCTGAAATCGCTGTTAAGTACGCTTACGTTGGTGACTGGCAGAATACCGCTCTGGCAAAAGAGCTCGCTATCGACCAGTACAACGCCGGTGCTGACATCGTCTTCGGTGTTTGCGCACCTGCTTCCTTCGGTGTCTGTGATGCTGCTTACACAATGCAGAAGTATGCGTTCGGTGTTGATACCGACCACTCCGGCCAGCTGGCAATCAGCCATCCGGAACAGGCTGAATACACGGTATCTTCCGCTGTAAAACAGTTCGGTTACGCTATCTATGACGGTCTGAAGTCCATCTATGACGGCACAGTCGTTTGGGGCGTCAACAACAGCTTCGACTTCGATACCGGCTACCTCGAGATGCTTGAAACGGATGTCTTCAACAAGACAGTCAAGGAAGGCATGCCTGAAGTATACGCTCAGTATCAGGAAATCGTTGCTAAGCTGCTCAAGGGCGAAATCGAAGTAGGTACAGCAGTAGGTGCTACTCAGGATTACATCGACGCTGAATTAGCTAAGGCTGAGCCAGCTCAGTAATCGTTCAGAGATTTTACTATGCAAGATAGCCAGTCATATCACTGGCTATCTTGTTTTTATTTAACACGTATTCGGAGAAAGAATATGACTAATGAAGAGAACAGAAATTTAAACAACGATGTCATCCTGAAAATGGAGAACATCACCAAGATATACAGTAATGGTTTTATTGCTAACAAGGGTATCAATCTGGAACTCAGAAGAGGCGAGATCCACGGTCTTGTCGGAGAAAACGGCGCCGGTAAAACGACGCTGATGAAGGTCCTGTTCGGTCATGAATCGCCGGAAGAGGGACGTATTTTATATGAAGGCAAAGAAGTACAGATAACGGATCCTACCCATGCGCTTGAACTGGGTATCGGTATGGTGCATCAGCACTTCATGCTGGTGGATGACCTGTCGGTTGCCGAGAACATGGTTCTTGGTGCCGAGCCGGTAAAGGGCATCGTTTTCGACAAGAAGAAAGCGATCGAACTTACAAAGGAAACGGCAGCAAAATTCAACCTGCCTGTTGATCCCAATGCGCTGATCAAGGACCTGTCTGTTGGTTATAGACAAAGAGTTGAAATATTGAAAGTGCTGCTTCGTGGCGTTAAGATCCTGATCCTGGACGAGCCGACGGCCGTTCTGACGCCGCAGGAAACGGAAGAGCTGTTCGTTCAGCTGATTAACCTGAAGAAACAGGGCTTTACTATTGTCTTCATCAGCCATAAGCTGCAGGAAGTCAAACAGATCTGCGACCGCATCACCGTGCTGAGACTCGGTGAAGTGACAGGTCAGGCAAATATCGAAGATGTAGAAATCGAAGATATTTCAAGAATGATGGTCGGAAGAGATGTCGACCTGGAAATCGGAAAAGATCCGGCCAAGCCGGGTAAGACGGTATTGAGTGTCAGAAACCTGGAACACGTCGACAAGTACGGCGTAAAGAACCTGAACGGCGTTTCGTTCGATGTCCGTGAAGGTGAGATCCTGGGTGTTGCCGGTGTTGAAGGCAACGGTCAGAGTGAACTGTCCGATACGATCTGCGGTCTGATTTCCCTGCAGAAAGGTGAGGTCACGATCGACGGCAAGTCCATTGCCAACAAGGGTATCGACAAGATCAGAGCCATGGATGTCTCCATGATGCATGAAGACCGTACGATCTACGGCGCTTCCAGAAACCAGTCGATCGAAGAGAACGTGATGGCAGACCGTTATTTCAATGAACCTTATTCCAGACGGGGAATACTGAATCATAAAGAAATCACTGAAAAGACGAAAGAACTGATCAAGGATTTCGTCGTCAAATGCGACGGACCGGATGCTCTGGTCAAAACGCTTTCCGGCGGTAACGTTCAAAAAGTCGTTGCGGCAAGAGAATTCTCCTCAACACCAAGACTGCTGGTTGCCAGCCATCCGACAAGAGGCATCGACGTCGGTGCTACCGATCTGATCAGACGCAAGATCGTCAATCTGAGAGACAAGGAGAATTCGGCAGTCCTGCTGTTCTCTGCCGACTTGAATGAGCTGATCAACGTCTCCGACAGCATCATCGTCATGTATGACGGACAGATTGCAGCCTATTTCAGGGATCTGAAAGGCGTTACACCAAGCGTTCTGGGCGAATACATGCTGGGCGTCAAGAGAATGAGCGATGAAGAAATCGCTCAGGTCATATACAACTAGGGGGTAGCAGTATGAAGAAAAAAGAAAAATACATATCAACGACCCAGATTGAGAAACGTTTCAGTCTGATACGTACTGCTCTGGCTATCGTTATTTCACTGCTGTTCTGCTTCCTGCTGATTTTCATCAGTAGTAAGCAGCCGTTCCAGGACATCGTGACATTCATGATCGCTCCGTTGACTTCACCAAGCAGATTCTGTCTGATGCTGCTGAAGATGAGCCCGTTGCTGTTTACCTCGGTAGCGGTATGTATCCTCTTCTCGGCAAACACGGCGAACCTGGCGGTAGAGACTGCCTTCTATGCAGCCGCTCTGTCATCGTCCGTCATCAGTGTCATTGAAGGATTTGCTCCGGCACCGCTGCATTTCATTGCGGCAGCCATCGCCGGATGTCTTGGATCGATCATCGTTCTGCTGATTCCGGCAGTTCTGGAACTGAAGTTCAACGCGAACATCGTCGTATCTTCGCTGATGCTGAACTATATTATCAACCTGCTGGGCAACTATCTGATCTGCGGGCCTCTGAAAGAACCGGGCTTCTCCAAGGAAGCCACCAAGCTGATTCAGGAATCCGCCAAGCTGCCGATCATCGCGAACGTCAGCGGTCAGAAGCTGCATCTCGGTATCATCATCGGTATCATCTGCTGCGTAGTCGGCTGGTTCATCATTTACAAGACCAACTTCGGTTATGAAGCCAGAACGGTCGGTCAGAACCCGAACTTCGCGAAGTTCTCCGGCATCAATGTCGGTAAGGTCATTGTTATCGGTTCTCTGATTGCCGCGATCTTCTGCGGTATCGGTGCCACTTCCGAAATCAACGGTTACTATCGAAGAATGGAATGGGAAGGTTCGATCGGCTACGGCTGGGACGGCATTATGATCGCTATCCTCGCCAACAACAATCCGCTGTTCTGTATCCCGGGTGCTGCCTTCCTGGCTTACATCCGTACTTCAGCCGATATCCTGAACATGACTTCGAATATTCCAATTGAAATCGCCAACGTCGTTCAGCAGGTCGTCATCATCATGATCGCTGCAAAGGGTCTGCTGTCGAAACCGGAAAAGAAGGCGATTATCGCCAATGCGAAGAAACAGGCGGAGCTGAAAGAAAAAGAGCTCGCCGAGAATAATGGATAGGAGGGAAAGAGATGAGTATTATTAGTAGACTTCTGCCGCTGATATTCAGCGCAAACTTCCTGAATTCAGTCGTTCGAGTTTCCACTCCTTTGATTCTGTGTGCCATGGCTGCCTGCATCGGTAAACAGGCAAACGTCCAGACGATCACCTATGAAGGTATGATGCTTCTGGCGGCCTTTGCCGGAAACCTGGGTACATCCTATGCGAAATCCCTGGCAGGCGGTATCATCATCGGTCTGCTAGCCAGCCTGGCAATCGCCCTGTTCTACGGCTTCTTCAACATTTATCTGGACACCTACGATACGCTGCTGGGCATCGCCGTAAACAACTTCGTGAGTTTCTTTACGATCTTCATGTTGTTCGTTCTGATCGGAAGAAAATCCGACTCTTCGACGATTCCGTCCTTTACGTATCCGATCGTCAATATTCCGCTGATCAACAAGATCCCGATCATCGGCACGATCTTTACCGGACAGAGCCTGGTCACCTACATTGCGATCATCTCAGTCTTTGTAGCCCACTTCATCGTCTACAAGAGCAGACTTGGATTAAGAATCCGTTCGGTCGGACGGAGCCCGGAAGCTGCCGAATCTCTCGGTATCGACGTCAAGAAAACAAAGATGATCGCCCTGGTACTTTCCGGACTGTTTGCCGGTATTGCCGGCGAATACATGTCGATGGCCAACGTTTCCTTCTTTACCAAGAACATGGTATCCGGACGTGGCTTCATCGGTATTGCCGCTTCCAACCTGGCTTTAGGAAGACCTCTGTTCGGTCTGCTGTATGCCTTGATGTTTGCGGTATCGCAGGTTCTGGCAAACCAGCTGCAGATGCTTCAGCTTCAGTATCAGTTCGCCAACATGCTTCCGTACATCGTTACCATCATTGGTCTTTGTATTACCGGCAGTGCTGAACTGAGAAAAGAAAAGTTCGGCGGAAAGGCAAAAGACGATAAAAAGAAAGCTGAGAAAGAAGTTAAAACAGAATAATCATCAATAATTCAATCATCATAAATAGTCATCAAAGAAAGGTTCGTGTATGAAGTACATTGCTGACGGAGCTACCATTACCAATAGGTTGTTGTTTCTTGACGGAAGAGTGAAAGATAAGATCATGGGAGGAGGTGGTTTCTACGCATATACGGCATTGCGGATGTGTACCGACGACTGTCTGTTCCTGTCATCGGTAGGCAAAGACTTTGATGACTTTTATGGTGCGTGGTTTGAAAAGAATCACTGCTCCAGAGAAGGTCTGTTTGTCAGACTGGAAAAGACGATGTTCAACGATCTGAAGTATTTCCCGGATGGAAGTTATATCGAGTATTCCATCTACGGAAAGAAATATACGGATGAACAGCTCGCAGAGATGAGAAAATCAGGCCTGGTCTTCCTTGGTGAAGAAGATCCGGAAGAAAGAGCGAAACAGGCGCTGAACTGCGAAGATGTCGTTCCTTTCATGGATGATGCCAAGGGCATTTATACCAGCCAGGCACTGACGGATGAAAACAGCGAGCTGCTGATGGAACATAAAAAGAACGGCTGTCAGATCATGTGGGAGATTCCGGCCACCAGTGTCGAGATCGCCCATCAGAAATATGTCGAAGGAGGTATCGAAGGTCTGAAACACTATCTTCGTGCCGTCGATATCCTGTCGATCAACCGCAACGAATGTTCCATCATATTTGAGGCAAATACAGATGAAGAGATCCTGCCTCTATTGAAAGCGCTGGATCTGCCGGTTTACTACCGTGTCGGTACGGACGGCGCATATATGATCGCGGAGGGAAAAGAATATTTCGTTCCGATGATCAGTACTGTTGAAAAAGAAAAAGAGATCGACCCGACCGGCTGCGGCAACTCTTCTACCGGTGCAGTGCTGTGGGCATGGTGCGAAGGCTATGATCCGCTGATGACCTGTGTCATCGGCAACGTCGTCGCTTCCTACAACGTCAGACAGTATGGCCCGTTCCTGGACATGAGTCAGGAAATCAGGGAAGAGATGCTTAAGACTGCGAAAGAGATCTACGATAAATTGAAAGGACAGAGAAATGAATAGAAACGATTATGATGATTCCCTTCTTCGTCAGGCAAGACGGATGGAAGAATATGTAAATATCGTCTATCAGAATGTACTGCCTCAGGTGAAGAATCTTCCGGTGAAGGAGATCTGGGATGTTCAGAAGATATTTATATCCGGATGCGGAGACAGCTGGCTGGCGGGAATCGCCGCAAAACCGGCTTTTGAAAGTATCACCGGGATCGAAACGAATGCGGTAAGAGCGATCGAGTTTTCCCGTTTCCTCAGCAACAAGAATCTGGGCTATTCGCCAAACACACCGCTGGTGATCCTGATTTCCTATTCAGGAACCGCCTCCAGAGTCATAGAATGTGCCAGAAGAGCTTCGAAATACGGTGCCAATACGATCGCCATCACAAACAATCCGGATTCTCCTCTGGCCAAGGAATGCCGCTATCTGATTCATGTAGGGCTCCCTGCGGATGGCGAATATCAGCCGGGACTGACAACCTATAATGCTTCGATGCTGGCGCTGTTTATGATCGCCTTAAGGATCGGCCGAGTCAGAAACACGATCAGTCCGCTGGTCTATGATGACATGAACAAGGAACTTCTGAATTTCGTAACGGAATGCCAGAAGAAGAACGAGGAATTCGAAGAGCGCGCCTTTGCGATCGCTACGAAGTGGAAAGATCTCAAGGCAGAGGACTTCATCGGCGACTACGGCGATTATGCGACGGCCTTCTTCGGTTCGGCCAAGGTCATTGAAGCCTTCGGCGGCTATACGACCTACGACGATTCCGAAGACTGGTGCCATATCAACTTCTTCCTGGCAGAGCCGGAAAGGATCGGTCGAGTCGTCGTCACAAACAAGTCGACGCCATCCTTCGGCAGAGTTCTGGAATCGATCAACGCAATTAAGATCATCGGCAGTCCCTGCATGATCATCAGTGACGGACAGAAAGAAGAATTCCCGGAAAGGATGGAAGTCTTTACGACCCCGACACCGAAGTATTTCTGGATGAATCCGCTGGTTCAGCACATTCCTTTCGACATGGTTGCGGGATACATCGCCGCCATCAAGGGTGTTCCTTCTTTTAGAAAGGACGATGAAAGATACAGCAGCGATCTGAGCAAGTCCCGTCTGAAGAACGGCACGGAGATCGTCATCATTTAAGGAGCAGGACATGGTATATACGAAAGAATACAAGATAAGCACAGGCAGAGATTCCATGCAGAACATTAGCGCCGAGATCTGCAAGACAGTCGAAGATAGCGGGATCAGAAACGGGATCGTTGTTGTTGAAACAGTTGATTCTACGGCAGGGATCTTTAAATCGGTTTCCGGAAGTCCGGAAGCACTGGACGATATTGTCAGGGAAATGAGAAGGATCGTTCCTGCCAGAATCAATTTCTATCAGCAGGAATCGCCGGAAAACGGCGCGGGACATATTAAGAACTGTCTGTTCGGATCGTCCGTATCGATGATCCTGAAGGACGGAAAGCTTCTGTGTGAAGGCAGAGAAGATGTTTACTTTGCGGAATATGACGGGCCTCGTGAGAGCAGCTTCTGCGTCTGCGTGGCAGGAGAATAAGGAGGGAGTTATGGATCACAAGGATTACACGAGTTCTCTTCTGGAACAGATCAGAAACAGCGTAAAAGACATACATACGATCGCGGAAAACGAGACGTTTGAATTCTTCGAGAAATGTGTTCCGCCGGAGGTCGTAAAGGGCGGAGGAAACGTCTTCATTACCGGCTGTGGAGACAGCTACTGTGCGGCGATCGCTACCAAGCCGATCTTCGAAAACGCCGATACATCGACCAAGACCGGAATGGTTCCGGGAACACCGACCAAAGCATACCGGAACATCGAATTCTCCCGTTATCACAATACCTACAGCGGATGGAATCCCCTGACACTGGATCGGAACATGCTTTGTGTCGTGTCGATTTCTGGCTCGCCTGCCAGACCGAACGAGGCAGCCATCCGTATCAATGAACATGGCGGAACCAGCGTTGCCTTTACCGCCAATCCGAACGGCAAGCTTGCGGGTAATTGCAAATACGTCGTTCCAATGACACTGCCGGATTATGATCTGGCACCGAATGTAACATCCTACTACTCATCGGTCTTTTCGCTGATGATGTACGGTTTCTACATGAGCAGCATCAAGAAACAGCTGACGCCGGAACAGGCGCAGAAGTGCAGGGACGGACTGCTGGAGTATGTGGATTCCTACGATGAAGCGGTAATGGACAGACTGTCGAAACAGGCTTTTGATCTGGCAAAGAGATGGGAAGAAGACGGCGTCGACAACATGGATTTCGTCGGTGATGGCCCAGACTATGCGACAGCCTTCTTCGGATCGGCGAAGATGGTGGAAGCGTTTGGCGGACTTACGACAAACGACGATTCCGAAGACTGGTGTCACATCAACTATTTCATCAAGGATTCGGATCATATCGGCACGTTCATCATCGCCAACGAAGATTCTCCGGCCTTCTCCAGAGAAATGGAGACGATCAAGGTCATGTGCTCGATCCGGAAACATGTCGCCGTCATTACCGATGCGGAAGAATCCCTGTTCCCGGAAAACGCGACAGTCATCAGAGTCCCTAAGGCAAAGGCTCTGTGGATGCATCCGTTGATGGAACACATTCCGCTGGATTTCGTTGCCGGTTATATCGGCTGCTGGAGAGGCAGAAGACCTTTCCGGAACAGCGAAGAACCTTGGTGCCAGGATAAGGATGCGGCCAGATTCCGCAACAGCAAGATCGAGATCATTTAGGGAAGGAGTGAACTTATGGCATACATGGAAAAAATCAGCCTGACGACGAAATTCGAAGGCATGCATGATGTGACAAAACAGGTTCAGGAAGTCGTAAAGAAGAGTGGCATTCAGGAAGGCATCTGCGTCATCAACTGTAATCACACGACGGCCGGAATCATTATCACTTCTTTCTGGGACAAGAGGGGTCATGTAGACTTCCAGGAAGAGCTAGATAAGCTGATCCCGTTAAGATACGACTACCATCACAATTTCGATACGCCTACCGATGCGGCAGGACATATCAAGAGCGCGATCTGCGGGACCGGACTGACGCTGATCGTCCACGAAGGAAGGGCAATGCTTGGATCTTCGCAGGGCGTACTGTTCTGCGAGTTTGACGGACCAAGAGCGAGACAGTTCTTCGTGAAAGTCATCAGCGATTAAGATGATCGTTCTGCTTACGGGGAAACCCGGCATCGGCAAGTCGACCGCACTTTCCAGAATTACCGACATGCTTGGCAGAAGAAGGTGTGCAGGTCTGCTTGCGAAGGAGATCCTGAAGGATGGGGAGAGAGTCGGTTTTTCTTCCTATGGACTGAAATGTCGGGAATCAGTCATTCTGGCGCATAAGGAATTCCGTACAGGCTTCTTTATAGAAGATTTCGGTGTTGATCCAAAAGCGCTGGATGAGCTTTGTGAAAAAGAATACACCGCAGCGCAGGATAAGCAGGTCCACTTTATGATCCTGGATGAGATTGGCAGGATGCAGATGATGTCGCAGGGATTCAAGAGACTGCTGGAGAAGATGGCAGAATGCGAAAAACATCTGATTGCCACGATCTGTTTGGAAGACGAAATTGAATATATAAGAGAATTCAAGAAAAGAGGAGGCGTCAGACTGTTTGTTCTGGATGAGGACAATAGGAAAGACGTTCCTCTGGAAGTATGCAGACTGGTAGGCGGAGACGACGAGGTCTATCTCGGCAAGATCGAGCTCGCCTTAAAGTACCGCAACGAAAAAGAAAGATACGAATACAACGGTGACAGGATCGTTCTCCACTCCGAACACGGGATTCGAACGATCACTGCCAATGAAGAAGGATATCACTGCACCTGTGAGTATTACGCACAGAACGGAATATGTAGTCATATCCTGTCACTGCTGATCGATGAAAGAAAGGAATGAATTATGGCAAAAGTTATTACCCAGATTTACGGATGTGAAAAGATCAAAGATGCGCAGATCGTAGCGGCGCTTGGCGCAGATCATATCGGTGCTTCTTATGGCGAAGTACCGCATCTGCCGTTTCAGAAGAACTGTGCGCAGGCAAAGGAATTCTTTGATGCCTTGCCGGACAATGTGGTCAAGGTCGGACTGACCATCGCCACGGATGTTGATGAGATCATCAACGACCTGACTTTATATGAGCCTGATGTCTTCCATCTTTCCAACGATATCCGGCTGATTACCCCGGAAGGTGTACAGCGCATCAGGGACAGATTCCCGAAGCTCAAGATCATGCAGGCGATCCCGGTCTATGCCGGTATTCCTGTCGAGGAACAGTGGCCGGAGATCCTGGAGCTGGTCAGGGCATACGAACCGACAACGGACTTCTTCCTGATCGATACGAAAGATCCGCAGAGCAGTATCGGCGTCGGTGCAACCGGCATGATCCATGACCGGGAAATCGACAGACGTATCATTGAATCAACAAGCGTCAAATGTATTATCGCCGGCGGACTGAATGCGGAAAACGTTGCCGAGGCAATACACCAGACACATCCTTACGGTGTTGACAGCTGTACATTGACGACTTACCCGAAGTTCCTTCAGGAAATCACGGGCAGAGTCAAGGATCCGGTTAAAGTCTGGGAATTCATCGAGGCGGCAAGAAATGCCTGATAGACAGGCGAAAGCCATTGTTGTAGGCGATGCCTGTGTTGATGTGCATTTAAGGCTGGAAGACCTGCTGAATGACGCCTCCGGCAGAGCTGTACCTTATCATCTTTCCTTAGGAGGAACGATCGGAGGTACGGCCGCCGCTTTGGCGAAACTTGGTGTCGATACCGCTTTTCTGGGAACGATCGGAAAGGATTACGGAGGAGGCTATATATCCGAAGAAATGAGATCCCTTGGGATCGATACAAGCCTTCTGATCGTCAAAGAGGAACTGAATACAATCAACGTATTTGCCTTTATCGATTCGGAAGGGGAAAGACATCTCTGGGGATTTCCAAGAAATGAACAGGCCTACTGCGATCTGGATCTGGAAAGAGTCGATCTCAACAAGATCAAAGAAGCATCCTGGCTGCATTCTTCGGGCATGACGTTGTTGTCGGGAGGAACCATAGTTGACAGTCTTCCGGTATTGTATAAGCTTGCCTATGAAGCGGGAGTAGAGACTTCGCTTGATCTGAACACCAGGGTCAGCGACATCCGGCAGCTGGATCCTAAGGCCGCAGATGCGATCCGAAAGATCCTTCCTTATGTCCGATATCTGACCGGTTCGGCAAAAGACGAATTCGTTTCCCTACATCCTGCGGAAGACTGGAGAGAAAGTGTCAGATACTTCGCCAATCAAGATCGGACCGTCATTGCCAGAAATGGCAGAGAAGGCTATATCGTAATAGATAAAGGACAAGAAAAGGAATTCCCTTCTTATGAGGTAGAAGCAGTGGATACGACCGGAGCCGGTGATTCTTTCAACGCCGGATTCATAGCCGCAAGATTGGAAGGAAAAGACATCTTTGAAGCCTGTGCCTATGCCAACGCAGTTGCAGGATACAAAATATCCGGACACGATAACTTGAACAGAGAAAAGATAGCCGCATTCATGGCGGATACGGCATTACGGAATAGATAGAAGGAGAATAAAATGAGAAAACTGATATTGGACTGCGATCCCGGACATGATGACGCATTTGCGATCATGCTGGCGGCACAGAATCTGGATCTGCTGGGTGTGACAACGGTCGGAGGAAACGGCTATCTGCCGAATGTAACCAGAAATGCTTTAGTCGTTTTGGAGAAGATCGGACGTACGGACATTCCTGTTTATCCAGGTCATGCAGGACCGTCGACAAAACCGCTGATTATTGCTGCAAACGTTCATGGTGAAAGCGGAATGGATGGACCGGTCGTAACGCCACCGAAACGGCAGCCGGAGACCAAACACGCAGTGGATTTTATTGTCGAGACTGTCATGAGTACAGACCACGTGACACTTTGTGCAACAGGACCGTTAACCAACATCGCTTCTGCATTGAATAAAGAACCGAGAATCGCTGAAAGAGTCGATGCTTTGTACATCATGGGCGGAGGAGCTTACGCCGGTAACTGGACACCTGCCGCTGAATTCAATATTTACGTTGATCCGGAAGCTGCCTACAAAGTATTCCACTCCGGTATGCCGATCTACATGGTTGGCGTTAATCTGACCAGACAGTGTCCTGTTACTCCGACATTTATTGAAAACATGCGTAAGCTGGGCAATATAGCAGGAGTCTTTGGAGCTGAACTGTGCGACTTCTTTGCCAACGGCGGAGATGCCCACCTGCATGATGCCTGTGCGGTTGCCTGGATTATTCAGCCGAATCTCATCAAGGATGCTTTCCTGCATGTCGACATTGAACTGGATGGTACACTGACAAGAGGCATGACGGTAACCGATTTGCGTTTCTTGCAGACTTCTAACCCGGAAGCGGATATCGACCTGACTTCCACCAAAAAATGGAATGATTCGAAAGAGGGTTCGCCATTCCGTGGTAAGGAACCGAATACCCATGTTGCCATGAGACTGGATTATCCGGGATTCTGTGAACTGCTACTTAAGACCTTAAGAAACTACAACTGATTCTTCAGACAGAAAAAAAAGAAAAGGCAGGATATCCTGTCTTTTTTAGCTGTTTAGATATTCCAGATACTCTTCTTTGCTTAATACCGGTTTATATGCTTCTTTTACCTTTTTCAGATAATCTTCATGAGATAGAAGATACTGTACGGTATCAAAGACGATCTTTGCGGGTTCCAGATAAGCTCTATTTTCATCACTGACACAGAGGTCCCTGCTGTGACAATATCCACTAAATCCGCTGTAGCCAAACTGGACGGAAGGTTTGAAACAGGAAATGTCCCCCATATCGCCTCCGGCCATGGATATTTCATCTTCGTGGATCTCTTCCGGCTTACAGTATTTCAACATGTTCTTTCGTAAAATATCGCTGATCTCTCTGGACTGGTGCATCGGCAGATAGCCCGGAGTCGTTTCGATCCTGACGGAAGCTCCTAAAGCCCTAGCACAGCATTTTGCCGCATTGTCGATCTTCGCTGCCGTTTCTTTCAAAGCATGTTCATTCAAGGACCTTACATAACACTCATAGACGGTTCTTTCCGGAATGGAATTGACAGTCTGACCGCCTTCAGAAAGAATACCGTGTACGCGGATGTAGTCGTCTTCCCTGAAGGTCTCCCTAAGCATGTTTACGGCATTATCAAAAAGAACAAAAGCGTTCAGGGCATTAATACCCTTATCCGGAGACATGGCCGCATGAGTCGCTTTTCCTTTAAAGACGATACGTTTGTAGACGAAACCGCACAGGGTGCTGTTTAAGGAATAATGGTAGTCGGACTGTCCCATGGTGTGCAGATGAATGAAGAGATCTTCATCGTCGAACATCCCTGCCGTCAGCATGTTTACTTTACCGCCGATGTAGTTGATTTCCTTGTTTTTGATCAGCTGCTTCCGGAAGGCGATATCCGTGAATTCCTCCCCTGGAGTGAAATACAGGCTCACCGTTCCTTTCTTCAGCGTTTCCTTGAGTTTCACCAGGGCATAGGCCATGATCGCACACTGGGTGGAATGACCGCAGCTGTGAGCGGCGTTGTCGGTCTTGCTGGCGAAAGGATGTCCCAGGGTAGGGATAGCATCCAATTCGGCAATCAGCCCGATCCTTGGCGATCCGCTGCCGATCGTTGCCTTGAAGGCAGTTCGAAAACCAAGCTCTTCTACCCTGACGGCGTGTTTTTCAAAGAAGTCCGTCAGGATCTTCTTGTTGGTGAATTCTTTATATCCAAGTTCGGGATTTCTGAACAACGCATCTCCGAGTTCAAACAGTTCTTTTTTGTCTTTATCCAGCGTATTCGGTGCCATATCGTTCTCCTTATTTGATACCCTTATCACTATAAATATAACACGGAAGCACAGGCTTTCGTTTTATCACAAGACAAATTAAAACCGTCGGTAGAGACGGTTTGTTTTTTATAAGACTTCCCGGAAATTAAGTTTCTTGACTTTACGGAAAACCGTGGAGTTGATAATGATCGAGAACAGGCTTTCAAGAACGATCGCTATAGCCCAGGCTTTCAGATTGAATGTTCTGATAAACTGGACATCTGGCTGTTCCAGCAGACGAATGGCTACAATACCGAAGCAGAATCCCATGATAAGCGCAAGTACATCTCCCAGCAGAGTCGTTAAGATCGTTTCTTTTGCCAGATAACGGATGGTTTCTTTGATTGAGAAGCCGTTGATCCGCATGACGATCAGCTCCTTTTTCTTTCTGGTAATGTAGATGTTCGCAAGGTTGGTCAGGATCATAAAGGACATTACGATAGACATCAGCGTCATTAGAATGATGATGATATTGAAGAGGTTGGTAGCTGTCATAAATCTCTGTTTATAACTGTCTGCCTTTTCAATGGATATATGTGAAATATCAGAGAGCAGATGTTGTACCGTTTTAAAGTTGTTCTGATTCAGTCGGACGAAGTAGCAGTTATTTTCCGCATCTTCATGGAAGATCTGACGGTAGGCTTCTTTTGATGACAGAACAAGTCTTCCCTGGTAGTTCTGGAAACAGCCGCTTACATAGGCCTGATAAGTTTCCAGCTGATTGTCATATAAAGTCAGGTAGGAACCCGGGGAGACATCATAGCTTTCACTGAGACGAAGCTGAACCAGCACACCTTCCTGAGGAAGACTGATCGGTTTTCTGGTCTTAGGATCTTTTACCGCGATGAAATCATTCAGTTTGTCTTTATCGGCAGTAATCACATAGAGACCGTCGATCTTGCGGTTCTTCTCGTAAAGATGAGCGGAATAGTTAGCGACAAGATAGTTGGCATCGTTCTGATTCAAAACAAGCTCCACCTGTTTTATCTCCTCCGGCAGAATGTCCCCGGTATAATCAATCCTGAAATCGTATAGATAGATCTCCGACTTCTGTCTCTCGATCATGCCGACAAAGCCATCCCGAAGAGTAATGCCGACGCCGACACAGAAACAGCTGATCGCAACAATAAAGACCGTGATCATCACCCGTTCTTTTTCATTGATGATATTTCTCAGGATCAGGCGGGAATACAGAGAACGTTTCGGTTTTGTGGTACGAAGCTCTTTCTTCTTGTTTTTGCGGTCTCTGGTTGAGATGGTCTCGCCTTTCATCAGCAGGGCAGCCGGTGATTTTAAAAGATCCACACAGGCCAGGAAAGTGGCCAGTGCACATATTGCCGCAACCAGTATGGAAACGATCACCATGGATAATGGAGAAAGAGTTACGGCATATCTGCCCATGATATAGACATTGGTATTTTCAAATGAATTCAGAACCAGACGACATACGACAAAGCCAATAATGCCTCCCAGAACAGAGCCAATGACCGACGCACTAAGTCCAAAGACCAGATATTTTCCCAGGATCTCCCGGTTGTAGAAACCGAAAGCCTTGGTCGTACCGATACTCTTCTTTTCTTCTTCGACAATGATGGCGATCGTAGAGAAGCAGACCAGAGCGATAACCATGAAGAAGAGTGCACCAAAAGCCAGATTAGAACTTCTGGCACCGTTGATCGCACCCCGGTTGTCCGCATAAGAAGCATTGGCAGACCGGTCCTGAATGACCCAGTTGAATTTTCTACCCAGGATCTCTTCTCTGTTTCTGGCGATCTGTTCCTCGGCGTCTTTTCTTGCCTGTGTAAGTTTATCTTTTGCTTCCTGCAAGGCACGCAGAGCTTCCTGTCTTTTTTGTTCCAGCTGTAGTCTGGCATCCGTAATTCCGGTCTGTGCGTTGCTTAGTAGGGCTTCTTTTTCTTTCAGTTCTTCCAGTCCCGCATTGTATGCGTTCCATCCGGCACTTAACTGCTTCTTGCCGTTCTTGAGCTTCTTTTCTGCTTCGGCAATCATGTCAGGAAGTTCCGGATACATTTCTAGGCCCATCTGAAGCATGTCGATAGTAGTAAGAAGAGAACTTAGCTTCTGTGATGAGATGTATTCTCCAAGAGTAACCAGGATATCAAGATCGAAATACTCGTAGATCAGATCTTTCAGGAACTTGAAGTCTTCTTGCGATACAAAGAGAAGCAGATCTTTTACGGAAGAGATAAAAGCCGGGAAATCCAGATTTTCAATCGCTTCTTCCAGATGCTCGATCTTTTCAAGGTATTCCGTAAGCAAAACAATCACTTTATCTTTTGTCAACCCGCCCAGAGGTTCGATGCTGTTGATCAGCGTTTCAATATACTGGGTCGCCTTTTCTTGGGCGTTATGTACCATCTCCTCCGTTTCGGCTTCGTCGATCATCCGGAAAACATCCTCCAGATCCAGTCCGGTATAGTGTTCCAGAAGCATGCTGATGATGATCGTTGTCTTATTGTAGCGCAGTTCATCGATGGCTTCTCTTGCCTGTATGATCTTCTCAATGGATTCTTCTTCCAGGGCGTCTGCCAGGTCATTCATACGCTCTTTCAGCGTTTCCAGATAGCGGGTTAATCCGTCTCCGGTAAACAGGTCCAGGAAGTCGCTGCTGCCATCGATGATTCCGTCAAGAAGATTCTGGATCAGCTGTTTCTTTTCTTCCAGATCCTTGATCAGCGCATCTGTGTTTACGAAATCCTCAATACCGGCCAGTTCTTCAATGATCTTTTCGATATCCGGAGTACTGATATAATCGAAAAGCGTATCAAGAGCTTCTTCTATCCGGCTCTGATCTCCGGAATCCACGGCATCTTTCAGATCGCTTATGAGTTCTTTGATCCTGTCCAGATATCCTGAAAGCTCTTCAGTCGTTACTTCTCTTTCAAGAACCTCACTGATCCTCTGTAAAAGTGTAGTGGCCTTATCATAGGCATCTTTGAGCTGTTTCAGCTGTTTTTCGCCCTTTTTGACATCCGCCTCACCCTGAAGCAGTTTCTGGTAGGCTTCTTCCAGCTGTTTCTTTCCTTCTTCGATCTGTTTCTTTCCATCCGTAAACTGCGATTCATATCCGTTGATCTGTCTCTCCGCCGCATCCAGCTGTTTCTGCGCTTCTTCTTCCTGCGCCTTGATTTCCTCTTCTGCCTGTTTCAGCTGTTCATTGACTTCTTCCGTTTTCTCCTGGATCAGATCTTCGGCAGTTTCCTGTATTCTTTCCGTTGTCTGTGCACAAAGTGTCGGCAACAGTTTCCAGAGCTCTTCTTCCACCCCTTCATCTCCGGTCACATACAGATTGGTAAAGGAATCATTTGTCGCTCCCAGATCAAAAGCACTCAATGGCAGTACGACCGCCCAGGTCTGGGCTCTTCTCAGGTATTCCGGATGTCGGACGATGGCACTTACGGTGAACTCTTCTTCTTTCAAAGGATTGGAAGACAAAGCAGAGGTGTTTTTTATCACGACTTTGTCCAAAACCTTGATGCCCGCTTCCGCAGCCAGGTCTTCATTGATTGCCACTTCGTTCTGTTTGCTTGGCAGCCGTCCTTCCATCAGGGCAGGAACGCTGACTTTTTCCGTCAGAGAAATAATCTGGACGTTATACTTGTCCGCATTGCTGGAAAGTTCGCCATTGATCCGGATGACTGCTTCCGTTTCATTGACGCCCGGAACCGCGTTGACCAGCTCCAGATCGCTTTGTGTAACTCCTCCGGAAGAAACCAGATCCAGATTCTTAAAATCCTGTCTTTCATAGACTTTATCAAAAGCCGCCGTCAGGGATCTGTAAATGTTCTGGGTCGTAAAAAAACCGCCCGTTCCTATGGCCACGACTAAAGTGACCGACAGGAAAGAAGGCAGTCTTTTTTTAATATTCTTGATTGCATCGATGAACTGCGTTTTCTTCATATTACCAAGTCAGCTCCTGTGCACTTAATGGATTAAAGTTGATTCTGACACTTGAGATCAGTCCGTCTTTCAGACGGATCACCCGGTTCGCCATTTTGGCGATTTCTCCGTTATGGGTAACCATGATGACTGTCTTCCCGTCAACCTTAACAATATCTTCGATCGCTTTTAAAACGCTTTTACCGGTATCGATATCCAGCGCGGCTGTAGGTTCATCTGCCAGAATGATCTTCGGCTCTTTCGCAATGACTCTGGCGATACAGACACGCTGCTGCTGCCCGCCCGACATGGCGGAAGGATAACGGTTCCATCTTTCTTTCAATCCGACCAGATCGAGACATTCCATGGCGTCCCGCGGATGTTTCGAGATCTCGGCAATAAATTCGACATTTTCCAGAGCGGTCAGGTTCGGCATCAGGTTGTAAGCCTGGAAGATAAAACCGATGTAGTCTCTACGATACTGGGTCAGCTCCTCTTCGCTAGGATGCGAAAAGTCCCTGCCTTCTACGATCAGTTCTCCCTGGCTCAGCTGGTCCATCCCGCCGATGATGTTCAGCATCGTTGACTTGCCGCAGCCGGATTCTCCCAGTACGACCAGCAGCTCTCCTTCATAGATATCCAGATCGATACCTTTCAGAATACGCCTCATCTCATCACCGGACATAAATTCTTTGATGACTCCTTTCAAGGAAAGCAATGGCGTTTTATCTTTATTTGGCGCAAAAGAAAGACCCTTGTCCTGGATGTCCAAAGCGATGATCGCTCCACAGTTTTCCAGGAGCTCTTCATCATTCGCATCAAAGCTTCCCTGTTTGTCATTCAGCTGCAGACAGCCGATAATACCGTAAGGTGTCTTTAACGGAACAAGGATCGCGTTTTTTCCAAACAGCGCGGAAACGGACTTGTCTGAAGTGATGCGTGGATCATTCTGACAATCCCGGATGATGCTGGTATCCTGATTTTTTATGACTTGAGAAACGAAACTGTCGTTTTTACCGACAGAAATGCCGCAGTTATCGGTACCGCCGATATTGGCAACAACATAATAACGGTGATCAAGTGCGTTCATCATCCAGATACATCCGCTCTTGCATCTTACGGTCTTCGCGAGTATTTCAAGACAGGCTTCTAAAGAACTTTCCAGCTGGTTGGAATGAGACAGCTCGTCCATGATCTGCCAGGCACAGCTTACAAAACGGGGATCAGACATAAGGCCCTCCTTTTCAGAGTAAATAATCTATAAATATATTCTTCAATATTTTATCATAGTACGATTCGTTGAAAGCCGTATCCTTGCATGAAAAAACAGGAAGATTGTCTTCCTGTTTTATAGAAAGGAAAAATACGGCATCTAAAAGAAGAGGGAACAGGCGATCAGGATCTGTCCGATGTAGTATAGAGTCAGATTGGTGATACGGAGAGAAAACTTCGTTACACCGGAGAAGGTATTGAAAATCAGTACGACATCGGAGGCGGTAAACAGGATCGCTCCCAGGGCATAGATGATTGATCTTATGGATGGAAGGAAGATAGCGATACCCAGGGCGATCGCCGTCATGATGAAGACGGCACCAAGGTAGAAAATGCCGAAGATCTTAAATGCTTTTTTGACTTCCATCGTCTTAAAAATATATGCCAGCAGGCAGCCTGCAGCGAGGACTCCGGTGATGATGCAGTACCAGATCCAGACGTGACGCGCCTGCGGGAGCAGTGCCAGCAGGTAGAGGACGTGTCCGACCAGAAAAGCGAAGATTCCAGCCAGAAAGATCTTCTGTCCCTGCTTTGGGAAGACATAGCGCAGGTTCAGCAGGATATCGCCGATCATGCCGAAAAGGAGTCCGTAGAAGAACTGCCTGTTGAAAGGATTGTTTACCGTCTGAAAGGCATGGTAGCCGATCAGTACAAACATCAAGGAAGCAGATCCTTTCAGGATATCGGCAAGAAGATATTTTTCTTCGTGTTCACTCTTGATAAACAGAGCCTGTAAAACAAAACCGGCAAGAACAAGTACATAGATAAATGGTTTCATGACAGATCTCTCTTTCTTTTCTAAAGCATAGCACAGTTCTTTAAAAAATCTCTCAGGATCGCTTCATAGGCTTCCGGGTCACTGACGATCGAACGGGCGTGTTCGGCTCCTTCAAACAGATGCAGCTCGCTGTTTCCGTTTCGGCACACCGCATACATGTCCCTGCTGTGGTGACAGTCGATAAGGGTATCTGCAGTCCCGTGCATGAAGCAGATCGGCACATCGCTGTTTCTTACAACAGCGATCGGGGATGTCTCTTTGACATTGTAACGGTAGCGGATCCTGGCGATCTGGCAGACCGTCCAGACGACAAGTGAAGAGAAGATGCCGAGATCTTTTCGGACAAATTCTTTGAATAGGACGACGCTGTCCGCAAAAGGACAGTCGGCGATCACAAAGTCCGGTCTGATGTACTTCAGCACCAGCAGGGAAGTCGCAGCACCCATGGATTCCCCATGCAGACCGATAGAACAGTCTTCGCCGAATCTTTCTTTGGTATAACGGAAGATGTCTCTCAGATCCTTGGCCTCTTCCTGACCCAGGGTGCAGATCTCACCGCTTGAAGCGCCGAAGTGCCTTTCGTCGTAGATGACGACATGGAAGCCGGCTTTATAGAACAGATCGGCATACTTCAAATCCGCATAACGGTTTGCGGTATGCCCATGGGCGATGATCGCAGCCTTGTTTCCTTTTGGATGTTCATTGATGATGACTTCTCCCCTGATGGTGACACCATTGACATCCAAAGAGAAGTCTTCCCTGTTCCAAACGCTGTCATAAAGATCGAAGACATGTTTAAAACCCTTGCTGATCTCGTAGTCGCGCTCCTCGGAAAAGGAAAATCTTTTCGGCAGAATGACGATATTCAGACATTTCCGGGCAACTAGGATCAGTGTAATCAGTAGAACAAAAAGTATCAGGATAATGAAGATCATGTGTTTCTGTTTCTTTCTTTAGCCGCAAAGAAGAGCGGAACAAAGGTCACCAGGATCAGCAAGGTCGACACCAGGAAAAGGACATTGGTCGGCAGATAGGCGGTCAGACCGTTGCTGTCGAGGATCTCGCCGTTGTTCTTGATGATCGGATTGGCGATAAACGGTGAGACGATCCATGGGATCAGGACGAAGAAGACGATACGGAAACCCTCAAACTGTCCCTTGGCATCCTCCGGGAAGAGCTGTTTCATCCATACGGATGTCACCTGCATAAACATGATGTAACCGCAGCCGAAGAAGAAGAGTCCCACCAGTAAAGGAAGATTCAGGATCGTCGTAGGATCGATGAATTCCGGCTTACCGAAGAAACCCAGGATACCGACACCGACCATACTCAGGAGGATGGAGATCGATGCCGCCAGAACATATCTGTTTCTGTTCAGCAGCTTTGATGCAGGGATGACCGAAAACATGCCCAGAATTAAGGCAATGCCCTGAATGATGCCGATATCGTCAGCCTTGAATCCCAGATAGTAGATCATGTAGTTGCCGACATGCGGATAGTAGACATTGAACGCAATGAAGTAGACGGTCAGGGTGATGAATACCCAGACCAGCTGCTTTCTCTTGAAGAGTGCATTGAAATCAAAGGCCGAGAAGAGCTGTTTCCAGAAGCCGCCTTCCTTGTTCGGCTTCAGATCCGGAGAATCTTTTACCACAAACAGAGAAAGGACACCCAGTACGATGACTGCTCCGCCAAAGGCGATAAACAGACGCATGTAGTTGTCGTTGGCTCCGATCAGCAGGCCTCCTGCAACCGTACCGATGATCGTACCGAGGATCGGCTGCGTTGCCAGAGCGGCACCGATACCGCCGGCATTCTCTTCTGTCATCATGTCGTTCAGCCAGGCATTGAAGCTTGCGTCGTTCCCCATGGAGCCGAAGAATGACATCAGAGCGTCCGCCAGAACGACGGCAGTGGCTGCCAGAAGAATATTTCCGGAAGTCCCCTTGGCGATGAATTCCGTCGTACCGAAGAGGATCGTAAAGATGCCCCAAAGGATGTAGCCGATGGCCAGGAACGGTTTTCTTTTGCCGCTGCGGTCCGAAAGTGTACCGAAGAGGAAAGTCGAGAACGTCGTGGCGATGGCTGATACTGCTACCATCCAGGAGATGATCGTAGGATCCTTGGCGATCTTGGCATATACGAAAGTGTTGAACCACTGGTTTTCAATGTTCCAGCACAGCTGTCCGACAATACCCAGACCCCAGACAAGCACCCAGAACAGAAGTTTAGACTGTTTGTTTTTCATAGATATACCTCTTTCTTCTATTTTAATATTTCAAGGCTGTGAATGAATAAAAAAGATAAGGAGCAATCCTTATCTTGGCTGTTTCATCTATTCTTCTTCCAGCAGTTCTTTGATTTGTTCCAGAGGACGGATGGATACCTTTTCGATGTGCGTCATGTTTTTCCGCATATTGCCATAGCGGGCCAGAAATTCCCGGCTGGAGAGACGGAAGGCATCGCTGGAAAAGACCGAGAGCTGTTCCAAGGCATCGGAAGTCACGACGATGATCCGGTATTTGTCTTTCAGTTCCTTGGATTTTTCCTCGATATACATGTCGGCCGTCTGCCTGTTTCGGGTATAGACGATCGTGATGTTGTCCCTCTGCGATACGGATGTTCTGGAGGCATCCTGCAGATAGGCGTCGAAGACTAGCACGCACATGGCCGATACGTAGCCTGCAAAGTCGCAGACCAGATCGATGACTTTTTCTCTGGCCGTGGTCAGATCGTTTAATGGGACATCCTCCATCGCATGCATCACGTTGTATCCGTCGATCAGATAGACAAGCTCTTTTGCCGGAGAAGCTTTCTGATATCTGTTTTCGGTATCCGTGCTCCGTCTTTCGATGTAGCGCGGTCTTGGCTTGTAGAGGGAGTTCCAGACTTTCTTAAGTTCTTCTTCGTTTACGGTGCGCGGGTTGTGTTTCACGGCAGGCTTGTAGTCGGCGAAGTAGTTTCTTAGATCCATATGCATGTTTTCTTCGACTTCTTCCGGCGGAATGTAGGTTCCCGCACCGTTACGGGTAAAGATGGAACCCACCGGTTTTGTGACATCTGTCCGGTAATCGTAGCCGACCTGTTCCCTGACTTCTTTCTCGTTGCGGCAGCGGTCATAGATCTCTCCTTCGATCTCCTGGGAGAAGTCGTCCTTAAAGCGGCTTCTTAAGGAAAGGATCAGATCGTTGTAGCTTCGTTTCGGGATCTTGGCCATGATCATTGCTTCTTCAATGTCAAAGACGTACTGCTGTGCCGAGAGCTCGTTTACGATGCCGTTTATTGTCTTCTGAGGAGCCCGGAAACAGACCAGATAATACGGTTCCAGTACATAGCTGTTTCCTTTATATAAAGCATGACGGATCGCCCGGTTCAGGGCCTGGATCAGATCGCCGCCTTCGGTGTGTTTCAGGTGGGTACGGATATCCATGATCTCGATCTCCACCTGATCCAATGGAGAATCGGTTAAAAGACCTCTTGGCCGGTAGTGCTGCAGATAGTCGATCAGGACCGAAAATTCTTTCTTGCCCTTGATCCGGTAGGAAGTATCCGGACGAAGTCGGACCAGCACTTCCGCATAATGGCGCAGAGGTTCGTAGTGGCCGACGCCGTAGGTTTCTTCCTCGACGCTTTCACGGTAACGGATCAGCGGCTTGGAGTAATCGATGGATATTCCGTATCTTTCACGGATCAGATCTTTGATGAAGTCTTTCTGCAGTTCTCCCAGCAGATCGATGGTCACGGTATCGGAAAGGGTAATCTTCAGTTCCGGGAATTCGTCATTTAAAGTGCCGATACGGCGGTACAGTTCATTTGGATCCAGTTCACTTTCTAAGGAATAAGTCAAGGTATTGAGCGGTGTACTATCTTCATGGAACAGAGAAGGAAGGTAGGTTCCGGCTTTCAGTCCCTGCAGGCCTTTTACGGCACACAGGTCGTTTCCTTTTACCTCAGGAACAGCTTCCGCTTTGTTTCCGTTAAACCGGACGATCTCGCTGATTTTGTATTCGCCGAAGACATCGCGGTTTTTCAGCGTTCCGGAAAAGACTTTCAGATGGGCATACTGGTCGACCTTGTATATGTATGCCTTAAAATGATCCGGATCGGCAGTAACATCGACATAGTGGTAGATGAATTCCAAAAGTTCCTCGATCCCTTCTTCCTGCAGGGCAGAACCAAAGAATACCGGAAAAACCAAACCGTCTTTCAGGTCTTCCGCGATGTATGAATCGTCAATGATGTTTTCAGACAGATAGCGGTCCAGTATCTCTTCGTGGTTCAGGGCTACCGTTTCGCCGATCTCTTCAAAAGGAACACAGATCGGGTCCAGAGTCTTCTGCAGTTCTCCGATCAGTTCAAAACGGTCGGAATGGCTCAGATCCATCTTGTTCAGAAAGATGCAGACCGGAATATGTAATGTTTTAAGATACTGAAAACGGCGTATCGTATCGGCCGGTATCGGAGCGCTGGCATCGATGATCAGGATGGCCAGATCGAGGATCTCGAAACTGCGGTTGACTTCACCGATGAAGTCCAGATGGCCGGGGGTATCCACATAGATGTAGTCTTTGTCCCGATAGGAAAAACGGGCTTCCTTGGTATAGACCGTAATTCCCTTTTTTCGTTCATATCCATTGAAATCCAGAAAGGAGTCTTCGTGGTCGACTCTGCCGCTTTTTCTTAAAGAACCGCACCGATGCAGGATAGCTTCGGACAGCGTCGTCTTTCCGCCGTCGACATGGGCATAGGCACCGAGAATGATCCGGCTCATTGGATGGATCTCCTGATTTTCATATGTTCATTATATCCTATATTGTCTTTTGGACGATCCGTTGCAATGTTTAAAGTCCCAAGAAGAGAAAATGGAATATAATATAAAAGTATTTCCTAAAGGCAGATGATTATGATCAAGAAAATGAAACAGTATCTGGAACCGAATCGAAAGATCAGGATCGGCGAAACGGTGATCCTGGTTTTGTTGCTTCTCACGGCTGCATTCAGCTTTCTGAAAGGACTTTCTCTGGTTAATTCCGATCCGGGAGAGATCATTTTTCAAGGAACGTTGGAGATGACAAGAGACGACACGGAAGAGGACTACGATTCCGACAGTACAATGTGCGACGTGCTTTATGTCAGCGATGACAAGAAGCTTATCCTCTCTTATCCTTACGAGGAATATCTGCAGCTGGAAGACGATCCAATCACGGCATACGCCTATGTGAGTCAGAACGGTACGGAATTGTTTTTTGACCATGCCGATCCAAGTAAAGAGGAAGTGCAGGATGCCTACCGGCAGGTGGTGGCCGAAGATCAGATGCCGCTGTTCAATCTGGCCAATGCCGTGGCGATCCTGGCAATATCCCTGTGCGTCGTACTGTTCTTCGGAGCCTTCTTTTCAACCTATGAGAAGATCTGGTTCATGACCATCATGATTCTGGCGACCGTATTCGCCATCCTTTTCCCGGAAGAAAGCGCCAACGGCGTCAACGGGATCGTGATCATGCTGCTGTATCTGCTGGATACCTTCCTGAACATCCTGTGTGAACTGCTGATTTCGAAGCAGTCGCGCTACAACTTCCTGGTATCTGTTCTGGTGGAAATCACCGAGATCGTCATCTGCATCGTTCTGATGTACCGCTTCGCAACCATGGTGACAACGCTGTTCTTCTGGCTGCCGATCGATATTCTGAGTTATATCAACTGGACCAGGCACAGGGACGACAGGGAAGACGAGCTGACGGTCGTAAGAAGACTGAAGGGTTATCAGGAGGTCCTGGTGATCCTGGGCATCGCCTTGTGGACGATCGTGGTTGGCTATCTGATCAGCGGACTGGACATCGCAACGGATTTCTACGGCGGCAACGATTCCCTGGAAACGGCAGTGACCTATATCGATGCCTGCGCTTCGGCGGTAGGGATCGCCAACGGTCTGTTCATCTTCTTCCGGATGCGGGAACAGTGGATCGCCTGGTATGTCTGCGCTCTGCTGGAAGCGATCATCAACATCATATCCGGTCAGTACGTGCTGCTGATCCTGAAACTGGGATACTTTACCAACACGACTTACGGATACATCCGATGGAGCCGATATATCGCAACGCATAAGGAAGCGGAAAAAACGCTGTTCTGATTTGATATATAGGGATATTATTTGGTAAAATAATCGTTGTAAATAAGGAAAAAGGTGAAAATTATGGCAATTGAAGCAGGAGATTTTAAAACAGGTTTAACTTTGATCGTAGACGGTGATCCATGGCAGGTCATCGATTTCCAGCATGTCAAGCCCGGCAAAGGCGCAGCCATCTTAAGAACGAAGATGAAGAATCTGAAGACCGGTGCTACGCAGGAAAGAAACTTCAACGCAAACGTCAAATTCGACGCAGCAGTCATAGAGAAAAAGAAAGTCAATTTCTCTTATATGGTTGACAATACATACAGCTTCATGGACATGGAAACATTCGAGACCTATGATCTCAGCGAAGAGCAGATCGGTTTCAACAAGTACTTCATGATCGACGGACTGGAAGTCAACCTGATGCTGTTTGAAGGAAGCATTCTGACGGTATCTGTTCCGGCAACGGTCGAACTGACGGTAGCGGAAACAAGTCCGGCGGTCAAGGGCGCTCCATCCACACAGACAAAGGATGCGGTGACCGACACCGGTCTGTCACTTCGGGTTCCGCAGTTCATCGAGCAGGGAGAAAAGATTATGGTCTCTACTGACGACGGCAAGTATTCTTCAAGAGCTTAATCAAAGCTCTTTTTTCAATCATGCGCAGAGTTGTACTGATTACAGGTGCTGCCGGCGGGATCGGAAGTGCGATCGCTCTTGAACTGGCACAGAAAGGCTATGATATCGTATTGAACTACTTCCGTTCAGAGAAGAAGGCTTTTGAACTGCAGGAAGAAATCAGGGACAGATACGACGTGAACTGTCTGGCGATCCAAGCCGATGTTTCCAAAGAAGAAGCTGTCGATGCCATGCTAGAACAGATCGAGAAAGAACTCGGCGGTGTCGACATCCTCGTCAACAATGCCGGTATCGACATGCCGGACCTTTTCCGCAACAAGGATGCGGAAAGCTTCCGCAGGATCCTCGACGTCAATGTCGTCGGTGCTTTCAACTGTGCAAAGAGGGTCTCTGCTCACATGGAAGAAAAGAAGTACGGCAGGATCGTCAACATCGCTTCGACCAATGGCATCAACACCTACTATCCGATGTGCTTCGATTATGACGCTTCCAAGGCAGCTCTGATCTCGCTGACCCACAATCTTGCCGTACAGTTTGCCCCATATGTCCATGTCAACGCCATTGCTCCGGGATTCATCGGAACAGAGAAAGAACTGGAAGGCTACGACGAGCAGTTCCTCAAGGAAGAGACGGAAAAGATCCTGGTCAAGAGATACGGAAAACCGGAAGAAGTCGCTTCGCTGGTAAGTTTTCTGATCAGCGAGGATGCCGATTTCATCAACAATACCGTGATCCGAATCGACGGGGGACAGATGGGAAGCTGCTGATGCGGATCGAAAAGGAAGACCTGTGCATCCGTAATGCCGAAACAAAAGATTGCGTACAGCTGGCAGAATGGTGGAATGACGGAAGCGTCATGGCACATGCCGGCTTTCCTTTGGGACTAGGCACGACGGCGGAAGAGATAGAGAAATCGATTGCGACCGACAGCGACGACAGCAGAAGAAGACTGATCGTTGATTATCTGGATGTTCCGATCGGTGAGATGAGCTACAGAAACAAGGGTGACCATATCGCTGAAATCGGCATCAAGATCTGTGAAGAAAACTATCAGGAAAAAGGACTGGGCAGGATCTGCCTGAGCCTGCTGATAAGAGAACTCTTCCGTATGGGATATGAAAAGATTGTTCTGGATACAAACGAAAAGAATCTCCGAGCCAGACACGTCTATGAACTGCTTGGATTCAGGAAGCTCAGAATCAACAAAGATTCCTGGATAGACCAGCTCGGCAGCCCGCAGTCGTCCGTGGATTACGAACTGCTTCCGGAAGATTTCAAGGATCATGCAGAACAGAGCAATCGTCAGTGAATAGAATTCCTAAAATGACAAACAAAAAAGTCCTCAACAAGGACTTTTTTATTTCAGACATACTGTTTATCTGTCTACCATTCTTCCCTGATTTTCTGATAATCGATCTTCTTACCGATCTTCCGGTAGATGATCCAGAAGAGGAACAGTTCAATCAGCGTGATTACCGCATATACAATGGCGGCCGTCTTGCCTCCCTCTCCAGAAAGAACATAAGACATTTTATCTATCGGAACATTGAAGAAACAGTCGCGGATCGACAGCAGGAAGTCATAGATTCCGTGGATGATGCCGCACGCCCAGATGTTTCTCGTCTTCCAGTAAAGGAAAAGAACAGCCAGACCGAAGATACCGGCCTGAAGAGTCTTGCCTACCGCCTGTACGATCGCCCAGATGTCAGCCAGTTCGGCACCGACGATATGAGCTGCACCGAAGGCCAACGAAGACACGAGCGCACTTAAGACAAAAACATATTTCTTGTCACGGAACCGGTAAATGATCGCATCGTTGATGACGGCCCGGAAAGCCATTTCTTCAAACAGACCGACAAACACGAACATCAGGAATACCCAAAGAGCGTTAATAGGACTGTCCCAGGCAGGATATTCTATGGCGTTGAACAATCCCATCACACCCAGAGGCAAAGCAAAGATCCAGTAACCCATTCCGACCTTGATGACATACCAGGTCGAATTGTAGCTGGCTGCAAGAGTCTTGTCTCCCGAGATCTGATACAGGAAAAAGGTCATGGCACCGCACAACAATGTCCTCAAAATGAAGGCCTCAAGGTGTGTACTTGTATGGATTGTTTTAATACATACCATCGCATAAACGATGGCTACTGTCGCAGTAACGAGCGGATGTTTTTTCAGAAACAGGATATATCTTTTTAACATGTTTTATTCTTCTATGGCATTATTCTACTAGATGTTTCAGTACGTTATATCAGGAAAGCATTGCGATAAACTGTCTCAGAGACGATGGATGCTTTAATTCTGTTTTCTGATATTGGTCAGTGCCAGCATGACCGACAGCTTTCCGTATTCGAAGGATAGCCCGCCCTGCATGTACAGTGCATACGGTGGAACGACCGGCGCATCCGCACTCAGCTCGATCGTGCTTCCCTGAGTAAAGGCGCCGCAGGCCATGACTTCATCAAACGGATAGCCGGGCATCGGAGCAGGCATAACTTTCACAAAAGAATCAATCGGTGAAGATTCCTGAATGCCCTGGGTAAACACGATGAGGTCTTCTTTGTTTCCGAGTTCTACCGTCTGGATCAGATCGGTACGTTTTTCATTGTATCTCGGGGATACATTTTTATATCCCAGTTTCTCCAGCATATAGGAAGTAAAGACAGCAGTTTTTAATGCGCCTCTTACAGCACCAGGTGCCATGAAGATCCCTTTAAAGAAGGAATTGTTCAGATTGAAATTGGCGCCCTGTTCCTTGCCGATACCGGGAGCGGAGAAACGGTCCGCCACCATGGCGATCAGATCCTTTCTGCCGGCAATATAGCCGCCGGTCGAGGCGATACCGCCGCCCAGATTCTTCATCAGGGAACCGACAACGATGTCCGCTCCGACATGTCCCGGTTCTCTTTCTTCTACCAGTTCGCCGTAGCAGTTGTCCACCATAATGATGACATCATCGTTTACTTCTCGAATCTTTTTGATCAGCCGTTCTATCTTATCGATACATAAAGAAGCCCTGGAGGAATAGCCACGAGATCTTTGTATCTCAACCAGTCTAACATCTTTTTTCTTTAGTCTTTCCAGGATCTTTCCTTCATCAAACTCGTTGTCGATCAGATCGATCTGTTCATAATTCACCCCATTGGCTTTCAGGGACTGTGATGAGTCGCCGCAGATTCCAATCATCTCCTGCAGGGAATCGTAAGGCGTTCCGGTCAAAGAAATCATCGTATCGCCGTGCTTCAGCAAAGCCGAGAAAGCCAGATACAGTGCGCTGGTACCGCTCATGATCTGCGGCCGGACCAGCGCATCTTCACATCCCAGTACGGCAGCGAAAATCTTCTCCAGTTTATCCCTGCCCGGGTCGTAGTTGCCGTAGCCGTTAATATCAGCAAAATCCGTATAGGAAACACCGTTTTCGATAAAGGCCGAAAGGATTCGGTCGGAATTCAAAAGACAGATCCTGTCGATCCCTTTGTATGCATCTTCCAGTTCTTTCTCCGCTTTTTCCGCAAGTTCCAGTATTTCTTTCTCTATTTGCTCTAAAATCATACCCGGCCTTCCTTTTTTCTTATCACCCATATTATATCTTTTCAGAAAAAGATTGAGATCATTAGATCTCGATCTTTATATTGTATATCGGTTGAAAATCTATGACCTTCACTTTAGTGATGTATTCGGCAATGATCTCAACAACATTACGCTGTATCTCCCTGACGGTTTCCGCTTCCTTGATCATCATGAAGCCTCCGCCTCCGGCAGCCCGGTAGTTGTTGATGCAGAGGGTGAAGACATCGCCCTTCCTGACATCCTTGCCATTCCGTGTCAGTTTCGTGATCCTTTGACCGAGCGGATTGGATACTTTGATCGTGTATTCGACCCCATCCAGCATGTCGTAGTTGAAGTGCAGAGGCGTAGGAAAATCATGGTGCTTCTCAACGATGATCCTTCCATCTTCAAGATCCCAGAACTCGGCACATTTTTCCAGATATTCTTTCAGTATCCTGCCTGTGACTTTCTTGACGACAAGTGTATTCGGGAAGACGTAGGTCGACACCAGATCGCGCATCGTGATCTGTTTCCGGAATCCCTTGGCATGCAGGAACAGGGCGTTGCCTGAAATATCGGCACCGCTGCAGTCTTCACAGACTTTATTCAGGAAGGTAATGACCTGCGACTTGTGCAGACGGGCATCGTCTTCATCGCTGATGTTAAGGTCGATCGCCGTTTCGCCAAGCGGCTGATCCAGCCATTTCTGACATTCTTCCTCTTCCTCTTTTATGAAAGAGAGAATATCCTCTTCCGCAATGTCATCCGTTTCCAGCAGCTTCGCTGTAAGACTGTCTTCTCCGATTTCTACCAGAGCGATCTGCTTTCCGTCCTGCGCCGGCTGAAGAAAGACGGTATGATTCAGTTTTCCTTCCATCGGATGATGCTGGTGTCCGCAAAGCAGTACATCGATCCCTTCGATCTCGCTGCACATGCGGTAGCCCTGGTTTTCCGATGTCTGAACTTCTGTTTCCTCTCCAGTCAGAGGATCTCTCTCCATGCCGCCGTGATAAACGCCGATGATGTAGTCGGCCTTTTCTTTTTCCTTGATTTCGGTAACGGTCTTCCTGGCACACTCAAAAGCATCCAGGAATTCCAGACCCCTGATGTTTTCTTCCTTTTCCCAGTTCGGAACAAAATGTGTCATGATACCAAACAATGCGATCTTTTTCCCATCGATCTCCAGGATACGGTAAGGTTCCGACAGCGGTTTCCCCCGATAGAGCACGTTAGCCGTGATACACGGCATTTTCAAAGTGTCCATATGATCGAAAAGAATCTCTTCCCCGAAGTTGAAATCATGATTGCCGAGGTTGTAGAAATCATAACCGACCATGTTCATAAGCTTTGAGAAAGGGTTTGCCTTATCTCTGTTTTTCTGAAAATGATAATAGGAAAGCGGCGATCCTTCCAACATATCGCCGTTATCGATCACAATTGTATTTTCATCGCTAAGTCTTCGGATCAGATGAGCCGCCTTGGCCAGTCCGATCTTCTCTTCTTTTCCTGTCGCATAACTGTAGGGCGTAATACAGGCATGGACATCGGAAGTCATCAGGATCCGGATCATTCTTCCTCGACTTCTTCAAAAACTTCAATCAGCCTGCGCTGATATCGCTTTCCGTCGATCTCCGTTAGATCTCTGCCCTTGCAGTTGGAAAATGCAGTCACGACTTCTTTTCCATCAATCTCAATGAGTCTGGCCTTGAAAAGAAAGTCTCTCCATTGCGCAAATCCATATCTCGGTTTCGCAAAGGAACGGGCATGCGTCCAGTATCCGCCGTAGATGTTTCTTCCTTCTTTGGTATGAAGCGCCCAGTCGCAGTTCACGATGCCGCAGCCCCAGTGATCGGAACCTCTGACAACACCTTTTTTGGTATACCAGTAACAGCTGCCGCTGTACGATTCAAAATCCGGTTTCCGGTTCGGTTTTTCGCACTCTTCGTATCGCACAAGCGTGTTCTCGAAGAAGTTTTCGGAACTTGCTTCCCCGTCCTGCAGATCCGCGTAGTATTTCTGTGCCGACTTGAAGTACTGTCCGCCTTTCCCAAAAACGACCTCTTCCTCGATATTCTTTTCTTTGATACGTCTGATGAGTTCTTCCTGATTCATGATTGATACCTGCCTTTGCTTTCATTATAAGCCACCTGTGATAGAATGAAACCATGAGTATGGATCAAAGATTTAAGGATGCCCTGAATTTCCGCGATCTGGGAGGCCTGGAGAGCAAAGATGGAAGAAAAGTCCGTTGCGGTTTCTTCTTCCGGGGAGCGGGATTGGCGTACTTTAATGAAGAAGAACTGGATGAATTCAAAAAACTGAAGGTAAGGACGATCATGGACCTGAGGAGCCTTGCCGAGATCCGGACGATTCCCGATCCAATGATCGATGGAGCCCTGTACATTCAGCACAACGGACTGGTCGTAGAGGGCAGTGAAGACATCGACTGGTCGCCTGCAGGCATGCGCAAGATCGGCGGTGCAGCTGAAAGGCAGCTGGAACAGATCAGGGGATATTACCGGACGATCGCTTTCAACAACGAGGCTTACAGGATCATGCTGAAGGAGATATGGGAAAGGCATGTTCCGATTTACTTTCATTGCATGACGGGAAAGGACAGAACGGGTGTCGCTGCAATGATCATCCTGATGGCACTGGGTATCAAGGAAGAAGAGATCCGCAAGGATTACCTTTTAAGTAATCTTTACCGGAAAAAGATCCTTGAAGAAAGTCTGGCAGACATCGAAACGGAAGCAAAAGGCCATCCTGAACTCAAAAAACTGATCACCATCCAGGACGGAGTAGCGGAAGAGACCTTTGATACAGTCGTAAATGCAATCATCGGAAAATACGGAAATTATGATCGATATCTGGAAGAAGAATACGGTCTGGATAAAGATAAACGCGAAAAAATGAAAGATTTCTATCTGGAATAGGAACGACATAACAGACAAAGAAGCAGAAAACCGTCACGGAGAAGAACAGATCGATTTTCTGTTTTTTTATTGCTTATTATGCTGAAAGTCATTGCACTTTTGGATTATAATGGATGTATAAATCGTTTTGATTTATAAAAAAGGAGAAGAAAATGAAAAAACTATTCAAGATTGTTGTTACTCTGTTAGTTGTTCTTTCCTTAGTTGCCTGCTCAGGCGGCAAATCTGGCGGAGAAGAAGCTAGCGGTGAACCTGTCGAAGTCGTATTCTGGCACACTCTGACAGACCACGATGAGGAAATGGTAGCCGAGATCGCTGATAAGTTCAACGCATCTCAGAACAAGTGGAAAGTCGTTCAGCAGACACAGCCTCTGGATGGCTTCGAGGCCAAGGTTTACGAAGCAGTAACCAACGGTACAGGACCTAGCCTTGTCTGGTTGTATCCTGGTACAGCTACGGAATACGTAGATGAGGGCTTCTCTCTTGATTTCGGCCAGTATCTGACAGATGACGAATACAAGAACAGAGTCAGCGAAGGTGTTTATGCAGCTTCCACGGACTATTCTGACGGCAAGCTCCATGCACTGGTTTGCACACTGACCGGTTCTATCATGTTCTACAACAAGGAACTGTTAGAAAAATACAACCTGGAAATCCCTCAGACTTGGGAAGATCTGTACAATGCTTGTAAGACAGTTGTCGACGGCGAAAAGGCTGAAGGCAGAGACATCATCGGCTTTGGTCCGGACTCAAGAGATGTCGTAGGTATCGACGTATTATACCAGCTCGGTCTGGCTTATATCGATGACAACAACACAGCAAACGACTGGACAGATCCTAAGTTTGTTGAATGGGTCGACTGGTGGAAGCAGGCTGAAGCAGAAGGTTACTTCCTGTTCAAGGATCCGGCTGAGAACTACCACTCAGGTCCGTTCGGCAACCAGATGTATTTCAGCTACATGGGCTCTTCTGCAGGTATGAACTACATCACACCTAACGGATTCACCATCGTAACCGGACCTGTTCCGCAGATCGAAGGCGGAAGAAAGTACAACGAACTGACTGCCCGTGCTCTGGTCGGTTTCACAAAGGATGAAGTAACCGATGAGGGTGCTGCTGCATTCGCAAGCTTCTTCACACAGGCTGAAAACAACCTGCCGTTCTGCCAGAAGTATTCCGCTTCTACTCCGTTCAAGGATGTAGAGACTTCCGATGTCTACAAAGAGTACTTCAACAACAGCATAGCTCAGCAGGCATTCGCTTCCATGTTAGACTACATGTATGCACGTAAGGCCGTTGTCGGTCAGACCGCATGCAAGGAAGCAATCCAGCAGGGTCTTGAAAAAGCCATCATCAACGGTGAAGATACACTCACTGCTCTTCAGGCTGCTCAGGCTCTTGCCAATTCGGCATTAAGCGAATAATCGTTTAGAATCTGTAAGAAAGGAACACCGTGATCTTTTGCGGTGTTCCTCTTTTTTTGTAGGATGCAGATGTAAGCGATTCACCAGGTGGATCCTTTACATGTACATAGTACTGATTCATAGATGATTTTTTAAGGAGGACAGATATGAAAATTCGTCTGGAAAACATCGTCAAACGTTTTGACGATAACACGGCAGTCGATGATTTTTCTGCTGTGATCGAGTCGGGTGAACTCGTAACACTTTTGGGTCCTTCCGGTTGCGGTAAGAGTACGATGCTGAACATGCTTTCAGGTATTCTTTATCCGACGGAAGGAAAGATTTATTTCGATGATGATGATGTGACATACATGTCATCGGAGAAACGTGGTGTCGGTCTGGTTTTCCAGAACTATGCGCTTTATCCTCACATGACGGTTCTGGAAAACATCTGCTTCCCTCTGGAGATCAAGAAGGTTCCGAAGAAGGAACGCATCGAAAAGGCCAAGAAGATGGCGGAACTGGTCCATGTCGAAACGATGCTGAACCGTAAGCCGGGACAGCTCTCCGGCGGTCAGCAGCAGCGTGTCGCCATCGCCAGAGCACTTGTCAAAGAACCTCGTCTGCTCCTTCTGGATGAACCTTTGTCCAACCTGGACGCAAGACTGCGTATCGAAATGAGAGAAGAGATCAGACGTATTCAGCTGGAAACAGGCGTTACGACAATCTTCGTTACCCACGACCAGGAAGAAGCGATGTCCATTTCCGACCACATCATCCTGATGAAACAGGGTGTCCTGCAGCAGTACGACAAGCCGCAGTATCTCTATGATCAGCCGGCCAACTGTTTCGTTGCCGACTTCCTGGGTAATCCTCCGATCAACAAGGTAGAAGGTATCATCAAAGACGGCAAGGTGCTGCTTGGACCAAACGAAGAAGATTCCCAGGTTAGAGTCAAGGATATTCCGGATGGAACCCCTGTCTATTTGTCCTTCCGTTCCGAGAGCGTCATTCTCGACGAAAAGAGTCCGTTAAGAGCCAAAGTCATACTGACTTCCGTCATGGGCAAGGAGATCATCACATCCTTCATGCTTGCAGGCAAGGAAGTCCGTGGTTATATGAATTCCGATGTCGAACTGCAAAGAGATCAGGAGATCGGTATCCGTTTCAAGAAGACTGGCGTCTTTGTATTCGACCGTGAAAGCGGAGAACGTTACTTATGATCAGAAAACCATTCATGGAAAGGATCAAACCGCTTCTTTATCTGCTTCCGTTCATCATCTCGGTATCGATTTTTACCTTGTATCCGATCGTCAACGTCATCCGTATGTCGTTCCTGGAGGGATACAAGTATCTGACGGGAGCTTATACCGGAGTCGGTTTTGGCAACTATGAGAAAGTCGTCAGTGACCCTTTCTTCCGTCAGGCCATTTCCAATACCTTCCGGTATGTGCTGCTGGTGGTACCGATCTCCACCGTTATTGCAGTCATACTGGCAAACCTGCTGAACCAGAAGGTACGTTTCCAGGCGTTTTTCCAGACCTGCTACTTCCTGCCAATGGTCACATCATCGCTGGCAGTCGGTCTTTCCTGGAGATTCATGTTCAACGACAAGTTCGGTATTATCAACTACCTCCTATCCCTGATGGGCATGGAACCGATTCAGTTTCTGGGTAACGCTTCCGGCAACTTCGTCGCTCTGGTCATCTTCGGCATCTGGGCGATCCTGCCGAATACCATCATTCTGCTGCTGTCGGGTCTGCAGAACATTGACCCGCTGTACTATACGGCAGCCAAAGTCGACGGCGCCAAGACCCTGAGGATCTTCTTCAGGATCACGGTTCCTCTTCTGGCTCCGACCATCATGCTGGTGATCATCATCAACATGATCTCGACCTTCAAGATGTATCATGAGCTGTTCCCGTTGTTCAACGGTCCGGGCATTGCCTATAACATGTTTACCGTTGTCTACTATATCTACTATGAATTCCGTGTCATGACGCCACCGAAATACGGATATGCTTCAGCGGCGGCCGTTATGCTGCTGGTCATCGTCTTCGTATTTACGATGCTGCAGCGTGCCGTACAGGCATGGTCAAGAAAGGAGAGAGGTGAAGATGTCAAACAAGTCAAGAAACACAGAGACGCGCTCCGATAAACACCAGAATAAAGAACCGGTCTCGATCGGCAAGATCCTTACTTATGTCGTCCTGTTTATCGGCTCGATCATCATGATCTTCCCGTTCTACTGGATGATTACCGGTGCATTCAAAACCTACCAGGAAATCAACCTGATCCCGCCATCTCTTTTCCCAAGCAATCCGTTCAATCTGGAGAACTTCATTTACGCTTTCAATACGGCTCCGTTCGGACGTTACTTCGTTAACTCGACACTGGCATTGCTGGGCTGTATCGTTGCCTGTTCCTTTACGACGATCCTTGCCGCCTTTGCCTTTTCAAGATTGAGATTCCCGGGCAGAGAATTTATCTTCTCGCTGCTGCTGTCGCTGATGATGGTTCCTTATGAGATGATCATCATCACCAACTACCGTACGATCGTCAGCTGGAAGCTGCATGATACGATCTGGGCACTGATACTGCCGTTCATGTCCAGTATCTTCTATACCTACATTCTGAAAGGCTTCTTCGATTCCGTACCGGAGTCACTGTATCAGGCAGCAAAAGTAGACGGCTGTTCCGACTGGAAGTATCTCTGGAGAGTCATGGTACCAATGGCGAAATCTTCTCTGGCTACAATCATTCTGCTAAATGCGATCGCGACCTGGAACTCCTTCCTGTGGCCGATGATCGCAACCAACTCCAAGACGGTCCGTACTCTGCCGTTTGGTCTGTATGCATTCATGACCGAAGGCGGTCAGAGAAACGACCGAATGATGGCGGCTTCAACGATCGTCGTCATACCGATGATCATCATCTTCCTGTTTGCGCGTAAATACATCATTTCCGGTATGTCGCGCGGCGGTATTAAAGGTTAACATTACGAGGTGAAAAATGAGTAAGAAAGTATTTAAGACAGTTCTGCTGATTGCCCTGCCGGCTAGCGGAAAATCGGAAGTACGCCATTTCATGGCAAACATAGAACCGGAAAGACTGGAGAATGAATTCCATATCGGTGACAATCTTCAGCTCGACGATTTCCCATATGTCCATTTCATGCGCTGCATTGACGATGAAATGGTGAAACTGGGAAAAGATCCGATCTTCTATCCGGGACAGAATCCGTTTATTGACAACTATGACTGGGGTACACTGGTACACCTGTTGAACGAGGATTACCACGATCTGCTGAACCGCAAACGCGTGAAAACCGATTCTCCGGCTCAATATCTGTTTGACCGTATCGACAGAGCCGGCGCTGCCGCCGGACTGCCTCCGCGCATGGCGCTGTTGGATGAAGAAACCAGAGCAGCCATTGCGAAGAATCTGGAACCGGAAGCAATGAAAATGCTGGAAGAAAAAGAATCGCAGATCCCTGACGATTTCACCAACAAGACGATCGTCATTGAATGTGCCAGAGGCGGACCGGACGGTTCTCCAATGCCATTAACGGGCGCCTACGGCTACCAGTACACGCTGCCGCAGTTCGCTCCGGATCTTCTGGAAGAAGCTGCGATCCTCTACATCTGGGTAACACCGGAAGAATCCAGAAGAAAGAACAACGAGAGAGCCAATCCGGATGATCCGGGTTCCAATCTCTTCCACGGTGTGCCGATGTCGGTTATGCTGGGAGACTACGGCGTCGACGATATGCAGTATCTGATCGAAAACTCAGAAGTCAAGGATACCGTTACAGTCAAAGCCTACGGCAAGACCTATCATCTGCCGATCGGTGTTTTCGACAACCGGGTGGACAAAACCTCCTTCCTGAGAAAAGATAAGGAAGCATGGGATCCGCAGGATGTCGCAAAGATGACCGAAGCCGTCAAAGAAGCTACCGACAAGATGTGGGCAGGCTATAAGAAATAATAAGAAAAGACGACCTAAACGGTCGTCTTTTTTTGTTTATCCAGATAATATTGCAGGATCCTGACGGCAGCCTGCTGGTCGATCACCTTCTTGCGTTTTTTGCGGGAAACGTTGGCTTTAATCAGAAAATCTTCCGAATCCTTTGTCGTATTGCGTTCATCCTGCAGAACGACTTTGATTCCCGATTCCTGTTCGATGATCTCTCCGATCTCTCTGGAAAGCTTCGCTCTCGGACCTTCATCGTCGTTTTCTAACAAAGGATAACCCATTACCACCAGATCCGGTTTTTCCTCATTTAAAAGCTCCAGGATCCTGTCAATGGCTTCATCGTAGTCTTCTGAATGGAAACGGATCGTTTTTACCGGCTGCGCCAAACGGCCGGTTTCGGAACGGGAGATGCCGCAGGTCACGCTTCCAAGATCTAATCCAATGTACTTCATCGCTGTTATTATAGCCGATATCGTTTGTTTATTTAAGTCAAATCGGCTTAAGGTCTTTATGTATCAGGATATTTTGAAGGAAATTTCTATGTTAATATTTAGATAAAGAGGTAAAAGATAATGAATAAATACGATATCTTAAATCAGCCCTACAAGATCGGTCCTGTAGAGATCAAGAACCGTTTTGTAGTGATTCCGATGACGATGGGTTCTCTTTCCTACGACGAAGAAGGCGGCTTCAGTGACAACCTGATCAACTACTTCGAACTGAGAGCGAAAGGCGGTTTCGGCCTGATCATACCAGGCGCTGCCGCAACGGACTATCATGTCGATCCGTATTCCGCCTTGGGACCTAACGTCAATACAAACAAACACTGGCAGGAAAGAGCGAAGCTTCTGGTCGACACCATGCATAAGCACGGTGCGAAAGTCTTCTGTCAGCTGACCATGGGACTGGGCAGAAACTATCCGGGACTTCCGGGACCTTCCGAGAATCCGGTATGGAGAAATCCGGATCAGAAGTCTCCGGAACTGACTACGGAACAGATAAAACAGAAGATCGCCGATATGATCGAAGGTGCTGTCGTTGCCAAGGAATGCGGCTATGACGGCGTAGAGATGCATGCGATGCACTGGGGTTATCTGTTGGATCAGATCGGGATGGCTTTCTATAATCGCAGAGACGACGAATACGGCGGATCGTTGGAAAACAGACTGCGCTGTGCCAAGGAACTGGTCGAAGGCATCCACGAGAAGTGCGGAAGAGACTTCCCGGTGGGTATGCGTCTGGGTCTTAAGACCTATATCAAAGATTACGACAAGGCGACTCTGACCGGTGAAGAGGAAGTCGGCAGAACGCTGGAAGAAGGCGTAGAGATCGCCAGACTGCTGGAAAGCTACGGCTACGATTTCCTGGATGTCGATACGGGAACCTATGATTCTTTCTATTATGCCTGCCCGCCGATGTACAATCCGCAAGGATTCATGATCCCGCTGGCAGCAGAAGCCAAGAAAGTCGTAAACATTCCAATCATTGCCGGCGGCAGAATGCAGGACTACGACCTGGCTGTCGAAGCCGTCAGGAACAACGAGATCGATGCGGTCGGTCTGGGCAGACCTTCCCTTGCCGATCCGGAATATCCGAACAAGCTGTTCGCCAATGAACCGGAAAAGATCAGGCCATGCATCGGCTGCAACATGGGCTGTTTCAGAAGATGCGTCGAGACCGGTGAACCGGTATCCTGTGCGGTTAACCCGCAGGCTGCCAGAGAGCTGGTTATCGGTTTAAAGCCGGGTGAAGGTGATAAAAAGATCGTCGTTGTCGGCGGCGGTGTTGCCGGCATGGAAGCGGCCAGAACAGCAGCTTTGCGAGGCTACAAAGTGACGCTGTTCGAGAAGAGCGATCACCTCGGCGGTCATATCGTAGAAGCAGGAGCGCACGGTTTCAAGAAAGAGATCGCGAAACTGAATGAATGGTATCAGAGAGAACTCAAGGATCTGGGTGTCGATGTCAGGCTGAACCATGAACCTTGCATCAACTGCATCAAAAAGGAAGAAGCCGATGCGCTGATCCTGGCGACAGGTACCAACGAAGCCCATCCGGACATTCCGGGACTGGACAAGGCAGTCGCTTCTTTGGATGCGATCGATCATCCGGAAAAACTCGGAAACAGAGTCGTGATCGTCGGCGGCGGCCTGGTAGGCTGCGAGATCGCGCTGGATGAAGTCAATCACGGCAAGGATGTTACCGTCGTAGAAGCACTCGACGATATCATGGCAGCCGGCGGAGCAGGTGCACCTTATCCGAACAGACAGATGATCGTCGACCTGTTTGAAAACAAGGGTGTTAGAGTCATGACTTCTACGAAGCTCGTGGAAGTGAATGACGAAGGTGCCGTCGTTGAGAAAGCAGATGGAAGTAAAGAAACGCTGAAAGCCGATACGGTCGTTTCCGCCATGGGCTTCAGACCGGCTCCAAACCTCAAGGAAGAGTGGAAGGAACTGAATATCCCGATGTGCGAGATCGGCGATGCTACAGGGGCAGGAACGATCCTGAAAGCGATCTGGGATGCCTACGACGTCGCCAACGCATTATAAGCAGAAGAAAACAAAAAGGATGGCAGAAGCCATCCTTTTTTGTTCTGTTTCAGACCGATTCATTCCAGATAGAATTTTCTCCAGTCTTCGATCTGTTCCCTGCTGATCCCGATCTCTTCCATCAGATATTCATCAATGGTCCGGTAGGAATTGAAAATGCTGTACCAGGCGCAGTCGAACCAGGACTCTACCGCGGTATTGGTCATGTCGAAAGCCCTGGCGCCCCATTCGGTACTGCCGCGCCGTTCTAGCTCCTGCATGTATTCCCTGCGTTCTTCTTCCATCAGGGTATTGTGGAACATGTAGTTGGCTTTGCATTCTTCATAGCCGCATCCTAAGGCCGCAGCGATGATCATGCAAAGAACGCCTGTCCTGTCTTTTCCCGCATAGCAGTGCAGAAGGATCGGCCGGTGTTCATCCAGACTGTTCAATACCGTAGCGACGCAGTTTCGGTTGTAGGGCATGTTGAAGTAGCCTAGGGCGAAGTGGTGCATGTGGTAGTTGTATCTTCCTTCGTTCATTCCGGTGAACAGATCCATGAAGGATCTGACGTTGACAAAGAGCTTGTCACTTCTTTGCAGGCCTTCATTGGCCGGGATATGGACATAATGGAAGTCTCCTTCAAAGTCCGGCCGGTAGAGGACTTCCTGTCTGCCTCTCAGATCAAAGACAGTGGCAATGTTCAGGGAAGCAATTTTTTCTTTTTCTTCCTCGGACGCACCTGCCAGTTCGCCGCAGCGATAGAAGAATCCGTGGCGGATAGTCTTTCCGTCTTTTGTTTTCATGCCGCCAAGCTCGCGGAAATGGGTTATCGTTTTAAATTCAAGATCCATAGACATCCTTCCTAATCTAGTAGGTCCAGACACTTGTCCGGCTCCGGTGCAAACAGGGAGTGCATAACGATACGTTCCGCCATCCCGTTTTCCTTCAGCATCTCCTGCAGTACATCCATCAGGATGCCTCTTCCCTTGTCCAGCCGGATACCCTGCAGAGTATCTTCCAGATCGCTTCTGCCGTCGAATGCGCCAAGACATTCCCCGTAGCAGGTATAGTCCACGCCGCAGCTCGGCGATCCGTCGATGCCGACGATTCCCAGGACTTCAAAACGGTCTTTGTTGCTCAGATATTCCTTAAGCTGGTCAATGACCGGTTCCAGGATCCTGCGACAGTGTTTCCGGAAGAAGGGGTTGTCGAACTGATCGGAGACGTGTCCCCATCTTTTTGCTCCGTAAAGGGTAAACTCCGGACAGGGGAGCTGAACGATCTGAACGCCTTTGTCCAGAGCCTTTCGCATGAAGCGAAGTCTTAACTCTTCTTCCGCATCGATGTCTTTCCGGTTGTAAAGGACGACCTTGCTGGCGGTATTCAGGATACAGTGGGATACAAAAACGATTTTCTTCATGTTTTTTCTTTCTAGATAACGTGATCTGTGAATACAACTCAATCATAAAAAAAGAGGGTCGGAAAAGTCAATGAAACAGGAATATATATTGCCAAGGAAAACTATGAAGTACTTATCCGACTGTGATAGAATAAAGAAAAGAGGTGAGAAGATGAAGACAGCATGATCCCGGGAAACTAATCATACGCAAAGTTAGATTCCTTCGTATTGTTTTTTGCGTAGAAGGAGATCAGCTGAATTCATGCTTAATATCAGTCATTTAACCATTACGACATTAAAAGGAAGAGTGCTTCTGAAGGACTTTTCTTTTACATTAAACAAAGGAGATAAAATCGCCCTGATCGGCGAAGAAGGCAACGGAAAGAGTACACTGCTGAAAATCCTTGCGGGAGAAGATCTCAGGGACTACGTCAGTGTAGAGGGAGAGATCTGCAGCAGGGATGTCATCGCCTATCTGCCGCAGCACATCCGGAAGGAAGAGGAAGAACTGGATGTTCTGAGGTTTATCGCAGGGAAAGACAATAATACCGGAAAGCTGTATCGTCTTCTGAACGAAATCGGAATCGACCGGTCCATTCTGGACAGTAGGAAGATGAAAGATCTGTCAGGCGGAGAAAGGGTCAAGGCTTCTCTGGCAAGAGTTCTCTATGAGGAGCCGGATATCCTGCTGCTGGATGAGCCAAGCAACGACATCGACTTGCAGACGATGATCTGGCTGGAGGATTTCATTTCTTCCGCTTCCCAGGGCATTCTTTTCGTTTCCCATGACGAGACACTGTTAAGAAACTGTGCGGAAGGCATTCTGCATCTGGAACAGCTGAAACGGAAACAGGAAGCGCGTATCACCTATAGCGGAGAAGGCTATGACGCCTATTTTAAGCAGAGACTGCACTGGATCGACCGGAACAACCGTATCGCCAGGAAGCAGCACAGCCAGTTTCAAAAACAGCTGGAACGCTACCGTCAGGTCTTCCAGAAAGTGGAACACCGGCAGCGTACGATATCCAGAGGCGATCCCCACGGCGGTCAGCTCCTGAAGAAGAAGATGCATTCCCTGAAGGCGCAGGGCAGAAAACTGGAGGAAAAGGAAAAGGAACTGACCGGGAAGTATGAACCGGAAGAGGCGATCGCGATCCGTTTTGAGGAAGTACGGATGCCGCCCTCCAAGGTGATCCTGGACCTGCATCTGGATGAATTGAAGGTCAATGATCTGCTGCTTTCCGAGAACATTGATCTGTACATGGAAGGAAAAGACAGGATCTGTATTATCGGCGAGAATGGAACGGGAAAAACGACCCTGCTGAAGAAGATCTATGAGGAACTGAAAGATCGGGACGACATCACCGTAGGATACCTGCCGCAGGACTATCGGGAAGTTCTTGATTACCTCAATACCCCGATCAACATCCTTTCCGATGGCTGCGGGGACAAGACAAAAGCCAGAAACATGCTGGGATCGCTGAAGTTTACGAGCGAAGAGATGAGCCATCCGATCGAAGAACTTTCGGAAGGCCAGAAATGCAAGGTCCTGCTGGCACAGCTGATTCTGAGAAGATGCGACGTCCTACTGCTGGATGAACCAAGTCGCAATCTCTCGCCGCTGTCCAATCCGGAACTCAGAAGGATCCTGCAGGAATTCAAAGGAGCCGTTCTGTCAGTCAGTCACGACCGTCTGTTTATCGATGAAGTATCCACGAAAATCTACGAATTAAGAAGAGACGGACTGAAACTCGTCGATGAATAAAAAGAAGAGCGATGATAAAATGAAAATATGGGAATCCTGGCTAATGTCCTGATCATCATTATGGAACTGATTGCCTTCCGTATCAGCTTCAAAGCGGTACGCTGGGAGATGTTTATCTATTATACGGAACTGTCCAACCTTGCGACTCTGATCTCTTCCATCGCCTACCTGCTGACGGGAGGAAACGCTCCGGCTCTACGCTATCTGAGTGCCAGCGGACTGACAATGACGTTTCTGATCACCCTCTGTGTCCTGGTTCCGATGGGAGGAGGCTTTAAAAAACTGATGCTGGCGGGGAACGGCCTGTATCATCACAGTCTGGTTCCTGTCCTTTCACTGTTTTCCTATGTTTTCTGGGAAAGACACAGTTCCATGTTTCTGCTTCCCGTCATTCTGACGATCATCTACGGTCTGACCATGATGTATCTGAACGTCATCGACAAGATCGACGGACCGTATCCTTTTCTAAGGATACGCCATCAGAGCAGGATAGCGTCCGTTCTGTGGTTCTTTAGCCTGATCGCCATCATATCCGTGATATCCTACGGCGTAATTCTCGTTGCCGGATGATTTGCATATATAGAAAAGGAGATTATTATGTTGGTACTACAACCGATGTTTCATGAAACGATCTGGGGCGGCCCGCGTCTCAGCCGATTTACGGAAGCCAAGGGGGATTCCATCGGGCACTTCTACACCTGCTACTGTAGGGAAGGAATTTCCAATGTGATCCGAAACGGTGAACACAAAGGAAAACACCTGAACGAGGTTTTCCCGTTATGGAAAAAGGATGTCGGGATGGAAGAATACCCGTTCTTCCCGCTGACGATTTCACTTACGGAAGCCGATCACAATCTCAGTATTCAGGTCCACCCGGATGACAAGACGGCGATCGAAGTCGAACACCGGAACAGGGGAAAGAGAGAGTCCTGGTACTTTCTGGAAGCTCCTGATAACGGTCTGCTGATCAACGGTTGCAAATGTAAGGACAAGGAAGAAGTCAGAAAACTGCTGGATCAGGAAAGATACATGGAGATCCTGGATGCCATACCGGTAAAAGTCGGAGACTACGTTTTCGTTGAACCGGGAACACTGCACTGCATCTCGGCAGGAAGTCTGGTCTACGAGATCGAAGAAGGTTCGGACAGCACCTACCGTTTCTACGATTTCGACCGTCTGGATAAGAACGGAAAAAAACGGGAACTGCATCTTGAGATGGCCTATCTGACGCTGGATCCAAAGAAGCAATCTGTCGTTCAGCACTACCCGGACGGACAGGAGATCGTGGAAGCGACCTACGCTTCGCAGAAGTTCGAAAACATTACTTATTTTAAGAACGATACGGATGATCTGAAATGTTTCACCCTGGTTTATGGAACGGCAACCTGCGATGGCGTGGAGATCACACAGGGAACTACGGTACTGCTTTTCCCTGGCGAAGAGATCAAAGACATGGATGCAAAGCTAGCCTTTACGGCGAGAATGCGCAGAGATATCAATTTAACACCTGTAGAATAAAGAACATACTATAATAGAAGTATGGATAACGAGAACAGTTTCTATACGATCATGCGCGGTGTTTTTGCCGGATGCGGCGTACTTTTTGTCTTGCTTCTGGCTCTTTTTCTTCTGACTTCCCTGACGACCGGACAGTCCCTGTTTGCCCCGGAGATCGTGCAGCTTTTTGTCACACTTTTCCAGATCTCTACGGCTGTTTTCGGAGGTCTGGCTGTCTTTATGCTGTTTCTGGCGGTCTTTACGAAAAAGAAGAATCCCGCCCTGCCCGGAAGCATGGTGGTGAAAGACAACGTCCTGAAGTACGAATATATTGATGAGAATGGCAGGAAAAAGAAGAAGACTTTCAGCCTGAAGAATATCGATGCCTATCTGAACGAAAGAGGAAGCATGGACATCATTCTTGATGCCGTTTTAAGCAAGAACGATCCGAAGGAAAAACCGAATATCCGCAGTCTGATGATTCAGTTCCCAAAGAAAGAGAAAAAGTCATTGGCAATCCTCTACAAGGAAGATCCCGATACCTACAACCGGATCGCTTCCTTTCTGGATCGGATCTCTGTAAAAGATGTCCGGGATCTTCAGGATCATCTTCCTCGCTACGTCCATCAGCAGGATCTTCTGGATCAGGGAGAAGATCTCGTCCGGGAATTGAAGCGGCGCAGAATGGCGACTGATGACAGCGAAGTCAAGGCGGGAATCGATGCAGTCAACGACAGGATCAGTGAAATGAAAACTTTGATCCTGGAAGGCGGAAACAATGACAAACTGAGAAAGCTGTATTCCTATTACGTACCGATGCTGACAGAGATCATCGACAATTTTGTCACCATCGAAAGTCACGAAGGAATTGAAAACGATCCGAAGGCCAAGGAAAAACTGATGCAGACATTCGATCTGATCGGCGCTGCCTTTGAGACGTTAAGAGATAAACAGAAAGAGGACGAGTTCGATCAGTTGGAAGCGACAGCTCAGACGATCGAAGCTCTTTTAAAACAGGAAAAGAACGGTTAAGGAGGAAACATGGCCAGATTACAGACACAAAGTAAGAGTGTAAATATCTTTCGCAACGGTGCGGAAGTGACCCGTACGGGAAGCGTTGAACTGAAGCAGGGTGCCCAACTTCTGCAGGTATATGGATTAAGCGCTACGGCGCAGCAGAACACGGTCCGACTCTTTTCGAAAGAAGGAGTATCCTGCAGCGATCTGCGTTTTGAGATCCTGAAAGAAGAAGACCGGGAAGAGTCCAGAGAAATCGAGAAGGAGATCGCACTGCTGCAGAAACAGATCGAAAGCAGGCAGCTGCAGATCACGCTCTGGCAGAATAACGGCGATTTCTCCAGCCGCACGACGTTAGGTGCCAATGAGGTACAGGAATACATTGAAAAGCTTCCAGAACGTCTGGAAAAGCTCAATAGAGAGATTCTGGATCTGGAGAAGAAGATCATTGATCTGGAGAAAAAACTGACGGAAGTCCGGGAGAAGGAAGAACTGCCGATCGTGATGGCGGAAGTCTATGTGGATGAAGCGGGAACCTATCCGTTTGAGCTGCGCTACCACGAGGATGCCGCAGGATGGTATCCGGTCTATGAGATCCATTCCAACGCCAAGGATCCGCTGGAGATCCGCATGCGGGCAAAAATCAACCAGTCGACGACCGAGGACTGGAAGGATATTTCCGTATCCCTGTACACGGGGAATCCTTCTTCCTACAGTGAAGTACCGGAAGTAGAACCTCTGTATCTGGATATCCGGGAAAGGGAAGAGACCCGGAGAAAGTCTGCAACGCCGATGATGGCCATGGGCATGGCTGCAGCCAGAAACGCGGTCATGGAAGACACGGAAGTGGCAGAAGAATCCATGATGATGAGCATTTCAATGCCGCAGGCCGAAGTCAGAAGCGACGAGACGATGACGGAATACGTCCTGCCGGGCAACCGGGATATCCTCAAGAGAAGCGAAGGAACGATGGCCGATCTGCAGAAATATACGGTACCGGCAGACTATCAGATCGTCGCCGTAGCCAAGGCCGATCCGCATGCCTATCGGATCGCCAGTGTCAAGACGGCCGATCTGCCTCTGATGACGGCGTTCAATGCTTCCATCTATCTGAAGGACATGTTTACCGGCAATGTCGGCATTGATCCGGATCTGACGAAAGAAAACATCGAGATCACCCTGGGCAAGGAAGAAAGAGTCCATGTATCCAGGAAAGAAGTTTTGAAAAAGACCTCCAATGTTCTGCTGAAGGGACAGAAGGTCACGGAATACGGCTATGAGACGAAAGTCACGAACCTCTCCGATGAAGAGATCAGGATCACGCTGAAGGATCAGGTCCCGGTTTCCCAGAACAAGGAGATCGTCGTCGACATCATTGAACTAAGCGGCACGAAGCCGGACGAACTGACCGGAATCTTCTCAAAGGAAATTGCGGTCGCTCCGAAGCAGAGCGAAACCGTGAAACTCGGATACAAAGTCGCCTGGCCGAAAGACAAGAAGATACAGGAAAGAAGAAACCGGACCTATTGTCCAGAATGTGGCGCAGCAGTAACGGGAAGATTCTGTCCGGAATGCGGTACGGTCGTAAATAGCTGATATTTGAAACAATGAGGTAGCAAACATGAAAAAACCAGTTATCGGAATACCAAGCAAGGTTCAGAACAAAAAAGAAGAAGATCTCTGGCACCGCCAGGAAATCGCCGACGAGTTGCGATACCTGATTGTCAAGAACGGAGGCATTGCGGTAATGCTGATGCCGAGCGAAGAAACGATGGATTTCAATCAGAGCGATCTTGGAGACGACAAGATTCTGTCGAAAGAGGAGATCGAAGATCTTCATTCGCAAGTCGATCTTTGCGACGGTATCCTGCTGCAGGGCGGAGACTACAGCTGTGCCTATGAAGTGGAGATTGCCCGATATGCATTAGAGAAGGATATTCCGGTCATGGGCTTCTGTGCCGGCTTCAACAATATTCTTAGAGCCCTGGGTTCCAATATCCGGGAGGATCTGACCAAGAGTCACAGTCACTACAATATGGTCTACCGTCATCCGATCACGATCGAAAAAGGGACCAGACTCTATGAGCTGATCGGACAGGAAGAATACGAAGTCAACAGTCTACATACGATGGTGGCAGAAAAGGAAAGGGTAGAACCTTATGCCCGTATTGCCGCCTGTTCCCCGGATGGGCTGGTGGAATGCTTCGAACCGGAAGGAAAGAAATTCGTTATGGCGATCAAGTGGCATCCGGAACTGATGAAGGATGCCTATGTCGATCGGCTGTTTCAGGAATTTATCAATGCCTGTAAATAAGAAGGAAAGGAAAATCTATGAACGCAAGAGACAGATACAATGAATGGCTGGAAAAACTGGATAAGAGCGATCCGCTCTATCAGGAACTTCTGGATATCAAAGACGATCCGAAGGCGATCGAGGAACGCTTTTATCAGAACATCACCTTTGGTACCGCAGGCTTAAGAGGAAAAGTCCTGGCCGGCACCAACTGTATGAACTATCTGATGGTCGGCAGAGCGACCCAGGGTCTAGCCAACTACATTAAACGTTTCGGTCAGGAAGCGATGGACAAGGGTGTCGTCATCGCCCATGACTGCCGACATATGTCCAGAGAATTCTGTTTACATTCTGCAGCCATACTGGCCGCAAACGATATCCGGACGTATATCTTCGATGATCTCACGGCAACACCGGAACTGGCTTTCATGGTCGGCCGTTTAGGCACCAAAGCCGGCATCAATATTACCGCTTCCCACAATCCGAAGGATTATAACGGCTACAAGGTCTACTGGGAGGATGGCTGTCAGGTATCGAGTACGGTAGCGGAAGGAATACTGGCTGAGATCGACAACATCGACCCGTTCTCAAATGTCCTGGACGGTCACTTCCGTGCCGAACTGGAAAAAGGCATGATCACGATCCTGGATGAAAAATACGACAGGGAATATATCGATCACGTCAAGTCACTGGCGATCCATGAAGGCGATGAACTCGATCTGGATATCCCGCTGGTCTATACCCCGCTGAACGGCTGCGGTACCAAACCGTTTGCGGCAATGATGAACGAAAGAGGTTTCCGCAACTGGCACTTTGTCGAGGAGCAGAAGGATCCTGATCCGGACTTCAAGACAGTTGGCTATCCGAACCCGGAAGATCCGAAAGCCTTCCGGCTGGCGGAAGAACTGGGTAAGAAAATCGGCGCGGAACTGCTGATGGCAACCGACCCGGATGCGGACCGCTTTGCGATTGAACTGCGTAACGATCAGGGAGAATACGTCCCGCTCAACGGCAACCAGACGGGCTATCTGCTGGTCAACTACATCCTGGAAGGAAGAAAGGATGCCGGTACGCTTCCGGAAAAGGGAGCGATGGTAAAGTCTATCGTTACTTCTACAATGTCTACCGAGATTGCCAAGGCCTACGGCGTCGAGATGTTTGAAGCACTGACCGGTTTCAAGAACATCTGCGGACGTATCCCGTTCCTGCAGCAGAATGGTTATACCTATCTCTTCGGCTACGAGGAATCCGTCGGTTATGCGGCATCACCGGAGATCAGAGACAAGGACGGTATCTCGGCAGGAATGCTGGTGGCGGAAGCGGCTGCCTATTACCGTAAGCAGGGAAAGACCCTGTTCAATGTCCTGCAGGAGCTTTACGAGAAATACGGTTTCTACAACGAGGATGAGCCGAACCTGATCCTGGAAGGTCTGGAAGGGTCCAGAAGGATCGCCAGGATGATGGCCCATGTCCGGGCGAATCTGCCTGCAAAAGTTGCGGGGATCAAGGTTGTAAAAGTCATCGACTACAGCAACGGCTACGAGGATATTCCGGCTTCCAACGTGCTGCGTTTCTATCTGGAAGACGGCAGCTGGTTCTCGATCCGCCCGAGCGGTACGGAACCGAAGATCAAATTCTATTTCTATACGAAACAGGATTCTCCGGAAAAGGCAAAAGAAGTCAATCTTAAGATCAAGGAAGACGTTTTAGGCATGATCAAAAAGGTCGAATAAAGGAGTAAATATGGTTACAGAAAAAATGTATGACAAGCTGGCGGAGCTTGTGGTAAAGAAAGGCGTCAATGTACAGAAGGACCAGCCGGTCATCATTAACGCTTCCGTCCGGGATGTGGCTTTTGTAAGGAAAGTCGTGAAGAATGCCTATGAGGCGGGAGCCAAATACGTTTCCGTGGAATGGCGTGACAGTGATATCGCCAAAATGGGTTATCAATACATGAGCAACGAGACGCTTTCCGAGATCCCGCAGTGGCAGTACGACAAAAGAAAGTACCAGCAGGACGGGGGAGCGTGTTATCTCTCGATTGCTTCCGACAAGCCGGGATCCATGGCTGATGTGGATGGCGAGAAGATGCGGATCGCCAATATGGCTTTCTATGCCAAGATGGGCGATCTGATGTCCTATACCATGAACAACGAAGGACAGTGGTGCGTCTTCGGCATTCCTTCTCTGGAATGGGCAAAAGTGGTTTTTCCGGATCTGAGTGATGAGGAAGCCTTCGAGAAACTGGGAGATGCGATTTTTGAAGTGACCAGAGTAACGGAAGACAATGATCCGATCAAGGAATGGGAGAAGCACGACAAAGAGCTTCTGGAACATGCCCGGAAGATGAACGAATACGACTTTAAGGAACTGCACTTCACTTCCGAACTGGGAACGGATCTGACGGCAGGCCTTGTAGATGGCCATATCTGGGTCGCCGGAGGCTCTGTGACGCCTAAGGGTGTCTTCTTTGATCCGAACATGCCGACGGAAGAATGTTTCTCCATGCCTCTAAAAACCGGCGTGAACGGCATCGTCTATGCCTCCAAGCCATTGAGTTACAACGGCAAGGTCATCGAGGATTTCTGGCTGCGTTTCGAAAACGGGAAGGTCGTTGACTTTGATGCGAAAAAGGAAAAGGAATCCCTGAAACGGCTGCTGGAATTTGATGAGGGTTCCTCCTATCTGGGAGAGGTAGCGCTGGTTCCTTACGATTCACCGATCTCAAAATCAGGCATCCTGTTCTTCAATACGCTCTACGACGAGAATGCCGCCTGCCATCTGGCTTTAGGCAGACCGTATCCGGAAAATATCAAAGGCGGAGAACAGATGTCCAAGGAAGAACTGGCAGAACACGGCGCCAATGATTCCATGCAACACGAAGACTTCATGTTCGGTACAAAAGAAATGGATATCGACGGTATCCGGAAAGACGGGACTGTCGTCCCGGTGTTCCGGAAAGGCAACTTCGTATTCTAGATCAAAAAAAGTAAACCTCGAGGTTTACTTTTTATATACACATTTTCCATTCAGGTAAGTGGCATCGATTCCGATTTCATGGAGTTTTCTTTTCTCTGTAAGAAAGGGATCCTGATCGAGAATAACAAAGTCGGCGAGGTATCCCGGGAGGATCTTTCCTTTACGGTCTTCTTCAAAACTGGCACTGGCGCCTTTGACGGTAAAGCTGTCGATTGCTTCTTTGACGGTGAATGCCTCTTCCGGCAGATACGGTCCGCATCCGTCCAGTGATGTCCTGGTAACGGCACATTCGATCCCTTTCATGACATCCGGCGTTTCGACCGGCGCATCGGAGCCGTTGGACACCGTCAGTCCTTTATTCATCAAGGTCTTCCAACAGTAGCTTGTGGAAGCAAGCGGCTTTCCCGCCCTTTGTTCAACGATGTGATTGTCGTAGTCCAGGAAGACGGACTGGGCATAGATGTGCAGCTTCAGTTTAGCCATCCTGTCCAGCTGGTCCTGTCTGGTGATCTGGCAGTGTACGATGCCGTGACGGTGATCTTCTCTAGGATTTTCTGTCAGGGCTTTCTCGATGGCATTCAGCACTTTATCCAGACAGGCGTCTCCGATCGCGTGTACCGCCACCTGCATGCCTTTTTTATTGGCATAGCCGATCATCTGATCAAACTGTTCATCTGAGAACAGGGAGAAACCGCAGGTCGAGGAATCATCCGCATAAGGTCTGGACAGATGGGCTGTCCTTCCCCCCAGGGATCCGTCTCCCAGCATCTTCAATGGTCCGATCCGGAACATGTCATTTCCCGTTCCGGTCATGTTTCCTTTCCCGATAAAGTCTTTGAGATCCTCTAATGTCGTGAAGTTGACCTGTTCATTCACCCGGACAGTCAGTTTTCCTTCGTCCGCCAGTTCCCGGTAGGCTTCGTTGATCCTTTCAAAAGGAATCTCGCGGAAAACGCCGTAGTCGTCGGATTGGGAAGAGGTGATCCCGAAACGGTTCAGTTCTGCCGATGCAGTCATCATCATTTTCTTGATCTCTTCTTTCTCCGGTAAAGGCTTGTATCGTTCAGCCAGGTCGATCGCATTGTCACAAAGGATCCCGGTCTCAAAATCGATAGAGCCGCCCTCAGGAGAAGGTGTATTTCTGGTGATATTCGCGATTTCCAGAACTTTTGAATTGACCACACAGACATGTCCGCAGGCTCTGGTCAGAATGACCGGCCGATCCGGAAAGAGCGGATCAAGATCTGTTTTGTCCGGCGTTCTGTTCACATCGCTGAAATAGTCCTGGTTCCATCCTCTGCCGATGATCCAGCCGTTTCTGTTTTCTTGGGCATATTCCTTGATATACCCCAGCATTTCTTTAAGGGAAGAAGTATGAGCGTCCAGTCTGGCAACGCTTAAAGCCTGTCCATAGTTCAGAAGATGCATGTGGGAATCGTTGAAGCCGGCACAGACGAAACGTCCCTTAAGATCTTCTTTGACTGCCTCCGGATATGCGGAAAGCAGTTCTTCGTTACTTCCTGTCGCTATAAAACGACCTCCTTCGACGACAAATCCCTGTACCAATCCATCTCCCGTATAGACCTTTCCGTTCCAGAACAGTTTCATTTCCATGATCCGTCTCCTTTTTATATTAGGATACAACAAAAATCTATAAATGAAAACATTTTCATTATCATTAAAATATTTACATTCTCATTGACAAGGTTTTCATTTAGTTATATTATAATCTCATTATTACAGGCGAAAGGAGACTGTTAATGAAAAAGTTACTTGCTGTTTTATTGACATTACTGATTGTCCTTGCCGGATGTGCCAAGAAAGAAGCGGCTCAGGACAATGCTGTTGTTTTCAAGAATGAGGATGTCAGAAAAGCGATCTCTTACGCAATCGACCGTGAAGCTCTGGTTAAGACGCTGAACGATGGATCGGTTGCTGCTGAAGGAATCATTCCGTTCAAGCTGGCTACCAACCCTTCAACCGGTGCCGACTTCCGTGACGATGCAGGAAAGGTCGTTACATATGATCCTGATAAGGCGAAAGAACTTTATGCACAGGCTTGTGAAGAGCTGGGTGTAAAACAGATCACGATCGACCTGCTTTACGGTACAAACGAAGGTGATTCCGTCATTAAGGCTGCGGAACAGATCGGCTATTACCTGGAAGAAGCAGGATATAAAGTCAATCTGGTTTCAAAGCAGAAGAAAGAAAGACTGTCTCTGATGACGGATGGCGACTATGCCGTATGTCTGACCCGTTGGGGCCCTGACTATGCCGATCCTCAGACTTACATGGATCTGTTTGTAAGTACGAACACTTCAAACAACTCCGGCCGTTACAATAGCGAGAAATATGACAAGCTGGTAGCGGATGCGGAAGCTACGACCGATATGGATGAAAGATGGGCTCTCTTCCTGGAAGCTGAAAAAGTTCTGGTAGAAGAAGACTACGCCGATATCCCTGTATTCCAGGCCGGCGGTGCCATGATCATCAGACCGGAAATTTCCGGTATCGAATTCCACTCTGCCGCTGTCGACAACTACCGTCATATCGTAGGCAAAGACAATGTAACGCTGGTAACCAATACCGATATCATCTATCTGGACAACCACGTTGCGACAGATGGTACTTCCTTCATTGCCCAGACGATGTTCCTGGCCGGCCTGACCGAGCTGGATGCGAATGGTCAGTGGAAACCTGATCTGGCCGAGACTGTCGACGTCAGTGAAGACGGTACGGTCTATACCTTCAAGATCAGAGACGATGCCAACTGGGTAAACAAGAACGGTGAAGTCGTTGCTCCGGTTACAGCTCAGGACTTCGTCGATTCCTGGGATAGAATCCTTGATCCGGATCTTGCTTCTGAATACGCATGGTGGATCACTGATGTCTTACTTGCTGACAGCTGGGAAGCAGTCGACGAAAAGACCTTCAAGGTCACGCTGGTTAAGCCAAACGGCATCTTCTTAAGCTGTCTGGCATTCCCAAGTGCCTTCCCGATCAACAAGGCGTTCATTGAGGAACAGGGCGATCAGTATGCGACAAGCGCTGATACTGTACTGGCCTGCGGTCCGTACATCCTGGATTCCTGGACACCTGGCTACTCTTATGAAATGAAGTTTAATGAGAATTACTTCGACAATGCCGCTTATGTTGCTGCCGGCGGTGCATCCAAGGTCGTCTTCCGTGTACTTGAAGATACACAGACTGCCTTGATGGAATACGAAGCAGGCAATCTCGATACTGTAATCCTGTCCGGTGAACAGGTCGATGCCAACAAAGATGTTCCGGGTTATGTTGACCGTCTGCAGGGCTATCTGTTCTATCTGTCAGTCAATATCAACCATTACGGCGAATAAGTTTATCAACAGAGAATAACTATTAGGAACTAGAGCGGTTGGATCTCTGATCGCTCTAGTTTTCTGCATTGAAAGGGGGGAAAGCGTGAAAAAGTATATCTTTAAAAGGATACTGATCTCACTGGCTACGCTGTTTGTGATACTGCTGGTGCTGTTTATTCTGATGGATCTGATGCCCGGCACGCCGTTTAACGATGAAAAGCTGACTGAAGCCCAGAAAGTGCTTCTGTATGCAAAATACGGTCTGGATAAGCCGTTCTATGTCCGGTTCTTTCTTTATGCCAAAAACATGCTGAAAGGGGATTTGGGCGTATCCTATGCCATAAACAAGAACTTTGCCGTCAGCGAGATGGTAAAGGAAAGACTGGGGATCTCGATTGGTGTCGGTGCCATGGCTATGCTTCTGGGAACGGTCTTCGGACTGATCCTGGGTATTCTTGCCGCACTGAACCACAACAGCTGGATCGATAACCTGTGTTCAGCAATATCCGTCATCGGTGTCAGCGTGCCGTCCTATGTCTGTGCGCTGCTGCTGTGCTACTATGTAGCCTACCGGCTGGGCTGGCTGCCGATCCTTTATAATACGGAACAGCCTGTCACGTCCCTGATCCTTCCGGCGATTGCCTTAAGCGTATCGCCTACGGCCAATATCGCCCGTTTTACCAGAAGTGAAATGATCGATGTCATGAACTCCGACTACATCCTGCTGGTACAGTCCAAGGGCGTCAAGAACTGGAAGATGATCATCACCCACGTCCTTAGAAATACCCTGATCCCGGTCATTACGGTCATGGGACCTATTCTGGTCAACCTGCTGACGGGATCCAGCGTCATCGAAAAGATTTTCGGTATTCCGGGAATCGGCAGACTGATGATCACTGCGATACAGGAAAACGACTACAACGTGACGATCGCCTGCGCTTTCGTCTATTCGGTAATGTACATTGTCGTGATGCTGCTGGTGGATATCCTCTACGGCGTCATCGATCCGCGTATCCGTATCGCAAAGGAGGAAGCTTAAATGACAAACCTAGATCACGAGTTCCAGGAGAACGACTTTCAGTTTGCCCACAGTGCAGGTGAAAAACTGATTGATAAGAACTACAGCGCAACCTCCTACGCCAAGGACGTCTGGAACAATTTCAAGAAAAACAAAGGCGCCCTGATCGGTGCGGTCATCATCGTGTTTATCATCGTGATGGCAATCATCGGTCCGGGTATGAATGAATTTACTTATAAACAGATCCACAGCGGTCAGGAATGTCTGGTTCCAAGAATTCCGGGCATTGAGAAGCTTGGTCTGTTTGACGGTTATCACAACGGTGTAAACCAGTATGCCCAGAAAGGGGCAACGGATGTCTACTACTGGTTCGGTACAGATACCCAGGGTAGAGATATCTGGACCAGAGTCTGGTCCGGAACCAGAGTTTCTTTGATCATCGCTTTGGCTGCCGTAGTGATCGATATCGTCATCGGTATGGTCTACGGTCTGGTATCCGGATTCTTTGGCGGCATGGTAGACAGTTTCATGCAGAGGTTTGCGGAAATCCTCAACGGCATTCCGACTCTGGTTATCGTAACCCTTCTGGGAATGGTCCTGCCGGCCGGTATCACTTCCATCATCTTTGCCCTGATGCTTACGGGATGGATCGGCATGGAAAGGATCGCCAGAGCCCAGGTACTGAAGGTCAAGGAACAGGAATTTGTCCTGGCATCCAGGACTCTTGGTGCTGGCAAGTTCCGTATCATCTTTTCCGAGATCCTGCCGAATATCATGGGCCAGGTCATTGTTACTTCGATGTTCTCGATCCCGAACGCCATCTTCCTGGAGGCCTATCTGTCCTTCCTGGGACTGGGTGTTCCGGCCCCGATGGCATCTCTGGGTTCCCTTGTTTCCGACGGATACAAGTCGATGACGACCTTCCCGCACATTCTGATCATACCGGTCTTTGTCATGGCCATACTGATGCTTTGTTTCAACCTGTTTGCCGACGGTCTAAGGGACGCCTTTGACCCGAAGATGATCAACAAGTAGAAGGAGGTCCTATGGAGAAAGTAAAACGAAACAAGGACGATAGAGTCCTCTATATCCGCGATTTGAACATCTCTTTTAAGACCGCCTATGGAACCGTCAGAGCGATCAGAGGCGTCAGACTGGACCTGTTCAAGGGAGAAACGATCGCAATCGTCGGTGAATCCGGTTCCGGCAAGTCCGTTACGGTCAAGACGATCATGGGTATCCTTGATACCAACGGCGTCATCGATTCCGGTCAGATCCTTTACCGTTACAGGGATGAGGACGGAAACGAACAGGAAGTCGATCTGGTCAAAATGTCCCAGAAAGATATCCGTTACAAGCTTTGCGGGAAACACATTGCCATGGTCTTCCAGGATCCGATGACTTCCCTGGATCCGACGATGACGATCGGAAAACAGATCATGGAACCGATGCGGGAACACTACAGGATATCCGGAAGTGAAGCAAAACAGAAGGCTCTGGACTTGCTTACCGAAGTCGGGATCGACAATCCGGACAAACGCTTTAAACAGTATCCCCACGAGCTTTCCGGAGGCATGAGACAGAGAGTCGTCATAGCGATCGCCCTGGCCTGCGATCCGGATATTCTGATCTGTGATGAGCCTACGACGGCTCTGGATGTAACTATACAGGCTAAGATCCTGGAACTGATCAAAGAACTTCAGGTCAAGAAAGGAATCTCGGTCATCTATATTACCCACGACCTGGGCGTTGTCGCCAAGGTTGCGGACTATGTTGCCGTCATGTATGCCGGAAGAATCGTGGAAAAAGGCAAAATCAACGAGGTCTTCTACGATCCAAGACATCCGTATACCTGGGGACTGCTGTCATCCATGCCGGATACGGACACCAATTCTCGCAGACTCTATGCCATTCCGGGTTCTCCTCCGAACCTGATGGAAAAGGTTCCGGGCGACGCCTTTGCGGCTAGAAACCAGTATGCCCTGAACATCGACTACAAAGAAGAACCTCCGATGTACGACATCGGCGGTCAGCACCGCGTAGCCTCATGGCTTTGCGATCCGAGAGCACCGAAAGTGGAACTTCCTGCCGAACTGGTAGAAAAACTGGAAAAGATGAAGAAGGAGGCCAATATCAATGAGTGAAATCAGAAAACCTCTGCTTCATGTCGAGAACCTGAAACAGCATTTCAAGATCTCCCGGAAGTTTACGACAAAAGCCGTAGACGGTATCAGTTTTGATATCTACGAAGGCGAGACTTATGGTCTGGTCGGCGAATCCGGATCAGGCAAGTCCACGACCGGAAGATCGATCATCCGGCTTTATGAACCGACCGACGGCAAGATCATTTTTGACGGACACGACATTTCCGGCAAACTGAGCAAGAAAGACGAGAAGTTCTTAAGAACCAACATGCAGATGATCTTCCAGGACCCGATGGCCTGTCTGAATCCAAGAAAGAAGGTATCGCAGATCATTGCCGAAGGTCTGGAGATCCATCACATCTGCAAGTCCAAACAGGAGATCGAAGAAAGAGTTTCCGACGTACTGGACAAGGTCGGTCTTTCCAAGGAACAGGGAACAAGATTCCCGCACCAGTTCTCCGGCGGGCAGAGACAAAGAGTCGGTATTGCCAGAGCACTGGTCATGAATCCGAAACTGGTCATCGCCGATGAATGCATCTCGGCTCTGGATGTTTCCATCCAGGCCCAGGTCGTCAACCTGATGAAAGACATTCAGGAAGAAACAGGTACGACTTATCTGTTCATTGCCCACGATCTTTCGATGGTCAAGTACATTTCCAACCGGATCGGCGTCATGCATCTGGGACATATCGTGGAAACGGGCACGACAGACGAGATCTTCCGTAATCCGATCCATCCGTACACCAGATCCCTGCTTTCCGCCATCCCGCATCCGAACCCTGTTGTCGAGAAACAGCGCAAGGCCATTACTTACAACAAGGATGAGGAAGGGGTAGATTACGAAGCAGGATATGAACACATTCTGAGCGAGACCCACAAGGTCCTGGCAACGGATGAAGAATTTGCCAAGTGGACGGCTAAATAATTCAAGATACAAAGGCTTTACCTTAACGTAAAGCCTTTTTTATAATAGAGATAAAGAATTATGAACACGGAAAAAAATAAAAAGACAGCACTGATCATGGAAGGCGGAGCGATGCGCGGTCTGTTTACCTGCGGTGTCATGGATGTACTGCTGGAGAACGGCATCACTTTCGATGGCGGTGCCGGTATTTCTGCGGGTGCGGTATTCGGATGCAACTACAAATCAAAACAGATCGGCAGACCTTTGCGTTACAACACCCGTTTCTGCAGAGACTGGCGTTACTGCAGCATCCGTTCCTTGATCACGACCGGTGATCTTTACGGTGCCGATTTCTGTTACTATACCGTTCCTTATGAGCTGGATGTATTCGACCGCAAAACCTTCTCGGAAAATCCGATGGAATTCTATATCGGAGCCATCGATGTCCATACCGGGAAATGTGTCTATCACAAGTGTGAAAAGGGAGAACGGGAAGACGACCTGTGGATGCGGGCTTCCGCTTCCATGCCTCTGGTATCCAGGATCGTAGAAGTAGACGGCTATCAGCTGCTGGATGGTGGCATCGCCGATTCCATTCCTTACCGCTTCATGAAGGAGCAGGGTTATGAAAAGGATATTGTGATCCTGACCCAGCCTCTAGGCTATGTCAAGAAGAAGAACAGCCTGCTCCCTTTGATGAAACTTCTCTATAGCAAATACCCGAAACTGATTGAAGCGTTGGCGACTAGACATGAACGCTACAACCGGGAAACGGAAGAAGTCCGGCAGGATGAACTTGCAGGGAAGATCCTGGTCATCCGGCCGCCGGAAGTGCTGAAGATCGGCAAAACGGAAAAAGATCCGGAAGAACTAAGAAGAGTCTATCAGATCGGCAGAAGAGAAGCCGAAAAGAGATTGAATGAAATCAGGGAATTCCTGAACCGGTAAATCAGAGGAAATATGAAAAAGATTATAACATTACTTGTATCATTTACTATTATCATTATGAGCGTATTCGTATCACCTGCCGGAATCTCGGCAGACGATTCAGGCGTTGATATTGAAGAGTTCAACTACAGCATGGGAATCGTAGCCGATGCGCTTGGAGAGTTAAAAACATCCCTTTCTATGAGCGACGATGAGGTAAAGGCTCTGACTGATATCTTTAACGGTGTTTCTTCGGCATTCTCGGCTGTCGGCGGATTTGTTGGACCGATAACCGGCAGCATCAGCTTTCTGAAGCTGATCGGCTTGATGAAAGACGCGACTGCCGAAGCTCTGGCCAACATTCAGACCCAGCTGGCAGATATATCCAATAAACTCACACAGATGGATTCCAAACTGAATCAGCTGACCGAAGACATGACAAAGCTGCAGGCGACGGAAGACTTCCATACCAGAGCGATCATGGCCAACCAGATGAGTAAGGAATGGCACGACTTCCAGGCCAACTACATGGAAAACAGTATGGATGAACTGATGCGCCAGTACAATGCGATGCTGACGGATAGCCTGAAAGCCTGGAACAGCCACATTTTGTCAGGAGAAGCAGAAAACGGTTACCAGATGGATTTCTATAAAGTCGTTCTCTGGTACAAATGTATCAATCCGGATCCGTATGAAACGGAATTGAAGTATGAACTGCAGCAGACTATCGCCAATGATGTCGACTATGAACACAACAGGCTGAGTTCCAAAGATCCGTATACGATCTTCAGGGACGACTTTGGTGAAGGGTTTGACAGATTCGATAAAGTTCTGGTTCTGGATGAACGTTTCTTCCCGCAGGAAGGAGAAATCAGCTGGAATGTGAATACCTTCCGGAAGGATTTAAAGGAGTACATAAGCCGGAAACTGTACCGGTATGTCGGCAATCCGGAAGTATTCCCGACGATGAAGCCGATGAATCTCGACTATTACGACTTTGAAGAAAACCGCAGTCTCTATGAAGAGATCGCTGAAGAAGCTGCCAACCGCATCATCTACAAGATCTGTTACAATCAGATGAACAAGTCTTCAGACTTCCCGACGAAAGTCGTTAAACAGTTTAAAGAATACTGTACTCATCTGATCAATTCCTCCCAGGGTCTTGATGCGATGCTGAAGACGATCTATCTCTCACACGCTTTTGAATATGAAACGGCAGAAGATATCACCAACTTCCTGAATCAGATGGCGATAGAGACCGGCACGTATGGCGTCTTTGCCTGCAATGTCGTAAGCATGTCTCAGGATATCCCGGAAGCGGACAAGCTGATGATTGCCGCGAAAATGAGCGACGCGCTGAAAAAGATCAGGACGCTGAAAGAAAGTTCCGTAATCGGTGACGGGCGATACTGTTACATTACGAATTCCATCATCGACTATGGAAAACTGGAGATGTCTTCCTCGGTAGAAGATTACTGGAGGCATAGAGGGAGTTACTACGCCTACCGCGACTGTTCCGGAGGAAACATTGCAGTAAAAGTCATGATGAGCAACGGTTCGGAACCGGTTAGCGGATCTCTGATCGGTGACAGCAACGCTCTGCTGCTGACCTATATCCTGCAGATGAACGGACAGAAGCTGACACATGAATATATGAACGAACACCTGTCTTTCCAGAAGATGAAAGACTACAACGGACTGGTCACATCCCTCAAATCTCCGGCGACCATGACCCAGGACGCGGATATCCGTCTGAGTACCTATAATGTCATCGGTGATTACTTCAGCGGAAATCCGAACATCTATCTGAATTCTCTGCCAAAGGATGCGGAACTGGAATATGTCAACATCAAAAACATGATCGCAGGAACGCTCTATGATCCGCTCAAGATCAGACTTCAGGTTGACAAGCCTTTGCTGGCGATCGGTGTATATGGAGAAAACCACAACCTCTGGGTCGTCGATGAATCAGCACTGCTCTACGGTCCGACTGACCGGGGCGTCTTGACAAAGAATATTACAAAGGTCCAGACCGATTCCGACATCATCAGTAACAGATACTACACCACTACACTGACCGAAAGCATCACCTACAACTGTTTGCTTGCGGTAACTGTTTACGGACAGGGTCTGGAAATGGCCGAAGGAGGTGCCTTAAGCAGCTTCAAACAGTTTGTCGATGAAGAACTTCCAAACAGCGATCTTACCCATGTCCATCGCTGGGATGATGGGACCGTTACAAACGAAGCCGGAACAAAGGAACCTGGAACCATTACTTATATCTGCCAGGAAAACCCTGCCTGTACGACAAGCAGACGTTTTGTTGCTTATGAATTTCCGTCCGGGGATTTGAAATGGTATCTGGATTCCAATTCTTCGTTCAAGGTCAAGACCAACAGACTTCCGGCAAACGATACGGCCATGAAACACTTTGAAAAGATTCTGATCGACGACATCGAGGTAGATCCGGAAAACTATGAACTGCTTTCCGGAAGTGTCATCGTGAAGCTGGCTCCGGCATACATGAGAACGCTGCAGCCTGGTGAACACGATGTACAGATGGTGTTTGATGACGGATCCGTTTCTAAAACATTCACGGTTGGAAGCGTTAAGCCGAAAGACGGCGGATACCGGCTTCCTCTCACCGGAATCGAATAGTATATCAAAAAGAATAAGAGCCGGCCTGTTCGGCTCTTTGTTTTGATTTTATCTTTGTTCTGTTATGATGGGTAATAGAATGAACAAGTATTCGGAAATCAAGAAACGGTTTGAAACGAATGCGGATGAACAGAACGCTTTGCTGATGTCCAGATATATGCGGAATCGGTTTCTTTTCTATGGCATCGCCTCCCCGGAAAGAAAAGCGCTGTACAAGGAATTCATCAATACAGAAAAGAAAAAGAAAACACCTGACTGGGAATTTCTGGATCAGTGTTACGAAGATGAACACCGGGAATTCCAGTATCTGGTCTTCGATTATCTGCTGGCGTTGAGGAAGTACGTGAGTTTCGAAGATATTCCAAGGATCAGAACCTACATCCTTACAAAATCCTGGTGGGATACGATCGACTTCCTGTGCAAGGTCATCGGCGATATCGGATTAAGAGACGCACGAGTAAAGGAACAGATGATCGAATGGTCAAAGGATGAGAATATCTGGATCAGAAGGACAGCCATCGAACACCAGCTGGGTCTGAAAGAAAAGACCGATCCTGAACTGCTGGAGAAGATCATCGTGAACTGTCTTGGAAGTGACGAGTTCTTTCTTAACAAAGCGATCGGCTGGGCACTTAGAGACTATTCGAAAACGGATCCGGAATGGGTCAGAAGTTTTATGGACCGATACGCAGACCAGATGAACGCTCTGAGTATCCGGGAAGCGGGAAAGTATATTTCGTTTTAAAATATGGAATTTGTTAAAACAAAAACGATTCTTTCAAAAGTAAATTACGGAAACGAGTGGTACGGCATCGATTACAACATGAATCTTTACCGGGGATGCTGCCACGGATGTATCTACTGCGACAGCCGGAGCAGCTGCTACCACATCGATGATTTTGATGTACCCAGGGGAAAAGAGAACGCCCTTCTGATCCTGGAAAATGAACTGTCCCGAAAGAAGCAGAAAGGCGTTGTCGGCATCGGATCGATGTCGGATACCTATAATCCTTTTGAACTTCAGTATGAGCAGACCAGAGGAGCGTTGAAGTTGCTGCTGAAATACGGCTTTGGTGTATCCATCGATACCAAGAGTGATCGGATCCTGCGGGATCTGGATCTGCTGAAAGAAATCAATACAAGAAACAGCGTCATCATCAAGTTCACCATTACAACACCGCATGATGAACTCTCAAGGATCATCGAACCGCATGTCTGCGTTTCTTCGGAAAGATTCAAGGCGCTAAAAACGTTAAGTGACAACGGGATCTATGCCGGGATCATGCTGAATCCAGTACTGCCGTTTCTCACGGACGGGGAAGAAGACATAAAGAAATTGATCGCTCTGGCTCACGAGAACGGAGCACGTTTCATCCATAGTTTCATGGGAGTGACTTTAAGAGAGAACCAGAGAGACTACTATTACCAGCAGCTTGACAGGTTTTTTCCGGGTCTGAAAGAGAAGTATATGAAGTACTACAAAGAAAGATATTTCTGTGCCGTTCCAAACTATAGAAGACTGTATCAGGTTTTTACGAAAGAATGTGAGCGCTACGGGATCCTTCATGAGATGAGTGATATTATCAGAGATTATAAAAAGAATGAAAACGAAAGGGAACAGATCAGTCTGTTTTGAATTGTTGAAAGGAGTTGTTGAGATATGACAGAGACGGTGAATAAAAAAAGACTATTAGGTCTGGATGTAATCAAGACGATCGCGATCATGTTTGTGATTGCGATCCATATCCCTTTATTTCAGTATGATTTTGTCAGCGACAACAATATCGGCGTATATGTACAGTTCGCTTTACGGATGATCAGCAAGGGAGTGCCTTTATTCTTTGCGGTAAACGGATTTCTGCTGCTAAAAAGAAGCGAGCTCACGATCAGTAAGCACTATCGAACGATGCTGAAGATATTCCTGCTGCTGCTTTTCTGGGCATTGTTTCTGATCGTGATCAACCTCCTGTATGATAAGACTCCGATCAACAGAAGCCTGATCATCGATCTGTTTCTAAAAACAAAGGCAGCTTCCCTTTATACAGGTGAACTGTGGTTTCTACAGGCGCTGTTTGCCGTATATATGATCTATCCTCTCTTGTGGCTCTCTCTTCAAAAAGAAAGAAAACTGTACTATATCCTGTTTGTCCTCCTTCTTGGCTTTGCCTGTATCGATGAGCTTCTGAATATCATGACATCAATACTCGACAATCCGGTGTATATTGGACACCTTAATAATCTGAACCTGTTCATTCACAGACTGAAGCTGATCGATCAGTACGACTGGTACGTTCTGTATTTCATGTCAGGCGGACTGGTTTCACTGTTCTCAGAAGAAATTCAGAAAAGAAAGCTGCTGTTTACCATTATCTGGTTTGTAATGTGGCTGTCGTTTTTCTTTCTAAGTGTTTTTATCAGTAAAGAAAAGAATCAGCTGTTTTCTCAATTTATTGACAACAGTTCGATTTTTCAGCTTGTATCCATCCTGTTTCTGTTCTCTGTATGTCTAGGCATAAAGGGTACGAATATAACAGAAAAACTGTTTTTACAGATCGGTTCTAATACGTTTGGGATCTACGTTACCCATCAGTTCTTTATCCGGATCTCCAGACTGCTGATTCCCCAGGATCTTTTTGTAGAAAGATTTCTGATCCTGTTATCAACCCTTGTTTTAAGCTTCTTCTTCACTAAGACAGTGAAAAGAATCACTTATTTGAAACGGCTGTTTGTCTTATAGAAGTCTGAAGTCTGATTTCATCTGTTGTACAACGATGAAAAGAACATCAATAGAATGCTATAATCATTCCAAAAGGTATATGTATATGAAAAGAATATTTGTAATTCTAATGGTTTTCTGTCTTTGTGGCTGTTCCTTTTCTGCGTCCCATACGTCAAGCGTGTCGACCAGCGTTTCCAGTAACGGCGTTGAAACGACAACAAACATCGAAACCAAGATCGAAAACGGGGAGATCTCTGCTTCTTCTTCCACGATCACTACCTCAGAAGAAGATCCGACCGGATTAAGAAGCAAGTGGCAGGAACTCTTCACCTACGGTGCGGAAGGCATCTCCGAAGCGGGGAACCCTATATATTTCATTTATAACAGCGGTGAGGACAACGATTCCTCTCTGGCTGCCATCATGATCATCGATGGCGAAACCGGTGAACTGATCGTTTATGATATGGGTGAAGTGGAATCGGAAGACGATCATCTGGTCATTCATGACATTGAAGGTGAAAACTCGATCCCGTTTTCTCTTGATGAAGAAGTCGAAGAGGCTTCGTGATCTGCTTCCAGAACGAAGATAGTGCCTTCCTGGAGTATGTGGAACTGAACGATATCATCGATCATATGATCTCGATCTGGGAAGTTCAAAGAGAAGACTTCTACGCCAGACAGGAAAACGAAAGCGACAGCCAGTAAATAAAAAGTCTTTAGAGAAAGGCTTTTTTCATGCATATGCTCCGGTATTGAAATCAATTTTTAATTGCCTTACGCTTATTTTATAGACATATAAGACGGAGGCATAAACATGGATAGAACGGACGAACTGCATGAACTGATCAGAGAGAAAGAAAAAAACATCTGTCAGATCGTTGCCTATAAAAACAATAGAAAAGTATATACGGACTGCTGGAACGACTATCAGGAAAACGACTGCGTTCATATCATGTCGGCGACGAAAAGCGTCATAGCGCTGCTGATCGGGATCGCCATCGACAGGGGGCAGATCGAAAGCGTTGAAGATAAGGTCCTGAAGTATTTTCCGGAATATAAAGTCAAAAGAGGTGAGAAGACGATCTATGACATTACCATCAAACATCTGCTGACGATGCGGGCACCCTACAAGTGTAAGGGCGATCCCTGGACTAAAGTCTGCATCAGTGAGAACTGGACCAATACCTCCCTGGATCTGCTGGGCGGAAGAAAGGGACTGACCGATGAATTTAATTATCAGACGGTATGTCTACATATTCTTTCCGGTATCCTTTACAAGGCAACCGGGATGCTGACGGTGGATTATGCGAACGAATATCTGTTTGAACCTTTAGGCATTCAGAAGCATGTGAACTATACGGCAAAAAGTGCCGAGGAACATAAAGCCTTTACGATTGAAAAGACGCCGAAAGGAAATGTCTGGTTTGCCGATCCTCAGGGCTTGGGCACTCCGGGTTATGGCTTGTGCATGTCGGCAGAAGACATGGCCAGGATCGGTCTTCTGTGTCTGAATAAAGGCAGGTACGAAGAGAAACGGATCGTTTCTTCAAAATGGATCGAAGAAATGACAAGACCCAGACATGTTGACAGCAAGTATTTCAGAGGTATGGATTACGGTTATTTATGGTGGATCATTGACAGAGAGAAACAGATTTACGCAGCTATCGGGAACAGCGGAAACGTCATTTACGTCAATCCGGAAAAGAACATCGTCATCGCTGTAGCATCGTATTTTAAGCCGACTGTGTTTGACAGAGTCGATTTCATTCAGAAATATATTGAGCCTCTTATTTAGTTGTTCTAAAAAAGAATAGATAATCAAAAAAGCCTTTCTCAAAGGCTTTTCTTATGCATAGATGGAGCAGGTGAGGGGAATCGAACCCCCGTTGCAACCTTGGGAAGGTCGAGTTCTACCATTGAACCACACCTGCACATCTATATCTTATCACGTTTTACTTTAAACTGAGCCAATGTCTGTTTTAATGCGGACTCCTTGTTTACCCCCGCCAGCCTGAGCTTATGGGCATATTCCAGGATTTCCGTAAACGACTCGTCCGGCTGCAGTCCGGCATCGATCAGATCCTTTCCCGTTACATAAGGACGGCTCATCATTTCCTGATAGATCCCATATCTTTCAAACAGAAAAGCGCTGCTGTCCGGGAACATGTCGTCACCCATGATGACCGGTCTGTCAGCCATGGAGAAGTAGATCAGATCCAATGGTTCAACAGCCTGATCAAAGATCCTATTGGTCGTCTTGATCGCTGCCTTGTCATGAGCTGCGGCATTCGGTTTCATGTGCAGGGAAGTCATGTTGGTGACGTAACGGATCAGATCGTTTTCATTGCTGAGCCGGATCAGAAAAGACCTGATCAGCGGCAGACCCTGATTCTCGTGATCGTAGGCGTGGATACGTCCGTTGATTTCCTGCGTCACAAGGATCTTGCCGAAGTCATGACATAAGGCCAGCAGTTCAAAATAGAACGGATCAGAGACTTTATCCCGATAATAGGCAGCGCGGTCCAGCACCTCCATGGTATGGGTCCAGACATCGCCTTCCGGATGATAGATCGGATCCTGTCTGACGCCGATGAGCTGTTTCACTTCCTTGAACCAGACATCCAGCTGATCCATCTCCCGTAAGACCTCGAAGAAGACCGACGGTTTCCTCCCCTTTACCAGCGCTTTTCTTAATTCCTCTTCGATCCGCTCTTTCGGCAGGGTTGACAGATCGATGGTCCTGCACAGATTCAGCGTATCCGCTTCAATACGGAAACCGAACCTCGAAGCAAACTGGGCACCTCTTAAAACTCTTAACGGATCCTCAATAAAAGTCGCAGGATCAACACAACGCAGAATGCCCCTGTTTAAGTCTTCCATTCCCTTGAAAGGATCGACGATTTCCCCGCTCAGGACATCCTCCATCATCGCATTGATCGTAAAATCTCTTCTTCTGGCTGCCTGTTCATAACCGATAAACGGATCGACCGTAATTTCAAAATCCCGGTGTCCTCTGCCGGTTGCCGTCTCTTTCCTTGGCATGGCGATATCGATGTCATAGCCGTACAGCATATATACGCCGAAACTGCTGCCGACACTCTTGACCGGGGCGATCTTTTCCAGAATAGCGTAAAGCTTCTCCGGTTCAATGCCGTGGACCTCGATATCCAGATCCTTGTTTTCATGAGCCAGCATTCTGTCTCTGACATATCCGCCCACATAAAAGACCCTGCCTCCGGCTTCTTTTACTTCTGCAGCGATCCTCTCGCAGATCTCTTTGTTGCGGGATAGGGATGTATTCATCAGTTTCATTGTATCAGTTCCGCTCACTTCTAAAAAGTGAGAAAGAAACGCCTCTGTTCAATTCCTATCCTATAGAACAGGTATTGCGTGATACAATTTAGGATGAGGAGAAAGAACTATGGATCACTTGTTATTCCACTTTGACTGTCTTGACGGTAGCTACGGATTTCAGGCGGACTTCGATCCGGACGGATTGCGTTTTGAAGTAGAATCGACGATCCCGGATCTGGACAGCCTTTCCGGTACGCTGGAAGATACGGAAGTTTTCCGGAAGGAACTGGAACTTGCGCAGATCGAAAAGTGGGACAGAAACTGCCGGGGTGAAGGCGAAACGATCGAGGATGCCGTACACTGGAAAGTGAAACTGCTCAAGGACGGGAAGGAATATGTGACAGAAGGCGAGGAGTCTTTTGAGCCTTATTCTTATGAACATCTGATCAGGGCACTGATGTGCTGTGATGAAAAAGCGGAGTATTTCCTGATCTGACTTCTCATGTAAAGGGATATGGAAAACACTTACGTCGTATGGATCTATTTCGTACTGCTGGGACTGCTTACCTTGTATGTCTGTATCATTGAAGGCATCAAGACAAAGATGGCTCCGGAACAGACGGTATGGGCCAGGATCGAAAAGAAGTACATTGAAAAAGGAGGCGAGGGCGAATACCCTCATTTTGGCAAGCGTTACTATCTGGATCTGATCCGAAGCGACGGAAGGCCTTTTAAGGCGGAAGTATCCCGGAAGAAGTATAGAAGATATGCGGCAGGCGATACCGGAAGACTGACGTTCCAGAGAGACCGTTTTGTTTCTTTTGTAAAGGACGACGGATTTGTCGATGACAAGGAAGACAAAGAGAAACTGATCGAAACGGCAATCAGGATCCTGGAAAAAAACAAGCTGACGGATCAGGGCGGAAGGACGGAAGCCGAGTTTGCCTACTACGAGAAATACAAGAAAAAGAAACGCGAAAGAGTCAGGGCGCTGTTTAAGATCATCCGGAAGAAGGGGGAGGAAGTCTTCTATTTCAAGGTAGAAGGAAGCAAGATCCTGCTGCTGAATCTGGACGAGGAACAGTATAAAGAAATGGTAAAGAATTATTTTCACGGAGATGATGAATAAATGAAAAAGAGAAATATCAGAAAGATCTTAAGATCTTTCGTTCTGATCGTTTTTGTATTGCTTCTGTGTGTATCCTGTTCGAAGAAAAAAGAAGAGGAAGCGGAAGTCGTCGAACCTGTTGAAGAGGTACAGGAACCGGAAGAAGTGCCGGAAGAGGAAATACCGGAAGAGGTCGAAGAACCCGTCATTGAGCCGGAAGAAGTTCCGGAACCGGAATTCTACGAAAGAGCCGTGATCGTTTTCCTGGGCTGTACCGGTGAAGACAGGGATCTGGAAAGCATTCTGGTTCGCGCTGTCGAAAAGCTGCATCTGGATGTCGTCGGGGGCATCGACAAGAAGCATATCATCTATGGAAAACAGGGCGAAGAAAACAACGTCTATCTGATCGTTCCGGAAAAGGATATCACGCTGACGATCGTTTCTTTCCCTGACATAAACAAGATCTACTATCAGGGAGACAAGCCGGTGATCTTTGTGGAAAACAACGATGTCATGAACATCGACGCTCAGTTCACGGCCATGAAAGCCGGCGACAAGAGCGAGGCAACGCCTTTCTACCTGGGTATCGATCCCAGCAGCAATGTTCTGTTTGTGAATGACGCAATCGCGCAGGGAGTCGATGATCAGAGCGATTACGACATCTTTGATGAAAGCGAACTGCCGGATCATGCTTCCAGGTTTGTGTATTACCTGTATCATGAAGCTCCGGGTGCGGCAGATGATCTGGAAGATGAAAACTATACGGTAGGTTCCTCAGGATATATGGTCCTGAAGGATAAGCTTTATGTCACTTTTCTGATCTCCGAGGCGAAGAACCCGGATAAAAGCTACCGTTATGCGATGCGCTACGATGAACAGCTGAAAGGCATGGAATATCTGATCTCCACGGACAGCGAAGGCAAGAAGTGGATCGAGATGGGCGGCGAGTAAACGCAATACAGGAGGAAAAAGATGCTGTGTCCGTATTGTGGAAGTGAAATGATCGAAGGCTTTGTCCAAAGCAGGGAACAGCTGTATTTTAACCGCGGCAAGAAAGCGCGCTTCATCGCCTCCGGTGATCTGGGAAGTATTTCTCTATCCCGTTTTAATCTGATCAAGGCTCCTGCCGTCAAGGCCGCTTTATGTAGAAAGTGCCGGAAGATCATCATTGATCTGGCCGAGAAATAATATGAAGAAGATCTCTTACAAGGACTATTATGAGAAAGATCCGAAACGATATCCTTTTTTCCGTTACCATCCGGATCCGATCCGCAGCGGCATCTTTGTAGAGTGTGCTGTGCCAAAAGTCTGTCAGTGCTGCGGCAAAGAGGAAACGCTGATCTGTGAAGGACCGTTTTATAGCGATGCCGAGGTCGACTGCATCTGTCCGGAATGTATCGCCAACGGGAAGGCAGCCAAAGCTTTCGACATGGAATATTGTGAAATCTCTTCAAAAAACAGGATCGGCGATCCTGAGAAAGAAGAAGAACTGCTGCATCACAGTCCCGGTTATTATTCCTACAACGGCGGCAGCTGGCTTTCCCACTGCAACGATTACTGTATCTATGAAGAAGAACTCTACGCAAAACACCTGCAGGACAGGGAACTGATGGAAGAACTGAAAAACGATCCCGTCTGGATCGAATGGGAACTTGAAGACCCGGAAAAAGTGCTGCTAGACAGAAACTTTCAGATCCACCTGTTTAGCTGTTCCCATTGCGGAAAACACCTGTTCTATATCGATGAATTTTTTGACTGAAAACATATGAAAAAGAAAACCCTTTATCAGATCCTGACCATGACTTTCTGGGTGAGCCTCTCTGCCTTGCTGCAGGCGATCTCCCTGACATCTTTTTCCATGCCTGCCGGAATCTATCCCAGCGGCATTACCGGTCTATCCAGGATCCTTTCGGATATCCTGCGGGATTTCTTCTCTATTAATCTGTCTTTCGTCTATATCTACCTGCCGATCAATACCATTCTGGCCATAATCGTCTACCGGCATATCGGCAAACTCTTTACCATCTTTTCGCTTCTGCAGACGGCTCTGACTTCTTTGTTTGCCTCCTTCTTCCCTCGACTGATCGTTCTGGAAGAAATGATCCTGATCGCGATCTTCGGCGGTCTGGTCAACGGTGCAGGGACCGGTTTTGCCCTGTCGCACGGGGCCTCCAGCGGAGGCACGGATTTCCTGTCGATCTACTTCTCCAACAAGTATCACCGTTCGATGTGGAATATGACCTTTGCCTTGAACTGCGTTCTGATCTGTGCCACAGGACTGCTTTACGGCTGGGAACGGGCAGCCTATTCGATCGTCTTCCAGTTCATGTCCAACTTCATGATCAACAAGATGCACAAGCGCTATACCCACCAGGCGATCATCGTCGTAACCAAAAAACCGGATGAAGTGATCGATACCGTCCTGAAGAATGTCCGCCACGGTATCACCAGGATCAGCGCCAAAGGAGCCTACAAAGGCGAAGACGAGAGCGTGCTCTATACGGTCGTAAATACCTTCCAGACTTCGGAAGTCGTCCGCTACGTCCTGGAAGCCGATCCCAACGCTTTTATTGAAACCCGAGATACCGCCAGCATCTACGGCAACTTCTATCAGAAACCGCTGGACTAAAATACAGACAGATGGAAACATCTGTTTTTATTTTACGATAAATGGTAAAATGTTAACGTCAGGCAACAACAGAAACAATACAGAACATTCCGATCATTCTTTGATCGTCTTTCTAAAAAGAAAAAGGAGTTAAACCCATGAAGAAAAGCTTCAGGATCATCGGGATCATCTTTCTGGCAATACTTGCCGTTACCGGTATTCTGCTTTATGTCGATCATAAACAAAGGGAACAGCTGGACAACTACCCTTACGAACCGGATACCCCGGCTCCGGATCCGCATGACGGAAACTTCGTTTCGGAACATGGAACGATGCGATTCAACGGCGACGGTGTGAGCATTGTCATTGATTTCGATGAAGAACTCTCTGCGCTGCTGGAACTTCCTTCCGGACAGCACGAAGGCCAGTATGTCTTTCTCTCCGGCAATCTGCCGCCGCACGGCAGCTTCGATGTACGTTACGACATCGCCCATGAACTGAGGATCTCGGTAGGAGACGTTTCGACGACAGTCGATCTGGGATTGGCTTCAAAGGACGGTTCCACGGCGGAAGTCGGCGTAAATACCGTTACCGACCGGAGAATACCTCTGTTGTTTCGTAGGGACGGAAAGTCCTTTACTGTTATTTTTGAAAAGGAGTAGCAATTATGAAAAAACACTTACTGATTCTCTTTCTGCTGATTGCCATGATCCTGACAGGATGCGCTTCCTCGGCAGGCAACACGGAACCTGTAAACGGTACTGACACCATTGCCTTACCGGAAGAAGTCGAAACTATCGAAGATCCGTTCAGCCGGAATACGCAAGGAGAATACGATGAAGATGTGACCCGGGATCATTTCCACAACAAGGACAGAGAAACGGTTCCCGAGTCGGCAGACGGCCTGCTTTTCGAGGACTTTGATTTCTACTATGACATCATGTATGACGGCGTTCCGGAAGATGCCTATTTCCCGGCTGTCAAGTATGCCGAAGGACTCTGGAAATACGATCTGATCTTCCGTTACGATTCTTCAACCGACGGCTATTACTATGAAGAGATGGGCTATGCGGAGCTCGGAGTTGATTATGACAGAGACCAGATCATCATCACCCTGCATCCAAGGATGGCCAACGACGGTTACGAAGCCTGGCCGACCTCGGACCGGGAAGTCGGCTATGAACCGTTTGCGGGCGGTTTTGACGAGAACGACAATCTGCGGCTCTACGGCAACGATGCGGTCATCGACTGCCAGTACTACTATGCCTATTCCGGAAGGGAATACTTCATCAGCGAGATCTGGATCTCGGAAGAAGACTTCGGAATGCTGCTGCTGACCAGAGGGCAGAACTAGAAGAGAAGGAAGAAGCAAGGAATCAGACCGTGCAGCTAACTGTGCGGTCTTTCTTTCTGTTCTCTCAAATTCAAAGTCAAATCAAGAAAAAAATGTTAAACTCATGGTATGATCGATATTCATTGTCACATCCTGTCCCAGGTGGATGACGGTTCCGATAGTCTGGACATGTCCCTGGAGATGATCGCTACCGCCTACGACAGCGGGGTAAGATCCATGATCGCGACACCGCACTGCTACCCGGGACTCTATGACAACTTTGCGGATCCGTATCTTCAGCAGGCCTGGGACGAGCTTTATGCCGCCGTACATGCCGCCGGGATCCCGATGCATCTGTATCAGGGGATGGAGATCCTGGCCTTTGATGAACTGCCTGTCCTGCTGCAGGAGGGAGGCGTGTGGACCCTGAACGGTACGCCGTACTTCCTGATCGAATTCAACTTCAATGAAGATCCGTCCTACTGCAAGAAGATCCTCTCTGCCTGTATCGCTGCCGGCTATCGTCCGATCATCGCCCATCCTGCCCGTTATTTCTTTGTGCAGGAGGATCCATCCGTAGTCTATGAATGGTACATGATGGGCTGCGGGATACAGCTGAATAAGGGGACTCTTTTGAAACGGAATGGCCACCGGGCTTACGAGATCGGCCGCTCGCTGCTTCGTCATCATCTGGTCTCCTGTGTGGCTTCTGACGCCCATGAAACGGCAATGCGTACGACAGACCTGGATGAAGTCCGGGAATATCTCATAAACGAATACAACGAAGAATACGCCTACATGCTTCTGGAAGAAAATCCCTCCAGGATCCTGGAAGGAAAGAAGCTGGTAGGCTATACGCCAAGAGCCTATAAATAAAAGTCCATTTCGGTTTTATAAGAAATAATTGTATAATTATAAATTAGAGGAAGTGCAAAAACGGGTTTTTATGTACACTGATCCTATTGCCCCGTTATCGCTTTCTGCAACGATACCGACGATATGTATAAAGGCTTTTTTAAAAGATTCTTCGATATCCTCTTGTCTGTCTGCGGACTGCTGGTTTTGCTTCCGCTGTTTTTAATTATCTCCCTTTGGGTAAAACTCGACAGCCCGGGTCCTGTCTTCTTTAAACAGAGAAGGATCGGGAAAGACAAGAAGGAATTCATGATCCTGAAGTTCAGAAGCATGCGTACGGATGCTCCAAAGGATGTTGCGACACATTTGCTGAACAATGCGGAGAACTACATCACCCGTTCCGGTGCTTTCCTGAGAAGGACCAGCCTGGATGAACTGCCGCAGATCATCAACATCCTGAAAGGGGACATGTCCATCGTCGGGCCTAGACCTGCATTATACAACCAGTATGATCTGATTGAAGAAAGAGACAAGTACGGAGCCAATGCCCTGGTTCCGGGACTGACCGGCTGGGCACAGATCAACGGCAGGGATGAATTGCCGATCCATGTCAAGGCCTATCTGGACGGCTATTATGCGAAGCAGCTTTCTTTCTGGATGGACCTTAAGTGCATCTTTGGAACCGTAGGTGTTGTGCTGGGCGGAAAAGGCATCGTCGAAGGTGCACGCCAGGGCGGAAGGAAGATTCTGATCATTACGAACCATTCGTACATGTTATATAGATTCCGTCTGGAATTGATTCAAAAACTATCTGAAGAACACGAAGTCATCCTGTCCATGCCTTTTGTCGGACATGAAGACGATTTCCAGAAACTGGGTTTTCAGTGTATCGAAACAAAACTGGAAAGAAGAGGCATGAATCCTCTGAAAGATCTTTCCCTGATCAAGGAATACAGACGTCAGCTGAAAGAAATACAGCCTGATCTGGTAATCACTTTCTCTATCAAGCCGAACATCTATGCCGGCTGGCTATGCGGCAGAGAGAGGATCCCATACGCTGCAGTGGTACAGGGACTGGGAAGCGCCTTTGACAGACCTTTCTTGTCTAGGCTGGTTTCCTTGCTGTACCGCAGTGCATTGATGAAGGCGATGGCCGTTTTCTTCGAAAACGAAACAGATGCCCAGTTTTTTGTCGAAAAGAACCTGGTATCGTTTGCCAAGATCAAGGTACTTCCTGGAGCCGGAGTCAACCTAAAGACCTACGAATACAAGAAATATCCAAAGAACGAAGTATTCCGTTTTGCCTATATCGGCAGGATCATGAAAGAGAAAGGAATCAGCGAACTGTTTGAAGCCTGTGAGAAGTTAAGAGAAAAAGGCTACCATTTCATTCTGGATCTGGTAGGATTCTACGAAGATGAACTGAAGGATATCTATAAGAAGGAAGTCGACAGACAGGTCATCAAGGGATATGCGGATGACCATGGCTTCAAGGAAGATCCAAGGCCTTACTATGAGATGGCGGACTGTATTGTGATGCCAAGCTACCATGAAGGCATGAGCAATGTCCTGCTGGAAGCGGCGGCAATGGGCAGGCCTGTCATTACCACGGATATCCCGGGTTGCCGGGAGGCGGTCGATGATAAAGAGAGCGGTCTATTGGTGAAACCGAGAGATACGGCTTCCTTGACGGAAGCCATGGAGACCATGCTGAAGAAAACCAGAAAAGAAAGAGAAAGCATGGGAAAAGCAGGAAGAAGAAAGATGGAAGAGACTTTCGATAAAGACAAGGTCGTAGAAGAGACCATCAGTAATCTTCCGTTATAAAGAGAGGAAAAAATGATACGTTCCCCGTATTTTTTAATACTATTCTGGTTCTTGTTTATTGTCGTTTTTTCCCATTACGTACAAGTAACGGAAAAGAAACGAATCATGGGAAAAGAGCGCACCGTTGTAACATGGTGGTTTGCCATACTGGTGGTTATTCCATTGATCATAATGGCAGTAAACAGAGATCAATGGATAGGTGATACTGGACAATATATAAATACATATAAAAAAATGCCCTCTGGGTTCAGTGCAATTCCTGAATTTTACTCTGGCATAAAAAAAGATAAAGCATTTTATGTTCTGGAATGTATTGTAAAATGTACATTTGGGAGTGATTATAAAATATGCTTTTTGATTATTGCAATAATTCAAACATACGGATTGATTAGGTTATATCGGAAGTATTCCTCTGACTACATCACAGCGATTCTTTTGTTTGTTTTGTCTACTGACTATGTTTCTTGGATGCATAACGGGACAAGACAGTTTGTTGCTGTTTCAATATGTTTACTGGCAATAGATTATATTTTGGAGAAAAAATACATTCCGGCAATTGTTATAGTTCTGATTGCATCACGTTTTCATCAGACAGCTTTGTTGGTTATACCAGTTATATTTATTGTTCAAGGAGAACCATGGAATTGGAAAACACTGATTTTTATTTTGCTGATAGTCCTGGCGATTGCTTTTGTAGACCAATTTACAAATATGTTAGATTATGCGTTGGATGAAACGCAATATGAAAACGTGGTATCAGACTGGCAATCTTGGAATGATGATGGGACGAATCCGCTTCGCGTCTTGATTTATTCGTTGCCTGCAATTCTATCCTTGATCGGCTTGAAGTATATTCGGAAAGAGAACGACACCACAATTAATCTTGCAACAAATATGTCCATCATTGCATCTGGACTATACCTTATCAGTATGGTAACGTCTGGTATATTTATTGGAAGATTGCCAATTTACGTAAGCTTATATTCTCAAGGAATTCTTTTACCATGGGAAGTTGATCATATTTTTAACAGAAAATCATCAACAATTATAAAGTCTAGTATGGTTGCTTTTTATATAGTTTTCTATATATACCAGATCAACAGATGGGGATTCTTCTAAAGCATATTTAAAATATTTCATACAGTAATGAATTCAGTAATATACTATGAAAAAGTATTATATGTTATTATCGGTTTTGAACATAATTATAAGGAAACTAGGACATGAGTTATAATGACGGAAAAGTATCTGTGCTCATGGGCGTTTATAACTGTGCATCTACAGTAGCAGATGCGATCCATTCTATTCAGGCACAAACATATAGAAATTGGGAATTGATTATCTGTGATGACGGATCAACAGATAATACCATTGGAATAGTAAAAAAGGAAACTGAATCTGATCCTAGATTAATTGTTTTGGAGAACGATAATAACTATGGTTTAAATGTGACTTTAAACAGATGCTTAAAAGTTGCTTCTGGCGAATTCGTAGCACGGATGGATGGAGATGACCTATGCAAAGCAGACCGCTTTGAAAAACAAACATCATATCTTGAAGATCATCCCGAGATCCAAATCGTCAGTTCCTGGATGTCCATGTTTGATGAAAACGGAGAATGGGGAATTCAGAGAATACCGGAGCACCCTACGAAGGAACAGGTTGTCACAGGCACGCCAATTCATCACGCACCGGTTATGATGCGCATGGAGTGCTTGCGCGAAGTGGGCGGTTACACGGAAGATGTGCGAAAATTAAGAGTAGAGGATGTAGATCTTTGGATCAAGCTGTATGCAAAGGGATACAGGTGCTACAACATTCAGGAACCTTTGTATGCTATGCGCAACGACAAGAACGCGTTGAACAGAAGAAAGTTTAAATATCGGATCAATTCAACCAGAACAAGACTGGAAGGTTGCAAGGCACTGCATCTTGGCATCGGCAGCTATTTACGATCATTCAAACCGATGATCATAGGCATGATACCCGCAGGAATCAGAAGAAAAATAAAAAAATCAATTGAAAAAATAAATAAGAAAGCAGGGAATTAATGATTCCGAAGAAGATTCATTATTGTTGGTTTGGAAGAAATCCAAAACCGAAACTGGCTGAAAAATGTATAAGCAGCTGGAAAAAACATTGCCCAGATTATGAAATCGTTGAATGGAACGAGGATAATTTTGATATTAATAAATACTCATATGCCAAATACTGCTTAGATAATCAGAAGTATGCTTTTTTAAGCGATTTTGCTCGTTTGATTATCGTATCCGAAGAAGGAGGCATATATTTTGATACTGATGTCGAGATTGTTAGAAACTTTGATGATCTCCTGAACAATGAAGCGTTTTATGGTTTTGAAACTAACGAATATGTTGCTACCGGGCTAGGCTTTGGAGCCGAGAAAAATCACGTTACAGTAAATGAGATGCTTAAGGAATATGACTGCATTCAGAAAGAGGACGGAACCTTTGAACTAAAAAGCTGCCCGCAATTGAATACAGCCGCACTTTTGAAATCTGGTCTCCAATTGAACGGAAATGAACAGGTCGTAGCAGGAGCACATATATACCCCGCAGATTATTTTAATCCGTTTGAAGATGCAACAGGAGAATTAAAAACCACAAAGAATACATATTCAATACATTGGTACGCTAAAAGTTGGATTAGTAAACAGAAAGTTTTTAGAAGCAAGCTTACAAGACCTTTGCACAGGATCTTCGGAGTAGATTTCTTTCGAAAAAAGAAAAAGTAGGTAAAGACAGATGGCACATTACTCAATTGCTATTCGTACTTTAGGCCAGGCAGGCGAAAAGTATAGAAAACTACTAAAATGCATAGCAGAATTAAATCAGAAACCGGATAAGATCGTTGTTGTTTTGCCGGAAGGCTATACTTTACCTGAGGATCGTCTGGGCTGTGAAGTGTTTTTGTTCTGCCCAAAAAGCATGATCGGCCAAAGAATAAAAGCATTAGAAACAATCGATACAGAATACACTTTGTTTTTAGATGATGACATAGAATTTGAGCCTGACTTTATACAGAAGCTGCTAAAGCCTTTGGAATCAGGAATGTTTGACTGTTCAACCGGTCCGCTCTTTTCTTTTTTTCCTGCAAGTTTAGCAGGAAAGATAGCCGGAACATTGACAGGATCAGTCAGTGTATCGATTCTCAACAGAGACAAGTATGTCAAAATACTAAGAAGCGGAGGTTGGTCATACCATACATTCGATACATCTGTAGAAAGATACTATCCGACAGAGTCGTTTGCATGGACGTGTTTCATGATTAAAAGCGACGCTATGCGTTCGCTTCATATGGAAGATGAAAAAGAATGGCTTGAGCGTTTTGGTTACGCATGTGGCGACGACCGAGTGATGGCATATAAACTCGTTAAACTTGGCTATAAAGCTTGTGTTGTTGCGAATGCAACATATATACACAATGATGCAAAAACATCTACAGCATCGTCTGAGATAGACAAATATACGCCCATATTTTGTATGTATTATATGCACACGGTATTTTGGAACAGATTTATACAGGAACCTGAAGTTAATAGATTGCGTAGAATCCAGAATGCAATTTGTTTCAATTATTGGAAGATGTCAATGACCGGCTATCTAATAGTCAAGGCTTTATCATCAAATAACGGAAAACTTAGGCTTAAAGCATTCCGTGACGGAGTTAAAGAAGGATTACGGTATATTAACAGCTCCGAATATGCTAATATACTACCGATTCAACGTGAAACACGTAGGGATTAAAGATGAAAAAGAAGCAGATACTTGTTGTTTTTACAGGCTCTATGGAACTTGGCGGGATCGAACGCAGTTTAATAGGGCTGCTAGGGGCTATTGACTATGAACGCTATGATGTGGATTTGTTTTTATATGGCCACCATGGTCCGCTTTTTAATTTGATTGATAAGCGTGTCAACCTCTTGCCTGAAATAAAAGAACTAGCATATCTAAGAGGATCTTTTGCTACAAAACTGAAACATGGATGTTTTTATTCCGTGTATTATCGATTAATTGATCAGATCGTTTCGCATTTTAAACCGATCGACAACGACGAAACATGGGCAAAAGTAATGCGAAAATGCACACCAAAGAACAATAAGAAGTATGATCTGGCCATCGGTTTTTTCCGACCGTTTGATTATATTGCTGAAAAGGTTGATGCAACAGTTAAAGTTGGATGGGTCCATACAGATTATTCCAATTCCGGGAAAACCTCAAAAGCAATTCAGACGGATTATAAAAAAGTTGATAAGATAGCCGCTGTCAGCGATCAATGTGTGTCCGCATTCTGTAAGATGTATCCTGAGTTTCAAGATAGAACATTTGTTATCGAAAACATTATTCCTGTAGAAATGATAAAACAGTATGCCAATATGTTTTCTGTAAGTGAGGAAATGCCTGAGGACGGATGTGTTAGAATACTTTCAATGGGGCGTTTCTGTGAGGCTAAAAACTTCGATAATGTCCCAGACATATGTAGAAGAATCCGCGAATATGGTTTAAATGTGAAATGGTATCTGATAGGATTTGGACCAGATGAGTCATTAATAAAACAGAAGATTGATGAAAACGGAATGCAGGACCATGTAATTATTCTCGGTGAAAAAAATAATCCATATCCTTATCTCAATGCTTGCGATCTGTATGTACAACCCAGTCGCTATGAAGGGAAATGTGTCTCAGTTATAGAAGCACAGATTTTGAGAAAACCTATTGTGATCACAGATTACGCAACTTCAGTTAGTCAGCTTGAAGATGGGATAGACGGTGTAATTGTTCCAATGAACAATCAGGAATGTGCAGAAGGCATTATACAACTGCTTAATGACAGAAGTAAAATGGCATTGCTTTCAAAAAACTGTGGATTGAAAGACTATTCGAACTTTGCAGAAATTGAAAAAATATATCGGATAATTGAAGAAAAATGAAGATTTATACCGTTACATGTCATGATGTTTACAATGCTGGAGCAAGTCTTCAGGCTTTTGCATTGGAAAGGTATCTGCAAAGCAAAGGACATGATGTTCGGATACTGGATTATAAACCCGACTATTTGAGTTCTCATTATTCTTTAACAGGAGTGAATAATCCGTTATATGATAAACCAATTATCAGAACACTCTATATTCTAGCCAAACTTCCAGGGCGTTTGAAAAGAAAGAATAGTAGAAAAAAAGCTGAATTTGATCAGTTTAAAAAGGAATATCTGCTTTGTTCAGATAGAATATATTCTTCTTACGAAGAACTGGTTAATGATCCCCCTGAATGTGATGCATTGATTGCCGGTAGTGACCAGATTTGGAATCCATTATTCAATAACGGAAAAGATCCTTCCTTCTTCCTTCAATTTGGAAATGATGAAATCCGGAGAATCAGCTATGCCGCAAGTTTTGCAGTAGACGGCTTGTCTGATGATGATGCTGAACGGATGAAAGAGTGGTTGAAGGTTTTCGATCATATATCAGTTCGTGAACAAAGTGGCATAAGAATACTCAAACAGCTTAGTTATGAGGGTGAAGTAGTCTGCGATCCGGTCTTTCTTCTTGATGCGGAAAAATGGCTGAAGCTTGCCAATGCACAGCGAGAAGATAAACGCATCTTCATTTATGACTTTGATCATAGTTCCGTCATTCAGGAATTAGTAAATTCCATGAACGATGAAATTATCAGTTATTTTCCTATGTCTGGAGTCACCAGCGTCGATGAAAGCGGGCCATTGGGTTTTCTTCGCAATCTTGCATCAGCAAAACTGATTATATCTAATTCCTTTCATGCAACAGCATTTGCACTGTTATTTAATAAACCGTTCTATGTTGTTGAAAGACAGGAGAAGATAAATATGCGTTTGTACGATCTCCTGAATAGCGTAGGTTTAGATGACAGGATAGTACGTTCAGCACATGATATCGAAACCATGAAACCGATCGATTGGAAAAAAGTAAATCAGCATCTGAAGCTCATAATAGAAAGATCCAAAATCTATCTGAATGAAGCCCTTAAGGAGAACAACATATGACAGATAAAATTTCAGTTGTAATTCCTGTCTATAGTGTTGAGAAATACCTGCATCGATGTGTTGACAGCGTAATCAATCAGACATATTCATCACTGGAAATAATTCTCGTCGATGATGGTTCGCCGGATCAGTGTCCGGCAATCTGTGACCAGTATGCAGAGCAGGATAATAGAATCAAAGTGATTCATAAAACAAATGGTGGACTTGCTTCAGCGAGAAATGCCGGCATGAAAGTAGCGACCGGCAAGTATTTATTTTTCGTTGACAGTGATGACTGGCTCGATCCTGATGGATTGGAGAAACTCTACCGGCTTGCGGAAGAATACAACGTGGATTTTGTAAGATATCGCTCCGTAAGAGAAAACTGGCCTGGACTGCCGTCTCAGTATCCGACAAGGGTCGAAAAAGAACGAGAAATGCATGGCGGCTATTATTCTAAGACCGACATCGTTGAAGAGATATATCCTCGTCTTTTTGCGACATCTTCTCTGACTCTTGGACCGATTGTCGGTGCTTGGGGATCTTTATATAAAACGAGCCTGTTAAAGGAACGCAACATCATGTTTCACGAGGAAATAAAATATAGTGAAGATGTGCTTTTCAGTGCGGAAGTAGTTGTGAACGCAGACAGTTTTTATTACTTAGATGATGCGGGTATTTACCACTACTTCTATAATGATTCATCAATTTCTAAGTCATTTAGAAAAGATCGGTGGGAATCATGTAAAGCAATGATCCAAATCGCTGAAAAAGAATTTCTAAATAGAACAGAATATGATTTTAAAAATCAAATGACGTACTTAAGATGGTTCTGCATTTTTCTCAGTTTGAATGAACGAAAATATCTAACGCAGATTAAAGAAAAAGAAGTATACTGCAGAAGCATAATGAAAGATCCGGTTACGAAAGAAACCCCTCTAAATCTTTCTTTGATGGATGTCTCGTTTAAACGGAAAGTATTGATGATCATTGTAAAACAATCTCTGGCGCGCATAATGAGCTTGATTTAAGCTCGATGACGCTTTCTTGCATCGAGAATAAGTAGTAATTAAAATAAGGGTATGAATTTTGAAGAACGGTTAGCTCAAGAAAACAACTGCTGCGGATGTGGTGCATGTGAGAACATCTGTCCTACAGGCGCACTTGTTTTAAAGCCGGATCATGCAGGTTTTCTATACCCGTCTATCGATGAAATAAAGTGCATTCAATGTAGCAGATGCATTAATGCGTGTGCATATAAAAAGAAGAATGAATATATTTCTAAAGAAGAAACCTATGCTGCGGTCAGTAAGAATACAGATGTAAAAAAGTCGTCTTCCGGAGGCGTTTTTTCCAGTCTGGCATTCAACATTCTAAAAGATGGCGGAACAGTCTATGGCTGCACAATGAGTCGAACAGACAAAGAGTTTGATCCACATCACATAAGGATAAGTCATCCAAAAGATCTATCTCTTTTACAGGGTTCAAAGTATGTTCAAAGCGAAATCGGTCTGATGTATAGAGAAGTAAAAAAAGATCTGGAAAACAATCTCACCGTGCTCTTCAGCGGTACTCCTTGTCAGATCGACGGCCTTTATGGATATCTTGGAAAAGACCATCCATACCTTTTTACGATCGACACTATTTGCCACGGCGTTCCGAATAAAGATTTGTTCAACCGGTATATCAGGTACGAAGAAAGCTCTAAAAAAGCAAAGATCACAAACTATGTTTTTAGAGATAAAAAAGACGGATGGAAGCTTTACGGCAGAATGGACTTACAGGATGATTCAAGAAAATGGTCTGTGTATTTTGAACCTGAAGAGTCATCATATTATCAGCTTTTCCTAAATCGATACACGTACAGGGAAAACTGTTATGCTTGCCCATACGCTATTAAGAATAGATCCGGTGATATCACCATGGGAGATTTCTGGAATATCGATCTGATTCATCCGGAATTGTTTTCCGGAAAAGAAACCGGAATCAGCTGCGATAATGGCGTATCGGTATTGGTCATAAACTCTGAAAAAGGTCAGGAACTGATGAAGCGATACGGGCAGGATATGGAACTGTATCCTTCAGAATACAACAAAGTTGCGCAATACAATCGGCAGCTGATTAAACCAAGCGAAAAACCGGAGGATTATGAAGCATTTAGAAGAATCATGAATAATGATTATTCTGAAATAGAAAAATGGTATCAGCACAAGATGATGCCGATACGTGCAAAGCGGGCAATAAAACGAATGATACCGGCAAAACAAAAAGAAGTGATTCGAAGAATACGGAAGAGGTAAGGGATAATGGCAGAGATCATGGATGGCAATGGGTTAAAGGTGATTGCCTTTTACTTGCCTCAGTTTCATTCGATACCTGAAAACGACCAATGGTGGGGTCAGGGTTTTACCGAATGGACGAATGTCAAAAAAGCGCTACCGTTGTTTGAAGGGCATAATCAACCAAGAATCCCGTTGAATAAGAACTATTATGACCTGATGGATGATGAAGTAAAAATCAGTCAGGCAAAACTCGCAAAAAAGTACGGGATCTTTGGTTTTTGTTATTATCATTACTGGTTCAAAAACGGAGAAAAGCTGTTAGAAAAACCGGCAGAACAAATGCTCCAGAACAAGGATGTAGACCTGCCTTTTTGCTTCTCCTGGGCTAACGAAAACTGGAGCAGAAACTGGGATGGCGGCAATCAGGAAATCATCAAGGAACAGGACTATGGTGACAAGAGCGACTGGGAAAAACATTTCCAATATCTGCTTCCTTTCTTTAGAGATGAACGTTACATTACAGTAAATGGCAAACCATTGCTGATAATCTATAAACCGGAAGAAATCATCGACGTTTATCAGATGGTTTCTTACTGGCGAAAGCGTTCTATTGAGGAAGGTTTTCCGGGATTGTGTATGGCATTTCAGTTTCCTACATATTACACGGATCTGTTTTATCGAAAAGATGTCTTTGATTACCGGATCGGTTTTGAACCTGTTTATTGCAGAAACCTAGAAAGAATGAATCACCCTGTAAGATCTATGAAAGTAACTGCTGCCAGGATGATTCTTGGTGAAAACTTTATCTCGAGTTATAGAAAAAAACACAAGACGGCAAAGATCACAAACAAACCAAAATCAGATGGACCTGAAAAATACGATTATGACGTAGCATGGGAGAATATTCTAAGCGCCGATTGGACATCTGAATTTTTGCCTGGTGCGTTAGTAGAATGGGATAACACTCCACGTAACAAAAACGGTCTTGTTTATACAGGATTTACTGTAGAAAAGTTCGGTAGATACATGAAAGCTTTGTTAGAAAAAGCCAGGAGCAAGAACAAGCCAATGGTGTTCATTAACGCCTGGAACGAGTGGGCAGAAGGGGCTTATTTAGAGCCTGATGAACTAACGGGAACAGGAAAACTGGAAGCTTTGAAACAGGCTTTAGATTGTCAAAAAGGTGAATCATGAATCCGGTCATTTCTATTATTGTTCCTGTCTATAAGGCTGAAGGAACACTTCAAAGATGCATAGAGTCTGTACTGAATCAGACATGCTCTTCTTTTGAGCTGATTCTTGTCGATGACGGATCGCCGGATGACAGCGGAAAACTATGCGATCATTATTCTGAAGCTGATGAAAGAATCAGAGTTTTTCATCAAGAAAATAAAGGTGTCTCAGAAGCCAGAAACGCCGGACTGACTCAGGCTTCAGGAGAATATGTGTGTTTTCTTGATTGTGATGATGAATTATATCCTGATATGCTTGAGAAATATCTGAAATTGATCCGTCAATATGATGCAGATGCTTTGCTGGGCTCGCTGGAAGTCGTTTCCGACAACGGCAAGACTATAAGCGGCTTTAAGAATGAAAACAGCTATGGTAAAGAAATCTGGGAGGACATCTGTCTGGACTCTCAGCCGTTTGGCTATGCCGGAGGAAAGATGTTTAAAGCCAACATAGCAAGAGAAATACGATTTAATAAAAACATGATCTCTCAAGAAGATCTGGATTACAATCTGGAGGTCTATAATCGATGCGGTTCGATCATTACCACTCCTGCTGCAGGTTACATATATCATCAATCAAACAGCCAGAGAGAACCGCAGATTCTTGATTATGTTAAGAACCAGTTAAAACTGTATGATTATGCTGAAGCGAATCACCAAGTTTCCGATAAAGCCAAGAAGGCGGTTCTGAAACGCATAGCTACGTTGGTTTATACCGCACTTTACAATACGAAATTAAAGGCCGAGTATGATCATTTGGCAGATACAATTAACAGTCTGCAAGGATTGAAAAAGCATGTCGGCAGATTCAAGAGTCTTAATGTCAAACATGCAGTTTTCATGGAACAAATAATCAAAAGAAACTACATTTTTAGCTATGTTTATTTGCGAGTCAGGAAAAAGATTGCAGAATCATTGAGGACGCTTAAACGATGACAAAGATAAACAGTAATCCAAATGTTTCAATTATCATAGTCAACTACAAAGTTGCGTCTTTGATCATTGACTGTGTGAACTCCATTAAAGAAAAAACAAAAAAGGTTTCATACGAAATCATTGTAGTAGATAATAACTCGCAGGATGGGTCCGTATCAATGCTTAAAGAGAACTTGGGGAATCGCATACTGTTGATTGAAGCAGACAAGAACCTCGGTTTTGGCAAAGCGAACAATCTTGGAGCCAGGCATGCAAAAGGCGACTATCTGTTCCTGCTGAATCCCGATACGATACTGATAAATGATGCGATAAGCATCCTATATGATTATTTGAAAACACATGAAGCGGTTGGTGTTGTCGGAGGCAATCTGTATGATGAAAACGGAATGAATGCTGTCCCTTCGTTCAGCAAAGAATTTGACAGTATTGCTTCAGAAAAAGAGAGTTCAACTTACATAGGCATTCTGAAGGGAAGACTGAATCGAAATAAAAACCAGAAACAAAGAGACGATTTCAATTACACGGATCAGCCGATTACTGTAAGCTATATTTTTGGTGCAGACATGATGATGCCTAGAGAAGTATTTGACCAGGTTCATGGATTTGATGAAGATTTCTTCATGTATGCAGAAGAGGCGGAGTTACAGTGGCGAATTTCCCGGTTGGGCTATAGAATTGTCAATTGTCCTGAGGCAAAGATCATTCATCTTGAGGGAAGAAGCACGAGAGAGCAGGACACATTCAGTGGAAAACAGTTCAGTATGAGGATGAACGGGAAAATGTTATTCTTTGACAAAGTTTACGGACAAGGAAGCGCTGAAAAGTTTTATAGATATAGAAAACGCCGCTATCAAAGACAGCTGTTTATCGCAAAACTAAGAAATAACAAAACTGTGATTAGGCAGTTTGAACACATGATACAATTGGCGGATAGTGTGTATTCGGAGTATACTGAAAACAATAGAAAAAAATGAGCGAAATCAGCGGACGTCACTACCACACGCACATCACTTCACAGAAGAAGTGGTTTGAATTAAACCTGAAAGAGGTATGGCAATACCGTGATTTAATCGTGCTTTTTACCAAAAGAACGTTCGCTTTGAGGTATAAACAGACGATTCTCGGACCGGTTTGGATCTTCTTAAACCCTTTTCTTACCAGCGTAATGTACACGCTTGTGTTCGGCAATATCGCAAAGATTGGAACGCACGGTGTTCCACATATTCTTTTTTATTTATCCAGTTCCGCAATATGGACGTTCTTTTCGGATAGTGTCATCAGAAACGCACAGACCTTCACTTCCAATGCGAATGTTTTCGGAAAAGTATATTTTCCGCGCCTCACTGTTCCTATATCAAACGTACTTTCTGCCGCGATTCAGTTTGGCATCCAGATGATCATGGTTGGAATGTTCCTCGTGTATTATGTCATCCAGGGAACGGTATCTCCAAATTGGATGTGTTTCCTTTTGATACCGCTGATCCTGATTCAAATCGGAATTATGGGTATGGGCTTTGGCATCATCGTTTCCAGCCTTACCACGAAGTACCGCGATCTCGGAATTCTGGTATCTTTCGGAGTGCAGCTGTGGATGTATGGAACGCCGATCGTTTACCCGTTATCAGAGATCAGTGAAGGGCTGTTAAAAACGATCATAACGATTAATCCTATGACCATGCCGGTAGAACTGTTCCGATATGCTGTACTTGGACACGGAACGATCCTGCCGCAGTATTTGGTACTGTCCTGGATCGTTACCATCGTTGTTGCTCTGTTCGGTATCATGATTTTCAACCGGGTAGAAAAAACCTTTATGGATACGATATAGGAGAGAATATGAGCGACAATAACAAACAAATAGCAATCAGGCTCTCCGGCGTTAAGAAGATGTATAAACTTGGGCAGATAGGAGGAGGTACACTTCAAAATGACCTTCAATCCTGGTGGGCAAGAATAAGAGGGAAAGAAGATCCCAATACAAAGATAGGCCAGAGTCAGAGACTTGTCGGACAGACATTAATGGCGTTAAACGATATTGATTTAACCGTCTATCACGGAGAAGCTTTAGGAGTCATCGGAGCCAACGGAGCCGGTAAGAGCACTCTGTTAAAACTCTTATCCAGAGTCACTGCCCCGTCAGATGGAGAAATAGACATATATGGCAGAGTAACGTCGATGCTGGAAGTAGGCACCGGTTTTAATGGTGAAATGACCGGCAGGGAAAACATCTACATGAATGGTGCAATCCTTGGCATGAGCAAGGCGGAGATTGATGCAAAGATGGAAGACATTATAGACTTTTCTGAAGTCAGGGAATTCATAGACACGCCTGTTAAACGATACTCTTCCGGCATGTATGTCAAACTTGCTTTCTCAGTAGCGGCACATCTTGACAGTGAGATCATGATCATGGATGAAGTATTGGCTGTAGGGGACATGGCATTCCAGAAGAAGTGTCTTGCGAAAATGGATGATGTATCTTCGCGACAAGGAAAAACAATCCTTTATGTCAGCCACAATATGAGCACGATCAGACAATTCTGTACCCGTGTTATCGTGTTAAAAGAAGGACGTATCATATTTGATGGCGATGTGAACGAAGGAATTGGAGTTTATATGACTCAATCTATAGATACTTCTCAGGTGGAATTTGATTTATCAAATAAATACCAGAAATATCTTTCGCCATATCCTAAGGCAAAGATGATGAAAGCGAGATTCATCAACAAAGAATACGCGGTATTCGATTATCAAGAACAAATCAATTTTGAACTGCAGATACGCGCCAGAATGCCGGCTAACTGGTTGTCTCTTCGATTTGAAATCAGAGCTGCTGACGGAAGCTCTGTGGGCACTTCGTTTGCGTTTGATCGTTTCTCCATTGAAGAGGGAGAGCTAAAGTCGTTTATCGTATCTTTTAATTCAAAAGGATTGATTGCGGGAAAATACAGCGTAGTGCTTGGGTTGTTTGAGAAAAATGAATTCGGTTCATATACCGATATTGATGTCATTGAAAGAGCCTTAAGCTTTGAAATCAAAGATGATGATGGTCAGATTGGAATTCAATGGTCCAAACAGTATTGGGGCTTTGTTAAGTTTGATGATTTACATGTAGAGAGTTCCCGGAATTAAGAGTAAAAGAATTCCGAGAAACTCTTTTTTTGAATTAATACTTTCAAATGAGAGGAGGCGTCGAAAAAATGAATAAGTTTGTTGTGATTATTCCTTATTTTGGAGAGTTTAAGGCAAGCATAACGCTTTTTCTAGAGAGCTGTAATCGGAATCCAGGTATCGACTGGCTCATTTTTACTGATTGCAAAGTTCCCGAAGGCGTTTGCCTTGGTGGTAATATTCTATGGAAGCAGATGAATCTTAGTGATGTAAAACAGCTTGCAGAACAGAAGTTACAATGCGAGGTAACATTAAATAGAGCATATAAACTCTGCGATATGAAGCCAATGTATGGACTTATTTTTGAGGAATACATTAAAGAATATGAATACTGGGGCTTTGGTGACACAGATGTGATTTATGGAGATGTGTTATCTTATTTAAAACGTCTTGAATACGAAAGATACGATAAGATTAACTGGATGGGACATTTGTGCTTTATACGGAATCTTCCAGAGATTAATACCATTGCCATGGAAGAGATCCCTGGAACGATAAGTCCAAAGACTGTATTGAAAACGGAATCGAATCAGGGATATGACGAAAGAGATTTCAATAAGAAATGTCTGTCTCGCGGCATACGCTTGTATAATGGTGAATGGGCTGCTGATATTGATGTTTTTTATTGGCGTATGCGATGTGTAGATTTGAAGACACTTCACTGGTTGCTTGATACAAACGATGTTAAATATGCTCCTAAGAATTACCCACTTCAGTTGTTCGCGGTGGTTGATGGACGTGTCTTTAGAATTTACATAAAAGGAAATAGTATCTACAAAGACGAATTTGCCTATATCCACTTTAGGAAAGAAGTCCCTATCAAGTTTGAAGATATTACCCGAAGGTCATACATAATCAGTCGTGATGGGTTTTTCTCTATTGATGAATCAGAATTAGAAAAACAATCCAATGTTCGCTCATTAATCAAAAAATACAACAGCCAGGAAGGTCCAATAAAAGAATTCAAAACATTCTTTTACCAGTATTACAGAAAAAAATCCGGGAAACGTGGCTGGTAAAAAAACATAAGAAAGATGGTTTACAACAATGAAGTTTTCAGTTATTGTCCCAGTATATAACAGAGAAAGAATAATAGCAAACGTTATTGATAGCGTCGTATCGCAATCACATGATGCGTGGGAATTATTGCTGATTGATGACGGGTCTACGGATCTGACAGAAGAGATCTGTAAAAAGTATACTATTCAAGATAAGAGAATACTCTATTTCCATAAGATTAATGGAGGTGTTTCTTCTGCCCGTAATTACGGAATAAGAAAGGCTACGGGTGATTTCATTGTATTTCTGGATTCCGATAACACCTTAATGTCTGATACGCTTGAAAGACTAAGCAAAACAATCAACGCTAATAATGATGTGGATTTTATTGTGTATGGGTTTAAAACCTCTTCTTCATCAGAATGGATTCCAACTGAACGCAGCGATGAATTGGTTATTGAGCGGAAGTCTATCCGCGAAGAATATCTACCAACGCATTTTAACATCTATACTCAAGACAGACATTTTTTAACAAACTTTGTGTGGAATAAGGCAATTAGGACCACTTTCCTAACTGAAAACAATATTCTTTTTGATGAATCAAGACGTATATGGGAAGATGGGAAATTTGTGATTAATTGCCTTGATAAAGCATACAAGATAGCTATTCTGCCGGAAGCCATTTATAATGCTTACCACGATCAAAGCACAGACCACCTATCCTCTAGGTTGTTTGTAGATCAAGTGCTACAGTACATCAATGATGAAAGAGAGTACAAGAATCGTTTTGGCGCAGAAATGGATTTCTCTACAGATCACTACATAGCATCTAATTTCAATGTCATTAACGCTATGTTTGAGAGAATGGTGCAGACCTTTGGCAATGATGCCAGGCCGGTTATTGACAGGGCGATTAGGATTGATATTGTCAAATACTGGGCAGAACAGTGTAAACCTAAACACGAGACAGGAAAACAGCTCAAGAAACTAATAATGGATGGGAATTCAGCGAAGATTTTCGATCTTTACCATCCGTCGTTATTCCAAAGAGCGGCGAGAAAGGCTATAAGATCAATCATCAAATAATACTATAATGTAAATAAGGAGAAAACGGTGCCTGAAGTAAGCATTATTGTTCCGGTTTACAAAACCGAACACTATCTACGTCGTTGTATAGATAGCATTTTGATACAAACATTCACTAATTTTGAATTAATTCTGGTCGATGATGGTAGCCCGGATTTGTGTGGATCTATCTGTGATGATTATAAATATGATGGTAGGGTGAAAGTTATTCATCAAGCTAATGCAGGGCTTTCTGCAGCGAGAAATGCAGGCATTGAGTTGGCCTTGACTAGTAGCAGTAGATATATAATGTTTGTTGATAGTGATGACTGGATACACTCTGCCATGCTTGAGAGCTTAATTAATGGAATTAAGCAGTATAGAATTAACGTTGGTGTGTGTTGGTCACAAAAAGTGAGCGAGTACGAAGGTGAACAGAACTATGATCTAAACCAATGCAAATTAATTACTCCAGAAGAATTCTTCGTTATGTCACCTGCCGATGCTACCGTGGCTTGGGGAAAGGTATACAATAAACAACTATTTATGGATGCCAGGTATCCAGTTGGTCGCATTCATGAGGATCTTTTCCTTACACACCTTTTATTGTTTAAAGAAGAATTAATTGCATTAATCGATCAACCTCTATACTATTATTTTATTAATCACAATGGCTTATCAAATACGTCTTCGATGAAGAAAAAAAAGGATGCCATAGAGGGGCAGCGATTGCGACTTCAGTATTTTAAAGAAAATGGTTTCCTCCGAGCTTTTGAATATGAGTACAATAATCCATCGTGCATAGCTCGTGAGCTAGAAGCTGTAGATGAGGGAATCGTATCAGAAATAGAGAAAAAGTCAGCTTTACAAAAAAGATTACGAGAAACACTTAAAAACCAGAAGATTAGTCTTGCTGGGCACGAATGGCTTTATGAGCTGGCATATCCATATTTAATGAAAGCATATTGGCTCAAAGAGGCTGTGAAGAATCGGGTAAAGTTCTAATATGGACGATTAATCTGAAGATGGCAAGAGATAATGAGCATGGAACAAAATCGTATTGGATATCTAGACGCTGCAAAGGGAATTGCAATTATATGTATTGTGATAGGTCACGCCTATTCTTATTATGTAGGAAACGGGAACTGTGTGATCCCTTATTTATATTCATTTCATGTTCCCATATTTTTTGTTATATCCGGAATCTTGTGTGCCAACCGTGGTACGATTCATGTAGATTTAATAAAAAAGTTCAGAGAACTGATTGTGCCATATTTTTTCTGGGGGACCACATATCAAATCTGTTTGGGATTCCTTGCTGTGATTGGTGGAGAGAGTTTTCAACAACAACTTAGTGACCGTGTAATAACCGTTATCAGTTTATCAAGTGGTGCTATGTGGTTTCTACCAACCATGTTCTTTGCAACGATCTTTTTCAAACTTAGTATAAAAATAAGTTACAAGGTCATTAGATGGACAATCTGCATACTAGCATTCGTTCTTGGAGCCATTGCTCCACATTATTCTGTCGTTATGGAGACCATTTGGAGAGGATTAATTGGTTTTTCATTCATTTCTGTAGGTTATTATGGAGCTAGTGTTTTCACTCGACGTGTAAATTGGTATATTTGGTTTTTGTTGTTGTTTGTGGATGTTGGATTAATAAACGTTTTTGGTACCGCAAACCTTGCAAGTAGAAGCTTTGGATTTATACCCTTATATCTCATAGTCAGCTTTTTAGGAAGTTGGTTATGTATTACTGCATGTTATTATCTAGAATCAAGAAAAGCAAATCATATTTATCAAATGATTGAGCGTATAGGAAAAAACTCAATAGTGTTTTTGTGTACACATCAGATTCTAATTGCATTTCTTCAGTTAGTAGACTATAAGTTTTTGGACTATGGTATCCAACGGACAGGAGAGTTTGAGGGTGTTATTTTAGTTGCAATCGTTGTAGTTGCCATTTATTTGATTATGCCGCTTTTGCTTCGTTTCCTTGGATGGTCGTTTGGACTTCAACATGTCAAAAACGAAGATATGTAAGTGTAAAAAAGATAGAACTATGTGTTTCTTTTACTTCTTTGTCAATTGAAAGATATAAAGTGTTGGCAATAGTAAAAGTGAGGTATCGATTGAACGATAAATACGTCAACCGAAAGACGTAAGTGTGTCACAGATTTTTGTAATAAAAGGTATAAAGAGGAACAATTTGATAAAAAACTTTCAGTCTTATAAACAATAGAACATGATTTCTCTAACATTCAGTACACTCTTTTTTTATTGTTTTTTCATAATTCTTCATCGTCGGATCTGTTTGCAATAACCATAGTCTATAAATAGGATTGCTGGCAGAAAACACATGCAAAGCCAGTTTGTATTTCCGTGCCAGTCCACTTCTCCATAAGTCTTTAATGTGCCTTGATCTAATTTCATTAATGACCCGCCTGACAACCCGGTCATATTTCTTCCTTAAAAGAAAATGATACTTGTTAATACAGAACTGGGTAAAAAACTGACGAACGAACCGATCCTTCAAGCTGTCGCTGCATGGCCTTGCCTTTACTATCTCATAAATCTCATCAATGGCCTTAATGATATCGAGATAGTCATCAGCCGTCCATAAATGCGAAGCCGATTTCAGATTGTTATACCGCAGGTATGTTTCAGTATCAATAATTCCGGCTTTCTGAACATCAGTGTCTGTCAGGTACAATGCATTAAAACGGACATCTTCATAATATCGTCCTTCCGGAAAGCGATATCGCCTCACTATATCCGTCTTATACATTTTGCCCCAGACATATGTTCTTCCGGCCCTCTTTTCAAAAAGATCATCGATCAAAACCGTTTTGTATTGAACGTTACTGTATTCTTTTTCCAGATCGGAATCATCGTTCTTCCAGACCCCTATGTTTCCCTGAACAACATCCACGCTTCCATCGGCCATTTTCGATACATATAATTCAACGGCATAATAGGGCAAAACATCGTCATTATCGACAAACATGATGTAATCGCCTTTAGATTTCTCGATCCCTGTATTCCTGGCATGGGACACTCCCCCGTTCTCTTCATGAACAACAATGATCCTTTTGTCTTTTCGGGCATATTCATCGCATAAGAAAGGACTGGAGTCAGAAGATCCGTCATCAACCAGAATTAGTTCAATATTGTGATATGTTTGTCGGAGTATCGAATTAACGCAACGTTCTAAATACAGCTCTGCATTATAAACGGGAACGATAATGGACACTAAGGGATTACCGGCCATTCATGTTTCTCCTTGGTATACTGTAAACACCTGAATTGCAAAACCTGTCTGAATAATGTGTTTCATTCATTTCCTGAAACACCTGAAACGTTCTATATAATCCGCTCTCTATCGTATAGCCCGGTCTCCATCCGAGCTTTTTTAGTTTATTCCCTGACAACCTGGCCTTCGTAGCCTTGCTGTAACCTGCAGCCTCAAGCGCATCCGGCAGTTCAAAGACCACTTTCTTTCCATTGACTCTCGCAATCAATTCCGCAAGCTCTTTCAACGAGATATCGGAAGCTTCATCGGCAATGTTATAAGCTTCGCCACTTTCTCCCTTCAGAAGTACTGTGAACAGTCCTGATACCGCATCAGCCGCATACGTATAGCTGTACAACTGTGTGCCTGCAGACTTCAGTACGATATCCTCACCCGACAGTCCCTTCTTGATAAACTGGCTGATTGCTTTGGTATCGGAGAACTGCATTGTAGGACCGTAGGAACGCGTCGGTCTGGCGATCACTACATCAAGACCCTTCTGTGCCCTGTATGCCTGGCACAGAGCTTCGGAACAGCGCTTGCTTTCAGGATAACCGGCCCTTAACGTATTGCAGTCGATATAGCCGCAGTAGTCCTCCTCGAACAGCTCCGTATCACCCCTGTTCTCCCCATAGATCTCATTGGAAGAAACAAACATGAACCGTGATGCATCATGCCGTACTGCAAGTTCTAGCATGTTCTGTACGCCGATGATATTGGTTGTGATCGTCCCGATAGGATCTGTCGCATACTGGATAGGATGGGTATTGGAAGCCATATGCAGAACATAGTCGATCTTGCCCGAATCCTCCAATAACAACGGTTCATTCACGTCATGTCCGATCAGATGAAGCCTTTCATTTCCTAGCCACCTGTCAAACCTCTCTTCGGCCTTCTTCAGGTCCCTGTTCAAGCCATAAACATCACAGTTCAATCCTGCCTCATTCTTCGTCATGATCACATCGATCAAAAGACTGCCGAACATGCCCGTAGAACCTGTAAGCAGCATAGAAGCATCCTTCAGTTTCTCCCAGGGCAGATCAAGATTGGCGATATATCTTAAGTCTTCATTGTATGTTTTACTGTCGTAAAGTCTCATTTTATTTCACTTCATTATCCGTATCGGATCTCAGATATGCCTTAAACAGTTCAAGATCATCCCTGGTCGTCAGCTTGATATTCTTGTCTGAGCCGGCTGCAAAGTAGAGCCTCTCTCCCAGCTCCGCCATCATCGTATTGGTATAGTGGGATCCGTTTATGCCGATCCCCTCCGCAAAAGCCCTCTTGTAAGCCCACAAGAGTTTACCGAATCTGTAGGCCTGCGGAGTGGAAACTCTTCTAAGAGTCTCCCTCGGTATGTATTTTGTCGTAGAGATCTCATCATCGATGATGAAGATCTGTTCATTGTAAGGAAGAGAAGAAACGCCGTTTCCGTATCTTTTACAGGTAACAATTACATCACTTAAAACTGATTCATCGACCAGGGGACGGATGCCGTCATGTACGATGACGATGTCGTCTTCTTCGCACTTTCCTTCCAGATTGTATACGCCGTTACGGATCGATTCCTGTCCGGAATTTCCACCTGTAACGATCCATTTCAGCTTGCTGATATTGTATTGTTTCGCATACGCCTGCAGGGCTTCCTGCCAGCCATCCAGACAGACGACTTCAATGGCATCGATCTGCGGATGCTTCTCAAAGCCTTCCAGCGTATAAAGCAGTACGGGCTTGCCGTATACATGGATAAACTGCTTCGGGATATTCTGTCCCATTCTGTTTCCGGAACCTCCCGCTATAATTAAAGCAATATTCATACATATCACCCCCGTATACTGTCTCAATTATATAATACTCCAGCATAAAAAAAGACAAGATCCTTAGAATGGCCTCGTCAAAGTTTATAAATCAAGAGAACGGACAAAGTGCTTCTGTCTTTTCTCTAGCGGAGGGATCTCCATGTAGTTTCCATAGAGATTCCTTAGATAAGCGTCCGTATCATGGACCATCGGGACATCATGTCCCTCGAATTCCCCATGACCTGTTGGCAGGAAGACTTCACTTGGGAAGTTTTCTCCGAAGTAGTGTTTTGAACCGGTAGGAAGACCTAAGAGTCCGCTTTCTTTCCGATACTGCACCGCCTTGTCGATGCGGTCGTACCAGCGGGAGGAATTCCGGAAAGAGAACAGTTTTCCTACAATGGAACGGATCAGGAATCCCATCCGTCCCCCAGAGAGATAACGTTTCTTTATCTGATCATCCATCTGTTCCATCATCGCTACCTGGGAACCGATGAACTCCAGGGCGTTGCATTTTAGACCTTTCACTCTTCTGACGATTGGATTCTCCGGAATCCTGTCGACGATGAAGATGTCGATAAAGATCTTGCACAGATCCGGATCGTCGCTCAGTCCCGTATCCATGTAGGAATCCTTTTTCAGGATCTTAGGAAAACGGGAAAGGATCTTTTCACTGTAATTGGGAGCGTTGAGGATATACCTGTCGGACAGCTGCTTCTCGAAGACGGGAATGAATTTCCGGTAGGATTCCCGGGTCATGCCGATGTCGATATCGTCATCCCAGGGAATAAAACCCCTGTGTCTGACTGCACCTAGAGCCGTACCGCCCAGTAGAAAAACATCGATCTCGTTCTCTCTGCATATTTCCACGATATCCCTCAGCATGTCCGTAAGGATCAGCTGTAGTTTTCTTAGTTTCTCACCGCTAAGCTCTTCCATTCCGGAATCGCTGTAGTCGATCATCGATTTAATGCCATTTAAGCCTTTAAACAGGTTCATCTTATATATCTTACTCTATTTTTTCTGGATTCTGCATGCCAACTATCTGATTCTCCGGATTTATACATTTGTTTATTGGGGTTTTCATCGATATGGTAGAATAATGAAGTCTTATATGACATGTTTCGACATGATTATTAAACTCGAACTCGTTGTCTTTAATGATCGAGTAGAAGATTGGAAAGGGTGCAGAAGAGAATATGAAAGCAGCGCCATCGATCAGTATAATAACTACTGCATATAACATCGAAAAATATCTTCCGGAATGCCTGAATAGTATCTTGAATCAGACATACAGAGATTTTGAATTAATATTGCTTGATGACGGGTCGACAGATAGATCAGGAGCGATCTGTGATGAATATGCAAAAAAGGATCCTCGTATCCATGTAATACATCAGAAAAACAAGGGTGTATCCGATTCCTGGAACGAGGCGATGAGGCATGTGAAAGGTGAGTACACCGGTTTCGTAGACGGGGATGACCTGATTCATCCTAGGATGTATGAACTGCTTTTTAGAGCCATTCAGGATACAGGATGCGAAGTCGCCTATTGTGATTATGAAAAATTCTCTGAAGTAAAAGATGCTGATCTTTTTCAGGATAAGCAAGCGGATCAAGAAAACCGCAGAGATTTAATTTACATCAGTACAAATGAGCTGGAGAAAAATATCAGTTTTCCTTCGGTCTGGCGAGGGCTCTATAAAACGGAGCTCATTAGAAATATCCGGTTTTTAAGCGGAAGAAATAATCAGGATTTCTTGTGGTCGACCTGCGTTCTGCTACAAACAAAAAGAGTTGCCAGGGTAAACAAAGTTCTTTATGGGTGGCGAAAAAGGCAGGGAAGCGAAACAGAAGTAGCGATCCGTTACAGAATGCTGGATTATCTTGTGGCAAAGCGTCTTACGGTTGAAACAATAAAAGAAAGCGCACCGGAATGGACCGTTCCTTATACAGTCGCAATGTTCGCCAGCTGCCTGAACGCGTCCGGACGGCTTCCGCAACTTTCAGATTCTTTTGAAAGAGAAAAATATCAGAAAGAAATAAATAAGGCATTAAGCTATTTTTCACAGATCAGTATCTCAGATATTCTAAAAGATCCTTATTCAAAAAGAAGAAGAAAACTGATTGCAGTGATCGGTAAGATTTCCTTTCCTTTGGCTTGTTCTCTGAAAAAAAATTTTTTGAAAATAGTAGATCGTTAATTCTGCGTTCTTAACCGGGATTGATTATGAACGTTAAAAAAGGATTGCACTACTGCGATCCTTTATGATTCTGTAGAGAAAAGAAAGTGAAGTTTATCCAGAGATCTGATCCGCATTATCACCACTATTGATTTTTAAAAGAATATATGAATCTTTCTATTATCATCTCAACATAAGAAACTACGATACATAAAACCAACAAATATCCGAGCATCAGCAATGGATATTTAGCTTTTTGAACAAGATCAGGAAACAGCGTTGCATAGAAAAACATATGCGTCAACCAGATGTTGGTCGAATGCTTACCAAGAAAGAGCCAAATTCTTTCTGCAACAGTTCCTTTCTCCCATATGTTGAACAGAAGAAAAGACAATGCCGCAAATACGGTATTGAGGACCGCCTTATGAATCAAATTCATGCTGATAAAGAGAATCATCCAGATACAGCCTAAAATCATATTTCGCATTGCACGGTTTCTCAGTTTATCAAAAAACAGGTCATGAATCTGTGTAATAATCTTTCCTTTACAAAAACATGCACCAGCCCATACTGAAGGAAGAATACCGATAAGGTTATATAATTCATTAAGAATAAATGCAATGACAGACTTGTCTCCTGAAATGACCGGCCAAAAACCAAATTTACATAATAGATACCAGCCGACTTGGAAAACAAAACAGAAAACCAGTCCACGTCGAACAGAAAGTCTTATGACAGGAAAAAACTTTATTGCCGGTGGGATGAGCAGAAAAATGATATATGTGTTTAAAAACCACCATGCGCCGTTATAACTGTGAAGCAGCACGATGCTTTTTAGAAAACTAGTGAGAGAGCCGGGAATGGTTTTCTGTGACGAATGAATCAGACCGATTATTGAAAACATCGCAAGCAGTATCCAGTAATTCACCATCAATTTCAGAATGCGTTTTCCGGTTGATCGCCATGTTGTTTTTCCAAATGAATACAGCAGATACTGGGCATATCCCAAACAAATGGAATAAATGCTGACGCATATTTCAGAATAGAAACCGAACAAGTATACAAAAGGCGTTTCCGAGTTTAACCAAATCAAAGGAGTACCAAAAACGTCAGAGCCCGTTCTGCAAAAGAGATGCAGAACAAGCATGCAAAGGATCGCAAATCCATGTGTCATAACAGCGTCTTGTTTGTTATACATTATTAACCTCTTTTTGATTCCATCGCAATATAGCTTCTTCTAAACAGCATCATCAATCTAAAAAACTTAAGCGACTCTATTCCAGGTAGCTGATATAAAAGCTCAATTATCTTTTGTCTTATCTTCATATTTGAAAGAAGAATATCTATTATTGGTATCCTATATTCTGTTTCCAAAGGAATCTTATTTGCGTTGTACCGTATAATTAAATCTTTTACTGCGTTTTTTTTATTTCTAATTATAGTTATTGCTTTTGCTTTTTCATCAGAATTAATAAATCTACCCTCTCGGTAATATTTCTCCATATATCGCAAAATATTGATTTCTCTTGGTATTTCGATATTAGGATTATTCCACTGTCCTCTAGACAAGGATTTTTTGTCGTCTCGCCTAATCATATATAATGGATAACAAACGTCATAACACTTATACGATACGCAGAAGAGTTCAGCAGTAAATAGAGTGTCTTCTCCATTCCTCAACTCAGGCTCAAAGAGAAGCTCATATTTATCAATTGGTTCTTTTCGAATCAAACCACCAACGATATATTGTGGAGGGGAAGATAATTCTTTTACTGTAATTTCTTTTTTTCTTATGATATCAACAAAGTGATAACTCCCAGTGAAATACTGTCTCTGTGAAAAAACAATGTCTGCATCATTCAATAATACTGTCTGATATAAAAGAAATAATGCATCAGGGTGAAGAATATCATCCGCATCCAGAAATAGGACATATTTACCGGCTGCCTCTGAAATACCATAGTTTCTGCTGTATGATACGCCCTTGTTTTCTTCGTTTTTAAAGAGTTTGATTTCTAATGTATCATTCCTAGTAGTAAACTCTTTGATTTTACTGATTGTATTATCCGTACTACAATCATCGATGATGATTACTTCAAAATCCGAATATGTCTGATTTCTACATGATTCTAAAGTATCATAAATAAATTCTTGTTTATTATACGCAGGAATGATTATTGACACTGTCGGCATAATAACGCCTCCTTTTCTTTGATGTTCTAATACGCAAGAACAGTAATCATATTTGCTTCACAATCCATATTCTTTTCTATGAAAATCATATTATAAATTGTCCTGCCAAACTCAAGTATTGTTAACCTTTTTCGTTTTTCTTGCAATAAAGAATGCCGCTTATCTCTTACAGCGATTGATTCGAAACAATCAGATGAACTTATTGAAAGTTGGATTATCAATTTTTGTCAATATAAACCCAACGAAACCCGGAATTAAAGTGCAAATAAGGAAAACTAGTGATGGTGTAAAACCATTTGAGACTAAGTGAACTTGAAGAAGAGAATGACTAAGATAAATGATAGAAGCCATTCCGGAGCAGTGTTTAGCTGCGACGCTTAAATCTGAATATGGGTTGTTTAACGCCCAGATCAGTAAAAAGTAAACAGAAGGATATGTGAACAGACATAATACGACGTTTTCATGCAGATCAAACAAAGTAGTCAGCAGAATTTCAAATAAAAGCCCTACTATACATGAAAGTGCGATGAGAAAGGCGTGTTTATTATACTTAACAGGAATGGGTCGGTTTAGCGTATATCCTAGCATAAAAAATGGTAGAATCATAGGCAAGTTTACAAAAGAGTTTTGAAAAAAAGACTCTATTAAGGATATTGTGCGTATTGCTGAAAAAATTTTACCGTAATTATCTGCAGCGATCCCATAAGCTAAAAAAACGAATGAACAGAAGTAAATAAAACTATTAAATCTGTTGGAGATTCTATTTCCTAATGCAAGAAGACAAATAACGTATATGACAGCTAATAAATACCAAAGTTGTCTCCAGCCAGTAAGAAAAAAAGTTTTTAGTACATATAAAACAAACGAGGAAATGGAGCCGGTCCAATGAACGGCATCAAACGTAAACATCACGGTACTCCAAAAAGAATATATAAGCATATATTTTTTTAAATACTTTAAGTTCTTGCCTTTCGATTTGTCTTTGAAATAAAAATAGCCAGCTACTCCGGCAAAAAACGGAATTGCCAGCCGGGAAAGTGTTTGCGAACAAAAGTAACTGAGAATCGCATTATATTCAATAAACGGACTGGTATGAATAGCAACAACCAGAATTGAAAAAAACAACCGCAGTATATCAATGGTACAGTTACGATTTAAGTTCGTTTTCTTCATCGATACAATTTTTCTACAACTTGAATGGAAATGTCAATCATGTTCATCAGCAGGAATCGTTCCTTTTCTTTAGAAATTATCTATACCCACTATTTCTGCTCCCGATTATCATATCAATGAACAGCTCTTATTTTTTTAACTTGTCGTAAAGGCGGATTCACGATGAAGCTAAACAGATCAAGAAAACGAAATCAAAATATCAGACGATTGAGATTATTTACAATTAATATCTATAACAACTATTTCCGGTATATTGTTAAACCTTGGTATGTTCTCGGTGTTTCCCAGTCCCCTGGTCAGTACCATGGTTTTTTTATGGTCACTCGAATAATACAGTCCTTCCTCTTTCCCGCAGAAGTATCCCTGATCCGGTGCATAGAGTCCTCCCACAAACGGGATACGGATCTGTCCGCCATGTGCGTGACCGCACAGAACAAGATCGCAGTCCCATTCATTTAGAGAATTATTGATGATCCAGGTCACCGGCAGATGGCACATCAGGATCGTATACAGGGAAGTGTCCTGGAAGTCTTTCAGAAAGTCCACTTCTCCCTCTTTCGTGGCATGACTTTTATACTTCTCCCCCAGACAGTAGGCATAAATGCCTCCCAGACGGATCGGCTGCCCCTTTACTTCGATCTCTTGATAGGCGAAGTCCAGGACTCTCGCTCCGGCACCTTCATACAGTTCTGTAATATCGGTGCCATATCTGTTTTCATGATTTGCCTCATGATTTCCATAGGAAACATAGACCGGTATTCCGGAAGAAGACAGGTCCTTGATCAGGCTGATGGCGATACTAAGATCCTCCTCGTTTTCATTCATCAGATCCCCTGTGATCAGGATGATATCCGGTTCCTGTTCCAGGACTTTATTCACCAGTCTTTCGTTGTTTGTTTCGAAGACGCTGTTGTGCAGATCGCTGAGCTGAACGATACGGAAAGGGTGTTCTATTCTCTCGTCTTCGATCGTGTAGTGGCTGCACATCAGAAAATGCTTCGAGGCATACAGACTGAAGCAGCTAAGCAGACACAAAGCGATAAAAACAAGAATCACGACCTTCTTTTTCATGGATATCTCTATTCTAACAGACTTTATCCGGGGTTTTGTAAAAGGGGCAGAAATGATAAGATAAAGGCATGACCAATACCGAGATCATCGGAAGACATCAGAAGAAGAAAGTCCCGCAGGAAGTTGTTCCTAAAAAGGAAGAACAGAAAAGAACAGCCAGACAGAAAACGACAAGACAGAAGAAGAGAAAAACATCTCCTGTCATGATTGCCGGATTTGTTTTCATGCTGATTTCTTTGTATCTGTCTTTTCGGATCTATACCTTCTATCTCCTGCCGAGACTGTGGAGGCTGATGCTGATGGCGATCGTCCTTCTGATGGGCGGCATCTTCCTGGTGCTTTCTTTGAAGCACAAGAAGAAAGGAAAAGCTCTGATGGTCGTCGAGATCATTCTCTGTATTCTGATGGCCATTGCTTCCGTGACCCTTCCATACATTGAGAAGAGGGTCGAGAACCTCTTCAGTACCAGGATCCATACGGATGTTCAGGATTTCCATGTCTACACCTTTACATCCGACTATCGGAACAGACATCCGGAACTGGGCTTTTCCACTGAAGTGAGCGAGGATCTTTTTGATTATAAGGACTCTATCTTCCTGTATCCGCAAAGTGCTTCAGAAGCTCAGAAACAGGCTCTGGAACAGCTGAACGACGATCTTGGCAGTGTGACCATACGTTCTAGAAAAACGCTCTGGGAAACTTTGCAGGCTTTCTATGGCGGTGTTGCGGAGTGCATTCTTCTGAGTGACATGGCAGTAGACATGTTGGAGGAGACAAGCGAATACGCCTCCATCACGGAAGATACAATCGTTCTGAAGACTTTTAGAACGGAAGTGGAAGTGGAAGACGATATTTCCAGCCGGATCTCGGAAAAGGCATTTACAGTCTTTGTAGCCGGCAACGATACCCGAAGCGAGTATCTGTCGATCTGGGGACGTACCGATGTCGATATTCTATTAACTGTCAATCCGGAAACAGCCCAGGCTCTGATCGTTTCTATTCCAAGAGATACCTATCTGAAAAATCCTGCCTTAAGCGACGGCATGGATAAACTGACCCATCTAGGCAATGACGGGATCCTGAATACCGTTAAAGGTCTAAATGGTCTCTTTGATCTGGATGTGAAATATTATGCGGCAGTCAATTTCGTGACCTTCCGCAAGATCGTCGATACCCTGGGCGGCATCGACATCTACAATCCATATGACTTCCAGGGCATTTTCAGCTACTTCCCGGCAGGCAATATCCATCTGAACGGAGAAGAAGCTTTGGACTATGTCCGGGAAAGACATACGCTATCAAGCGGCGACTTCGACCGTAACGAGCACCAGGCCATCGTTCTAAGAGCCATCTTACGTAAACTGACCAGCCGAGAAGTGCTGGAGAAAGCCAACGACCTGCTGAACAACCTTTCCGGTTCCGTGGCGACAAACATCGATCCGTCCTCCATCCTGGAACTGGCTGGCGAAGAACTGCTGAACAGAAGAAACTGGAACATCATCTACTACCATCTGGGCGGCTACGGTACATATGACGAAACGGTCTCCATGCCGGGAACGATGCTGTATGTCGTATATCCTTACCAGACGCAGATCAACTTCGTTAGGGAAGAGATCCTGAATGTTCTGACCGGAGAGATCCTGGAACAGAAGATACTGCCGGATGCGGATATGACCGTTTGGGGATATAATTAAGAAAATGAGTGAAAAGAATCAGGAAGAAAATTCATCGTTCCGTTCCTTAAGTACCCTTTACAAGCGCTATAAGGAAGGCACTTTCGGGGAAATCATCGAAGACTGGAAGTGGATCTTTTCCTATTCGAAAAAATACAAGGGAGCCATCGTCTTCTATACTCTTTTAGGCATTGTCAGCTCCACCCTAGCCCTAGCCGCAGGCGTCATCGGCAAGTACATCATCGATATCGTAACGGGCTACAAGAAGGAGCAGCTTCCTTTACTGATCCTGCTGATGGTATCGAGCGCTCTGTTCTCCCTGGTCTTCAACAATCTGCTGAACCGGGTCTCGACAAAACTGAAACTGAAAATACACCACGAAATACAGGCGGACATCTTCGACAAGATCATGGATTCCGACTGGCTTTCGATCAGCCGCTACCGCAGCGGCGACATCCTGAATCGTTTTACCAACGATACCCGTACGGTATCGGGCAACGCGATCTCCTGGATCCCGAACATCATCATCGCCCTTTATTCGCTTATGGCGACTTTTGTGGTCATCTGGAACTACAGTAAGGTCATGGCCCTGCTGGCGGTGGCTTCGGCTCCGGTGATGCTTCTGATGAGCCGTTTTGTGGTAGGAAAACAGCGGGAATACAGCCGGAAGACCAGGGAAGTCTCTTCCAAGGTCATGACTTTTGAAGTGGAGACGTTCTACAACATGGACAGCATCAAGTCTTTCGGAGTATCTTTCCTGTATGGAAAGAAGCTCAGAGACTGGCAGAACAGTTTCCGGGATATCGCCCTTGAAAGCAATCTTTTCTCGATTAAAGTGAACGTCCTGATGACAATAGTTTCCAATCTCATTCAGTTTATCGCCTTTGGCTATTGCCTCTGGCTGCTTTGGAATCAGCAGATCACCTATGGCACGATGACGTTGTTTTTGACCCAGCGCAGCCGCATGTCCAATGCCTTTAACAATGTCGTATCGATCTTTCCGTCGTTCCTGAATACTTCGATCAGTGCCAACCGGATCCGGGAACTGGCCCAGCTGCCGAAGGAGAAGCATCTTTCTTCCAGACCGGTTGAAGGGAAAGTGAAGGTCGTCCTGGAAGATGTCGACTTTGCCTATGAGGAAAATGAACCGGTCATCTGCAATGCGGACTTTAGCGCCAGACCGGGCGAGATCGCCGCTTTGATCGGACCTTCCGGTCAGGGCAAGACGACCATGATTCGGCTTATTTTAGGGCTGGTAGAGCCGCAGAAAGGAAGAGCCGGGATCGAAACAGATGAAGGAGATTTCATCGCCGGAAACGCGGATATCCGTTCTTTCTTTGCCTATGTGCCGCAGGGGAATACCATTCTTTCGGGAACGATTGCTGAAAACATGCGGATCGTCAAGGAAGAGGCGACGGATGAGGAGATCATCGAATGTCTGAAACTGGCCTGTGCCTGGGATTTTGTGAAGGATTTAAGCGAAGGAATCAACGCTTCGGTTGGTGAAAGAGGAAGAGGTCTTTCCGAAGGACAGGCGCAGCGTATTGCCATTGCCAGGGCATTATTGAGGGATGCGCCGGTACTGCTTCTGGATGAGGCAACATCGGCTTTGGATGTGGCAACGGAGCGTAAAGTGCTGCGCAATATCATGGAAAAGAACAGAGACAGGACCTGTATTGTAACGACACACCGTCCTAGCGTCCTCTCCCTTGCGGACAAGGTCTACGGGGTCATGAACAAGGAAGTAAAGGAGCTGAGTAAGGAGGAATCCGCCAGACTGGCGAAGGACTTTTAGATTGAAAAAAGATAGTTGAACATTCAACATTTTGTTAGCTTAGGCAAATATGAAAAAAGTATAAAAAAATACACTAAAACGTAGAAAAAATCTTTACCATTGCATATTAAATAATATAAAATAATATTGGCTACTAGCATTCGTAGCATTTTTCAATAGCTCAAGCTAACAAACGAGGAGGGTTTGCCATGAATAAATTCTTAAAAGTATTTCTAGCCCTGGTACTAACTGTATCCATGATGCTGGAAATCATCCCGGCTAGAATCGTACATGCCGAGGAAGATACCGGTGTGGATACGACAGAAGTATTACCGGTGCAGGAAGAAGAGGATAATGGGACAGAGGAGGAATCTGCCGTTTTGCCACAGGAGCAGACGGAAAATGATCCTGTCGAAGAAGGCGGAGAAGAAGAGCCTACCGTTATTCTTAATGCTGAGGACTTCTATGAAGAATATGAAGTCAATGATTTAAAGGTTACTGTTTCTTTCGAAGCAGGTACTGTTCCGGAAGGCACGGAAGTTGTCGTTTCGGAAGCAGATCCTGCAGCAATCGAAGCAGTCATGGCAGAACGTGGAAGTGATTCTGTAGTGAAGGGTGCAGATATTTCTTTCTGGTACAACAACGAAGAGATTGAACCGAAAGACTATTCTGACAAGAAGGTATCTGTTACTTTATCCTATAAAGACGAAGACGGTTTTTATGGCACTGATTTTGAAACGCTTCATGTAAAGGAAACTGTCGATGACGAAGGCATGCTTGTTTATGGCGTTGAACCGGTCGTTTCGACAATGACCAGTGAGACAAAAACCGTTGAAGTTCCTTACGAGTATACTTGGACAGAAACTGTTACTACCTATGAGGATGTAGATATCTATGAAGATGTTGAAGTACCTCATGAAGTTCAGAAAGAAGTTCCTGTCTATGAGACAAGAGAAATCACCGAAGAACGTACAGAAATGGTTGAAAAGACCAGAGAAGTCGAAAAGACCAGAGTTGTAAAGGTAAAGGTTGATTTCGTATGGTATGACCCTACTACTTGGCTTGGCTACAGATATGAATTTGAGAGATATACAGTTACTGAAACTTATTATGAACCTGAGACTGTTACGGTTGTTGTCGGAACGGAAGAGGTTCAGGTAGGTGTAGAAACCGTAACTGAGATCGAATATACAACGGAACACAGATATGTTCGTACGGATACAGTTGAACATACGGAAGAAGTTGAACATACAGAAACAGGAGTAAGAGAAGAGGAAGTTATTGTTGAGCAGACTGCAACGTTTGAAGCAGATGATTTCTCGACCTATGTCATCTCATGGTACTATGGTCTTTATTCATACAACATTAACTATGTTGATACAAACGGAAATAGTTTAACACCGTCAAGAACCCCTGAATTTTCAGCTAATAATATGTATCTGATCTATGATATTGAAGGATATGAATTTGATTCTGCTCATTTAGGTTCTAGAACCGGAACAAGGATTTATCCAATGTTGAGAAAGAATTATGGAGATATAGAATATAGAACAACTAATGATAGTTGGAATGATCTCCGTAATAATATTTACATGGTATATAAGAAGAAAACAGAGGCAACTTCTGGTGGAACTGTTCCTGCTCCTCAGGAAGAGACTTGGCCGGAAGGCGATGACGCTCCTCAGTTCAGCAAATCTTCTACTTATAATGACGATGGCACGAATACCATAGCATTAAGTATTGCTGCAGCAGAAAAGACAATAGAGAATAAGTCAAAGGCTAACGTCATTGTTGTGTTTGATAGCTCCGGTAGTATGGCGTGGAATATGGATGGAAGTCAAAAACAAAATGTTCCAGCCAATGATCAGCGTATCAAAAAAGCCAAAGATGCACTTGCCGCAATGGCAACCACATTAGAAGGAAAAACGGATGCATCGGGTAATAATTTGGTCAAACTTGCGTTAGTTGATTTTGATACTTCAGCAATTCGTGTAGGTACATGGACTTCACAAGCCAGCGCTTTTACAGGAAATAATTATTTAGGCAAATGTACATCCGGAGGTGGAACGAACTGGGAGAAAGCTCTTTCTATTGCAAACCGTATTGCAAACTCTGATTCTGATGCAGCGACGTTTATCATCTTTGTTACTGATGGCGATCCAACCTTCCGTGTAAGCCGTGGCGATGTGGCTGACAGCGTTCTAAATGGCACTAATATGATGAATACATCGTTTTATGCTAGTAATGACTATTTGTTTGGAGACGGAAGCAATGACCCAAATCCATACAACTTAAACTTTAAAGCAGCGGTTGAGGAAGTCAAATCTATTGCTTTAAAGAACAAGACTTTTTATGCAATCGGTGTTTCTAATGATGTCACGAAAGTGAAAAATCTTGTTACTGAAGCCGGTCTTCCTGAAAGCAATGCCGTTTTAGCAACGAATGAATCTGAATTGAATATTGCTTTTGAAAACATTGCTCAATCCATCTCTTCTGCCCTTGGCTTTGGTGATGTTCATATTACCGATGGTATAACAGAATTGACTAATGCTGAAATGAAAGTCATGCAGACAGTTGATCCTAATAGTTTCAAGTATTATCGTTGGGGTGGTGAAGGAAACAAGTATGGTGCCGATGAGGCTCATATGACAGAATGGACCACTAGAGAAGCCGATCATTGCGAAGCTGCAACGTACGATAAGGACGGCGGCGCTGTTCACTGGAATATGGGACCGAATTTCCAGTTGGAAGATGGAGTTCATTATGTCGTTACTTTCCGTGTATGGCCTAGCCAGGATGCTTATGACCTGGTAGCCGAACTGAATAACGGCACTAAAACATATGCTACTCTTTCTGAGGAAGAAAAGGCACAGATCGTAGAGCTGCAGGCTCCTACTGCTACGGCACAGGGCTCTTATGCTTTGAAGACGAATACGGATGAGGTCAATGCGACATATAAGACTACCTCAAGGACTGGTTCTACTGTTACGGTCGTTGGTACACAGCCGGTTGAAGCAGAATACATCCAGGGCACAATACAGAATATGGCTCTTGAGTCTATGCAACTGTCTATCAAGAAGGAATTTGAAGATGATCTGACTGCCGGTGAAGACCGTCAGGCAAGTGTCACGCTTCTGTTAAAACGTAGAAAAGCCCATCAGGATCCGGCGGAAGAATTCGAACCATATGCGGTTCCTCAGGCTGGCGGAACAAGTGCTTATATTGTTCTGAATGAAGGCAATAACTGGACCTATACATTCTACGTAGCGCCAGGTGTTGTTGTTACGGAAACTAATGAACAAGGTCAAGAAGTTGAAAATGTCCTTGAACATGGATATGATTTCACGATTTCTGAAACCAACATAGATTACCACTATGGCCTGATTGAAGAAATCATTAATCCAATGGTCAAAGATGGTGCAGATGCATACTATGGAGATGGATTCCTGATTGAAGACCAGGAGACGATAGCTAAATACATCGACCAGAGTCTGACCGCGGTTAACCGTGTCAAATCCGGTATTGATGTCAAGAAGGTTTTAAAGGATGCCGATGGCAACGTTACGAATATTTCCGATAAAACATTCACAATTAACGGTAAGCTCGTTGATGATAAAGGCAACGGTTATACCTTCAATATGGATTGGGATAACCGTTTACCGGAAGAAAAGGGAATGACCGATAATGATCTGATAAGGAAGTATGGGGATACAACTGCCAATGAAAGATTTGCCGACTGGTTCGCTCATGAGAACGATTCCGGTGCTTACCATCTGTACGATGAGAACGGAAACCGTGTCGGTTATAAGCTGCATGTACCTAATACAGGCAACTTCACTCTTGAGTTAAAAGCCGGATGGTCTGTACGTTTCATCAACGTCCCAGAAGCTTCCAACTTCGAGTTCTCAGAAGTCGAGGATACCGGCGATCATCCTGAGTTCCTGTTGGAGACAGTAACGGCTGTAACTCAGCACCGTACGAGTCCAGGCGGACCGTTCACACCGGAAGGTGATGTTCAGCCGGTTGTCGAAAATAAAGTAGCGAAAGTAACGGACGGTGTTGTTGGTAATAGGCAGTACAGTGTAGAATTTACAAACAAACTGCAGAATTACGAATACTTCTATGTATATCACTCAAGTGATAATACTGTTGAGAAGATCGAGATCAGAAACCAGGAGAGCCGTCTGATACCGGTTACGACCGATGGAACGATTACCGGATATAAGTTCAATCTTGCTAAGGAGACTAAGAAAAATCATCTCTATGGCGGTTATTACAGATCTTATCCAGGTGCTGCTGTAACGGATGATCAGATCGTTGGTAAGGCAGAATCCGGAAATCTGGATTATGTTGCCGATACAGCTGGAGTAGATACGGCATACGATGGCAAGCATACCGGCGGTTTGTGGGCAACGGATGCTCAGGGAACCGTATATGACTATGCCTATATTGAAAAGGTCAGAAACGGTGAGGCTACCGGCTGGGGCAGCGATTACTACAGCGGAAAAGGCACAAAGGGTACAGAAATGAATCCTGTTGTCGATACGGTATACTATCTCAAGGAAGTTCCTGATCATTATGATTTGGCTTATACCCACTACACTTACAACAAGGGTGATAAAGTCTTACGTAACATGTGGTATATTTCTGCAGTTGATGATCTGAAGTATTCTAAACTCGGATATGTTATCCATGTGGTAAATGAAGAAACCGGTAAGTCTTCTACTGTTGTGCAGACGCTGACGATTCAGAACGCAACGGGCGGCGCTACGGTAGTTCTGAGCCCGAGAAGTGTATTCGGTGGAGGCAAGAACGAAGACGGTACTTACAAGTATGTCCGGAACGGATATCTTGGATACTGGGATGCGAGCGGATTGATTAAGACAGATACCAGAAGTGAGTTTACGCCATTCTGGAAGACGATGGATGGTGTAACGGTTAGAGGAACCAAGACCCGTAGAATCAGCTTTGGTAACGGCAAGGTCGGAACCGGCGGTCTGCGTATTACGGATTCAGCTAACTCCAAACCGCTTGCAGATATTGAAATAACGGCCGAAGGCGACTAAGGAGGTATTATAAAATGCTGAGAATCAAATATAGTACACCTGTATTGTTTGAACTGGATGATGAGACAGGTTCCGGCGGAACAGTAATCGGTCAAGGAACCGGTCAGGGAACAAACTTTGCCGAAGGCATGGATTTCGACACCTGGTGGGAAGAGATCGCTTGGGGAGGAGATAACCCTGATGCCGACTATAATGGAGACGGTACTGTCGACGTAAACGACTACGACTACTACATCGAGAACAGGCTCTGGGAAGGCTAATCGTTAAAACAAAGGATTGGGAGAACTCTCTAACGGGTTTTCTCGATCCTTTTTCTAATTATGAAAGTATACGAAATCAGTTACGGACAGCATAAGCTTCGTTATGCTTTCCATTATGAAAAGACGCCGTTATATATGCGTCCATATATTCGTTTGTCGGAAAATGAGGAATACGATATTCTTTCTCCGATTGATTATATGGAGGAACTGCGTCCCTACTATACAGAGAATCAGGATGACGACTATGTCGAATATAAGTCCCTGATCAATCTTTCTTCCCTTGCCTTGTTAAGGGAAAATGGGGTTTTCTTCCATGCTGTGGCGATCCGTTATAAACAGAAAGCCTGGCTGTTTATCGGAAGAAGCGGAACGGGAAAGACGACGCAGTACAAAAACTGGAAAAAACGGTACAGAGATCAGATTGAGCTGATCTGCGGTGACATGCCTTATCTTGAACTGAATGACGGCAATATTCACGTGTATCCGTCTCCCTGGAACGGAAAGGAACGGTTTAAGGGAAAAGCGGATGCACCATTGGGTGGAATCGTTTTTCTTGAGAAAGGCGATCACAATGAGATCAGAGAGATGTCTGTGAAGGAAGCTCTGGCGCCGTTGTTTCATCAGTTTGCGGTTGAACCTCAAAACGAAGAGGACATCCGTCAACTCTCTAATATTGCAGATGTGCTATTAAAGAAGTATCCTGTTATTAAACTTATAAACAAAGCCGATCAGGAGGCTGTCGAGCTCTGCAGTAAATATCTGGAGAAGTATTTATGAAATATATCAGCCGTAAAGGAGTCATCTTATGTGAAATAGCCGATCAGAATGTACTGATTGCCGCGAAACATTTACGTAAGGATGTACCATATGTAACAAGTTTAAATGAAACAGGGGCTTTCTGCTGGAAACAGCTGGAAGAAGGGATTGATGAAAAAGAGCTCTGTCAAAGAATGAAACAGGAGTACGATGTTGATCAGCAAGATAACATTTCGGAAGATGTACATTCTTTGATTCAACAGCTGCTGGAAAGAAACTATATTCAGGTGATGGAAAAATGAAAAAGCGTTATTTAATAATCATTGCAGTGCTCGTTGTTGCGATCTGTGTTCTTTCGGTATATGCTTTTCTGTTTCCGAAACAGACAGGTAAAGAAGAAAGCATAGACAGTGAGCCGGTTGAGGAACAGAACGAAGAAAACATAAAGAATGAGACTGAAATCGAAAATGAGCCTGTCGAGGAGGATGAAATACAGGAAGCTACGATTCAGGAAGACGGAGGGGACATCATCATTACCATTCCGGATGATCAGGAGTCTGCAGGAGAATAGAATTTGAATAAAGTTGAAGAAAAACTTCTGGAAGCATTTTCCTGTGCAGTCAGAAAAAAGAAATGCTCCTTATCTTCAATGAACAGCGAAGAGAGTCTTCGCTTTTTTCATCTGGCGATGAACCATATGCTTTTGCCGATGGCAGTGGAAGCGATCGAAGAAAAGGAGCGTTTTCCTTATTATGTGAAAAGAGCGAAAGAAGCCGCACAGACCCAGGCGTGCAGAAGCGCCGATTTTGTCCTTCTTTATGACTATCTGTTAGAAAAAGGACTAAAACCGCTGGTGATAAAGGGGATCGTCTGCCGTAGCTTGTATCCGCATCCGGAAGAACGATGTTCCTCCGATGAAGATCTATGGATTGATTCAGAAGCATATCCTGCACTGCATGAGGCATTGCTGGCGTATGGATTGAAACTTGTTGATTCAAATCAGAACATAGAAGAATCTTTTGAGGTTACTTACGAGGAGAAAGAAAGCCATTTATATATTGAAGTACACAAGACCTTATTTCCTCCTTCTTCGGCATATTCTTATTTAAATGCTTATTTTGAAAATGCGCAGGAAAAAGCGATCGCAGAACGAATCTATAGAACCGGTTTCTATACGCTTTCTCATACAGATCATCTTCTTTATCTGATCCTGCATGCGTTTAAACATTTTCTTCACAGCGGTTTTGGAATACGTCAGGTTGGAGATATTCTTCTTTATTCCATTTCATATCAGAACGACATCGAATGGTCCAGGCTGCAAGAAGATTTGAGAGATGCAAGAGCTTTCGATTTAAGCCGGGCAATATACAAGATCGGAATGAACCGTATCATTAACGATAAGGATTTACGAGATGTGCTAAAAGACTGGGATATTGATGCGATCGATGAGAACAAACTTTTAGAAGATATCATGCAAAGCGGTATTTACGGAGCCTCATCCCTTTCCAGGCTGCATTCCAGTACGATGACAATCAATGCAATAAATAGAAAAAGTCCAACGTCGATCCTGTCTTCTGTTTTTCTTCCTTTGAGTAGCATGGAAAACAAGTATCAGTATTTAAAGAAAAGACCTTACTTGCTTCCGATTGCCTGGATCAGCCGTGTTGTGGTTTACCTAAAAGAAACAAGAAATATGGCACAGAACGATCCCCAGGAAAGTATCCGTCTTGGCAAGAAACGGATCGAATTATTGAAAGAGTATAAAATTCTCGAAGAAGAAAGTTAGCAGAAGTTTCAGCCTTGATTCTAAGACCGTAAAGAGTCTGTTTTCAGGGTTTTTAGAAAAAAAGAAATAAAAAGATATCACAAGATTCTTTCATTGTTTAGAAGTGGCCTGAATAGCTTCTTTATGGAAAAGGACAGAAATAGTATTGTATAATTAGGTAAACTTAATTTAAGGAGTTTTTGATGCGCATTCTTCGAATTTTACTGCTGATACTCTTCCTTGCCAGCTCGGTATTTTTTGGCGTTGACCAGTATCTTTCTTACAGAGATCAGGATAAGGATGCGCCGATTATAAGCTGCAACGAAGATGTTCTGCATCTGAGCGTGAAAGCGACGGATGAGGATCTGCTGAAAGGTGTCAGTGCGCAAGATGAGCGCGACGGCGATGTGACAAAGACACTGGTAGTTGCCGGGAAATCCAATTTTATCGAAGAAGGTGTGATCCGGGTCGACTATGCCGCTTTTGATTCTCATAACAATGTCGGCAAGTACAGCCGAAAAGTGATCTATGATGATTATCATTCTCCGCGTTTTTCTTCCAAAAAACCTTTGGTCCTGCGTTCGGAATCCACCTATGATTTCTCCTTTTTAGAGGCAGAAGATGTGCTGGATGGCGATATTTCCAATAAGATCAAGATCCTTTCCGATGCCTATACCACTGCTTCTTCGGCGGAATATCCGGTCGTACTGGAAGTAACAAACAATCACGGCGATGTCGAGAAACTGAATGTCGTCATGGATGTGTTGACCAGCAGCGAATACAACCGTCAGTATCCGGCTTTATCGGACTACATTCTGTATCTTCCGGTAGGCGGAGAAGTGAACTATGAGGAATATATCGCCGGCATCCGTCAGGGAAACAGGATGCTGGATTTTGAAGATACGGATTTTACTGCAGAAGAGATTATGATCAGCGATTATGTCGATTATTTTCATGAGGGGACTTATCATGTCGTATTCAGTCTGCCTTATTCAGGAAAGATAACGACAGAAACAAAGATGGTCGTCATTGTTACGGAGGATTACTGATGAGCGAGAAGAAAGACAGTACAAACGAGCTTTTCAGCAATGTTGAACCATTCAGCCTGATTACGGATGTTCTGCATAGTCTCTGGGCGATCGTTTTAGGTTCCCTTGCGGTAGCAATGATCGTGATGATGCTGGTGAACTCCAGAGCCCTGGTCACTTACAGTTCCAACGCCACCTTCGCGGTCATGTCCAAGCGTACGACTGGTTATGCCTACAACAATCTCAGCGCGGCCCGTACCATGGCCACGAGCTTTACCAATATCCTGAACAGCGATGTCATGAAGAAAATGGTCTGCGAAGATGTCGGTCTGGCGTCTTTTGATGCCTCGGCAACGGCCAGAGTGATTGGGGAAACCAATCTGCTTACCCTTACCGTCACCAGCAATTCCCCGGAGAAAACATTCAAGATCATCCGTTCCATCATGAAACTGTATCCGGGACTGATCCAGTATGTCAATACGACCATGGTCATGGAAGTCCTGGCACAGCCGCAGATCCCGGTCCGCAGCGTTTCCGGTTCTTCTGCCCTGGGTATGGCGAAACGGGCCTTCGTTCTGGCTTTTCTGGTTCTTACGGCAGCTTTTGCCTATCTTTCCTATCGTCACGATACGATCAAGAGCGAGAAGGATCTCAGAGAGAAACTGGATGCGACCTCTTTGGGGGCCATCGAGTACGAACGTCTGCGTAAGACCAAGAGCGATATCGGTAAGAAGAGTGTTCTTCTGACGGATGCGACGGCCAGTTTCTCATTCGTAGAACGGTATAAAAAGATTGCCGCTTCGGTACTGAAATCCGTAGAGCGGCACAATGCAAAGGTCATCATGATTTCCAGTGTGGCAGAACACGAAGGCAAATCGACAGTGGCTGCCAATCTGGCTCTGGCGATTCAGAATCAGGGCAAGAGCGTGCTTCTGGTCGATTGCGACCTGCGTCGTCCTACCCAGGCCAGGATCTTTGGGATCGAGGTGAAAGAAGGCACTTCCCTGACGGATTTTCTAAGCGGAAGGACCAAGAACGGTCAGGGATATCTGTATCGTGATCCTGTCAGTAATCTTCCTTTACTGCTTTGCGGGAAAGGCAGTAGGGATGCGGCGGAATATTTCAAGGACGGCGTTTTTAAGCGCATGATCGATCATCTGCGCAAGGGTTTTGATATTATCATTCTGGATACGCCACCGATGTCACTGATGGCGGATGCGGAGTCGGTAGCCAATGTCGCGGATCTTTCGATCCTGGTGGTTCAGTATAACAGGATCCTGGCGGCTACGATCAATGATGCGATCGATGAACTGAAGAAGTACCGCTGTCACATGTCGGGATGTATTTTAAACGGCGTACGGTCTTTGCCGGGAAGCGGCAGGAAGATCGTCGGCGGCTATTACGGTTATGGCAAGTACGGCAAGTACGGCCATTATGGACGTTACAGCAGTTATGGAGCGTACGGACATTATGCGGAACGTAAGAGTCCGACAAGCAGTGCGAACAAGATGACAGAAACAGAGAGTAAGAAGTAAAATGGCAGAAAGCAAGAACGAGATCGAAAAACTGGATATCACGGCATTTGTCGATGCTTTTCTGAATTCGCTTAGAAAGATGTGGATCGTGGTTTTGGTATTGCCTCTGCTTCTTGGCGCCTTAAGTTATTTCTCGACCAGAGATTCCTATGTGCCGGCATATAAGGCGGAAGCGACGGTAGCCGTCTATTCTTCTGAAGACGAAAACAACACGGATTCCCGTTCTGCCCAGCAGCTGGGTACGGTTTTCCCGTATATCCTGACCAGCGGTGTTTTAAAAGATGTGATCATGGAAGATATGAACGTGACTTCCCTGCCGGGCAACATCAAGGTTACCAACGTGGAAGGCACCAACCTGCTGACGATCAGCGTTTCTTCGACCGATCCGGAGCTTTCTTACAATACGCTGCTTTCTATCATCAAGAACTATCCGAAGGTTGCGGAGTACGTCGTCGGCTATACAAACATCGAGATCGTCGATGACAGCGGCATTCCGACCGACAGTGGCAAAACGGTCGCTGTACGTGGCAATGCCATGAAGGGCGCACTTTATGGTTTTGTCTTAAGTCTTGTTCTGGTGTTTATACATATGCTGATGTACAAAACGGTGCGTACGGTCAAGGATGTCAAGGCTTTCAGTACCGTCGACCATCTGGGCACCCTGCCTGTCTATAAGATCAAGAAAAGAAAAGACACTTCTTCCAGCATCAATATCCTGGAACACAATGTGCAGCAGGATTATCTGGAAGCCATGCGTCTGATCCGTACCAGGGTCCTGCGTAAACTGGAAAGCAGCGGGCACAAGGTCCTGATGGTGACTTCTTCCGTACCGGGAGAAGGAAAATCCACCATTGCCGCCAATCTGGCGATCTCTCTTTCCGGCAAAAACAAGACAGTGGTTCTGGTGGACTGTGACCTGCGGAATCCTTCCCTGCAGGAGATCTTTAATGTTTCCGGGGAACAGCCGGGTTTCATGGATGTGTTCAACGGCAAGGTTTCCCTGATCGATGCGATCGTTCCGTACGAGAATAACGGGATCCGCCTGAATGTACTGTTCGGTTCTCCGGAGAAGGCAACCTCGCATTCCGAAGTTCTGGGTTCTCCTAAGACCGGAGAGATCATTGAGAAACTGAAAAGCATCGCCGATATCGTCATTCTGGATACTCCTCCATCCGCAATGCTGGTGGATGCAATGCTGCTGTCGAAATACGTGGATGAAGCAATCTATGTCATCATGTCGGATTATGCCAGAACCGGAGTCATAGCCGAAGGACTGCGAGAACTGAAGAATACCGGTATTGAAATCAGCGGTTTTGTCCTGAACGGAAGCAGAGAGACTTCAGGTGCTTACGGCTATCACAACTATGGTTACGGCAGTCGTTACTACGGCTATCAGGAGAATGATACGGAAACAGAGTCGGAAGAAGAAAAGAAAGAGACTGTCACGGAAACGGAAGCACAGCCTGTAGCGGCTCATAGACACGGAAAGAGGAGTGAAACAGTCCAAGAAAAGTCGCAGCCGGTCATCGGACGCAGGCAAAAGAGAAACGAAACTCCTGCAGAAGCGAAAACGACCGAAGAGAAAGCAGTTCTGGGACGCAGGCACAGAAGATCCTATGTAGGTAAACACGGCAAAACTTCGGATAAATCCTAAGTTTTTCGGTCGTATCAGGCAGATTTTAAATGAAGTAGGCTGTACGATTCTGTACGGCCTTTCTATTGATAGAGGATAGAAAACAGAATAGAATGAGATAAAAGGATTGAGATGCTGTTTAAGAAAAAGAAAATCGATACATTTGAACGGATAGACCTAAGGATCAGCGGCATGCGTTATATGCAGGAGTATGAAATCGTTGCCGCAGAGGAAGGCACAGAACTGCTGTTCTATGAAAACGGATATCAGGACGAAAACAGGGTACCGCAGTCGCGTATCCGCTGTGACAGGGAAGAAATCCTGAATCTTTTAAATTCATGCGATATCCTGTGCTGGGACGGTTTTTTCGGAAAACATCCGCGCTATGTCAGTGACGGGGAGATGTTCCTGTTTACTGCCATTGTTGATGAAGGAAAGAAGATCCGAGCCGAAGGTTCAGAAAACTTTCCGAAGCATTTTTCGGAATTCCGAAAAGGCTTAAGAGAGATCCTGGAGCGGGAGGATGAAGAATGATCCGACAGGCGGAAAAGAAGGATCTGTCCCGTATCGGTGAGATCCTGGTCTTTGTCAAGAGGATCAAGTTCCGGCCGATCTTTCAGGATGACGAGTATTCTTTTAATGAGCTGCAGGTCTTATCCGTTGTTGAGAAATACAAGAAGCCGGAAATCCTAAATCATATCTGGGTCTATGACGACGGGATCGTCAAGGGGCTCGTGCACATCGAGGGAAAAGAAATCGTTGAACTGTATGTCGACTGTTTCTTTCAGAACCGGAAGATCGGTTCCACTCTGATCGAATTCGCATTAGGGCAGGGCTGTAGCTATCTCTGGGTGATCGAGAAGAACACGGATGCGATCCGTTTCTATGAGAGACACGGTTTCTATCTGACAGAAGAAAAGAAATACGAAGAGGGTACGACCGAGTTTCTGGTGAAGATGTCTACGCAAAAGGAGAAATCATGAGACTGACGACGCTCTGTTACATTGAAAAAGAAGGGTCTTATCTGATGATGCATCGGATCAAGAAACAGGAGGATGAGAATGCCGGAAAGTGGATCGGGATCGGCGGTCACATGAAGGAAGATGAAAGCCCGGAAGAGTGTATCCGCAGAGAGATCATGGAAGAGACCGGTCTGAGAGTAGAGGATTTGAAACTCAGAGGGATCCTGACATTTATTCTTCCCGCCTGGGGAAATGAACTGAGTTTTTTATATACCGCTTCTACAAAAGAAGATGTCCGAAAAGAATGCCGGGAAGGCGTCCTGAAATGGATCCCGATCGATGCGATCGGTGAACTGTCTTTGTGGGAAGGAGACCGGGTCTTTCTGCCGATGCTGAGAGAAAGAAACGAGCTCTTCTCTTTGAAGCTGGTCTATGATGAAGAAGGCCATCTGCAGGAATGTCTGCCGATGGATTAGATGTTTACATTTCCGGGTACAGAAAGTAAACTAGTATATATAGAAGATCTGTTTTATCTAGGCAAAATGAAGAGTGTAGTAAAGTGTTACCGCTGCGGTAAAGAATATGATCTAAACAGCAAGAATATCAAGGAAATTATTTCCTGCAGTCACTGTCATCAGCAAATGAGATTTACGGAGAAGACAAGAAAGCATTTTCGTCTGGTCCGTTATTTTTTTGTTTTGTTTATCTGTCTGTTTCTGGCTTTCGGCATGAGTCTGGTGACACAGAACAACTACATCGTCCTGCTGGTGATGATGGGTGTGGCAATGATTATTGCGCTTTATTCCGATAAATGGTGTATGGTTTTGACGGACAGGATCTTCGGACTCAATTATGAGGAATATCATCCGGAGAAGATCTCCAAGAAGCAGCAGAGAAAAGAAAGAAGCACAAAGAAGAAGGGGCTTTTCGCCAAGAAGGAGAACTGATGGATTTTACGGAACGTTTTGAACTGTATAAAGAAGGCGGAATGATTACCGATGAAGACATTGAAGATATTCAGAACGTGATCGCTCTGTTCCGTGACGAATACGGCGTTGTTCTGGAAGAAGAGAATGCCGCTCCTTTTATCGCCCACCTTTGTGCCGCCTACGGCAGACTTGTAAGCAAGGAACCGGTCGATGAAATACCGGAAACCGTGCTGGAAGAATTAAGATCTCTGGATACTTATAAGGAATCGGAAGAGATCCTAGAAAAAGTTATGAATGCGACAAAGAACCCGCTGAACGAAACAGAACAGGGATATGCGTTGCTTCATATAAACAATTTAATCGCTCAGTTTAAGGAAACGGGTGAATGGCACACCTGTTCCGATACCGAGTGATCAACCAACAAAAAGAAGGGGTAAAAATATGGTTACAAATTTTGTATTTCCACAACTGCTTAGAACTGTCGTTCTGGTAGCGATCGCCGCCTGGGCAAGCCTGCTTTCCCACCTGTGCATCTCCAACTTCAACGATGGCGCTAGACCTGTCTTCCCGGAACTGATGGAAGGCAGAATGTCCCGTCCGGAATTCGCTGTTGTTGTTACCGGCATGGGCTTTGGCTGGGTCATGGCCGGCTTCAACCAGTGGCTGGGTACAGGCCTGATCGCCTGCCACCTGATCCTGATCGCTACGGACTGTATCGGTGCATGGTCACCAAACAAGTATGTGGCTCTGGCTTTAGGTGCTGCCTATGGTCTGCTTTGTGCCTATGGTACACAGGCTATCGGTGCACTGTTCAATGGTCTGCCATACAACTTCCTGAATGACCTGACAAACATCACAAGCCCAGTCCTTCCTATCTTCTGTATGTATCCGGCAATTGCCATAGCCGGCCAGTTCGGAGCTAAGAAGGGCATTATCGCTGCTGTCATTACCGGTATTGTCTATATCGTCTGCACGATTGTAGGCAGTGTTTCGGTAGGCGGAACTTCAATCGCTTTATATCCTTACACATTCGCAATGCTGGCAGGCATGATCTGCCTGGTTGCCTATGCGGTACAGGCTTCCAAGAATTCCGAAGCGATCGAAACGACGGAAGAAGAAGAAAACATCTTCACGAAGAACGCTGAAAGAATCAAGAAGAACTGGATCTATCTGTGCGTACAGGGCGCTCTGAATGCTTTAGGTATCAAGATCCTGGCTCAGGCATATCAGCCAGTCATCCTCGCTTCCGCTATCACGGCAGGCGACATGAACATCTTCTACCTGGCTATGATCGGCGTTATCTTCGCATTTATTCCGCTGATCGTTTCTACCGCTCTGGCAACAGGCGTTTATCAGGCTGTAGGTCTGACTGCTGTCATGCTGGTGGGTGCAATGGTACCGGATTCCGTATGGTTCCTGGCTCCGGTTGCCGGTTTCGTTGTTGAATTCATCGAAATTCAGCTCTTAGGTCTCTTAGGCAAGGCTCTGTCCAAGTTCCCTGAACTGACAAAGTGCGGTGACCACATCCGTGACGCCATGATTTCCTGCACGACCCTGGCTCTGACGATCGGTGCTTTCATGGCCGGCAATGCGATCTGGGGTGCTGTCGGTCTGATGGCTGTCGGCGGCTTCTACACTTTGAATGAAGTAACCGGTCAGCGTATTCCGAAGTCCGCTGTAGGTCCATTGGCTGCTGTTGCAGTTGGTCTGCTGTACAACCTGGCTATCCTGTTGCACATCGTTAGCTTATAATTTTTTGAAGGAGGCTTTCTTATGAAGATTGAATGTTGTGGTTTGACGGCTACACAGACAAAACAGATCATTGACAAGGATTTTGCGGACAAGGTCGAGACCTTTGTCGATCCGGATATGGTCGCTGCCAGAAAAGTCAAGGCCGGCGAGATGGATTACTATCTCGGCAGCTGCATGACAGGCGGAGGCGGTTCGCTGGCTACCGCGATCATGGTCCTGGGCTATAGCAACTGTTTGGTCGTATCCAAACAGGGAAACTGCCCGAACGAGAAACAGATCCGGCATATGGTCTATGCAGGAAACCACAAGGCTTTTGGTTATGTGAAATCACACACCGATCAAGTCGTTCCTGCTCTAGTCAAAGCGCTGACAGACAAGGCCGAAGGAAAGCCGGAATAAAAAGAAAGAACAGGCATTCCGAAAGGAATGCCTGTGTTTTGAGGAATACTGATGATTCGTACGATATTAAAAGATATAAGCTCTGAAGAGCTGGGTTTGACGCTGGCGCATGAACATTTCATCGTCGATCTGGATCGGATCCGTAAGGACGGATATTCTTTTATTCAGAATGTTGACGAAGTCGTTCCGGAGATCCGAAAAGCCATGGATCAAGGCATACAGAGTGCTTTTGAAGTGACGACCAACGACATGGGAAGAGATGTTTGGAAACTGAAGGAGATTGCCGAGAAGACAGGTCTGAACATCGTCTGTTCGACCGGTTTCTATCTGGCAGAATATCATCCGGAGTGGCTGAACGAGGCAAGTGCGGAACAGATCGCCGAAGTATATGTCAAAGACCTGACGGAAGGGATCGATGGAACGGATATCAAGGCGGGACTGATCGCCGAGATCGCATCGAGTTCAAAGGGTTTTGTCGGAAATGAAAGAAAGATCCTGACTGCGGCAGGCATCGCTTCACGAAGGACCGGTTTTGCGGTTTCGACCCATACCGGCAGGATCGTGGCACAGGAGACGATCGATATCCTTCTGAAAGAAGGAGTTGATCCGGACAAGATCATCCTCGGTCACCAGGATCTGATCGACGACAGTGAATATCATCTGTCTTTGTTAAGGCAGGGCATCAACATTGCTTTCGATACTTGTGGCAAGACCGCATACATGCCGGACGAGACCAGGGCCAGGAATGCTTTGAAGATCGTGGAAGCGGGATACGGGGATCATCTGCTGCTGTCAAACGACATTTCCAGACATACCTACTTCACTTCGTTTGACGGAAAAGGATATCTGGCGGTCATGGACAGCGTCGTACCGCTGATGAGACAGTACGGTCTATCCGAAGAAAAGATCCACCGTTTTCTGGCGGAAAACCCGGCAAGAATCGTCAATAACCCTCAGATCGAAACAGGAGAAGATACATGTTTCTGGAAAAACTGATAAAAAGAAATTCAAGGCTGGTCGACTGTGCCTTTCAGCTGCATCGGGAAGGAAAGATACTGCCGGATACCTACATTCTGGATCTTGACAGTATCCTTTATAATGCCAGGGAAATAAAAAAAGAAGCCGACAAGTATGGCATAGAGCTCTATTTCATGCTGAAACAGATCGGCAGGAATTCTCTGATCGGTCAGGAACTGATGAAACTGGGCTATCAGGGCGCCGTGGCTGTCGATTACCGGGAAGCCCTGTGCTACATCGACAACGGTATCCATCTGTCCAATGTCGGACATCTGGTACAGATCCCGAAAGCCGCCATGGAAAGGATCATTGCAGCGAAGCCGGACTATGTCACGGTCTATTCCTATGAGAAGATCCTGGAGATCAATGAAGCGGCAAAGAAATGCGGCAGGGTACAGAAACTGCTGATCCGGATCTCCGATCCGGACTCCCGGCTGTATTCGGGACAGATCGGCGGCTTTCACAGCGATGAACTGGAAGAACTCTTCAAAAAAATCGATAAACTGGAGAATGTCCGGGTAGGAGGTCTGACGGTCTTTCCGGCACTCCTGTATGCAGAGAAAGAAAACAAGATACTGCCTACGGCAAATCTGAAGGCAATGGAGAGAGGAAAAAAGATCGCGCAGGAGCACGGTTATTCAGATCTTAACATCAACCTTCCTAGCGCTACCTGTACGGCTTCGATCCCGTTGATCAGCGAACTTGGCGGAAGCAGCGGTGAACCGGGGCATGGGCTGACAGGTACGACACCGTTGCATAAATACAGCGAACAGATCGAGTTTCCAGCCTATGTATATGTCTCCGAAATATCCCACTGTTTTAACGGGAGATCCTACTGCTACGGCGGCGGACATTATCGTCGGGGACACATGGAGAATGCCCTGGTCGGAACCGAAAGAGAAACGGCAGTCCATGCGAAAGCCGTTGCTCCGGATGATGACTCGATCGATTATCATTTTGAACTTGAAGAAGAATTTCCGGTCGGCGAATGTGTGCTGATGACATTTAGGACGCAGATCTTCACGGTAAGATCCCAGGTCGCTGTCGTAAAAGGAATACAGAGCGGACAGCCGGAACTGCTGGGACTGTATTCGCCTTTAGGAGAAAGGCTGGAAAAGAACTGGTAATGAACTACAAGGACGCACATCGCTTGGCAATACTGAATCCTTACCGTTCCGTGGTAAAGGTTTTTGATTGCCGGGAAGGAGACATCCTGACGGGAGTCAAGAATGTTTCATCTATTCCGAATACGCTGATGCATAAGCTGGAAAAAACGGGTTTTGCTTTGCATACGATCGACAAGAAATCACAGCTGGCAGGCAGAGCTGTCGATACGGAACTGATCAATCCTCTTACCGGTCATTACATGTCCGGATCTTCTTCCGGAACGGCTCTCAACGTTTTTGCCGGGATCAATGATCTGGGTATCGGAAATGACGGCGGAGGATCTGTTTTAGCTCCGGCGATGTGTGTGAATATTCTGGGTTTTATCTCGAAACTGATCGAAGAAGATAGGGTACAGACGATCAAGAAAAATACCGACGGGATGCTGAGCGGGAATTCCCTGGGTTTCTTCGCCAGAGACAGGAAGATCCTGCTGAAGGCAATTAAAGATTCTATCGGTGTTGAAGCGGGTGAAGATTTTGGAATAGTATTTTCCGATCAGGAATACCCGGGTATTCGATCACAGGTCATTGAACCGATGGATGCTTTTCGCGCAAGAAACGAACTGACGGAATATCTGAAGGGTATCCTGGAAAAATGTGATGTGATGATCCTGCAGGAAGGTCCTGTCGATCTCTACGGTTTCGGGGATTCCCTGTTTGGTCATTTCGATGAACGGACCAGGCAGATACAGAAAGATAGCGGCAAGGGCTATGTCAGAGTATGCAATACCGCAGGAGCGAGTGCCATGGTAATTCCGGGAAAGGAACTGGGATGTGCGACACTGCTGATGTGTGAAAGTAAAAGAGAAAAAGTAAGCCGGCTGCTGAAGGCGGCAGAATATATCGAAGATGTTCATGATGAACTGATCGAACGGTATTTTCTGGATGTAGAGAGTTATTTCAACGAAGGGTATCAGGTGTAAAGAGAAAGATGAAGACATATCCGTTACAGAGCATTTCGCTGGAAGAAGCGACACAGAAACAGTTCAGGATGGTTTCCTGCATTACCCATCATTTTACCGGGTATGAACAGCTGAGCAGAGGCGATCTTGGCGTCCATCAGCCGGAGAACCAGCCTTTGACGACCAGAAAGGCAGAAGAGGCGATTGCTGAATTCTTCGACAGTGAAGCTGCCATCATGGTCCGGGGTTCCGGAACGGGAGCGATCCGCTATGCTCTTTCGGCCGTCGCGAAAGCGGGAGACCGGATCCTGATCCACGACGCGCCGATCTATTCCACGACGAAGATCAGTTTTGAGATGCTGGGATTCGATACGGTCAGGGCGAACTTCAATTCTACGGAAGAGATTCGAAAGATCATGAAAGAGAATCCTGATCTGAAAGCGGCTCTCATTCAGCATTCCCGTCAGCTTCTGGATGATTCTTATGATCTGAAAGAGGTAATAACGGTGATCAAAGAAGAAAGAGACATTCCGATCGTCATTGATGAGAACTACGCCGTCATGAAAGTCGGCAGGATAGGATGTGAAATGGGAGCAGATCTTTCCTGTTTCTCGACCTTTAAACTGCAGGGTCCGGAAGGGATCGGAGTCGTTACCGGAAAGAAAGAATACATTGACAGGATCCGAAAGATGCATTACTCCGGAGGATGTCAGACTCAGGGACATGAAGCGATGGAAGTCTTAAGAGGACTGGTAACAGCGCCGGTTCTGCTGGCAATACAGGCACAGACCAATGAAGAACTGTTACAAAGACTAAAAGACAATGAAATTGAAGAGATCCGCGATGTCTATATCGCCAATTCTCAATCCAAGGTCCTGCTGGTAGAATTCAAGAAAGAAATCGCGGAAGAAGTACTGAAAAACGCCGAGAAGCTTGGTGCCCTGCCAAATCCAGTAGGAGCCGAAAGCAAGTATGAAATGGCTCCGATGTTCTACCGGGCATCCGGAACTGTCAGAGAGAAAGACCCCGGTATTGTAAAACGTCTGATCCGGATCAATCCGAACCGGGCAGGTGCCGATACCGTAATAGAGATATTAAGAGAAAGCATTAAGAGATCTCTTTAGAATGGAAAGCGAATGAAAAGAAGATTTGTCGTTATTGTACTGGACGGCTTCGGCATGGGTGCAACCGCCGATGCTGCAGTGAAAAGACCGGGTGATGAGAAAGCCTGTACGATTGGAAGTATTCTGGAAGACTATCCGGATCTGTATTTGCCTAATCTGGAAAAACTGGGTCTGATGAATGCCTATGGAAAAGAAAGCAAGAGAATGAAGTTCCGGAAGGATGCCAACTACGGCAAGGCGGAACTGATGCATTTTGGCGCCGATACTTTTATGGGACATCAGGAAATCATGGGAACCAGACCGAAGGATCCGGAGATCGTACCTTTTCAGCAGAAGGTCGATATTGTCGCAAAGCATCTAAAAGAGAACGGTCATAAGGTAAAGATCGTGGAGCGGGAAGGTCTGCGTTATGTGGTCTGTGACGATTATGTAACGGTGGCGGACAATCTGGAAGCCGATCTGGGTATGTGCTACAACGTAACGGCTCCGCTGGACTACATGCCTTTTGACAAGGAAGTGGAGATTGCCAGAAAGGTTCGGGAAGTCGTAACGGTTGGAAGAGTTATCGTCTTCGGCGGTACGGGGAATACGATGGATGATCTGTATGCGGCGGAAGAGATCAAGGAAGGCAAGTATATCGGCATTGCCTCCGCAAAATCAAAGTCCTACGATCAGGGATATCAGTGTCTGCATCTTGGTTACGGCGTCGATCCGAAGGTACAGGCACCAACTATTCTGACAAAAGAGGGCATCCCTTGTGTTCTGATCGGTAAGGTCGCGGACATTGTCCATAATGAACACGGTTTATCGATTTCCTGCGTTCCTACGGAGGAATGTCTGAAACATACTATAGATCAGATGCAGAAGATGGATGCCGGATTCATCTGCACCAACGTGCAGGAGACCGATCTGGCCGGACATTCGCAAAGTACAACAAGATACAAGGAGATCCTGGAGATCGCCGATGCCGGTCTAAGCGATATCTTGAATGAGTTGCAGGACGATGACGTTCTGGTCATCATGGCCGACCACGGCAACGACCCGAAGATCGGACACTCCAAGCATACTAGGGAAAATGTTCCTTTACTGATCCGTTACAGGGACAGAAAAGGGATCCGTATCGGTTTAAGAAAAACTCTTTCGGATGTTGGTGCATCGGTCTGCGACTACTTCCATGTGGATGCACCGCAGAACGGTGAAAGCTTTCTTCCCTTGATAAAACAGGAGCAGCCATGAAGGATTATGTAAATACCGTAACCGGACCGGTCGCTATCGATGAACTGGGTTTTGTCTCACCGCATGAGCATATTCTTTTTTCTGCCCGCGACAACTGTATCGATCAGGAGATTGAAGAACTGAGAGACTACTTCCATTTCGGGGGCAGGACGATCATGGAGATGTCGACACCGGAGATCTGTGCTATGGATGTCAAGGAAGACAGGATCAGCGTACTGAAAATGCTGTCTGAGCAGACCGGTGTGAAGATCGTCTACGGAGCGGGTTTCTACAAGGAACCAAGACTTCCGCAGTATGTTAAGGAAGCAAGTATTGAGGAACTGAAGGACGAGATCAAACGGGAGCTTCTGGATGGAAGAGGAAAAGACAGGATCAAAGCCGGATTTATCGGTGAAGTCGGTTCCAGCAATTATACGGTCTATGAAACCGAGGAGAAAGTCCTGCGGGCAGCCGGAAGAGCGAGCGCAGAGACGGGATATGGCATTTCGACCCATACCGGCAGAGGAAGCATGTACCGGGAACAGCTGTCTTTCTTTGAAGAGGAAGGGGCTGATCTGCATCACGTGATCATCGGTCATCAGGATGTCTATCCCCGTCTGGAAGAGAGGCTGGAGGATTATCTGTATATCTTCTCCAAAGGAGCGGGTGTTCAGTTCGACTGCTTCGGCAAGCAGGGATTTTTCGAAATAAACAACGACATCGAATACGGACAGAAATTTCCGTACGACGAAGAAAGAGCCCGGATGATCAGAAAGTTTGTGGACATGGGCTATATCAGACAGATCTATATCTCCTGTGATATCGATGGCAGAACACTGCTGAAGAATTGGGGCGGATGGGGATATTCCCATCTGCTTACGCAGGGTTTAAGTCTGTTAAGAAAAGCCGGACTCTCCTGGGAACAGATCGATCAGATCACCAGAGAGAATCCGAAGGAATTCCTGAGAGTCAGGAAGTAGAGGCGTTATGGACAGGATCAGAGAATACTGTGAAAAGGAACTCGGTTTAAGAAAAGAAACAGATGCATTTCTGAAAGAGCTTTATAAACTGCTGAAGTCAAAGAAAACAGGAAAGCAGGCGGGCTTCCTCTCGTTGAAAAAGGAGACGGAAGAACTGTGCAGACTCTTGAAGAAAGAAGGTTATGAAACGGAAGGCAAGAAAGCCCTGATCCATTCACTTCTTACCGAACATTTGAAGAAAGAAGCCGATGCGGTTCCGTTTGAGACCCATCCTTTAAAGATGATCTCCATGAAAGAAGAGATCGAAAACCAGTATCGTCTAGTCGACATCATGCATCGTCATTTCAACGGTTTTGAAGCACTGGAAGAAGGGGATTACGGCTGTCATATCCGCTACGGCAGACCGGAAAGAACGGTAAAAGTTGAAAAAGTACTGGCAGAATACTTTCACGCCGAAGCCGCAGCTCTGGTTAGAGGCGGAGGAACGGGAGCTATCCGGGCCATGTGTTTCGCTTCTCTGAAACACGGACAGAGAGTCCTGATCCACGATGCGCCGCTATACAAGACGACGCAGATCACTCTGGAAGCCATGGGCATTGAAATCCGAAAGACCGACTTCAACGATTTTCGAAACATCGAAAAAGAGATCCAGAAGGGCATTGATGTCCTGTACATCCAGAGAGTCCGTCAGAAGCTTTCCGACACTTATGATGAAATCAGAATCATTGAGAAAGCAAGAAAGATCGATCCGAAACTGCTCATCCTGACCGATGAAAACTATGCCGTAAACAAGGTCGAAAAACTTGGAGCGGCCGCAGGTGCCGACATGTCCGCATTTTCGACTTTTAAGCTCTTGGGCATTCCGGGAATCGGACTGGTCATCGGTACAAGGAAGTGGATCGATATCGTCCATGAACAGAATTATTCCGGAGGAGGACAGGTACAGGGTCCGGAAGCGATGGAAACCTTAAGAAGTCTGGTTGAGAATCCTGTGCTTCTGGGTGTACAGTCGCTGACGGTAGATGAGATCGAAAAGCGGCTGAACCGGAAAGAAGTTGCGCATGTGGAGAAAGCCATCAAAGCCAATATCGAAGAAAGGATCATTCTGGTAAAACTGGATCTTCCGATTGCCAGAGAAGTCATTGAAAAAGCGATCGGATATGGTGCACTTCCGCATCCGGTGGGATCGGAAAGCCGTTATGAGGTACAGGCTCTCTTTTACAGGATTGCCAAGGTTATGATCGATGAAGATCCCATCTTAAGCAGGTATGTGATCCGGATCAATCCAATGCGTTCCGGTCCGGATACTGTGATCCGTATTCTGAAGAATTCGATCCGTGATGCCATGAAAAAACAGTCGAAAGAGCAGTGAGTGCTCTTTTTTTAAAAATTTACATTTATATCAGTATAAAAATGCTATAATAAAAAAATAGAGCGAGAGAAGAGAGTTATGGAGAACAATTACAACGTTAAAGAAGATTTAATTGCTCAGGTTGAAGAACTGTTAAAGAGCGAAGATGCACCTGGAGCTTACGCGAGAGCAAAGGTATTAAGCAGGAAATGGCGTAAGGCCAGAGAAGATGAAGAGTCATTGTATGACAAGGAATTAAGTGACAAGTTCCATGCACTGATGGATGAACTGTCCGAGAAGGCAGGAGATATCGCTGTTTCCGTGGAAGACAGAAAGAATGACATCATCGCCAGGGCTAAGGAAGTCGCTGCGGGCAATAACTATAAAAAAGGTACAGATATGATGAAACAGCTTCTGGATGAATGGAAGCTTTCCGGACGTCTGGACAAGGAAAAGGATGATGAACTCTGGAACCAGTTCCTGGAAGCCAGAAACGAGTTCTTTACCAAGAAGAAAGAGTACTACACGAATCTGAAGGAAACTTTCGGTGAAAACAAGAAACTGAAGGAAGAACTGATCGAGAAGGCAAAAGAGATCGCCAACATCGAAAACATCAAAGAAGCCTCCAACAAGGCCAATGAGCTGATGGAAGAATGGAAAAAGACAGGCAGCGCCGGACGTAAGGATGACGATAATCTCTGGCAGCAGTTCTTGGCCGAAAGAAAAGCCTTCTTCGCCAGAAGAGATGAATACTACGACAATCTGAAAGAGACCTTCGCCCAGAGAACAGAAGCCAAGAAGGAACTGATCAATGAAGCGAAGCTGTATCTTGCCAGAGGCGAGTTTACCGATGAAGAAGTCGATGCGATCAAGGAACTGAGAAACAAGTGGAAAGAGATCGGCAATGCCGGTAAGGACCATGAGAATGATCTCTGGAACGAGTTCAATACGATCATCAACAAGTACTTCGACAATATGAGGTATTACAAGTAAGAAAACAAGCCTGTTATAAGACAGGCTTTTATTTTGTATGGGTAATATGCGAAAATAAGGATAGGAGAAGGCCTATGAAAAAGATCATTATCAAGTTCCTGATTGCAGTACTGATTTTTAGCGGTTTTTCCTATGCGGTATATCATAGCGAGGAGCACGACGACTGCGAGAACCCTTTACATGTACATGTACATAGAGTATTTGCCTATGATTTTGGAAATTGTCCATGGTGTGGACAGCCTCTAGAATGTGACTGGATAGATAGCGATGGGCCAACCTGTACAGAAGGTGCCTTTGCTGAAGTGTACTGTTACAATACCGCTGCACACGTAGCTCAGGATAACTCTCCTTTTATTCGATCAGAGCTGTCTTATGCACCTCCTTTAGGGCACAGCTTTACAGAAACAGTAACCAAAAAAGCAAGCTGTACGGAAGATGGAACCTTACACAAAGTATGCAGCAGGTGTGGCAAGACTGAAGACGAAACAATCAAGGCTTTAGGCCATAACTACAAGAAACAGACAACCAAGGCAGCAACCTGCGAAGAAGATGGAATCAACACTTATACCTGCTCCAGATGTAACGACAGTTACACAAAGAAAGTAGCTGCTTTAGGCCATGACATCGATTACGAAGAGAAGGAAGCCACCTGTACGGAAGACGGCTACAGGAAAGGCAGCTGCAAGAGATGTGGAATGACCGTTGACGAATTCTATCCTGCCCTGGGACATGACCTGGAATACGAGATCCTGAAGACCCCGACCTGCGAGGAAGAAGGGGAAAGAAGGGCTACCTGCAGGAGGTGCTCAGAAACATGGACAGAAAAGATCCTGCCTGCCGGACACAAGTATCCGAAAGAATGGACACTGGTCAAGGAAGCGACCTATACGGAAAACGGTCTGGAAACTAAGGAGTGCTACTACTGCGGTCATATTCTGGAACATGTTCTTCCTAGGAAAAATCCAGTTCCGATCATTATCAGCAGTACGGTCGTTGTTACTGCGACAGGAGGTCTATGGATGTTCCTGAAGAAACGCAGAGCCGGTAAGCTGGCAGAGAAAGCCGTCAAGGAATTCGGAAAACCGACTTTTGAAGACAGGACAATCGTCATCAGTAGTGAAGATGAGAAGTTGCGTGAGTTGCTTAAGAGCAAGCATTTCCTTGCCGTATCCTCCTGCGATTTCGAGGAACTCGAGAAGAGCGTAGAAGAAAACGGACCGGATCTGGTCATCATCGACATTCCTACGAAGAAAAAACTGAAAGAACTGGATAAGAAGAGACAGGCAGTTCCTAAGCAGACAGAAGGAGAGGAAGAAAAGACCAATCCTCTGGCTGAAACAAGTTTTGCCTATCTGTGTCCGCAGAAATTCTTCGACAGGTACAGGGATGAATTGGAAACGTTAAAGAAAGACAAGAACATCCTCGATTACGGTCTGATCGGTGATGATCCGAACACCAATCTGATCAAGCTGGTACTTCCGGTTCTGAAACCGAAGCTTAAATCGGATGCGGCGCTGGACAATATCGGAATGATCGCGGATGCTCTGGGCATTTCGTATGTATCGACGATCATCAGCACCTATGAATCGGGAAAGGACATCAAGTCCACGATCGAGGAAGGAGAACTGAACGTTTCTTCCGTTGCAACCGTCATTTCCGATCTGGCATCCATCCTGGGCATGGATACTGTCGCATCCGTTGCCGGACTGGTCGATGACGTCAACTCAGTAAAAGACGCGCTTGATGAAGAAGCCGGCGCTCATGAAGCCAAGGGTGCACACAGCGCAGTCAAGGATATCGTTGAAGTCGTATCGGATCTTGCGGATAAAGGCTGATATCCCTGAAACATAAGTAAAAGAAAAGTCGCAGCATTCTGCGGCTTTTTAATTGACCGGAATGAATCCGCACTGTTTGATGATAAACTCTTTTAGACTGTTGAAGAAGCCTTCTCCGTCAGAGGTATCGATACGGCCGCTGAACAGGGATACAGGCAGGAAGACAAGTTCTTCCCTGTCCTCTCTGGTCAGATCCGAGATCGTGAACAGGACTTTAAGAGGGATGCGGTTGGGATCGGCAAAGGATCCTCCGTATTCCTTGACCTTGGCGATCTTGGATGTTTTTACGATATCCAGAACTTTTGAACCGATCACGACCCGGAAACTGAAGGCAATATCCTTGTCTTCCGTTACCTTTTCCGATGTCTCAAAGCACCGCAGGAAACGCTGCAGCAGCAGTTCGATCTCATTGAAATCCACTTTCCAGGAATTGGAACGCCGGTTGATCAGTTCCAGCAGTTCGACATATTCATACCAGGCTTCCTTGTCTCTTAAATCGGTGATCTTTTGTAGATCGTAGTTTTTCAGATACAGATTATCTCCAATGGCCGTGATCTCATCCAGGATCTCGCAGTTGTCGAAGAATTCCGAGAAGGCGTATTCCAGTTCCTCGATGCTGACTTCCTTTTCCCCATTGTCCAGATAAAGGCTGTGCAGATAGTAGTTCTCCGGAAGCACGTCGTCCGGAAGCAGAGCGTCGCACTGCAGAGTTCTTGTGAAGATGGAGTTGTAGTAGATGTCGATCAGTTTCTTCAGTTCATGATGGAACGGCTTGTTCGGATCAAAGAGACATGCGTAGACGGGATTCAGAGAAGCTTCTTCGTTTGCTTTCACAATATAGTTGCGGTAGAAGACAGATCTGCTGTAGTCGTCGACTTTGTCCTGGGACTGGGTTCCGTTCATGTGGGTCTGGCAGAACGACTGCATGGATATGGTCTTTAGCGTTATCAGGAAGTTGTTGATCTGGTTCTCATCCAGATGCATGGCCTGGGCAAGAAGGATGTTGTTGCTGTGATCCATGGCCAGATTGGAACAGAAACGCAGAAAATCCTTGCTGTGTTCATCGTTGGAGAGCGCCCAGTTTTCCCGGATGCAGTAGATCGGAACCTCCTCACACAAATCGTTCCAGGCTTTACAGACAGGATCGTCTTTCCTGTAGCCGTGTATAAAAGGCGTCATCTGCTTGTTATTTAACAGTACGACGATACTGCCGTTGGATAAGAGACGTTTCAGCGCTTCCTTGTCTTCTCCTTCGTTTTGAAGCAGTTCCTGGAAATACGGTTCATACAGAATGCTGTTCAGCTTCATGATGATCTGTTTATAGTGAAAGAAGGACAAAGTGAAGTTTCTTTTCTTGTAGGATTTGAGATATTCCTTTACCCTGTCAGAGGCAAAGCCTTCTTTCTCGAATTCACCGTAGTATCCGCTTCCCGCATCATAGAACAGTTCCGGAAGCCATTGGGAATCTAAGGCAAAAGGATAAACGGCAGAAGAAGCCAGGTCGGCGGCATAGACTTTGTAGTAGATGCTGCTGTTTCTGTTGTCAAAAGCCTTTTCCGGCAGGGAATTCTGATTGATAAAGCCGTTGTCTTCATTTGTATGGATCAAGACCGTGTTATCTTCTTCGATCCCCTTGCGGCGGATCGCCGTAAACAGTTTCTTCATCGCATCGATCGTTACTTCCCCATAGGCACTAAGTCCGATGTACTGATACTGGGAAAGGTAATTTCTGATCTCCTCGCAGCTGCCGTCGTTTTTGAACCAGGACGGATGAATCTGACCGATGACCACGAAAAAGACCCGGAACTTTTCTGTTCCTTCCTCTTTCATTCTGTTCAGGGAATAGTTGATTTCTTTCAGTACTTCAGGTCTTCTTAAAGAAGAGGAAGAAAGAATACCGACAGTGATGTCGGCCTCCTGTAAAGCAGCTTCGATGTCATTTGCCCATCGGTCACCCAGTTCCAGATTCTGTGAGTCGATCCATACGTCACAGCCGTGTCTGCTTAGATAACGGGCTATTCCATGGGCACAGGCATGGTCCTGATGGGAATAGCTGATGAATACTTTCTCTGCCATAGCATACCTCTTATGTTTCCTGAATGATGATCAAGCCGGATTCTTCTATAAGATAATTATAAAGTAAGGAGACCCCTTTTTGCGATGTATAATAAATAATAAGCAACAGGGAGAAACAGAAATGAAACACATGACAATATATATGGCCGCAGCGCTGATCGTGATCCTGATAGGGGTCATCAGGGCGATCGGAAAAAGAAATGATTTTCAGGCTATGACTCTGACTTTGACCGGTGCCATTTCCTTGGCCATCGGCATCCTGACTTTTCCATACAATCTGCAATACAGCGATCTGCCGATCGCCATTATTGAAAGCATCCGTTCCGGTCTTTCCGGTGTTGCCATGGGTGTGAACGGCGATATTCCCTATGACATGGAACTAGACCGGCTTTCTTTCCGGGTCTTTCGTTTCTTTCTCTACGCCCTGTACATCTTCGGACCGATTGCCGGTTCGATGTTTCTGGTGTCCTTTTTTGCCAAATTCAGAAATGCTTTATCTCTGCTGACGGGGAAACACTTCTATGTGTTCTCCGGTCTGAACGAGAAATCATTGCTGATTGCTGAAAGTGTCATGGAGAAGGATAAAGACGCTACGGTCGTCTTCTGCAGCAGCAAAGGCTGTGACCCGACGCTGGCAAGCAGTGCCAGAAGCCTTAGGGCGCTTCTGCTGGATGGAGAAGACTACCGGATAAAACTGTTTCGAAACAGAAAATATGAATTCTTTGAGATCGACGGCGAGGAGACCGACCGGATCAAGGCGGCAGCGAAACTCTGTGAGGAACTGCTGAAACAGGATGCCTATGAAGCGGGTAATGTGATCGTCAGGATCTTCGCTTCCCAGAACCAGAGAGAACTGATCCTGAATCTGGACCGGCAGTATTCCAATAGGATCTATCTTAGACATGTTGACGAGAATGCCGCCATGGCGATCGATGCGCTGTCCTTCTGTAGCGATATTCTGGCAGTGAAACAGGAATGTAATGTCGCCCTGATTGCCGACAATGAAGCAGCAAAACCTTTCCTGACGGATCTGATCTGGCTGCTGATCAAGCCGGAGGGATCCTATTCCATTTCTCTGATCGGCCCGAAAAGCGACCGGCTGTATGAATCTTTGAAAGAGGAAAATCCGGAGATCGTCCCGTATCCGGTAAAGGTATTTACCTGTAACTACGGGAAAGAGGCAGAACTTCTGGAAGATCCGGATCTGGTCTTCGTACTGTATGAAGACGATAAACAGTCCTATGATACCGCGATGAAAGTCAGACGTACGTTAAGCGGCAGAAACGAAGATCTGTCCTGTCCAAGGATCATGTGCCGTATCAACGATCCGGACTTCCATAAAATGATCCGGGAAAACGACATCATTCTCTTCGGCGATCCGAAAAAGACCATCCGTTACGATAAACTGGTAAATCCGAAACTGGAAGAAGCGGCAGAACGTGTTCATCTCTCATATATGCTGTCGACAGAAGTTGATCCAAAAGAAAAGGAAAAGATCCTGAAAGACAGCGGATTCTACCAGTATCAGAATCAGGAGTCGTCTTTTGCCCAGGCTCTGGCCATGACTTATAAACAGAAGTATATTCTTCAGTTCAAGAAAGATGATACCCGCTCAGAGAAGGAATTCATTGATGAATGGCTGAGTAAAGAGGAAAACATGAAACGGATGGCCGATGCGGAACATGAACGCTGGAACGCCTATGAACGTACCCACGGCTGGCGTAAGGCGGATGAGAAACAGACAGCGGGGATCATCCGGAAGTACGAGGGTCGCAGGGCAAACGATCCGGAACTGAAGCTGCATCCGGCTCTGGTGGAGAACGAAGAACTGCCGGCTGTCGAAGAGATGGTCAACCGCCTGCTGGAAGAGTATGGAACGGATTACCGCATCCATTATCTGGCTGCCGATCGGGATATCATCAGAAAGCTCACTTATATTCTGAAATAAAAAAGATCATCAATTGATGATCTTTTATTCTGTTGAGATTTCTCCGTCCCAGGTGCTGATACCGCCGAATTCGTAGACGTTTCTGTAACCCATGTCAGCCAGCTTCTGTGCAGCCTGCCTGCTGCGGTTGCCGCTTCGGCAGTAGATCAGCAGTTTCTGCTTTGTGTCTGTGAGAATGGAAGGCCTGCTGTCGCCGATCGTCTCGTTGGGAATGTTTACTGCACCGGGAAGATGCCCTTCCTGAAACTCTTCTTCTGTCCGTACATCGATGATCAGATAGCCACTTTCCTCTTCCATGATCCGTTTCACTTCTTCCTGCGTGATCTGCGTGTAGGCTGCTTCGTGCTCATCGCTAACACATCCGCTCAGACACATCAGCAGTACCATCATGGCAGACAGTTTTTTCATCCCTGGATCTCCCGGAACATTTCTTCAGGATTTTCTGCCGCCTTGACATTTCCGAAAGCCTTGGCGATCCTTCCATCTTCATCGATCAGATAGGTCGTCCGGGCTACGCCCATATATTTCTTGCCGTAGAGGGTTTTTTCTTTCCAGACATCGTAAGCCTGTATCGTTTCCGTTTTCGTATCCGACAACAAAGGAAACGGAAGACCGTATTTCTCCTCAAATTTCTTATGGGAAGAAACGGAGTCCTTGCTGAGACCGAGAATAACAGCACCTTTCTCTCTAAACTGAGGATAGAGCTGCGCAAATCCGCAGGCCTGTTTCGTACAGCCTGAAGTCATGTCTTTCGGATAGAAGTACAGTATGACTTTCTTTCCCTTGTATTCCGCAAGCGTATGTATCTTTCCATTCTGATCCGGAAGTCTGAAGTCCGGGGCTTTTGTTCCGATTTCCAGCATTCTTTCTTCTCCTTCTTTCTATCTGCTTCCAGTATAACATCCGCTTTTTCCGGTAAAAATCTTTTAATTCATTTATAAAAGAAATTATTTAAAAGAAATTATATATAATAGAAGAGTATGAGAAAGAAGAGGAACGAAAAATGCCTGAATTCAAATATGAAATCAATGAAAAAGTAGCTCTGCTCAGTGAGAAGGGAGATTACACCTGTGAGGCCAATGTCATTACCTATGGAACAGGGAAGCCGAAACTGGACATCCGTAAGTGGAACAGAGCGGAAGACAAGATGCAGAAGGGCATTACCCTGAACAAGGAAGAAGCCCTGACACTCTATGAGGCACTGAAGGAATTTGATTTCGAACAGCTAGGATAAGGAAGATCATAAAGATACGGCAGAGGATGGATGTTTTGACAGACGGAAACACGCAAGTAAGATCCTATAAAGCCTATCTTTTTGATTTGTACGGAACGCTGGCGGACATCCATACCGATGAGAGGAAGCTGTCATTCTGGAAGAAACAGGTCGAAGTCTTTCGGTCGTACAGAGCCGTTTATGAAGCCAAAGAACTGAGAACTCTCTATTTTGACGAGATCGCAAGGCTAGAAAAAGAGAAACACAAAGAAGGACACGAGATCGAGATCGACCTGGGTGAAGTGTTCATCGAACTGCTGAAAAAGAAAGACGTATCGGCAAACGAGGAAAAGATCCGCAGGATCGCCGGATCTTTCCGGGAAGCGTCCAGGACACATCTTAGAGCCTACGCCCATGCCCGGGAGCTGCTGCAGAAACTCCATGAGCAGGGAAAGAAGGTCTTTCTTCTAAGCAATGCGCAAAGTCTCTTTACCATGGATGAACTGAAAGAACTGGGGTTTACTGATCTGTTTGACGATATCCTGATCTCGTCCGACTTCGGATATAAAAAACCCGATCCTATTATTTTTACGATCCTCTTAAAAAGAAACTGTCTTTCACCGGAAGACTGTCTGATGATAGGCAATGATTTATACAGCGACGTATTAGGAGCCAGGAGAGCCGGGATCGATTCCTACTACATCCGTTCCGCCCTTTCTTCAAAGGGTTCCGTAGGTATCCGGGCCGATTACGATCAGGAAGGAATGGATCTGCAACGACTGATGAAAAGAATATGCGGATAAATGAAAGGAAAGTCATATTCATGGAAAAACTGGGTAGCGTAGAGCTGAAAGAAAAGGGACAGATCACCATCCCGGCAAAAATCAGAAGATCTCTGCAGCTCAAAGCCGGAGACCGGCTGGACCTCTATGTCAACGAAAAACAGGAACTGATCCTGGTAAGAAGCGGAAAGATGAAACAGATCAGAGATCTTGTTTCAAAAGGAAGAGAGCGGATCTGATGTCTATGGCTGAATGCTGATAAACAGCGCAGCGAACTCTTCTGTCGATTTTGTAAAAGCCTTCACGGCTTTTTTTGCTGTTTCGAAGTCCGAACCGTCGTGTTCGAACTTGGCATTGATGCCCATCTTCTGTCCGGTATATCGGAAAGTAATGCCGTCTAGAGTTCTGCCGTCAAGGGCTTTGATTAGATCATCGATCCTGGTAGAGCCGATTTTTATTGTCATATCTTCCTCCTATTCAAAGAATAATTTTATAAAGTCATCCAGCGAACGGATCCTGTTGATGTAGCTGAAAGCATTGGAGTTATGGTAGAGCGTTTCCGTGATGCCGGTATAAAGCTTACGGAAGTCGTCACTTGCCTGTCTTTTGATCAGGATCAGGATCACGACTTTGATGCTGTTGTCTTCGTTCCAGAGAACATCCTGCTTATTGATCATGACATAGAGCCTGGTTTCGTTGGCGTTCTGGATATTGGAATGCGGAATGGCGAAACGGTTGAAGAAGGCGGTTGCGGAAAGTCTTTCTCTTTCCATGACCTGTTCATAGAATCCTTCGTTGACATCGCCGTTTTCCAGAGCCTTGTCACAGAGATAACGGATCGTTTCTTCTTTTGACATCTCCCGGTCGAGAAGAAAGAAAGTACGATCGTTTAAGTAGCTGCTGATCAGGGAATGGACTTCGTCATTGGTCTTTTTCCGGATGTATTCCATAATTCCCGAGGAAACATAAGAGAAATCGTTTTCCGAGAAAAACGGAGAGATGACATAGATGTTTGCCGGCGTTTCTTCCGGCTGCAGCGTCGAGATGATGAGACACTCTTTCAGCATCCTGTACGGAATGTCTTCCAGGGAATGATAGAAACCGAGTATCTGTACCTGGGAAGGAAGTTTTCTTGTAAGAGTCTGAGCGATATACTTGCCTTCTTCCTGGTAGTTTTCCGTCAGAATGACGATCGGACAGACGCTGGCTTTAGCTATGGCCTGTTCCACGGAATAGCCGATATGAACGGCAATCAGATTGATCTCGCTTTCCGGGATCCTGATCTGGAACGTAGAAGCGATGCGGTTGGAGATACTGACGGCGATCTCGTAGATGTAAGGACTCCTGGTGCGTAAAGAAACGTTGTCCGGGGCGAAATTCATCGAGTTGCTGCAGCGTTTGATCAGTTCGGAAACATGCAGACAGAAGACGTTCAGGAAGGTCTCGTAGTTGATCGTATTGAGATAGTAGTAGGCGAACACTTCTTCCAGGATCTTGCGGATGGTTCGGATGAAGGAATCGGAAAGGTCGTGGACGGTCGGAACGGCATTCTCATTGCCTTTCGGATGGATAAAACCGTAGAGTGCCTGTTCCAGTTCTCTGATGGTTTCCAGCAGGTTGATGTAATGCATGTGGTATTTGACCGCAATCGTGTTGACGATCTCGTGGGCAATGACCCGCTGCGGATATTTCGTGACCGATTCCGACTTTGTAGGAGCACTTAAGTCGATTGTAAAAGGATTCCGGGACAGGATGACCAGAACATTGATCAGGAAATTGACCTCGTAGAATTCCGGCACATAATAGCCGTATTCCTCGATCTTGTTCAGGACGAGCCCGGCAATCCCCCCGACATCGATATTCGGAAAATAGGAACGGAAGTTTTCAATATCAGAAAAGAAGTAGGGCGATTCCCTGCGGATCAGGTTCTCCATCAGTTTTCTTTTCCCTTTTTCGTCTCCCGTGATCGTGACCAGATTCTTCTTCCGCTGTATGCTCAGACCATATTCGGAGAGCTGACGTCCGGCTGCACCCAGATATTTGATCATCGTTGTCGACGATACGCAGAATTCATCCGTGAGCTGATCCAGAGAAACGGCTTTTCTGGATGTCAGCAGATATTTCAGAAGAGAATCGCTGTTGTGCTCGACCTTGTCATGAGAGATCAGGACCTCATTGAGCAGATCCTGGTTTTCTTTGGTGATCCGGTAACCGCGGTTGGATGAGAGGATCAGCGTGCCCTGGGAATTGATGTTTTTGATGTCACTGATCAGCGTCCGGCGGGTAATATGAAAATGTTCCGTCAGCGTATCGGAGATCACGTAGGAATCGGAATTGTTGATCATCGAAAGGATCTCGTATTGTCTTTGACTTAATGTAAGCATCTTCTTCTCTTTAACTTTATTCTACCCGAAAAAAGACGGATCTGTTCAGCATCTTCACAGTGCTGTGAAAAAAGAAAACTAAAATGATGTGTTATTTTGTTTAGAATAGGAATATGGAAAAGAACGTGAAGACGAAAAGAGAATTTCTCTGGGGTTCTGCCACTGCTTCTTATCAGTGCGAGGGAGCCTGGAATGTCGATGACAAGGCGGAATCCATGTGGGACAAGTATCTTCATGAGAATCAGCTGGAAAACGGCGACGTCGCTTCCGACCACTATCATCATTACGAAGAAGATATCCGGATGATGGCG
>JAFRIE010000023.1 GCA_017432885.1 Erysipelotrichaceae bacterium | reverse complement strand
CGTCTCCGGACTCACGGCGGGATCGGAGACCGACACCCAGATCCTCTCCCAGGTCAAGACGGCGGTGAAGAAGACCCCTGTCTTCTGCAACACCGGCTGCAACAAGGACAATGTCACAAGGCAGCTCTCCGTGGCCGACGGCGTCGTCTGCGCCACCACCTTCAAGGTCGACGGCAGGTTCGAGAACCCGGTCGACGAAGCCAGGGTCAGGGAGTTCATGGACATCGTCAAGGAATACAGGAAGAAACTGTAGAATTGTTAAATGATGACAGGAAAGACTTCTATAGGTCTTTCCTGTTCCTTTTTATTTTTATGGGGTATTTTTACGTATTGCTATCTTCACTGCTGTTTGGTATTCTGCCTTCTATTCAGAATAAGGCCATTCTCAATGGAGCCGGCCCTTTGAATGTCCTTTTTGTATGCAACTCCATCTGTCTGATCGGCAGTCTGTTTCTTTGCCTCTACAGACATGTCGATCTAAGGATTACAAAAAAAGAAATCCTGATTTATCTGCTTTCCGGCAATATGGGACTATTTGTGACGGATCTTTGTCTGAATCTGGCCTATACGAAAATGCCGGTGGGTCTTGTCACAATGATCCATTTTGCTTATCCGGTACTGGTATGTTCCGGGGCTGTTCTGTTTTTCAAAGAGAAACTAAGCAGAAATAAAATCATTGCCATTTTTCTTTCTATATCGGGATTGATCCTTCTTGGGGATCCCAAAGCCAGCTACAGTTTTGAAGGGGTCCTGTTTGCCTTGATTTCCGCTTTTGCTTATGCCTTGAATCTGACGATCGTCGACCGCAGTCTGATCGCAGAACACCATGTTTTTCTGAAAAACTTCTACCTTTATCTTTTTTCTACCGCTTCTTCCATACTGGCGAACGCATCGAAACTACAGACGATACAGATCGTTCCGGATCAGATGATCTGGCTGTTGATCGCCGGAATTATCCTGATGAGTGGCAGTATCTGTCTTACAAAGGGAATCAGGATCCTGGGTAGTTCAAATGCCGCATTTATTTCAACCATGGAGCCGATCACTTCTCTTCTAGTCAGTACGTTCCTGTATCATTATGATTTTCAGCCTAGAAGCATTTTCGGCTGCGTTCTCATCATTCTTTCTTTGATTCCGATCATAAAAGATGATTGATGCCTGTAGTTATATCAAGAAACAATCGTAAAAAGTCAGGACCCTTGAGGTCTTTTTTAAATGATCTCAATAGAGGAGATGTGATCCAATTGCAGAGGCTTTTTCTGGAGGCAAAGTCTATTTATATGAGATAATAAAATAAATATTCAAACAAAACACAGCAGGTGAGAAATCCATGAACCATAAAACGGAATTTCAGAAGAAGATGATAAAAGGCTGCTGCTTCTCGATCATACTACTGCTGCTTTGCGGATGCTTAGGCGGCTGCAACAGCGAGATCATGAAAGAAGATGTGCCGCAGGAACAGAACAGCACAACGGAGAACACCGTTGAAGATACAGAGGTAGAAGCCGGCCTGGTCCGGATCGCTCTTTCAAGCCCTATCGCTACCATCGATGTACACAAGAATACTGAAGACTACATGCTGCCGCTGAATGTTTATGAGCGGCTCTTTGACATTCGTGTAGATGCCGATGGGGCGACAAGCCTGGCAAAGGGTCTGGTAGAAGACTGGTCGGTTTCTGAGGATGGACTGGTCTATCGCTTTACGCTGCGTAATGATGCGTTCTTTTCGGATGGAACACCGGTAAAGGCTTCGGATGTGGCTTTCACCTTTACCAGGATGCTGGCGCTTCCTGACAGCAGGCAGACGGATTTTGCGGATATGATCCTTGGCGCTGCCGAGGTAATGGCAGGAGAAGAACAGACTCTGAGAGGTATCAGTGTTCTGGATGACAAGAACCTGGAAATCACTTTATCGGAACCTTTTGCAGGATATCTTTATCAGCTGGCTACACCTTCCTGCAGTATTTTAAGTGAAGAATTTGTCAAGGAAGCCGGAGATGCCTACGGTCTTTCGGCAGAACATACAATGGGTTCAGGACCGTACTGTATCCAAGAATATACGGATTCTAAGATCATATTAGAGAGAAATCCGTTTTATCACTGTCATGAAGGCGAGAAACTGACGATTCAAAGAGCTGAATTTCTGGTCCTGGCTCCGGCTCTGATCGACCGGATGTTCCGTGAGGGGCAGCTTGATCTTCTGGATGTCAACCGGGTCAACCCGGAAGTGATCGAGACCGTATACAATACCGATGAATGGAAAGAGAAACTGATCGACTACAGCCGCGTTGAGGTGCAGTATCTGATGCTTAATATTGAAACAGCTCCGTTAAATGATGTACGTATCCGGAAAGCCGTACAGATGGCCATTAACCGGCAGAGAATACTGGATGAACTGTATAACGGAAAGGGAAATCTGCTGGATGGGATCTATCCTAAAGGTCTGATCGGCTACAGGGAAGAAAATCAGGGCTGGCTGCACTATGATCCGCAAGAAGCCGCAAGACTTATTGATGAAGTAGAAGGCGCAAAAGAAGTAAGGCTGGAACTGGCTGCCAACTCGGAAAGCGAGATCAGGACACTTCGTATGCTGGAAATGATACGGCAGGATTTAAGTGCTGTCGGACTGAATGTTTCAGTTGTGAGCTATGATGAAGACAGCCGTTATTATCTTCGGAAAGAAGGTATGCTGATGGCCTATACCGGGGAGTGGAGCGCAGACTTCAACGATCCGGATAACTTTATCTATACTTTTTTCGGCAGCCGGGCAAAATCGTTGTTCCGTTCCAGCAATTACAGTGATGAAAGTGTGATCCGGCGTATTGCCAAAGCGCGTACGATGCAGAATGAAGAAGAACGTCTTGCGGAATATGCCGAGCTTGAAAGGATACTGATTCAGGAGGAAGCCGTCTGGGTTCCACTGTTTTCTACCAGCCACCTGTTTATTCTGGGCGACCGTGTGGAGAGTTTTACGCCTTTCTGGGCCGGCTGGGGTTCCCTGTATCTGAAGGATATCGTCCTCAAACCGGAAGCGCGTTAAGCCTGAAACAGCATTTAGGAGGTTTACATGAAAGAAAGTCTTCGTGTTAAGATATTTCGAATGAATATTATGCTGATTGCCGTTACGCTTGTCCTGTTTACGGCTTTCGGTATTTTTCAGGTCAGCCGCTATGCGAATCTGATGGAAGAGACCAGCAGGAATCAGAATGCAGTCATCATGGATACGCTGTCCGATTCCATGCGGGACATGGCCACGGAAAGCTTTCAGAAATATGTGGTTTCGGAAGCGAAGATCATTGACGGTGAATTCTGGACGATGCGTCATGACCTGGAGATCCTGGCCAGACAGGTACAGATGGTCCTGGAAAATCCTTCCGCCTATTCTCCGGTAGAAGTTCCGATTCCTTCTCAGGCGGATGCCGGAGAGCTGACGCTGCAGCTGCTGTATTCCGACAAGGCTGATAAGAACGATCCGGAACTGAAGAAACAGATCCTGCGGATCGGAAGTCTGCGGAATATGATGCTGGAAATGGTTGAAGGGGGCGTGTCTCTACTCGACTGTATGGTTTCTTTGACAGGAGGAGCCAGCATTATCGTGGACCGGACTCCGGAAGGAAAGATCGGCCCGGATGGCGAAGTGCAGTTCTACAACGCCTACAGACGTCCGTGGTATGTCGGGGCGATCGTTCATGGGACAACATATTTTACTCCTGTGAATATCGATAACTATTTCAGTCATTACGAAGTCATGGCCGGCGTTCCGGTTTATGTGAACGGGGAACTTGTTGCTGTATGTGGCGGTTCTGTCGAGCTCGGATCGCTTGCAGAAATCGTTGCCAATGCTACGCTTGGCGAATACACCAACACCTGTCTAATCAACGAAAACGGGAATATCATTTATTCTTCACAGACAGACGGCGAACTCGGTATGGCCGGTATCGAAATAAAAAGCCTGCTTGAAAGCAGCAATGCGGAACTGGTTACACTGGTGGATGAAGCGCTGAAAGGGGATGTCGGATTCTCACTGCTGGATGTTGACGGAAAGAAGACCTATATTGCCTATGCGCCGATCGAAACACTGGGATGGACGCAGCTTTTGAGTATTTCCCAGGAAGATCTGAATGCTACGGCTTATCTGCTGGCGCAGCAGACGGATGCGGTTATGGAAAAATCCATTACAGAACTGCATAGCAACGAGGGCAGAACGGTCGTTGCTACATTGATCATTTCCGCCCTGATCCTTCTTCTGGCCTGGCTGCTGTCCCTGGTTCTTTCCAACCGTCTGGTCGATCCGATCAAGAGAATGACATTACGTGTTTCGGAAATGCAGGGAGACGACATGAGTTTCCAGGTGGAAGACGTCCTGCTTACGGGTGATGAAATCGAAGTGCTGGCAAGGGCGTTTGCCGACATGTCGGAAAAGATGCAGGGATATGTCCGCGAGATCGTCGACATCACTTCGGAAAAACAGCGTCTAACGACAGAACTCTCCGTCGCAGCCGACATCCAGATGAATATGCTTCCGACCCATTTTCCGGCTTTCCCGGAGAGAAATGAATTTGATCTTTATGCCGTTATGACTCCTGCCAAGGAAGTAGGCGGAGACTTCTATGACTTTTTCCTGATCGACGAGGATCATCTGGCTCTGGTCATGGCCGATGTTTCCGGCAAGGGCGTCCCGGCAGCCTTGTTTATGGTGATTTCGAAAACACTGATCAAGAATGTTACACTAAATGGACGCTACAACAGCCCTGCCGAGATTCTTTACGATGTGAATGGACGGCTGTGTGAAGGCAACGAAGACAGCATGTTCGTAACCGTGTGGCTGGGAATTCTTACGATCTCTACGGGTGAACTGGTTTCGGCCTGTGCCGGACACGAATATCCGGTCTTTTATCGGAAAGAGAAAGGTTTTGTTCTGGAAAAAGAGCCGCATGGAATCGCCATGGGAGCGATGAATGGTTCGACCTATTACGATGTGAGATGGCATATGGATCCGGGTGATATGCTGTTCCTGTATACTGACGGAGTTCCGGAAACAAACAACAGTGAGAGAGAACTCTTTGGCGAAAAGAGGATGCTGGAAGCGTTACATGCGAGCCTGGATAAGACCATTGAAAACAGCGATACAGAACACGTAGATCTGCAGCGATTCCTTGGAACTTTGCGTGAACAGATCGATGAATTTTCCGGTGATGCACCGCAGTTTGATGATCTGACGATGATGTGTTTCGAATACCGGGGCGATCCTTCCGAAAAGAATTAATGGATCGAGATATAAGAAAAAGCACTGTCTTGAAGACAGTGCTTTTTGATTGAATTTACTCTTTTCTTTCCTTGCAGTATTCGTATTTTTCAAACAGTGCGGGATATCTCTGCTGGGACTTGCTTCCGGCCCAGCCTCTGGATTTCTTTCCTTCCAGGTAGATATTCGGCAGCGATCCGACAGTCTCCCAGTCGACCTTGATCAGTTTCCAGACGCCGTCCACTTTCGCAAAGGATAGTTCATAGACAGAAAGCTGGTAGCGGCACGGAGTGTGTTCATAGCCTGAATTTTCCTGATTCCAGTCGGATGAAATGTCGATCGTCGTCTCGTTGGTCCTCTTCGGATCGTATGCGGTAGAGTTCATGTCGAAGAGATTGAGTGTGGCGAAACGTCCGTCTGTGGAAATCTGCACATCAGGGCTCATACCGCCGTGATTGGTGATCTGCTGATGATGATAACGGAATACTCCCTTGGAGAAGTATCCCAACACCAGATCGGTTCCTACCAGTGTGAGCGGCGATCTGCCTTTTCGGGAAAGGAAGATCATTTCTCTTTCATCGTTCAGACAGTTGTCCTGGATAAACTCATAGATGACACCTCTCTTGTAGGAGCTGACCCAGCGGGCCAGGAAAGTCTCGAAGAACGGCAGTTCATCCGGGAAGTCTCCGCCCATCTTCGGCATGGCCGGTTTCCATCGGTTTTCGCTCAGACCCTGACGCTGATACCATTTTTCATTGCTGGCGTTCTCCAGGGCACAGAAGGAATCATAGTCGATTTCCGGAACCCGGAACAGGATCTGGATGTCGGAATCCTTCAATTTCCATTCCCCGTTCTCCTTTACAAAGACGGTATTCCATAGGCCGATCCTTCTGATAAAACGGTACGGCAGTTCTTTAATACCGAAGGCTTCTCCTTCAAAAGTGTAGATGGAAGCCATCCACTGGGCGTGGGCTTTCTCGCCTTTTACCTCAATGACCGGTCCGCCTGTAGCCGGCACGTAGACGTATTTGCCGATGTTTTCTTCTTCCATCCGGTTAAGACGTTTCAGTTCCTCTTCAATCGCCTTTCTTCCTGTGACAAAATCAGGTGTCAGAGGCAGAGCCCGGTAGGAAATGTCTTCTCGGTTGGCAAAGGTATCTTCCATCGCATATTTGCGGTTGTTGTGGGAATAGCGGGCCAAGGTATTCTGGATCTGGTAGAAGTCTCTGCAGGTCGTATCGCCTTCATATGCCGGCGGCAGACAGAAACCAGACAGATCCTGCCATTTCCCGTCATCGGCATTTACATCGTAGTCCCACGGTGTGAAGGCTTCGACATCCCACCAGTCAAGCTCCAGGAATCTCCATTTTCCATCTTCTTCAATGTATTTGGCGTCGATCCTGGCATAGACATAGACGACTTTGTCCTGTGAATCAAATTCAAAGGAATGCAGATCCCAGCTGGCGACACCTACCGTGTCGTTTTCAATCGTGTCATAGGCAGGAGTATGAGGCATGTGGATGTCTCTCTGGCTTCCCAGGGCGATCCTTTCTTCCTGCATCTGTTTCAGGGCCTTTTTGATTGCTTCTGTTCCGCTTGCGTCGATATTGCGGTCCGGCAGCCACAAATGGCCGTTTTTCGCAAAAAGATCTGTTGCAAGATCGAGTCTATTAAGATGATACAGCTGAATGAATCTGCCGAATGCGTTCTGCATTTCGATGACGATTTTTCCGTTCATTGTTTTTATCTTCCTCCGGCCCCATTATAACATAGAAAAAGTATTGAGATAAATCGTTTTAGCAGAGCGTTTTTCGTTTCTGTTGTTGCATATGCAACATCTTTTATTTTCCTCTGTTTTCACATATAATGAAATCAGTAATTTCCCGGTTTATGCAGATGCCGGGAGTTCAGAAGCAAAGGAGGAATCAATGAAGAAATTTTTATTAAGCTTACTGGCAGTTCTGATGGTTTTCTCTCTCTGTGCCTGCGGACAGAAGGCTCCGGAAGAGGCAGAAAACGGCGGTGAAGAAGTAAAAGAAACACACAGTGTCATTTATTTCTGCCGTAGACTGGGAGATATCTCCTACAATGATGCCGGTCTGGAAGGCGTTAAGGCAGCCTGTGACAAATACGGCTGGACCTACGACTACGTTGAACTGGGTGACGACATGGCTACATTTGAAACAGCTTTCGTCGATGCGCTGGATTCCGGCGATTACGACATCGTCGTAACGCAGAACGGCAGCAGCCTGGGTGACTATTGCGAGAAATACTCTCCGGATTACCCTGGCATCAAGTTCATTTTCTTTGATGCAGTACGTGACAAGAACATCAGCGGTCTGGACAATGTCTATGGCATTTCCTACAACGGTGCGGAAAGCTGCTTCGTAGCAGGTGCCATTGCCGGTGCAATGACCAAGACAAATACGCTTGGATGCATCACATACGGTGACAACCCTGGCGGAAACGATTTCGTTACAGGCTGGTTCTCAGGACTTCTGTATTCGAATCCTGAAGCAAAATCCTATCTGGCATACGGCGACAGCATGCCGAACGGCGCTCCGGATGCTCTTGAAGTCACCAACAACATGGTCGCTTCCGGTGCTGATCTGGTTCTCGGTGGTTCCGGCAGACTCTTTGCCGGTATCGTTCAGTCTCTGACCGAGAACGGCGGCGTTGATAGCGGTCTGTTCGCATTCGGTCCGGATACGGACATGTACCAGAGCTACAGCAGCGGTGCGCAGGCGGAATGGGCTGATGTCATTCTTTCATCCGTTCTGAAGAACATCAAGAATTCGATCGAAACAGCTCTCGACAAGATTGCCGATGGAACGATCGAATGGGGCACAGTCAACTATTCCGGTATTGCCGAAGGCGGTACGGATATCTGTGTCAACGATCATTTCAAGGAACTGGCTCCTCAGGAAGTCCAGGATCTGGTAAATGATATCTATGCGAAGATCAAGTCCGGCGAACTGAAGGTTCAGTCCTACTTCGATTTCGCAGATCGTGATGCATTCCAGGCTTGGCTGGAAGGCACAGGCGCTTTGGCGTCATTGAATTAATTGAATTGATGAATAAGGGATAATGTTCGCATTATCCCTTTTCTCTTTGGAGGTGTTTTATGTCGGAAGACATTTTGTCCATGGAACATATAACCAAGGTCTATGAGAATGGTTTCATTGCGAATGAGGATGTTTCTTTGTCTGTCAGAAAAGGGGAGATTCACGCTCTGGTCGGAGAAAACGGCGCAGGCAAGACGACATTGATGAATATCCTTTTTGGTTTTATTCCTTACCAGGAAGGAAGGATACTGATCAATGGTGAAGAAGTCCACATCACCGGCCCGCTGGATGCGATTGAAAAAGGGATCGGCATGGTGCACCAGCACTTCATGCAGATGCCGTCTTTAACGGTCGCTGAGAATGTCGTGCTGGGAATGGAACCGGTAAGAGGCGTGATTTTTGATAGGCAGGAAGCGGCAAAGATCACCCAGGAGATCTCGGACAAATATGATTTGAAGGTCAATGCCGACGATATCGTTGCCGATCTGCCGATCGGCTTAAGACAGAAAGTAGAACTGCTGAAGGCTCTTGTCAGGAACTGCAAGCTTCTAATTCTTGACGAGCCTACCGCAGTACTGACGCCGCAGGAGACGGAAGAACTTTTCGTTCAGCTGAAAGAACTGAAAAAGAACGGCTTTTCGATTATTTTCATTTCCCATAAGCTGGAAGAAGTCATGAAGCTTTGCGACCGGGTCACGGTATTAAGAAGAGGAAGAAGTGTCGGATCGGGAGAAATCAAGGATCTGACGACAGCCGAACTGTCGAAAATGATTGTCGGCCGTGATGTCGTAACAGAGATCGAGAAAGAGAAGTCCGAACCGAAGAAAGATATTCTTTCCGTTGAAGGACTGCGCTGCAAAAACAAGGATTACGTGGAAGTCGTAAAGGGTATCGATCTGAAAGTCAGAGCGGGAGAGATTCTGGGCGTTGCGGGTGTTGAAGGCAACGGACAGGTTGAAGTGGCCGAGGCGATCACAGGAATGCTGATACCGAGCGGCGGGAATATCCGGATCAACGGAAAGAACATCCGGGGAAAGACCATCAAACAGATCAAGGATCTGGGACTTTCCTATATTTCGGAAGATAGACTGAAATACGGCTGCGCTCCGCTGATGCCGATCAGAGAAAATCTGATGGCAGACCGGATCGACAGAAAAGAATACAAGAAATTCGGTCTGTTCCTGGATCGGAAGAAGATCGATGATGAAGTTAAACAGCTGATCCGCGAATACGAGATCAAATGTGACGACGGCGAGGAGGAGATCCGCATGCTTTCGGGCGGCAACATCCAGAAAGTGATCGTCGCCAGGGAAATGTCTTCAGGAGCGAATCTGATCGTCGCCAACCAGCCGACTAGAGGTATTGATGTCGGCACGACCGACCTGATCCGCAAGACACTCATAAGAAAGACGAGAGAAGAGAACGTCGGCGTTCTGCTGATCACATCCGATTTGAATGAAGTGTTGGAACTTTCCGACCGTATGATCGTCATGAAGGACGGCCAGATCGTCGCCCATTTCAACGATGTCAAGAAAGTCAGCGACGAACAGCTGGGTGAATACATGTTGGGAATCAGGAAAATGAGTCCTGAAGAAATGGAGGGACTGTCATGAAAAAGATCAAACAGGCAAATGCGCTGTTCGAATTTATCCGGATCATTGCAGCTCTGCTCATCGCCTATGCGATCACGCTGCTGCTGATCGTCCTGATCACGGACGATCCTATCGATGCGGTCTATCATTTTGCTATCGGTCCGTTTACAACCAAGAGAAGATTTGGACAGCTGATCGGCAAGTTCATCCCTTATCTGTTGACAGGAACAGGCATGTGTTTCGTCTATGCGTCCAACCGTTTCAATCTGATCGGCGAAGGCGTGTATTCTCTTTCCGGCTGTATCGTCGCCATTCTAGCAATTAAGAACGCAGGAATCGCCTTACCTCCAGCCTTATGGATCGCCATACTGCTTATCATCGGCACGCTGGTCGGTGCTGCCGTCGGACTCATACCGGCACTGATGCGCGAAAAACTCGCGATCCATGAGATCGTCAGCTCGATCATGCTGAATTTTGCCTTACTGTATCTGACCAACTATCTGATCAAAACCCGGGTCGCCGATACCGAGATCACTTATCTGGGTTCGACGATGCTGCCGAAGGAAGTGAAACTGACTGCCCTGGTCAACGGTACCAACATCCATTCGGGTCTGTTCATCGGACTGCTGGCCGTTGTGGTGGCAACAGTCATTTTCTATCGTACATCTCTTGGCTATCATATCCGGATCTGCGGTTCCAACCAGGAATTCGCCAAAGTTTCCGGTATCAATATCGCCAGAAGTCTGATTATCGCCCAGGTCCTGGGTGCGGCTTTCTCCGCTCTGGGCGGAGCAGTCGATATCCTTGGTGTCTACGACCGCTACATGTGGACAGCTCTGACGCAGATGGGCTTTGATGGTCTTCTGGTTGCGGTACTTTCCAAGAAAAAACCGCAGTATGTGCCGTTAGGCGCATTCCTGCTGGCATACATGCGGACCGGCGCGACGATCCTCAATTACAAGACGGATATCCCTCTGGAATTCGTTCAGGTCATGCAGGCGGTCGTTATTCTGCTGATCGCAGCCGAACAGTTCCTTGGAAAATACAAGAATGCCCTGATCTTCCGGCTAGCAAAGCAGGAGAAAGGAGAGAAAAATGTTTAATCTTGATTTTATCTGTTCCTTTCTGGCTTCTGTAATCAGGGTCACGACTCCTTTGTTCTTCGTCTCGATGGCGACGCTTGTTACCAGGAAGGCAGGTCTGCTGAATATGGCTACCGAAAGTATGATGCTGGCAGCTGCCCTGACCGGTGTGCTTGTTTCCGGCTGGACGCAGAGTCTGCTGTTTGGCGTACTTGCAGGCATCGTTGCCAGTGCTGCCGTAGCACTGATCATCTGCTACTGCGCCTTCAAGCTGAAGACTGATCTGTATCTGACCTGTATTGCCGTCAATACCGCCCTTTCCGGAGGAACGACGTTTGCAATGTACGTCTTTGCCCACGACAAGCTGTATACCCTGCAGGTCGTTCACAGCAAGGCATTCGGCAACTGGAATATCCCATTCATCAAGGACATTCCTTATCTTTCTACGATCCTTTCCGGACACAATATTCTGACTTATGTATCCATCCTCGGTGTCGTGATCATGTGGTTTTTGATCTATAAGACCAGACTCGGCTTAAGGATCCGTGGTGTCGGGGAAAATCCGAGAGCGGCAGAGAGTTCCGGCGTGGATCCGGTAAAGATCTACTTTATTTCCTTCCTCATCTGCAGCGTTTATGCTGCCTTCGGCGGCATGTACATGTCGATGGGTTATCTGAGCTATTTCATGCGTGACATGATGTCTGGCCGAGGCTTTATCGGCATGTCGGCGATGAATGTCGCAAATGCGAAACCGTTCCTGTCGATGCTGACATCGCTGATGTTCGGCTTCTCCCAGGCTCTGGCGAATCTCATGCAGCTGAGCAATATTCCTTCGGAAGCGGTATCGATGTTGCCGTATATCTCTACGGTCATCATTCTGGTGGTAAGCAGTTCGATCCGGATGGTCCTCAGTCTGCGAAAAGAAAGAGCCGAAAGCAAGGATTACTACGATCAGCCTGCTGACTGATACCCAGATCGGATCATGGCTGTTACATTAAAAGACATAGCGAAAAAAGTGAATCTATCGACGTCGACGGTGTCGATCGTTTTGAATGACCGTCCCTGCAGAATTCCCGAGGAGACGAAGGAACTGATCCGAAAAACGGCCAGAGAGATGAACTACATTCCCGACATGATCGCCAGATCTCTTGTCGGAAGCAAAGGAAGCGTTTTAGGGATCGTCGTTCCGAACGAAAGAAATCCGTTCTATGCGGGAATTGTCTACGCCATTGCCGTCGTGGCGGAAACCAACGGATGGCAGGTCATAACGCTGGAATCCTACGAGGATCCGAAAAGAGAGACAGAAGAACTGAAAATGCTGATCGCACTTCGCGTTTCCGCCATCATCATGATTCCCTGTGTTGTCGATGGGGAGGACGAATTCGCAGCAATCGATTCTCTGATTACTTCTTCCGGAATTCCTTTCATTTACGGCAACGCTCCGCTTGATATCCGGCTGAATCATCCTAATGTATCGATCGATCATAGTCTGTGTACAAAACTGGCGATGGAACATCTCCTGAAGAAAGGGCACCGGAAAATTTCCGTTCTGGCGGGAAACTATTTCTGCAACAGAATGTACCGGAAGGGAATCGATGAAGCGTTAAGAGAATATGGCACAGGAGAAGAGGAGATCAGGATCTATTCTTTTGATCATGAACCGATCATGGCCAGTGACAGCGTGGATCAGATCTTGAAGAGTGATCATAGTGCCGTTATCTGTATGAGTGATGAATACATCTTTGTCCTGTATGCGGCAATTCAGAAACAGGACAGGAAAATCCCGGAAGATATCGCGGTCGTCGGAATGGACAACGTGTATTTTGCGCGGTCACTTTCTCCTAAACTGACGACCATCGACAAAAACAGCGATGCTTACGGACGCAGTATCGCCTCGTTTCTTTTTGATGAATATCAGGACAATGAGGATCAGAACTTCTGCCGGATCATCAGACCGGAACTGATCATCGGGGATAGCACCTAAGTATTTTCATGGATACATCGCAAAGGAAAAGAATGAAACTTCTGAAGATTTTCAAACGGTTACGGACATGTGGCATACGATACCGCTTTGGACTATAAGAAACGTCTTCCGGATTTTCTAAAAGAAAATGATTGAAAGAAAAAAGCCCGTTCGGGCTTTTATTGTTTTTTCTTTTTAACCCTGACTTCCGAAGATACGATCGCCTGTGCCGGGCAAACCAGCACACACAGATGGCAGCCGACGCATCTGTCCGGCTGCAGGACCGGTCTTCCGTCTACGATCCGGATCGCCTGGTGTCCTCCATCCATGCAGGAAACGAAGCACCTCTGGCAGCCCAGACATCTGTCTCTTAAGAACTTCGGATAAATGATATAGCTTCGATCGAGCTGTTCTGTCGGAACGATCCCCCGGATCGTGGATTTTCGGATGTCTTTGATCGACTTGAAGCCTTTTTTCTGCAGGAACAGAGCCATGCCGTCTTTCAGATCATCGATGATCCGATATCCGTACTGCATGACTGCCGTGGTAACCTGCACCGTATCGGCCCCCAGAGCGATGAATTCCAGCGCATCCTTCCAGGTCTCGATTCCGCCCATGGACGAAATATGATGACTGCCAGCCAGCCTGTTCTGGGAAAGTTCGGCAGTAAATCTTAAGGCAATCGGTTTGACTGCTCTTCCCGAATAACCACCAATCGAAGCGTTTACCACGCCGTCTGTCGGATCGATGTCGACTTCGATCAGACTGCGTATCGTATTGATTGCCGCAACACCGTCCGCCCCGCCCCGGATCGCCGCTTCCGCACTTTCTTCGATGTGGGTAACATTCGGCGTCAGTTTGGCGATGAATGGCAGCTTCGTGTGCTGCTTCACGATACGGCAGTATTTTTCTACCAGTTCCGGGATCTGGCCGACGTCGCTACCGGTATTGCCTTCCGTCATGTTCGGACAGGAGAAGTTCAGTTCCAGGGCATCGGCTCCGCTGTCATTCAGAACATCCGCCAGATAGGCCCATTCCTCTTCATTTCTGCCCATGAGCGATATCAGCAGGAACTTGTCCGGGTAATCTCTTTTCAGATCCTGAAAGATATGGATGTTTTCCGGAAGGGTATGATCGGAAAGTTGTTCAATGTTTTTGAAACCGATGATACGATTGCTGTCGGAACGGATCGCCGAAAATCGCGGAGAAGCTTCCATGATGTCCATCAGGCAGATCGTCTTGAATGCAGCACCGGCCCAGCCGGCTTCAAAAGCCCGGGCACACATGTCGTAGGTTGAAGCGACGACCGAGGAAGACAGCAGGAAGGGGTTTTCCAGCGGGATGCCGCAGAAATCCGTCTTCAGCACGTCATAGTCGATTTTGCTTTTTTCTTCCGCCGGTTTGATTGAGGTAATCAGATCAGCGATCTTTACTTTTACCGGACAAGCTTTTTCGCATCTTCTGTCGCAGTCGAAACAAGGCACGTGTTCGTCGATGCGGTTAGCTACGACTTCTTCATTGTCAAAATAGAGACTTCTCAGGATCCTGTCCGGTTCGATAATGCCGCAGACCCGGCTGCAGGCACTGTTATGGCAGAGCAGACACTCGCTTACATTCATATCTTTTACCTCAATTTCATTATATCTTCTGCAAGGTTTCAATGCATAATAGAACGATCCGTTTCAATGGTATTTAAAAGGATATTATTTAGGAATTTAGTGCTTCCGATTGTTTAAACACCGGATACAGACTGCTATAATTGTTCTGTATCAATCTGGAGGATATGAATATGAACAGATGGAAAACAACGAGAATGGGCAGAATCCTGTCGGTAATGACGGTAATCGTCCTGCTTCTATCGGCTGTTTCCTGTGCTGGAAAAGAAACGGTTCCGGAAACGTCCGAGGAACAAGAAACGAATAATGGAAAAGTGATTGTCGTCTATTTTTCCCATACGGGAAATACTGAAAAGCTTGCGGAATACATCGCAGAGAGGACCAGTGCAGACAGCTACAGAATCGAAGCGAAGGATCCGTACACGGAAGAAGACACCAGATACGATGCGGATACACGCGCCTACAGGGAACAGCACGATTCCGATTGCAGACCGGAAATCGCCGGAAAGCTTCCTGACCTGAACGGATATGATGTCATTTTTCTGGGCTATCCGATCTGGCACGGAGAAGCGCCGAAGATCGTCTATACTTTTCTGGATAATGTCGATGTAAGCGGTAAGCGGATCATCCCGTTCTGTACGTCGGCGTCAAGTCCTGTCGGCATGAGTGCAAAGAATCTGGAATCGCTGAAACCGGAAGCCGATTGGGACGAAGGAATACGGCTGGAGATCGAATCGACTGCGGAAGACATCGAAGCCTGGCTGAATACGCTGGGTCTGGCTGATTAAAGGAATATCCATGAAACATCTTAAGAAGATTCTGGTGATCCTGGCGTTTCTGCTTCTAATAGGCTGCGCCAGAGACAACGAAGCGGAAAGCACGACAGAAAAGGAGGAAGTCTCAATGTCTAAAGATGAATTAAGACTGCGGATCGATGACCGGATGATAGAAGTCGAATGGCTGGAGAACGAATCGGTAGAAGCACTGAGAGGGCTTGCCAGAGAAGGAACGATCGAAATCGCTATGTCGATGTATGGCGGATTTGAACAAGTCGGAAACATCGGTACAGCTCTTCCCAGAAATGACGAACAGACGGTCACAGAGTGTGGTGATATCGTTCTCTATTCCGGAAATCAGATCGTGATATTCTACGGTTCGAATTCCTGGTCGTATACCAGGCTGGGCAGGATCCTGAACATGTCGAAGGACGAACTGGAAACGCTGTTCGGCGACCACGACGTGCGGATCGAGTTAAGTCTGGAATAATACAGAAGCAAACAAAAAGGAATGATGATTCATTCCTTTTTATCTATTCTTCATACATATCCTGATATATAAAACCGTCCGGGATTTCCATACCGGCTTTCTCCATCCTTTCTGCAAGATACGTGCGGACGGCATCGCTGCCGGTGTTTCTGAGTACTTCCAGATAGAAGGCGATCCGGTACAGCAGATCATCATCTGTGCACAGTTTAAGGGCTTTCTTGAAGATTGCACTGCCGGTGAGATCGATGCCGCTGTACATCTGTTCTTCCAGATAGCGATTCAGATCGTTCTGTTCAATCGATCCTTCTTCAATCAAGGTTTCCGTCCGTTTCTTTGAAATCTTATGTTCATGCTCCATGAATGTCATGTCTTTCTTTCATTATACAAAAGGCCTGCCACTGCAGTATTGAAACAATAGCAGGAAGCGATTTTTGTTATAATGAGTTTACAAACAGTTGCACATTCCATTCAATAATTAAGCAGATATTTATAGAAAAAAGAAGAGAAGGAGGGAGCCATGGAATCAAATCAGAAAGATTATCTTGAGACAAAACTTGTTCCCGGTGTAGGACGCATGCCTTATCCCGCCTATCGCGGCAAGGATCCGTACGTCTTCGTCAGCTACGCTCATTTGGATGCGGAAAAAGTCTATCCGGAGATCAGACGTTTCAACGAAGCAGGCTATCATGTCTGGTATGACGAAGGCATAGCTCCCGGGAACGAATGGACGGACGAGATCGCCAGTGCTCTGGAAAAGTGCAGCGTCTTCGTGGTCATGATTACGCCGACATCGGCTCCGAGACAGAACGTACTTAATGAAATCTATTATGCGCTGGATGACAACAAGCCTTTCCTTGCGATTCATCTCGAGGAAACGGAACTGAAGGGAGGGCTCAGACTAAGAATCGGATCCAAACAGGCGATCTTCAAGTACAACATGACGGATGAGGAGTACGAGTTCAAATACATCGAGGCCTTCACAAGGTTCGGCCTGAAGCGAACGGATGAACAGCCTGAGAATAAGACGATCGAGACAAAGAAGCCGGATGATGTATCCATTAAAAAGCTGGACGAAATGGTAAAGGATTTTCTTGGAACGAATAAGACTGTAAACCAAAAAGAGACAGTAAGCGGAGAGGAATTCTATGATGATTCACCGGAGGATGCCAGGAAAAGAGCGAACGGCGACCTGGTACGAATTGACGGTTTCGATGTTGAACACGGGTTTTTAAGAAAATATCATGGAACAGAGAAAGATATTGTCGTGCCTCCTTCTGCAAAGGTTATCGGAAGTCTTGCGTTTGAAGGAAATCATTTCCTTGAGTCTGTTAATCTCAATCAGGCCGGACTGATGATCGCCGGAAAAACGGGAGTATTCTGCAACTGTCCGAATCTGAAGACAGTCAGGATTCCTGCAACAGTCAAAGAAGTCACCCCGGATATGTTCCAGTACTGTCCGAATCTGACAGTCTATGTCCGCAGAAGTCAGGTTTCTTCGGACTTTGAAGAGCGTTTCACAGGGAAAGAAATCGTCTATCTGGACGAATAGCCATCAAGAAAACAAGAGGTATCACAATGCAGTACAGAAAAGACAAATACGGCAATCCGTTGTCGATCCTGGGATACGGATGTATGCGGTTTAGCATCAGGAACGGGAAGATCGATCTGGATAAGACCGAGAAGGAGATCATGGAAGCGTATCACAGCGGTGTAAACTACTACGATACGGCCTATGCCTATCCCGGATCTGAAGCGGCACTGGGACTGATCGTTGAGAAGAACGGGATCAGGGACAAGATCAATATCGCAACCAAGCTTCCCTAGTATCTGATCTCCAGTGCAGCAATGCTGGACAGGTATTTCAACGAAGAACTGGAAAGACTGCGGACGGATCATGTTGACTATTATCTGATGCATCATATGACCGACTATCTGCAATGGGAAAGGCTGAAACAGGTTGGCATCCTTGAATGGATCAAAGATAAGAAGGAAAAGGGCGCTATCCGGAACATCGGTTTTTCCTATCACGGAAACAGCGAGATGTTTATCAGGATTCTGGACGACTATGTCTGGGATTTCGCACAGGTGCAGTACAACTATCTGGATGAGAATTCGCAGGCCGGTAGAACCGGTGTCGAACATGCCAGAGAGCTGGGCATTCCAATCGTGATCATGGAACCGTTGAGAGGAGGAAAGCTGGTCAACCTGCTGCCGGAAAAGGCAAAGGAACTGATCAGGAAGAATGAAAGAGGCTATTCTCCGGCCGAATGGGGACTGCGCTGGCTCTATGACCAGGAAGCGGTAACGGTCGTTCTATCCGGTATGAATTCGCTGAAGATGGTGAAGGAAAACTGCCGGGTCGCTTCGGAAGCAAAAGTAAACTGCTTCGACGAGAAAGACCGGGAACTGATCGCCTCTGTCGTGAATGAGATCAAGGCACACGAAAAGGTCGGCTGTACCGGATGCCGCTATTGCATGCCTTGTCCAAGAGGAATCGATATCCCGGGCATTTTCAACGCCTTCAACCGGATGTATACGGAATCGAAATACGACGGAAGGTTCCAGTATGCCCAGACTGTGGCTTTAAGAAAGGATGCCGCATTCGCTACGGCTTGCATCAAATGCGGGAAATGCGAATCCCACTGTCCGCAAAGCATTCCGATCCGGGAGAAGCTGGTCGAAGCAGACAGGGCACTCAGACCGCTGCCTTACAGGATCGGTATCAACATCGTCAGGGCGTTCATGTTCCGAAAAACAAAACAGCAGATAAAAACATAAAGCATTTATTTTAATGCGTGAAAAGACCGCCTGTCATATCTATACATATGTTCATGAAAGGCAATATGGGTTGACACAAGAAAGCAATTCAGGACAGGAATATCATTGGCGGAAGACGTAGAATGTGGATTGTAAGGAGAGTATGCCGATGGATTGGATCAAGACGATCAATCATGCCATAGCATATATGGAAGATCACCTTAATGAGCAGATCACATTAAAAGACATTGCCGGGAACGTAAATCTTTCGGTGTTTCATTTTCACCGGGCGTTTTCGCTGCTGACCGGGATGTCGCCCGGCGAGTATCTGCGGAAAAGACGTCTTTCCCAGGCCGGTGCGGAACTGGCAAACGGCAATGTCAAGGTGATCGATGTTGCTTTGAAATACGGATATGAAACGCCGGAAAGTTTTACGAAAGCCTTTACGAGATTCCATGGCGTTTCACCGATGCAAGTAAAGAAAGGAAGTCCTATCCGGTTCATGAGCAGGTATACCGTCCGGATCACGATTGAAGGAGGACAGATCATGGAATACAAGATTGAAAAGTGGGAAGCGATGGACTTGCTTGTGCATGCAAAGGATTTTCATGCCGAAACCAGTGAAAAGCAGATCCCGCTGTTTTGGGATGAATATTATGCAAACGAAGAATACAGGAAGATCCCCGGTTATCTGGGCGTATGTGCACAGCAGAAGACGGATAGTGATGTGTTTCGATATGGCATAGGCTGCAATGCTCTTGATGTCGAGGGCATACCTGAGGGTTTCGAAATCATCCACATCCCGGAGTACACCTGGGCTATCTTCAAGTGCGTCGGACCTTCTCCCGAGGCAATACAGAACATGTGGGAGAGGATCTACAAGGAATGGCTGCCGACTGCGGAATATAAGATGATTCCCGATTATGATATCGAGAATTATCTTCCGGGAGACCCTTCGGCACAGAATTATGTCAGTGAAATATGCATTCCTGTCAGAAAATCAAAATAAGAAACCGATTCAGATCCCGACAGGACCCGATAGAACAAAAGCCCTTCCGGGCTTTGTTTTTTGTCATATAACAAGCAGAACAGGAATAATAGATGAATATTTGTTAAAGTCTATTGAATAAAGTAAAATCAAATATGTAGGTGTTTGATTTTATGACTGCTAAAGATGCTGCTTCCGGTCTAGAAAAGGGACCAACAAGCAAAGACAGTGAACTATATGACCGGTTTTTAGATGGAGATGTTTCATCGTATGATCAGCTTATGATCCGTTATGGCGATCGGCTTACTTTTTATATCTATGGCTATACCAATGATCTTCAGGATGCAGAAGATCTTATGATCGAGGCTTTCGCGAGGATTATGGTGAAGAAACCGAGGATCCGTTCAGGGTATTTCAAGACATATCTGTATAAGGCGGCAAGGAATCTTGCTGCCCGTTTCCATGAAAAAAGAAGTCGTCTGCAGACATTTGATTTTGAAGATATCCGTGAAGAGATCGCCGATTCGGTTCTTACGGAAGATATTCTGGCGGACAGAGAAAGAAACGAAGTACTGCATATGTGTCTGGACAGGATAGATCCCCGCATGAAGGAAGTCTTATGGCTTTTCTATTTTGAAGACTTATCCTATGAACAGATTGCTGATGTCATGAAAATGCGGAAAAAACAGGTCGATCATCTGCTTGAGAACGGAAAGAAACAGATGAAAGAAGAACTGAAGAAAGAAGGGATAGCGAATGCGCAGTAATGAAGAAAGAATTGCAGTGATGCATGAAAGAGCTGTGAAACTGAAGAAGATCAGGAATATACAGATAGTAAGTTTTTCTGCAGTTTTAATTGCGACTGTCTTTATCGCCGTTTCCCTGTCTTCGATCAAAATAAAGGATCTTGGCACAGTTCCATCCGGAATGAATGCCAGCGTTTTCTATGAAACCGATCATCTGCTTTCTATCGTTATTGCCCTTGTTTCCTTTCTGCTGGGTATCAGTGTCACGGTTCTGTGTTTTTACATAAAGAAGATTTATGGGAGAGAAGCTCAATAATGGAACTGATCGAAAGGATCGATAATGCGTTTCAGCTTCTATGCATGGGAATCTGTCTGGCGTTTGCCATTTACCGGGCTCTTTCTTCCGGCAAAAGAATGTGGATCATTACGGCAATGTTTTATGGCGTCAATTTTCTGGCTGTTCTGTATTGGATCCTTTATCTGCTCTTTTACGGAGAGACGCCTTCCTTTTCCTTTATTTCTGATTTCTGCTGGTTCTCTGCCTATCTGTTTCTGCTTTTACTGCTAATGACGGCAATGGAGGATGATCCGAAACGAAATCCCGGTAAAGTATTCTGGCTTATCCCGGTGTTTCCTTTCGGCATGAGTTTTTTCTATATGAAGTGGGGGAAACACCTTACCAATCTGGCTTATGCGGGAATCATGTCCTTCTTGCTTTATTATTCGATCCAGGGAATGCGAAACAGTAAAAAGACAAGCGGGAAGTATAATCTGGCACGCTCTATTCTGATCTACTGTATAATCGAGTACTGTTTGTGGACGGCATCGTGTTTTGAATCTCCGGTCCTGTATTATTTCTATTATCTTTTTGATTTTATGCTGACTTTCGTAAATATCCTGCTGTATTTCTCGGTCGGGAGGATGCTTAAAGATGAATTATATTGAAAATGTCTTTATCTGTCTGACAGCACCTTTGCTGGTAGCGGTCATCTGTACACGGGGCATGGCCCGACAAATGATGCTGTTTGTTTTAGGGGGCATGCTGATGTGCCTGCTGTCTTCCTATGTCAGCACATTTTTTGCGGCGGCATACGGGACCAATTACATTACTGCATCGGTTGCCATCGCGCCTGTCGTTGAAGAAACAATGAAGATGCTTCCTGTCTTGTTTTTCTTGCTGGTCTTTGAACCCGAGATCAAGCATATCCCTGCTTCCGTGATCGCTACGGCAACAGGCTTTGCAACTTTTGAAAACGTCATTTATTTAACCAAGAATGGCACTTCGAGACTGACAGATCTGCTCATTCGCGGTTTTGGCACCGGAGTCATGCATGTGATCTGTGGGGTCATCATCTCGATCGGTCTGATCGCATTCTGGGAAAAAAGATGGATAAGAGCGGCAGGAACTCTGGGACTTCTTTCCGTCGCAATCACATATCACGGCATTTACAATATGCTGGTATTGCAGCCCAAAGGAGTCGCCTACATAGGCTATCTGGTTCCGTTGTCTTCGATCGGTCTATATTATTTTCTAAACCGCATCGTCTGGAAACGTTCCTGAATCTTTTGTTTTAAAGAATTTACGATTTTTAGGGGAATTCCGGCCTTCTTCGTATCTATATATATGAAGGAGGTTTTCTTTATGCGGACAAGTGAAGAAAGAATAGCGGCCCTTCATGTGAAAGCAAGACAGCTTTCCGAAAAAAGGGCTCTTAAAATGTACGGTTGCTTATCTGCGCTTCTTTTTCTACTCTTGCTTCAGGTGTTCAGCCGAATCAGTATTTCGTTTCAGACGATCCCGACAGACGGTTTTACCGGAACTTCATTATTCGGTGAAAATGCCGGAGCTTATGTGCTGGTTGCTGTGATCTCATTTGTTCTAGCAGTCTGTATCACAGTCTATTGTCTAAAACGAAGAACAGACAGGAGTTAAGAAATCAAGGGGAGAATTATGAAAAAAGAAGAACTATTTAAGAAGATCCTTATGGTCATGATAATGGTCTTTATGACTGTTGCCTTGCTTCCGGTATCAGCGAGACAGATCATATCTGCCGAAGAGGAAGATGATCTGACCGAAACGGTAACAGGCGATCAGTTACTAAACCTCGACAGCAGGAATCCGGAAGGGAATGATCCTAACGATACCAGTAACCCTTATGGGGTGGATTACGATGCCGAAGGAACCGGTACGGGAACACTGATGATCCCGTGGGATGAACTGCTGGTCTTCACGGAAGACTATGAAAAAAGCGTTCACGATCTGAAGATCTATCATGGCGACAAGGGCAGTAAGAAAAACAAGGCGCTTTCGGGCTTTGATTCAGTAGTAACTCCGCAATGGATGAGCCCAATCGGAGAAAACTATACGCCAAGTTTGCCTTTTTTGTACAGCCTGTCTTATCTGCAGAGCGTAGGTTTTGACAAGACGGGTTCAGGACGCAAGGATGTAGCCGCCTTTGTAGGCTTTAATCCTAGCGACAACCGTTATCATCTGGCTGCACTTGATACGTCAAGAAACAATGAAGTGATCAATACGGAACTTGTCTACTGGGTCCCGGAGGATGGCGAATGGAAAGAGTATAAACCGGTCTTTACCAACAACGACAGCTGGACAAACGATCATTATGCGGCAAACAGCCTGCTTGACATTACTGCAGGCGATTTCGGACGCGGATATGAGACAGTCGTAGTTGCGACGACTTGCATTGCGCGTAATGGAAGCGGAGGAACGAGTACGATCCTGTTCGAGTATGACCATATCCGGCGCAGCTGGGAGCGGATCGGCGATCCTGTGATCGTTGATACGGTCAGCAGCAAGAACTATCTCAATACGGTTTCCCTGGCGGCCGGTGACCTTAACGGGGACGGTGCGGACGAACTGGTCGTCGTGCTGGCAAAATCGGAGGATGCGCCATACAGTGAAGGTACGGCAAAGATGCTGGTATACCCGGGTGTACCGAAGGACAAATCTTCTATTCTGGAGCGTAGTGCTACCACTACTTCACTCTACAAAGACTATACGGAAGATGACGACAAATACCGTCTGTCTTTCCAGTCACCAGGTGTTTCCGTCGGAGATGTCGACGGTGACGGTATCAATGAAGTCGTCGTCGGCGGATATCAGTGGATCAGTAAGAACCGCGGTGTCTTTGCCTCCAAGAAAGCGCAGCTGATCGGCATCTATAAACAGAACAGTGCCAAGAAAATGACCCAGGTCGTTCTTGTCGATCCGGGAATGAATGCCATGATCACACGTGGTTTCTATGAAAGAGATAATATTCATCCGCGGGCTGCCGTAGCGACGGTAGCTTTCAATGGCCAGAACGGCAGAGATCTGATCTTCTTTAACGGTCAGATCATGACATATAACCCGGATGCAGGCGTTTCGGCAACATATACGCCGGAATACTTCAATCACACGGATATCGGAATGGAAGGCGTCAAGGTCACGACCGCCTGGGTAAGTGATGTTGCAGTAGGCAATTTTGACAACAATGACATCGGACGTGAACAGGTCTACTACGTTATCGCTTTAAAACGCGATGGCATGGAGGCCTACGGCTATAAGATCGGCATGATCGGTGCGACTTATGAAGATACGGAAGATATGCTTGGAACGCTTACAGGCAGCGGCTTCTACAGCAGCAATGTCGATGATGACGATTATCAGCTTAGCGATGCCGATGCATATGACGACGGCGAATGGATCGCCTGCCATACGGTGCTTGCGGCTGTAGACAACAATACGGACGGTGTGCGTCTGCGTTACCGCGGAAAGAATTACGTCTACACGGATCCAAAAGTGGAAGCAGTCCTGCAGGCGGCTCCGTATTTTGGTGGCGTTCAGGAACCGGGCAGTACTGTATATTCGATCGATACAAGTTACGGCGAATCGGACAATACGACGACCTCTCTGGACTGGGGCGTCGGCTTCTCCGGTGAAGTCGAAGTATCACTGCTGGTAGCGGCCAAGCTTGCCTTGGAAGCGGGCGCAGCTTTCAACTACACCTGGGAATGGGAAGACGGCTGGGAGACGAGTTATAACTCTGCTTTCGAAACGACCAATCAGAACACTGTGCTTCTGCAGCGAACACCGATCTTATTCTACAATTACGACATGTACGAGGCAGAAACCGATCGCTGGATCGAAAATGCCGTTCAGGTGCCGATGCCGTTGGGACCGGTATGGAGCCAGCTGAGCATCAGCGACTACAATCAGTTTGTCGATGACTACAACCGTATCGTTGAACAGAACAAGGCAAAGGTCGATACAACGAAATATACTTATGAGCCGCCAGTGCTCTATAAGATCATCGATACCGAAAACAGTACGACAGAAACAGGTGAATTCCTGATCGGAAACGAAGGAAATCCGGAAAAGTATCTTAGCGACTGGAACAATGGCGATCTGACGGATGCCGAAAAGCTTTCCAAGGTCGCCGACATGCAGCTGGGTTACAGCGGAACATCCAAGACCCAGGAATACGCTCATACGGAATCCCATTCTGAAGGGGAAGGATTTTCGGGAGGATTCTCGATCAACTTTACCTGCCAGTTCGGTGTCGGAGCTTTCTCAAACAACTTCCTGGGAGGCTTCTATATCTCGGCCGATTTCATGAAAGGAACCTGTCATTACGAGACAACGACCAGAGGCAATACCGTATCGGGAACGGTCGTCGATCTGGATGAGACAGAACTAAGAGACAGAGGCATACCGGATAACATTATTCGTTCTTATCAGTTCATCTGGTCATTTGGCCGCTGGTATGTCGATCTGGGAACCGGCAGCAGCGATCCGGAACTGGCAGAAAACCTTAAAGAACACGTCTGGGACAACTCCCATGTTCCTGTTTACGGTTATCGCGTATCCAATATTTCCACATCTCCGCAGCCGCCTGTATTGTCCATTTCCTATGAAGACGGTATGTTCCTGCTGACCTGGGAGAACGAATACAAGGACTCGACTGACGGCTATTATATCTATCAGGTTGCGAATGGAGAACATATACGTTTAAACGATGAACGTATCGATAGAGATACATTCTCCTATTCTGTTCCACTGGATAGTCTAAGAAACACAGCGGGAAATCTGTACATCTTTGTGGCTACTTCAGCAATAGATCTTCCTGTTGAAGGCGAACTGGAAAGTATCTGGTCCAATGAAACCTTCTATGTGCCTGCCGTTAGCGGACCGGAAGGACCGCAGGGACCTGAAGGAAAATCCGCCTATCAGATTGCCGTAGAAAACGGTTTTGTCGGTACAGTTGCCGAGTGGATCGCTTCTTTGACCGGAAACGGCATCGGCATTGAAAAGATCGAAAAGACCGGAACATCCGGCCTGATCGACACCTACACGATCTTCTTTACCGACGGCAGTACTTCTACATTTACCGTCAGCAACGGCAAGGATGGAACAGACGGACGCGGCATCGTGTCTTTCGAACTGACTTCCAGTGAGGGAGGTGTCGATACTTACACAGTGATTTATACGGACGATACGACTTATTCCTTTACGATTACCAACGGAATCAACGGACTTTCCGCCTATGAGATTGCTGTCCTGAACGGTTTTGAAGGCACAGAGGCAGAATGGATCGCTTCTTTGACCGGAAACGGCATCGGAGTGGATTACATCAAGAAGATCTCCGAAGAGGGTCTGATCGATACTTATGCCATTTACTACACAGACGGTTCTTACTATACCTTTACCGTGAATAACGGTGCCCGCGGTGAAAAGGGTGATCAGGGTGAACAAGGTATTCAAGGCGAACAGGGTGTGGGTATCGCATCAATTGAAAAGACGGAAACGTCGCAAGACGGCTTGACGGATACCTATACGATTACCTATACAGACGGAACAACGGCTTCGTTTAATGTCGTCAATGGTGCAGACGGCCAGGATGGTCTTTCCGCCTATGAGATTGCTGTCCTGAACGGTTTTGAAGGTACGATGGCCGAATGGGTCGCATCTTTAAAAGGCAACGGCATTGGCGTTGATCATGTCAGTAAGACGGGAAGCTCGGAAGACGGACTGATCGATACTTATACCATTTTCTACACCGACGGAAGCACTTATGACTTTACTGTAACAAACGGTACTGACGGTGTCGGCGTCGAGAAGATCGAAAAAACAGGAACATCAGAAGACGGTCTGACGGATACCTACACGATCTATCTGACAAACGGCGAAACATTCAGCTATACCATCGCCAGCGGCCAAGACGGCAAGGACGGCAACGGCGTAGCTTCCATTGAGAAGATCGATTCTCCGGAGGGAAGTGATCCGAACATCGATACCTATCTCGTTAAAATGACAAGCGGTGACATGTATACTTTCACGGTAACAAACGGTATAGATGGTGTTAATGGCAAGAGTGCCTATGAACTGGCTGTAGAAAACGGTTTCCAGGGATCTGTCCTTGAATGGATCGCTTCATTGAAGGGTTCAGGCGTCAGTCTGCTGGGTATTGACAGTGAAGAACTGGATGAGTTGACGATCGCCTATACGATGTATTATTCTGACGGAACGACCTATACTTTCCAGGTCAAGAACGGTGAGAAGGGCGAAGACGGCAGAGGCATCGAATCGATCGAAAAGACTTCATCGAACGGTCTTATCGATATCTACACGATCACCTTCAGTGATGGTACATTTACTACCTTCTCCTTAACAAATGGTAAAAAAGGTGACAAAGGAGATACCGGTGTACAAGGTGTCAGCGGTATTCAGGGAGAAAGAGGCTATACCGGAGCCAAAGGAGAAAAGGGTGATAAAGGAGATACCGGAGCCAAAGGAGAGAAAGGCGAAAAGGGCGACTCTGTATCCATTAATGATCTCATCGATCTGATAGATCAGCAGATCCAAAGCGGTTCTGTCCCTTGGTGGGTCATCTATCTGCTTCTTGGCTGGAACAGCCTTCTTACGATTGCGGTGATCGCATTGATCGTTACAAGAAAAAACGCAGGAAACCGAACTGTTGAATAATCTTCTATTTCAGCTGCTTATCCGGCAGTATCTGGAATAGATGATCATTTTCAAGATGGAAACAATGAGAAAGCGGAGAAAACAATTCTCCGCTTTTCTATGCTTCGTTTTTGTTATTCTTTTCAAATCAGGAAAACAGCGTTGATAATACCTGTCCTAAAATAAAATTAGCAAGACACTAAAACAATAACAAGAAGTACGGTCACTTAGTATAATGAAAGAAAGAAGTGCATTTGTATGAAACAGCGTAACATCTATACCGCATGTATCTTATTCTTATTATTTCTATGTTCGTGTTCATCTGATGACAGGAATGATTTCAGATCGGTTTTTCCTAACATATCATGGAAAGACGGATATGCAGAAATGAT
>JAFRIE010000022.1 GCA_017432885.1 Erysipelotrichaceae bacterium | reverse complement strand
TATCTGTCCCTGACTGATGTGTTCTCTGATAACGGTGCTAAAGGAACCAGTTTTGAAAGACCCGAATTCAACAGAATGATGGATATGATCAAGGCAGGAAAAATCAATGCCGTTGTCTGCAAGGATCTGAGCCGCTTTGGTCGTGATTATATCGAAACAGGTAATTATCTTGAAAAGATATTTCCGTTTCTGGGAGTCCGCTTCATAGCGATTACGGATCACTTCGACAGCTTTGAGACGGATGGTTCAGAAGAGTCTCTCATGATTCCTCTGAAGAATATGATCAACGAGCTGTACGCAAAGGATATTTCCAGAAAAATCCGTACCTCCTTTGATGAAAGGATGGCTAAGGGTGAGTTCCTTCCGGGATTCATCCCTTATGGATATGTAAAATCCAAGACGGTTGAATATGGCATTGATGTGGACGAGGAAGTCGCCGAAAACATAAGGCGTATATTCAAGTGGAGACTGGAAGGTGCTTCTATTCCTGAAATCAACAGAAGGCTCAATGCTTTAGGAGCTACGACTCCCGCAGTCAGGAAACTGCAGCTTGGCATCTGGCACAGTGAGAAGTACAACAACCCGGAATGGCGAGGATGTACGGTGAAGAATATCCTTACCAATCCTCTTTATACCGGATGCCTTGCATACAGGAGAGAACCGAAGTCTCTATACGAGGGAATCAAAATGCATCGTGCTCCGGAAGAAGAATGGATCGTCATTCCTGATCATCATGAGCCCCTGGTCTCGAAGGAAGATTATGATGAGGTTCAAAGAAGATTCAAGGAGTTTGCGAAGGTATATCATGCCAGAGAAGATGCAAACAAGGAGATCCGAGATTCAATAGAGAATCTCTTCCAGGGAAAAATCTGGTGCGGTGAATGCGGCGGGAGAATGAGACTGCGTAAAAATACGCTTCGGAAGAATCACGGTACAGAGGTCTTCTATTGCGGAAGGCATAACGACAATCGCAGGATCTGTACCAAACACGCCATTAAGTACACCGATATAAAGCAGCGGGTATTTGAACAGATCCAGCTTCAAATCGAGTATGCTGCCGACATGGAAAAACTGCTGTCCCAGCTGAAAGGAAGCGATAAGCAGCGAAATCTCCTGGATCAGTATCAGGGAGAATTAAACAGCGCTTCCATGAAGCTGAAGAAGATTGAATCCAAGTTGGAAAAGCTGTATGAGAACTATGTTGATGGCATTGTTTCCAATGAGGAGTATATCTACCTCAAGAAGGAATACGATGATCAATACAGAACAGCTTCTGCATTAATGGAAGAAATCAGGCAGAAAAAAGCCAGGATCAACGGTGCTTTTGCCGGAGACAATAAATGGCTCAAGGCAATAGAAGGAATCAGATCCGAGACAGAATTGTCCCAGCAAATCGTAGATAAGATGATCGACAGAGTCGTGGTGCATGAGAAGGACGGCGTGATAACTGTCGAACTGATCATGAACTACAGCGATGCTAAGGAAGAGTATTCGGGCATTCTGCGGGAGATACTGTCGGAGGTGGAGAATGGCTAAGTACAGTATAGGCATCTACATCCGACTGTCTCTTGCAGACATTGACCTTTCCAGAAAAGAAGGAAAGACCGAGAGCGAAAGCATCACCAATCAGAGAGCACTGATCAACCGCTATCTTGACAAACACGAGGAATTCGAAGGATGCCCGAGAGAAGAGTTCTTTGATGACGGTTACTCCGGAACAAACTTTGCCAGACCGTCATTTGAGAAAATGATGGAGAAGGTTAAGAAAGGCAAGATCAATCTTATTGCCGTAAAAGACTTCAGCCGCTTTGGTCGTGATTACATTGAACTGGGCGACTATTTGGAAAGGATCTTCCCGTTCCTGGGAGTCCGCTTCATATCTGTGAATGACAGTTATGACAGTGATGACTACAAAGGAACTACCGGCGGTATGGACGTTGTTCTGAAAAACATTGTCTATGATTACTACAGCAAGGATCT
>JAFRIE010000021.1 GCA_017432885.1 Erysipelotrichaceae bacterium | reverse complement strand
TTATTCTGTTTAGCCCTGTCGATATTCTACCACAAACAGGCCCCGGATGCTATATCCGGAAATGTGAACTTTTTGTTTCCTCTCCAAGCTTACAGTCCTCTAATATAGTGCTCAAGTCTGTCTTCGATAGTCACTTCCGTATCTGCAAAGCCGATCTTCACGATCATCTTTCCCACCTTATAGCAATATGGGTTTCTGATCTGTTCAAGGAAGGAACGGATTCTTTCTGCTCTCGGAAGACTCTCATCAATGTGAACGTCTCTGAGATCGGCAAGATCGTCGAGGCTGACGGTTCTTATGTCGATATTCTTCATAGCATCAATCGTCATAATCTTCATCCTCCGACTTGCTGTAAATGAAGTAATCCCAGCCGGTTCGAACACCGCATTTGTTGCAGGTATCCTTATACAGCTGATAAGGATTTACTCTCTTGATAATATGATCATCAAGGTCGTAGTACTCATGTGCGCATCTGGGGCAGAGCGTCATCATCATCGGATAATCGTATCCCTTGATTTCTTCCGGGATAACGAGGTCATTATCCTCAATGATCTCAACTGTAGTTTCCACCGTTGTCTCGATCCGCCTGATCACCTTGATTTTTGTCTTTTCGGTCACAGGAACACCTCCTTTATATCTGATTGCATTGACCGCAAATTTATACGGACGAACCTGTTACAGCTCGTCCGCATCGTATTCACAGTCAATTACGACTGTTTTTGATTTAAGCGTTTTGCTTTCGACCATATTCGACCCCGTCCCCCTGGTCTGACTGGGAACATACTTACCTGCGTTCGGTTACGCATCACTGGAATCTCACCAACCCGTCTCTCGTGCCGGCCCACCGCTGGGTGTATCATTATCACCATCTCCAGGTCACTGCGATCCGGCATCACCACAATGCCGGTTTCGCTGCACCGTAGATCGCTCGTCCCTTGCGGGAGTCTTGGCGGCGGTCAGCCTGTCGCTTTCTGCAGATGGAACGTAATAGGTATGCTGCTATTCAGTTGTCAAAGAACACTGGGGTCCGGAGCTCTTCGGCTCTTTTGCCCCCTCACTTATACGTAGGGGACGGAAATGGCCGAAGTTGTGCATCAATCACCGAACTTTTTTCTGAATTTTTCTCTCAGATCGTTCTCAAGCCGGATGCGATGGCGATGGAGTTTGGTTCTCTCCCATCCGTATTTCTCTGCAAGGGCTGTTTCGATCCCGTAGGTTCCTTCGTAGTATTCAAGAAGAAGGTTCCTATCGAACTCGCTCATTTCGTCCAGGCATTCCCAGAGATAATCCATTGCCATCTGCTGAAAGACCTGCTGTTCGACATTCACTCTGGGATCCGCGATCTGCATGGTCTCACTCCTCGGATCATCGTTCCTTAAACCATCAAGGCTGATGATCGTGATCCCGAGCTTCCGTCTTTCCTCACGGTCACGCTTCCGGCGTTTCTTGTCGGCGTCAAAGATCTTCTCGATCTCTTTGATCTGTTCGGGTGTCAGGCCGTCTTCCTGACATGCTTTCAAATATTTGATTTTCAATTTCGTATCCTCCTGAGTCTTGAAAGTCGGTTGTTTCAAAACCCAGAGGCTACGGCGGTCGTATAACCTGCATATCCGTCCTTTCCGCTTGAGATCAGACGGACGGATACAAAGAAAGACCGGAACACCTTTGACATGCTCCGGTCCGGTGAAGTGTCTTAAAGGCACGACAAATTACGGCAGAGCACATCGAAGCGTATTAACTGCTGTATTGGCAGTTGGTGCTTCGCATGTATCTCTTCCGTCTTTAATGCGCATCTCAAGACATCGAGATTTTATTGGTCCGTGATATTTATACTTGTTTCTCTAAGATGCGTAATTCTCAGGAAATCTATCAAGGACACTTTCATCTTAGAAAAAACAGAAAGCAGAAAATATGGTTCGAATCTGCTCGGTTTCTGCCAATTTTCTGCCAAAGAAAAAGCGTTCACCCAGACCAGTAATGGATCTGAATGAACGCTATATTGTCGTATTCTATTCTACTTTTTTAGTCATCGATGAAGTATTCAGGAGCATTGAACTGAATGTCTTCCGCCTCAGTTACAACGCCGGAATCATCACATTCCAGAATACTCTTCCTGATTCTGATGTTGTCCGGATCATCTTCCAGAAGATACTTTCTTCTGTTGGATGTCCGCATGATATATGTTGATGCCTCCCTGGAGAAACCCAGCTGCTGGAGGAAAATTGTCGTCTTGTTTGTCGTACCGTATTCGACAAACTCATACCAGTCATTGTCGAAATGATCGACCTTATGATATTCCTTGTATTCTAGGGAGTATTTTCTGAAATAACTGGCGATATTGTACAGCACAATGTTTTCTATGACCCACATCGTCTCGGCAATCACATAGTTTCTGTGATGCTTATCATTCTTATCATAGAAATCAGCAATATGCACTCTTCCGCTGAAAACGCCGGTGTGGGGATGGCTTGCCTTATAAGTCAGCGAAGATTCTATAATCTGCTTCAGCCCGAAACCTCTTATCCAGCGAAGCAGTATCGTCGCATACCAGCGGAGAAGAGAATCCCTATTATCGATTCCTTCCTTCTCCATCATGGTTTTCTCATAGTCATCCCACAGGAAAGCATCTCGTAAAGCAGCAAGGAAAGCTACAACTTCATCGAAGTTGACATTATCATTATCGCCAAGCTCAGGGTAGCCATTCATCCAGCGGTCGGATCGGATCATCTTTTTCAGATTTGCCGCCTGATCATAAGACAAGGTAATG
>JAFRIE010000020.1 GCA_017432885.1 Erysipelotrichaceae bacterium | reverse complement strand
GTCATTAAGAGAAAGATGTTTCATAAAAACTCCTTACTGATCAGACATCCGTCATCTTATACCTACATCCTTTGTACAGTTAAACGCAAGTCTGTAAGAGTAAATGATTTATAAAAATAGCGTTTAGTTTAACATTTAAGGTTTTTTATTGTCCATAACTTGTCGGTTTTTTTGAACCATAATTGTATTACATTATGATTGGAACAATGATTATTGGTATATTAAGTAAGAAGGGATAATAAAGAAAAGAAATGAATAAGGAAACATCCTATAGCGGCAGAAAAAGAATCATCGGACTGTTGTTCATTCTTTTCGTACTGGTCGTTTATGCCATCTTTGGAAAGAACGAGCAACCATCCCCGACAAGCAGTTCCAGACCCACAGACAGCGCCAAAAAGAACGATACCGGAAAAACAGACACGACATCCAAACCGAAGAATACTTCGGATCCTTTATCGTTAAGCTTTACCGATTCCTCCCTGCTGTTTGATTCCGATCTCAGGAACAGACTGAGCGGATCTGTTCTGGAATACTGTTCCCATGTGATTGAAACGGATGATTCATCTGATCTGATCCTTACCTGGAACCTCAAGAGCGACGGCAGGGAAGTATACCGCTGTGAATACTCCTTTGACCGAAACAGGAAGTACAGTGAAAGGTCTAAAACCGCATGCGAGTTAGGAGAGGCGTATCAGGACTATCTCAACGGAGATAAACAGCTGATCAGGGACTACGTCATGCCAAAAGAGGGAGACGACATCGACATGTTCGTATACGAAAACGGCAGTTCCTATTACGAGAAATACTTCATCCTGGGAAAGTACTCCGACATGGAGTGCTACGTAAAAGGGGATGATATCTACTTCACCTACTACTGGTATCAGGATACGGAGGAAGGTCCCAGACTGGTGTATAAGTCTACAGCGAAGAATACGGATACCACCTCGGGTAAGAGATACAGCGAGGATCTGTGGGAGCTGTACGAGGAATCCTGCAGGAACATCCATATCATTTCGTATGAGCAGTATCCCAGGGACTACGACTACTATGAGGTCTACCGGGAATGGGATGACAGACAGCATGGACGGATACAGGAAGAGAATCTGAGGGAAGAGAAGGAACTCTACTGTGCGTGCAGCGATGCACAGGATCTGTATGAAGAGTACAGCGGGGAGTTTGATGACTATGAAGAAGCTGAAAACTACTGGGATCAGAACTGTGAATAAACTGATGATATGATTAGAATAGAAGCTATTGTACGGAGACAAAAATGAAAAAGATACGGAAAATCATATTGGCTTTCATGCTGTTGATCAGTATATTTGGATGTACAGCAGTTTCTGAAGATGTATCGACACCATCGGGTGCTGTTGTAAAGTATTTAAAAGAAGTAAAAAAGAATTTACCTCAGGTCATGAATTCGGCATCTGCCGAAATAGAAATACCGGATGGTTTTGAAGGGTTTTTTGAAAGAATATTTAAATCTGCAGCTCAGTTTGATTATGAAATAATCAATGAAACGATTGAAGACGATCAGGCTGAAGTCACAGTTAAGATTAAGACATATGCCTTTGGAAATTCCCTTACCAATACATTCATAGACTTTGTTTCTCAAGGTGAAACCTTATTGACGGCAGGAGCCTCAGAAGAAATGCTGATGAATCTTTTAACACAGATCTGGACGGAGAAGGTAAATGATGAGATCAGAAAAGGAAAACAATATGTAAGCACTGTTACGATAAGGCTAGAGAGAAACGAAAATGAATGGCTCGTGATTAGCGAAAATGAAGATGACTTAGAACTATTTAACGCAATAAGCGGTAATCTATACAAGTTAATGCTGAGTTACGAAGAATAAACCATATGAAATACTACATAGACTTTGAAGCGACAGAATCAAGACACGAGATCATCTCCATAGGCTGCATAAGAGAAGATGGAGAGGAGTTTTATTCACTGGTTTATTCTGATGATCCTGTTACACCGAAGATTGAAGAACTGACAGGAATCAGTCAGGAGGATGTAAACGAAGCTCCTTCCTCGAAGGAAGTTTTCGAGTCTTTCTACGACTGGTGCAGCAAGAATGAAGAGGTTCCGGAATTCATCAATTACGGATCCTCGGATGTCGACTTTGTATACAGTACCTATCTGAATGCATCATCAATAAAGGAAGCTTCCATCTTAAGTTTTCTGTACATGAACATGTATGACTGTTCGGAAGATCTGAAACAGTTCTTCTATGCGAATAAGACGATATCGCTTGAGAAGCTGGGAAAGTACTTCAACAAGGACATGGATGATCAGAATCATAATGCCCTGGATGATGCCAAACTTCTGAAGATGGTCTATGACAAGATGAAGACGGGGGACAGGAACTTTGATGCTTTTCTGGAATATGTGGATCCTAAGAAGTATCCGGATGAGGTGAGGAAGGTGCTGAGGCTTAAGAACAACGAGGTTGTGGAAGAGTATGCGAATATGAAAGAAGCCGTGGCTTGGGCAAAGGCACAGCCTAATTATAAGGGAGTGAAGTACGTACAGAATATCGATGAGAAGATTAAATATGCTGCTAAAAACCAGAGCAAGTATTTCGAGTGCTACTGGAGGATCATCTAGTAAACACTATTACAGGAAACGATGAATTTATTACGTTTTGTTTTACAATAATGGTATATGACAGAAACAGAATTCCGGGTGAAATACAGCAAACTGATTGAGTTTTATCAATACATAGAGGGACATCTAAAGTACATATGTGGCCATCTTTTAGCAGATGAGGAAAAGGATTGGTATGAAAGATTAGGTGAACTGGGATCTGATTCTTTCGGAATGCTGATTAAAAGAGTTCAAAAGCTTCAGAATGATAAGCAAATCATCTTTTTTGATGAAAAAGAATTAGAGGATCTGAATGCTTTGAGGATTTCCAGGAATTATTGGGTACATCAATGTTTTGGCGGAACGGATATGACCATGATCCCGGTTATGTTTCAAAATTCAGAATTAAGAAGATCCGAACATGGCACAAGACTCATCGCTGATCTTTCTGCAGCTGTCAAGTGGGACGAAAAACTGGCTGAAAAGATGCGAGGGAAACAGTGATTACGTCATAAAAGATAACATAAAAGAGAATGTTCATAGCAAGGATATTTAAAACAGGAGAGATAATTACAGCTCAGGATGTATTTGATGGAAAATACGATCGGCATGAGGATTTTGTTGATGTGGAAGAGGATTTTAAAGTTCTCTATTGGAAGGGAGCAAAAAATCACGGTAGACCACATTTTAAGTTATATCTTTCTTTAGAAGATTATAAGAAGCTCTCTGATGAACAAAAGAGCAGATTTGATATTCTTCGCGAACAAAGGCATTTTCAGGAAAGTTTATGGCACAAGGAATGGGAAAACAAATTTGATTCTTTTGCCGAGATAGAAAAGACAATCAAGAACCCAAATACAAACAGAAGAAAAAGAGCAGATGCATATTATGAAAAAATAAACACTTGTATAGAGTTCCAACATTCTTTTATTGATTATGATTTTGAAGAGAGAAACGAGTTTTACAAAGAACTTGGAATAAACACAATCTGGTTATATGATCTTACTCATCTTCATGTAAACGAAATGGACGACGGATCGTATCAGATTCTTGAAGATAACGCCAAAGGCTTCTTTAGAATTGCTGAAAATCCTGAAAACCTAAAAAACAACAAGATTTTTATTCAGACAAGAGGTGGACTCATCTATCAAGTACCTGCATTATACAGAAAGCCAATTGACAACGACTTAAAGTCAACGATCAGGTACTTTTATCCAACGTGTATCATTACGGAATCAGAATTCATTGAAAGAATAAAGAACAACGGAATTAACAAGCAAATAACAAGGATAAACGGAATTGTTTGTCAGAGCATCCATTCATTATGGAAACCGGAATACTATCAAATGGTAGTGAACAATGTTGAAGAAGGCTATTCAATATTAGTGTGTGAAGATCGGAACAAGAAAGGTAAAATGGAAAAAGACTTTAAATTTCCATCCGTCATTATTTATAGATATGTTACATGGAAGAATAATCATTTCGAGATTAGAAATAAAACACGTTATAGGCTAAAAAGTGATACAGCGAACAAGAACGTCTGGTCATTGATTTATGGTTATAGTAAAAAGTAAATCAATTATAATACCAATGTAACAAAGAGTAGCTAATCAAGAAACAGTAAAAAATGGAGGATAAATTAAAATGGCATTATTTGACAAGTTTGATGAGTTTAAAGAAAATGCGCAGAGAGAAAGCTCTTTTTCGGTGGCATCAGGACATGACTATCACTACGTTGTTCTTCAGGTAACTCTGAAGGAAAAGCTGATCGGAACTGGTTCCGGAAATCTGACAGAATTGGAAGATGTCATAAACAAACAGGCGTCAAAAGGATATAGACTTCACACGATTACTACTGCCAATGGCGGCAGTAAGGGTTTGATGGGAGGCGACCGTATTCAGGCAACTATGGTATTTGAGAAGATTGTATAAAGGTCATTATAAAACGCAATTTTTAACTACTATAGGCCATTCCTTTTCTATGAAAAAAAAGTAGATCTCGGTTTTCTTATTGTGGTTTTTGAAACATAGTTTTGTATGCTGCTATAATAGAAAATGATGAAAACAATAAGAGTTGTAGCAGCGATTATAGAGAAAGAAGATAAGATTTTAATAGCCAAAAGGTTAAAAGGTGAATTTGCTGGATTATGGGAATTTCCAGGCGGAAAATACGAAGAAGGAGAAACCGGCGAACAGGCTATTAAAAGAGAAATAGAAGAAGAATTTGATGTTGAAATAGAAGTTAAGAATTACCTTTGTACAATAGAGCATCAATACGATTCCTTTTATTTAGTTATGGATTGTTTTATCTGTACCTTATTAACAGACAAAATGGTTTTGCATGATCATTCTGATGTTAAATGGGTTCATCCTCAAGACATAGAAGTATTCCCCCTGTTTTTCTGTTCCTTCTTTGTGATATAGTTAACAAATAAGGGAACTAAAATATCATACACAAGGAAAGGAGGCTTTTATGTCCCTGATTGGAACGTCCATCAAGAGTAAGCTCACAGGTATCAGTGGTATCATCACAACAATTAATCGCAAAACCAGTACTTTTTAAATACATAAATTAAATAATTAGCTTCAGAATCAAGTTATTTCTTCCTGTCCTTTTATTTACCCACCCCATCTCTTTCTTCCATTCTATGATTATCCCGGAAGAGAGGTGTAACTATGCTACAGAAACCCAAATATCCCTACAGTGTCCTGATCGATGCCAGAAGACACAGCGTCCACAACGGCGGCGAAATCATCCGGAGCGTCACCTGCGGCTGCTACCAGTGCGGAACCATCTTCCTGTCCAACCAGATCTACGACTGGATCGGCATGGACGGCAAAAGCATGGACAATGCCACGGCGGTCTGTCCCTTCTGCGGTAGGACTTCGGTCATCGCCGACAGTGTTGCCTATCCGTTGAAAAAGGACTTCCTGGACTATCTAAAAGCCTACTGTATCAAAGAAGAGAAGGCTGCCGCAAAGTCTTAACGCCTGTCGGATTACCCGGCAGGTTTTTTTGCTTCGATGTCGTTTGAGAAACGACCACTGTAATCCCTATATCTGCAACAATAACGATGGAGGTATCAGAAATGAAACTGAACGAACAGAAACTGCTGGACTATCTGAGGAACCATATCGGTGAGAATACGACGACAGAAAGATTGATCAAGGATTCCGGTGCATGCGAGGAAGAGATCGACTTTGAACTGGATGGCAAGGTAAGAAGGATCGCCAGGGAAAACGGTTACCGTCTGAATGACGATCACTGCAAGGATGAATTTTGGGGCATGCCCTGGGTCTTCGACTTCTTCATCGAAGACGCAGACGTCGACAGGGATCTCGCCCGTATCCGCCATTATCAGCCCCGCATCGCACTCCTGCTGATTGAGAAGGAATACGGAATCTATGACTATAACGGTACACTGATCGGCTTTCGTACCTCCATCCCGTACCGGATCAAACAGTTCTATGACGAGACCGGGGAAATGCTGAAGGAGTACGAAAGACAGGGCATTCTGATCGACTGACATGTTCGGTATCCTTTTCTCTGTATTTTTCCTGTTTTTTGTGAGATAATTAACAAGTAAAGGAACATCATATCATACATAGGAAAGGAGGCTGTATGTCCCTGATCGGAACGTCTATCAAAAGCAAGTTAACAGGCATCAATGGCATTATCACCGGTATTGACAAGAAGAATATTAGTGTCACTTTTACATACGGAGGTATCATCAGCGTTCCTTTACAGCGTCACGAGGATCTTCTGACCATGTCGGAGGAGGCACGGGATGAACTGAAGGAGTACATCGATTCCTTCAAGAGAAGCAGAAAACAGGCAGTATAGAAGATTTGTAGCCAGGCTACAAATTTTTTATGGACAGAGGGAACTCTGTTTTTTTGTGGATATGGAATGGAAAAACGGATAGGATAATGTTAAGATTAGTTTACAATTCAAATACAGGAGTCAGAGGATAAGCGGATGTTGTTCAATTCATTGGCGTACATGTGTTTTTTGCCCATCGTGTTTGTTTTGTATTGGGCGGTTCCACATAGATACAGGTCTTATCTGCTGCTGTTTGCCAGCTATTATTTCTACATGAGCTGGAACGCCGGATATCTTATTCTGATCATCTTTACGACTCTGCTTTCGTATTTTACGGCTCTGCTGATCGAAAGAACGGATCAGGTCAGAACAAGGAAGCTGATTGCCTCAGCGTCTGTCCTGTGCTGTCTTCTGATCCTGTTTTTCTTCAAATACTTCAATTTCATGGCAGATACCCTTTCCAGGCTGCTTTCTCTTTTCTCCATCACCCTGCATCCGATCACTCTGAACCTGCTGCTGCCCGTCGGCATTTCCTTTTATACCTTTCAGACACTGAGCTATGTGATCGACGTTTACCGCGGCAGGATAAAGGCCGAAAGAAACATCATCGTGTATGCGACATTCGTCTCTTTCTTTCCTCAGCTGGTAGCAGGACCGATAGAACGTTCAACTGATCTGCTGCCGCAGATCAGGGCGGAGCACAGATTCAATGAACAGAAAGCGATCGATGGTCTGAAGCTGATGCTTTGGGGATATTATAAGAAACTGTTGCTTGCGGATAGTCTTTCTGTTTATGTCGATACGGTATACGACAATCTTTCTGCCTATAAAGGCTTTGATCTTTTGCTGGTGATCTTTTTCTTTACGATTCAGATCTATTGCGATTTTTCGGGTTATTCGGATATTGCGATCGGTACGGCCAGACTGCTGGATATCGATCTGATGACCAATTTCAGAAGTCCTTATTTTGCGGCTTCCATCAAAGAATTCTGGAGCCGGTGGCATATTTCCTTGTCAACATGGTTCAGAGACTATCTGTATATCCCGTTAGGGGGAAACAGATGCGGCAGGGCAAGGCATTATTTCAATCTTCTTTTTACCTTCCTGGTGAGCGGACTGTGGCATGGAGCCAGTCTGACTTTTATCTTCTGGGGCGCCGTCCATGGTCTGGCGCAGATTCTTGAAACAATGTTGGGCAGCAGACTTGAACGTATCAGAAAGAATCCCGCCGGAGCATGGCTGTGCAGAATCGCTGTTTTTGCTTTCTGTAATTTCACCTGGGTCTTATTCAGGGCTCAGACCGGCGCAGATGCGCTGTATGTATTCAGACACGCTTTTGACGGTATCATGAACCTTAAACCGTTTCTGATCAGTACGCTGATGACAAAGGACACCCTGATCCTGCTGCTGAGCTATGTTCTGATTCTTGCGGTTCACGACTACATGGATCTGCGGCGGGAAAAGACAGACAAGGTCGTGCAGAACAAGGCACTGCTGTGGGCCGGATATGTTCTGCTGGGGCTGATCATACTGTTTGGAGCACAGAAAGGAGTTGCGGCTGAATTCGTTTATTTTCAGTTCTGATCCGATATGAAAAAGTTTCTTTGTAAAGTCGCCGTATATGTCGTTGTCGTCGTTTCTCTGACGCTGCTTTTAAACGGCATCTATATGAATAAGAAAGCTAGCACCAATGTCTACGACTACGTTCCTGCGGATATTGAGATCTGTAACCTCGGTTCAAGCCATGGCGAACATGGTTTCTACTATAAGGATCTGGAAGACGACTATACGTGTTTCAATTTTGCACTCGGTGCGCAGATGCCGTCTTATGACTACAGGATCCTTTACCATTATCAGGATCATCTGAAGCCCGGCGGGGTGGTCCTCATCGATATCTCTTATTTTGCTCCGTGGGGCTATCCCGAGAGCGAAAGCGACAGTTTCGCATCCAAGAACAGAAGATATTACACGATCCTTCCGCCTTCCCTGATCAAGAACTTCGATCTCTATACCTATGTTCTTGACTGCATGATCCCGTCGCTGAATGCGGGAATGCTGAATGTCTGGGAGACTCTCTTCTCTGAAAGGCAGACCCTTGAGGAAATTCCGAAGTCATATCCCGAAGTGGAAGACACGGTAGACAGGAGTACCTTGGAGGAGGATGTGAGAGATTCCTGTGAAAGGCATATTTTTACGAACAAGAGAAACGAAGACGGAGAACTGTTTCTGAATGAAGAAGAAGTACAGGCTCTTTACGACATTGTTGCGATCTGCAGGGAACGTAACGTGATGCCCGTTTTTGTGACGGTTCCTTATCTGAAAGAATATACGGATGAGATCCAAAGAAGAGATGAAGATTTCCTGGAACAGTTCAGCCGCTGGATAAACACCGTAGCGGATGAAACGGGTGTGGCGTATTTTGATTATTCCCGGGATGAACGTTTCATGTACGACGATTCCCTCTTCTATAACGGCGATCACCTGAATTCTGCAGGAGCCCGGAAATTCACGAATATCCTGTTTGAAGAAGTCATTCAGCAAAGGATAGGCGGCTCATTGCGACCCTGATAGCCTCTGCTTTTTTAATGCATTCCAAACGGCTATCTGTTATGATTATGCCGTATGAAGAAGAAAATCAGGCTGGTTGCCGCGGATATCGACAGGACTCTGGAAGCGTTTCTGGAGCCGCTGCCGGAAATCAATAAAAAAGCCATGGAAGCCCTGCATGAAAAGGGGATCCTTTTTGCTTTGGCTTCGGGCAGAAGCGTTCCTCAGCTGAGGACCAAGGTTCAGGAATGGGGTCTGAACTTTGAACCGGAACTGCTGATCGGGATCAACGGACAGACGATCTATGACGGGATCGAAAAGAAAGAAGAAAGTCTGCTTATTCTGGAAAAGGAATGGGTGAAAGAGATCCTGGATTTTCTGGAAAGCTACGGTTATGACTACCATGCCTATATCGACGGCTATACGCTGTTCCGTTACAACGGAAGTTATTTCTACCGTGTTTTTAAGCAGGTAGAGAGGGATGTCCGGCTGGCGGATAGTCCTGCAGATTTTCTGAAAGGCGCTTTCTACAAGTTCCTGCTGCTGAAGAACGAGGAAGAGATGAAGGAAGTAATAGAGAGGATGAGACCGCTCTTAGAGAAGCACCAGGATCATTTCAAGATCCTCAGAACGACTCCGGAGTGCCACGAGATCGTCCATGCCCGGGCATCCAAGGCTTATCCGTTAAAGATTTTCTGTGAACGGCACAATATCGCTTTAGAGGCCGTTGCGGCCTTTGGAGACGCGGAAAACGACAATGAGATGCTGATGATATCCGGACTGGGAATCTGTCTGAGAGACGGCGAGGAAGGCACGAAACAGATCGCCGATCGTCTAACCGACAAAGACTGCAGAGAAGGCGGATTCGGGGATTTCGTGATGAAACACATCCTACAGTGAACCCGGAAAAGAAGAGAGCTTAAAAGATGAAGAATAAAAAAGGACCTAGGTCCTTTTTAGTTTTCTTTTAATGTTTCCAGCAGTTCCAGCGTCGGATTGACGAAGGTATAGCGCCCCGGATTGGTCCTGTAGAATTCGCTCAGACTCATCGTCACCCGGATCCGGACTTCTCCCTTGTTCATGTAGTTGCCGTCGGAGAAGGTGATCATATCGTTGGCGTAGTCCACTTCATCGACGCAGATGACGTGTCCGTTCTCGTTGGCAATACCGGAGATGGAGATGATGCCCATGGTCTTCGGTTCTTTGCCCAGTTCAAACCAGTGGCAGAGTTTTCCTTCCTCGTTTCTGTAGGTGTGGGTCTGGTAGACTTTGTAGGCGAAGTTCTTGCCGTCTCCCGATCCGCCGTTGCCGGAGGAATTGAAACCATAGATGTCGTAGAACCACATCTGGGCGAAGAAGGTACACTGATAGCCCGTAGATGCGCCATGGATCAGTCCCTGTCTGGCCAGGTCGTAGGCGTGAGCCCAGGCTTTTCTGGCAGGCAGAGATCCTAGGGAATATACGCCCGAATACATGTAGTAGTTGGAGACGGAGTGGTAGATCGGATACGGAAGAATGTTTTCGATGAGTTCAGGTTCTTCCTCGTATTCATCAAAAAAGTCCAGGGAAGTATCCATATATCCGTATAAAAGCTTCTCGGCATGATAGGTCTGTTCAAAGTCGATCCTGGCATCGCTGCCGGAGTAGGCGTAGAGGATACGCGGTACGGAGAACAGTAAAAAGTATACTGCGGCAGTCGTGATAATGGCGATCTTTAACATATCAGTCAGAGAAGGATTCTCTGTTTGTTTTCTTTTCTCTACGATAACGGTTTTGAGGCCGTTACGTCTGTTTTTTCTTCGTGTCATAAAACAACTGTTATATTGTAATACTGTTTTCTGGTTTTGTAAATGTTTGTGATCTATAATAGGGGTATGTTTACCTATGTACTTGTTCTGATCAATGTGATCATATTCGTGATGGTGATAAACCGGAGACTGGATCCGGATGAGCTTTCAATGTCGTATCACAGCGTGTTTAACCGCAGGGAATACTACCGTATCCTGAGTTCCGCCTTTACCCATCAGGAGATCGTTCATATCGCCTGCAACATGATTTCGCTGATCAATATCGGTCCTGCCGTCGAGCGGATCTTCGGTTCTGTGGGAATGCTGGTGATATACTTCGGATCGATGGTCCTGGGCAAGATCCTGGCTTTACAGATCCGGCACAACAAGCGGGACGACTATACGATGTCTCTGGGTGCTTCCGGAGCGATCTGCGGTCTGATCGGCGCCTATCTGCTGGTGGTGATGAAATACTACGGCATGGACGGTCTGATGTCCATGGGCCGATCTTTGCTGTCTCTGGTGATCATGTCCGTGCTGCCGGGAGTGGATGGCACGTCCCATTTCAGCTGTATGGCGATGGGAATGGTCATTGCCTGGATCCTAATGTTTTTCTGGTAGGATCGCTGCATAATACAGGAGAAAAGGAAAAGCTTTTATAGAAGTCTGTATTAGGAGTGTTTATAAATGAAATACGGTGAATCGTTATTTGATATTCTTTATCTGCTGTTTGTGATTATCAGCGGATCGGTAATGCTGAAAAAAGCCGGCAGATCTATCGATAAGCAGATGGGTCTTGCATCGCTGATCCTCGGCTGCGGGGATGCGTTTCATCTGGTTCCCAGAGTGTTGAATTATTTTGTAGACGGCGATTATACGGCTGCACTTGGCATCGGTAAGCTGATCACTTCGATCACTATGACGGTTTTTTATCTTCTGATGTACAGGATCTATCTGGAATACTACCAGGAGAAAGAAAACGGAAAAACAAACCGCATTCTGTATACTTTACTGTTCTGTCGAATCTTGCTGTGCCTTCTGCCACAAAACGGCTGGCTGTCCAATAGCGGCAACATGACCTGGGGAATTATCCGTAATCTTCCGTTTGTTTTGATCGGAGGAATCATCTGCTGTCTCTATTATCGTAAAAGAAAAGAAAAAGTCCTGTTCCGTTTTGTATGGCTTTATGTTCTGCTTTCTTTTCTGTTCTACATCCCGGTCGCAGTCGGAGCCGGAAAACTTCCGATCCTGGGGATGCTGATGCTGCCGAAAACGGTATGCTACATTCTTCTGGTCATCTGTTTTCTGCGTGTATTTCAGGCAGGCAAAGGCACAGGAAAGTAGTCGGATCCGAATATCATGAAAAAAGCTCCGTTGGAGCTTTTGTTTTATTTCAGCTTGTTTCCGCATTTCGGACAGAACAGGTCATCCGGGCTTTCGATTTTGTGTCCGCACTTGGAACAGTAGTATGGCTCAAAGAGGGCAGAAGCCGGTCTGGCTGTTCCGCACTTGACACAGAAGGCATCGCTGTTCTTGGTACCGCATTTCGGACAGAACCATTCTCCGGTAGAAACAGCGGACTGTGCATTGCCGCAGACTGGATTGTTGAACTGACTCCTGTCATCGTAGAATTCCCGGTTCATGATGATACGGAAGACTTCCTTGCAGATGTCGACCAGTTCCATGTAGCGGGCATCGCCCGGATTTTCCGGTTTGTTGCTCATGGCGTTCAGGGTGAAATCCATGTCGTCGAAGTATGGATGATTGACATCAATGTGAAACTTGAAGTCGTATTCGTATTCATACCTAGGAGGATCGTAGCTGACGGACTTGCCTTCGGCATCCTTGGTGTAGAGTTCGTCCTCGTCTTCCTCGATCGCAACGGACATGTTCCGGACATCGGCAAAGCGGATGATATCCGGGTTGGCTTCTCTCCACTTGGTGTTGAGATAGGATACGATGAAACACTTGTTCGGCTCATCGATGTAGAACTTATAGTGGTCGCCGATGATCTTTGTCGGATTGAAAGCGGCGAGTTTCTTCTGGTTTTCTTCCCGGTAAGCCAGCTGCTGTTTGATGGCTTCGACACCGGTCCTCTTTCTTCCGGTAAACCAAGGCGAAAGCTTGGCGGCGCAGTCCTTGCACATGTTTCCGTCATCCAGCTTGCGGTTGCCCAGGAACTTGATCTCCTTGCCGCAGATATCACAGATCTTTTTATCAAATAAACCCATATATTACCTTCCTTTCTTATGATGTTGTTCTGTTGTTTCGTTATTTCTATTTTAGCAGAGAATCGCAGGGGATGAAACAGGCTGCGCTGTATTGGGTCCGGTTTACACGGATGACGATTATCTTTAAAATAAAAAATGAATAAAGGAAGAAAGAGAGTCTTATGGAAGGATACGGCACTCTATCAGATGGCCTGTTTGATGAACGGATCAAAAACGATGCGTATGATCGTGTTCTTTTGCTATGTCCTTCCATATATAAGAATAAAATACTGAAATCATTATCCGCGGACAGGAAAATAAGGGATGTAAAATTCATGGACCTGAACGAATACAGAAAGAATCTGTGTTTTGACTATGATGTTCATGCGGTAAAATACCTTGTCGATAGATATGGCCTGAGCGTAGACAATGCCAGGGAAATCATGAGCAGTCTTTACTATATCGAGAACAAAGATTACGGAAACGAAAAGCTCAATAGGCTCGTTGCATACAGAAATGAACTGGACGGACAGGGTCTGCTGCTATACAACAGGCTGTTTGGTAAGTTCCTGGCGAATAGAAGGGTGATCGTTTCCGGATACGGGGAACTGAGCAGTTTTGATCGGCGTATCATAAACGGAGAAGTGATCCCGTTTATCGAAAGGGACAGGACCTATGCTGTCCGGGTATTTGAAACGATCGAGGAGGAAGTCGAATGGCTGTACAATTCCATCTTCGATCTGTTGAAGCAAGGCGTCGATATAAACGACATCTATATCCTGGGCGCCAGTGGAGATTATGAATCCTGCATCAAACGCTACAACACGTACTATGATTTCAAGATCGTCCTGGAAAACAGTGACAGACTGATCGGAACAGATCTTGCGGAAAGCTTTCTTGATATGATCGATTCCTGCAGCAAAGAAGAGATCTTTGAAAGACTGATAAAGTATGACAGCCCTCTCGCCGGGAAAATCATAAATATCATCAACAGGTATGCGGAATATGATCTTAAGGATGTGAAAGATTTCGTCATCAGCGATCTGAAGAACACGGGAACATCGGACGGGAACTACAGGAATGCGGTAAGATGTGTAGATATGTTTACGCCGTTTGATCAGAAGGATCATGTTTTTCTGATAGGATTTAACGATCAGATCCCGACACTGAAAAGGGATACGGAATACATAAGCGACAGACTCCGCGGTCTTTTAGGCATCTCCGGCATCGATGAAGAAAATAAACTGATCAAGAGAAACGTAAGAGGATATCTTTCCGGTATTGAAAACCTTTCTCTTTCCTTTTCTGCAGGCAGTCCTTTCAAGAAATACAATCCCAGCAATCTGTTTCTGAGCGAAAAGATACAGACAGTTGAGGAAGAGAAAAGGGACTATTCTCATTCCGCTGCCGTTAACAGGCTTAAGTATGCCTACATGCAGGACAAATACCAGAAATATGGCACAAGAGATGACGATTATTCGCTTCTGTACAGGTATTACGGCAAAAACGACTACCTGTCATATTCAAACAAGTTCAAGCCTCTTTCGCCTGAACAGATCAAAGAAATCAACGAAGTAAGACTCGCCTATACATCAATGAATACTTTCTATCTCTGCTACTTCCGGTATTATCTTGACCGGATCCTGAAGCTTTCGGACAGTTCCGACAATTTCAATACCAGGATCGGAAGTATCTGTCACGAGGTTCTGCAGGACATGTATACGGATCAGCCGTTCCGTTTTGACGATTCATGGCAGAAGGCTTATGAAAACGAAGAAAGAAAAGTAAAAAAAGGGGAAAAGCTGTTTGCCGATGAAGCGGAAGTGTTTTTCGCCGACAAAATCAGGGAAGAACTGAAACAGGATCTGGATATCATCAAGGACCAGAAGGATGCGACCTATTTGGATAAACAGCTGTGTGAGCAGTATTTCGATGTCGAGGTAGAAAAGAACATCAGGTTTACCGGAAAGATCGATAAGGTCATGTACCGGGAAGATCAGGATGTTATCGCAAATGTAGTCGACTATAAGACGGGCAGTTCTTCCGACATCGACAGGAGTCTTATGGAGTTCGGTCTGTCGCTGCAGCTTCCGTCCTATATGTATCTGCTTTCGAAACAGAATCCGTTTCATGATAAGGAAATACGTTTTGGCGGTCTTTATCTGCAGCACATCGTCTGTTCCTCAAACAGATACGATAAAGACAAAACCCTGGCTGATCAGAAAAAGGAATCGATGAAACTGGATGGTTTCAGCACTGATGACCTTAGCCGGCTTGAGATTACCGATCGTAATTTACAGGCTGGGGAAAGCAGCAGTCTGTATAATAGCCTGAGAATAAAAAAGGACGGCAATCTCGGCAAGAGTTCAAAAACGATGAGCGACGCTGAAATCAAGGAAAAAATAGAACTTGTCGAAGAGAAGATCAGAACAGCCGGCCATGAGATCATGGAGGGCAATTTTACAATCAACCCGAAGCAGATAAACGGCGAAAACGTTTCCTGCAAGTACTGTCCGTATGGCGACATATGTTTTAAGACCGGCGAGGATCTTGTTAAAAAGGAAAAAGGAGTCCAGGAAAATGGCAGTGATATGGACTGACGAACAGAAAAGGGCTTACAGCAGATTCGGACACAACATCCTTGTTTCTGCGGGAGCGGGAAGCGGCAAGACGGCGGTTTTGTCAGAAAGGGTGTACAGGCATGTCGGCGAGAGGAAGATCGATATCGACAGACTTTTGGTGCTGACTTTTACCAACAAGGCTGCTGCCGAGATGAAAAGAAGGATCAGGGAAGCGATCCGTGCAGATAAAAGCAGACTGTTCGGCAGCGAAGAAGAAAAAGCAAGACAGATCAACAAGATCGACAGTTCTTATATCATGACTTTCGACGCCTACGCGCAGTCGCTGGTCAAGAGATATCATTATCTGTTCAACATTGATAGAAACGTTTCTGTCATCGACAATAATATCCTGAACAGCGAAACGGAAAAGATTCTGAACGACCTTTTTTTGGAAAAATACAGAAACGGAGATCCTTCATTCCTGAAGCTGATCGGCGATTTCTGCATCAAGAATGACAGCAACATCAGAGAAGCGGTACTGGACATACACAACGGTCTGGATAAGATCTACGACCGGAAGGGATATGTTGACCGATATAATGATGCGTTCTTTAGCGAGGATGCCTTAAATGCGGCAATATGCAGGTATGTTGATGTTCTGAAATCCGTCATCGGCAAGATCCGGACCGAGATGATCGCCTTGAGTAATGAGGACATCGATACAGACCGGATGTTCCTCGACGACACTTCTTTATATGTTGCCGATACTTACGATGCAATCAAGGAGAGCGTCTCAATATGCGGACCAAGCGGCAAGTCCCTTCCAAGAAATTCCTCGGAAAAGGCAAAAGCATTGAACGCCGATATCAAGAAACAGATAAACAGGCTGAAAGAGATGAGTGAATTAAGCGCGGATGAACTCAAGAATGAACTGCTGAATACAAAGGAAAACTCCCGGTGTCTTCTAAACCTCGCCCAGGAATTAAAAGACAGGATCGACGTTTTCAAAAGAGAAAAGAATCTGTTTTCCTTCTCCGATATTTTCCGCATGTCTATAGATATCGTCAGCGGCAATGAAGAGATCAGAAAAGAGATCTCCGAGGGTTTTGACGAAATACTGATCGATGAATATCAGGATACCAACGATCTGCAGGAGGAATTCATTAACTTGATCGCCCGCAACAATGTCTATATGGTCGGCGATATCAAGCAGTCGATCTACCGTTTCCGTAATGCGAACCCGGCTTTGTTTCAACATAAATATGAAACGTACGAAAGGGACAGCGACAAGAATGAACTGATCGAGCTTTCCAGAAACTTCAGAAGCAGAAAAGAGGTGCTGGAAGACATAAATACCGTTTTTGACCGGCTGATGGATTCCCGGATCGGCGGAGCTGATTATCGAAAGTCCCACCACATGATATCGGGCCGGGAAAGCGAAATCGATAACAATGATAATCAGCATGTTGAGATCTATAAATACGTTTATGACAAAAAAGAAGCTCCATTCAAAGAGTTCAGCAAGCATGAAGTCGAAGCTTTTGTTGTGGCAGAAGACATTAAAAACAAAATCAAACAGAAATTCATTGTTCGGGACAGCCGTATAAAGGAAGACGGTTCAAGAGAAACGTTCTTCCGGCCGGCTGAGTATAAGGATTTCTGTATCATCGTTGACCGCAAGACCAATTTTGATTTATATAAACAGATCCTGTCTTTCTACAATATCCCGGTAGCCATTGAAAGAGATGAAGACATGTCCGCTTCCGATCTTTCCATCGCGGTCAAGGCCATATTTGTACTGCTGTCCTGCATGAAGGAAGAGAGAATGGACGACGATTTCAGACACTCTTTTGCTTCCCTGGCAAGAAGTTTCCTGGTGGAAATGCCTGACAGCGAACTCTATGACATCGTTAAGAAAGAAAGCTATGCAACATCCGATCTATACCGGAAACTGTCCGGACTGCTTAACGGCATAGAAGCAAAAACCATTGCGGATATGCTTGATGAAATAATAAGTACCTTTGATGTCTACAGCAGGATAAATAAAATCGGTCAGGTTAAGGAAAACCTTGTCAAGATAGATTATCTCTATCAGCTGGCCCATGATCTTAATGCGATCGGATATAATTGCGACAGTTTCAGCGAGTATTTATCCGGTGTTTTCGATCCGAAGAAAAACAACGAGATCACCTTCAATATAGACAACGATAATGAAAATGCAGTAAAGATCATAAACATTCATAAATCCAAGGGTCTGGAGTACAAGATCTGTTATTTCATCGGTCTGGATGTCAGATTCAACAAGGAGGATGTCAAGGACAGAATTACGTTTACGAAAGACCTGGGTATCGTTCTGCCTTCAATGATCGAAGGAAGAGGTTTGAAAGATACTGTCAAAAAAGAGATATTCAAGTATGAATTCAACAAAGAGGACATCAGCGAAAAGCTTAGACTGCTGTATGTTGCCTTGACAAGGACAGAAGAAAAGATGATTCTGGTATGTCCTATTGAAGATCAGACAGAAGGCAACGTTGTCCGCAAGGAAATGGTCCCGGATCTTACCAGGATGGAATACAGCTGTTTCAAGGATATGCTGGATTCCGTTTATGAAGATATCAGCGATTTCGTCAGCGACTTGGATCTGTCAGGATATGATTTCACCAAAGAATACCAGACCAAGAAAGTTGATCTGTTTGCGGATGTCGATACAAAAGAGAACAGAACGATCGATCTGCCTGGATCTGTCAGGATTCAACCGGAAAAGATTGAAAGCTCCAGCTTCTCCAAGGACTCCGGACTCATTTCTTCCGATACGCTGAAAAAGATGGAACTGGGTACCAGGCTGCATTACTATCTGGAGACGCTGGATTTCAAGGATCCCGATTATTCTTTAATAGATCCTCAATACAGAGAGTACATAAGAAGCTTTATGGATTCCGATCTTATGAAAAATGCAGGAAAAGGGAAAGCGTACAAGGAGTACGAATTCATTTATGAAGAGAATCATGAAGAGAAGCATGGTTTTATCGACCTGCTGATGGAATATGAAGATCATTTTGACATTATTGACTATAAGGCGAAGAACATCGATGACGAGCATTACGATAAACAGCTGAACGGATATCGGAAATATATCGAATCCATAAGCGACAAGAAAACAGACTGTTACTTATACAGTCTGCTGGATAAGGAGTATCGCCTTGTTTCAGCTGAAGACAGTCTTCATTAATTTCGTTCTGTCGTAAAAGCGAATCATCCGTATCGTTAGAAAGAAGGTGTGTTGCATGCCAATACTAGCCGGCTTCATGGTACCCCATCCGCCGATGATCGTTCCCGACATCGGAAGGGGTGAAGAAAACAAGATCATAAAAACAATACAGGCATACGAAAGAGTTGCCGACGAAGTGGCGAAACTGAAACCGGATACGATCCTCATCAGTTCCCCTCATTCGATCATGTATGCGGATTATTTTCATATTTCTCCCGGAGCGAAGGCAAGGGGGTCTTTTGAAAGATTCGGCGCCGGAAACGTGCGTTTTGAGGAAAGTTATGACGGTGAACTCAGAGACAGGATCTGCAGCTATGCCGAAGAGGACGGATTTCCATCCGGAACCCTGGGCGAGAGGGATCCGAAACTGGACCACGGTACGATGGTTCCGTTGTATTTTATCCGTCAGAAGTATCCGGAAGGAAGGATCATCCGGATCGGTCTCTCCGGTCTGCCGTTAAGTGATCATTACCGTCTGGGCATGTATATTGCCAGGGCGGTTGAAGATCTGAACCGGAAAACGGTCTTTATTGCCAGCGGCGATCTCTCACACAAGCTGCAGGACTATGGTCCTTACGGCTATGTGAAAGAAGGTCCGGAATATGACAGAAGGATCATGGATGTCTGTTCCAGGGCGGCTTTCAATGAATTATTTGATTTTGACGAAGCGTTTTGTGAGAAGGCAGCCGAGTGCGGTCACCGTTCTTTCGTCATGATGGCGGGCGCTTTTGACGGTCTATCGGTCAAGGCGGAAGCGCTGTCTCATGAAGATGTGACCGGTGTGGGTTACGGGATCTGCAGCTTCTATCCGCAGGGAAAAGACGAAGGAAGACATTTTCTCCTGGAACATGAGAAGAATAAAGAAGCTGAAATTCAGGAACGAAGAGCGAATGCCGACGCCTATGTCCGGCTGGCTTATCAGGCGGTGGATTACTACGTTCTGCATCGCCGTTATCTGCCGTTGCCGGAAGATATTGAGAAAGAACTGATAGATAGAAAAGCGGGAACTTTCGTATCCATCCACAAGGAAGGACTCTTAAGAGGATGTATCGGTACGATAGGACCGACTAGAGACAATATCGCCCTGGAAATCATCGCCAATGCGGTAAGCGCCTGTTCCAGGGATCCGCGTTTCTCTCCTGTCAGGCCAGAGGAACTGAAGGATCTGGAAATCAGCGTCGATGTACTGGGTGAAACGGAAGACATCTCTTCACCGGAAGAGCTTGATGTGAAACGTTATGGCGTCATTGTCAGTCACGGGAATCGGAGAGGACTGCTGCTGCCGGATCTGGACGGTGTCGATACGGTGGAGCAGCAGATCGATATTGCCAGAGCGAAAGGCGGTATCGGTGAAGAGGAAGACTATACGCTGCAGCGTTTTGAAGTGATAAGGCATTATTAGGAAGGGGAGAAGATGGCGATCTGTGGCGTCTGTTTCAGACATTGTGAAATAAAAGAGGGTGGCATAGGTTTTTGTAAGGCCAGAACCTGTCAGAATGGGAAGGTGATCCCGTGCAACTACGGCAGGATCACTTCGCTTGCCTTGGACCCGATCGAGAAGAAACCTTTGAGAAGATTCTATCCGGGAGCCAGGATCTTATCGCTAGGCAGTTTTGGCTGTAATCTGCGTTGCCCTTTCTGTCAGAACAATGAGATCTCCTGGTCGGATGAGGTTTTCCGCATGGCGGAAAGAGCTGCCTTTCTTTCTCCTGAGGAACTGCTAAAGATCGCCCTAAAATATCGGGATCAGGGCAATATCGGCGTTGCCTACACTTACAACGAACCGCTGGTCGGCTATGAATACGTCAAAGACTGTGCAAGGCTGGTGAAAGAAGCCGGAATGAAGAACGTACTAGTGAGTAACGGTACAGCCGAATTGTCTGTGTTGAATGAAATCGTTCCTTACATGGATGCCATGAACATCGATCTGAAAGGTTTTACGGATGAATACTATTCCGGTCTGTTGAAAGGAAAGCGCAGGCAGGTAATGGATTTTATTGAAGAGGCAGTGAAACACTGTCATGTCGAACTGACAACGCTGATCATCCCGGGAGAGAACGATTCCGTTGAAGAGATGAAAGCGATGACCGCCTGGATCGCATCCCTGGAGAACGGCCGTGACATCCCTCTGCATGTTTCCCGTTTCTTTCCGTGTTTCCATATGACAGATAGGGAAGCGACGGATGTAAAGAAAGTCTATGAGCTGGCGGAAACTGCCCGGGAACAGCTGAAATACGTTTATACCGGTAACTGCTAGAGGCAATATAAAACATAAACAGACTGACGTGTTTATAATAAATATGAAAAAGTGGAGTATGAAAATGAAAAAACTGTTTCTTGTGATGATACTACTGTTCTGTTTCCTGACGGGATGTCAGAAGAAGGAAGAAGTCAAAGACGATTATGATCTGGATTATTTTGTTCTGGTGAATAAGCTGAATCCTTTGCCTGAGGATTGGGAAGAAAAGATTCAGACCATTCATATGACCAACTCAATCGGTGATGATGTAGAAGTGGAGAAGAGAGCCTATGATGCCTATCTGCTTCTAAAAGAAGATCTGGAAAAGGAAGGGATCTTTGTGGATCTGGATTCCGCCAGAAGAAGCATAGCTGCACAGCAGCAGATCGTCGATGATTTCACGGAAAAGTACGGTGCTGACTATACCGCAAAAGTCGTTGCCGTTCCCGGCTATTCGGAGCACCACACTGGGCTTGCGCTGGATCTGTATCTGATCATTGACGGTGTCGATGTGGTAGAAAACGAAGACATGGTCCAGTATCCGGAAATCTGGGCAAAGATTCATGAGAAACTGGACGATTACGGCTTCATACTGCGTTATCTGGAAGGGAAAGAACACATTACGGGTTATGCCTACGAACCGTGGCATATCCGTTATATCGACAATAAGGAAATCGCCAAAGAAATCATGGAAAAAGGTATTACTTTAGAGGCTTATCTGGGTGCCGTCAATGAGACGGATGTTGTTCTGGACTATGGCGATTCCAGACTGTTCAGCAGAGAAGAACTGGATGAGGCTTTCATCCGGATCAAATGCCGGTTTGCTTCCTGGAAAGGTGTTGAACTGAATAGCCTGAAATTTGCCGGAGATGAATGTAACAGCGAAGAAAATCTGGAATGGCTGAATTCTTTAGAAGAAGGAGGTTCTTATTTGAAGGCAATCGAAGTACTCAGCAGTTTCCGTACGCCAAAAGAGGGATACGGGACGTTAGAGCCGGATCGTATTTACAACGATTACCAGTGGTGGCTGGTCTGTGGCGAGGACGGCGACTGGGATATTGTATCTTCGGGTTATTAGAACGAGAAAGATTCCTGAAATACGGGATCTTTTCTTTTTATGTTAGAATGGTGCTAACTATTTGGGGGAAAGAATATGAGAGACAGAAGAGATGCCAGAAGGGTGGAGGTATCGGCACTGATGCAGTGCTGTATCGATCTGAAGCCGACCAGAAAAGAGAATGAAGTCTATATCGACCGCAAGATCGACGTTACAGAACTGGTCAAATATATGGAAGACTGCCGGAAGGACGGAAAGAAGTACACCTATTTCCACGCCTTTATGGCGGCCATCGCCAAGGTCATCTATCATCGGCCGAAACTGAACCGTTTCATTTCCAACCGGCATATGTACGAACATAAGGAGATCCTGCTGTCTTTCGTGGCGAAAATGACGCTGGACGACAAGGCGGAAGAGATGATGCTGGTAATACCGGTAAACGGGGATGACAACATGGATACGATCGCCGCAAAGATCGCGAAGAAGGTCGAGAATCTGCGTTCTGCCAAGGCGGACAAGGAAGGTGCCAATTCGGCTGTGGATGTTCTGGGAAAACTGCCGAACCTCATCCGGGTGCCGATCTTTGCCGTCATCAAGCTCTTGGGAAAATACGGTCTGCTGCCGGCATCTCTGACTAGCAACAACATCTACTTCACCAGCATGATCATCTCCAACCTCGGTTCCATCCGCTGCGGCGCCATCTACCACAACTTGGCGGACTTTGGGACCTGTTCCTCACTGACCAGCATCGGTGAGATCGGGGATGAGATCATCGTCAACGAAAAAGGGAAACAGGAAGTCCGGAAGGTCTGTGAATTCGGCGTTACGCTGGATGAGAGGATCGCAGACGGTTTCTACTTCGCGAAATCGGTAGGAATGATCGAACAGATCCTGCAGGATCCTTCTTTGCTGAACGATCCGCTAAGCAAGCCGATCGAATAGCTTTCTGCTATACTGAAGGCAGAGGAAACGATTATGTATTATCTGATTGAAGAAACCTTAAAACAAGTAACAGAAGAAGAATACAAGAAAAGCAGGAAAGTCCGTGTTGCCGTTTTAGACAGAAAAGAATGGGAAAAGGTAAAAAACGAGTTTCCGCTTTCTGCAGCAATCGATCTTGAAATGGATGAAATGCTTACAACGGAAGCGAATGTCAACTATGATTCTCTGTCCGGTACTTTCTCGATTCCGGATCGGAACAACATGGAGAACGATGATTTCCGTTTTGCCTACGCCATGAATAAAAAGAATGTCATCATCGTGGATGACAGCGGTTATGTAAAGAAAGCCATGGAAGAGATCGCCAGGACCAAGAAATGGACGGCTCCCTGTCTGGAGAGATTCCTCTACGATTTCCTGGATCATATCGTAAAGGATGATCTGCGTATCATGGAGAAATACGAAATGGAACTGGATGAGATGGAAACGAAGATCCAGAACAACGAACGGGATATTTCCATGAATGGCGCCAACTATGTCAGATCGTCGATCCGCTATCTGTTGACGCACTACGAACAGCTGATGGATGTGGTACAGGAGCTTGATGAAAACGAGAACGGGTTTTTTGCCGAAGAAAACATGCGCTATTTCCGTTCTTACATGAACCGGCTGGACCGGCTCTACAACAATGCGGCATCCTTAAGAGACTACTCGGTACAGATCCGGGACTACCACCGGGAATCGATCGCCGTGCAGCAGAACAACATCATGACCCTGCTGACGGTCGTCACCAGCATCTTCATGCCTTTGACGCTGATTACGGGCTGGTACGGAATGAACTTCAAGTATATGCCGGAACTGAATCTGGAACGATCCTATCCGATCGTCTTTATTGTCTGTATCCTGATCGTCGTCGTATCGCTGCTTTACTTCAAGAAAAAGAAGTGGCTGTAGGATAGAAATAAATAAAGAGAAACGAACATGAATATGTTCGTTTTTTTAATATTTCTCGTATGATTCTATTTTTCTGCCACGACTCTGCAAGGAAGCCCGCTGATCCCCGCATAGTTCATCGGATAGGTATGAATGATACATTTTCCGATTACAGATCTCAGATTACAGAGATTCTCGACGATAAAGACGTTGTGATCGGCACAGTACTGGTCTTTTGGCGTATGCTCCTTGCCTCTTCTAACGCCGGCAAAATCAATGCCGATAATGGAAATTCCTTTTTCCAGCAGGGCGTCGATCAGACGGCCGGAAAGCTGGGGATGTTCATGATGATAGGCGGGAGTCCCATATCCTGTTTTCTCGATAAAGCCGGTATGGAAAGCCACAAACATGTCTTCTTCTACGGCATCCAGATCGATATCGCAAGTGTCGATATCCCTGCCGTTTATTCCGGAGACATCAAAGACGATTCCTTTTCTTCTGGTGTATTCCAAAGGGAATTCTTTATCCATGACATCAAAATGTGTACCCATATGGCCAACGAGTGTCTTCTTCTCGTTTCCCTGTGCATCCGATGCCATTTTGGGCGTGATCTTCAGTGTGATGTCTGTCAGCATGTTTCCTTCCTCCCTCTTTTGGTTCAGCGGCATTTTACTCTATCTATCATTATAAAGGACAAGGTTTTAAATCATTGGCATTATCAGACGAATGCTATAATGAAATATATAGTAAAGGATCAAATTATGAGAGAACTGTTAATCAATACGATGGCTCCTGTATTGTGGGTCATGACGCTGTTTGACGGCGTAGCGATCTTTTTCATGTTGAAGGAATTCAAAAAGGGCGGTATCGGCAAGATCGCCCTGCTGACGGGAATTCTGTGTCTGGGTCTGTTTTATGATTCCCTGATCCTGGCAAGCGGCTGTTTCCTGCCGTACGGCACGCTGTTTCATCATCTCAGCCAGCTGAGATATATCCTGCACTGTACGCTGATTCCTTTGCTGTTTCCGATCTGCGCCTACTCTTTGACCGAAAACAGAAACATCATCAGAATCATCTGGATCCTGTCAGTCATCATTATGATTCTGGGACTTGTGGGAGGTCTGACGGTCGTCACTGAACCGCGGACGGTTGGACTGATCCGGCGCTATGCATCCAGCGATCTGACCGGGAAATTCTCAAGTACGCTGACATCTCTGCTTGACACGGTTCCGGTATTTATCATGATCGGCATCGGCATCTACCTGTGGATCCGGAAGAAGAATCCGAACATGTTTTTTGCGGGATTCTTTATGCTGCTGTTTACCCTGCTGGGAATTTTCCTGGGCAAGGATCCATCGGGAGATAAGAGTCAGAGCCTGATGTTCTATATTTCCATGTTCGGGGAGGCGCTGATGGTGTACTTCCTGTGGCGTTTCATCCGCAAGAAATAAGAGAAACAGAAGCCCCTATGGGGCTTTTCTTTAAGAAATCTTAATCCGTCCGACGCTTTTTTCTTAATCCGATCCTGCTCTAGGATGATAGCAGGAGGGATACAGATGCTGCGGTCCTGGAGTATGAAAACGATTCTTAACTGGAAAATTGCGGGATGTTTTTTCATTGCCTGGATGATCACCAACGGCTGGGCTTATGTCCTGCTGGGAATCGGAGTTCTGTTTCAGCTTAAGTTTCTGATCGCAATTGCGACAGCTTATCTGAGTTTCCTGTGGCTGCCGTTTACACCGGAAAAAATCATAACGATCGCTATTGCCTGCAAACTTAGAAAAGCTCTGAAAGTCTGAGATTACGCTATAATGTAATAGAGGTATCAATATGAAAACAGAATGGTATAAGCGGGCAATCGTCTATCAGATTTACCCTTTTAGTTTTATGGACAGCAACAATGACGGCTGGGGAGACATTGAAGGGATCATTTCCAGACTCGACTATGTCAAGGAACTTGGCGTGACGGCGATCTGGTTCTCTCCGCTATATAAGTCACCGGATGACGACTACGGCTACGATATCAGCGACTACCGGGATATCGACGAGAAGTTCGGAAACATGGCAGATTTCGACCGGCTTCTGGAGGAATGTCACAAAAGAGATCTGAAGGTGATCATGGATATGGTGATCAACCATACCTCCATCGAACATAGATGGTTCAAGGAGGCGATGGCATCCCAGGATTCCCCGTACCGTGACTACTACATCATCCGGAAAGGGAAATACAATGGAAAGAAGCTTATGCCTCCGACCAACTGGACTTCTTCTTTTACCGGCTCGGCCTGGGAAAGGATCGGGGACAGCGATGAGTTTTATCTGCATCTGTTCTGTAAGGAACAGGCGGATCTCAACTGGGAGAATCCCAAGGTTCGGGAAGAGATCGTGGATATCCTGAACTTCTGGCTGGAAAAGGGCGTTGACGGTTTCCGTTTTGATGTCTTCAACATGTTTTCGAAGGTCTATCCGTTCGGGGACGATTCTTCCGGAGGATTCCAGAAGGGTGGAAAGTATTTTATTGACGGACCGAGGATGCACGAGTTTCTGAAGGAACTCAACGAAAAGGCACTTGGCCGTTTTGATTCCTATACGGTGGGAGAATCCTACACCCCTGACCGCCTGCAGGCACATGAATACATCAAGGCGGAAAACAGAGAACTGGATACCATTTTCAATTTCGCCCACATGGAGGCAGACAACATCGGCGGATTGAAGTTCTTCTGGAAGCCTTTTGATCTGCTGCAGTTCAAGAAAGGCCTCTTCACACCGCAGGCAGACTACTATAAAGATGGCTGGAATACACTGGTGCTGGAAAACCATGACGTACCGCGCTGTGTCAGCCGGTTTTCCATCGATACGAAACATTACCGTTACGAAGCCGCGACGATGCTGGCGACAGTCACCTTCATGGGTTTTGGGATCCCGTTCATCTATATGGGTCAGGAGATCGGCATGGTCAACACAGACTTTACGGATATCGGCCAGATGAAGGATCCGGTCTCGCATTTCGTCTATGATCTTCTGAGATCCTACGGAATGCCTAAGAAACTCGCCTTCCGTTTCATCCGATACGGCGCCAGGGACCACGCCAGAGTTCCGATGGCCTGGAATGATTCAGAAAACGGCGGATTCAATACAGGAAAAGAGCCTTGGCAATGCGTAAATCCTGCATACAGGGAAATCAATGTGGCCAAAGATTTGAGCAGTGAGAAATCGGTCTACCGTTTCTATCAGAAGCTGCTGGAGATCAAAAAGAACGATCCGGCTGCCATCTACGGGAAAACCAGGGAATACGATCATGAGAACAAAAGGATCCTTGCCTACAGCAGGGAGTATGAAGGAAGAAAACTCTTTATCATGGCCAACTTCAGCAAGAAGGAAACATCCTATGCACCGGATCCGGCTTTCTTGAAAGGAAAGATCCTGTTGAATAACTACGAGGATCTTAAAAACGAGAGAAACAAAGTCAGTCTAAAACCGTATCAGGCCGTTGTGGAAGAAGTATAAAGGATAAGCAGCATGAAAAAAGTATTCGTAAAAATCAAGACAGATGAAAAACAGAGGGAAAGGCTTGAAGCCATCTCCGATCAGTATGAATTCGTATATGAACCGGACATGGATGCGAACGTTATTCTGGGAAACTACCCTCCGGAAAAACTGAAGATGTTTAAAAATCTGGAGTGGATACAGACGGCAGCCGTGGGAGTTGACGCTTTTATCCGAAACGGTCATCTGAAAGAGGGAGTGATCCTGACCAATGCCGTCGATGTGCATTCTATTGAAGTGGCGGAACATCTCTTTGCGATGATCCTGTCGATGACCAGAAAATTCCATCTCTACCGTGACGATCAGAGGGAACATCTGTGGACCGATGAAGGAATGACCAAGCAGCTGACAAAACTTAGCGTAAGCATTCTGGGTTTCGGTGATATCGGAAGAGTACTGGCAAAACTTCTGAAACAGATCGGGATCCATGTGATCGGCGTCAAGCGAACGATGATCGAAAAGCCGGACTGTCTCGATGAACTGTATACGGACAAGGATCTGGACAAAGCGATCAGCGATGTCGATGTGGTCGTCAGTATACTGCCGGGAATCAAGGAGAACGCCTATCTGTTTCACGTCGACACTTTCCGGAAAATGAGACCGGATACGATCTTCATTAACGCCGGGAGAGGCAATCTATGTACAACCGATACGATCCGGGAAGTTCTGGATCGCAAGATCATTGCAGCTGTTGCCCTGGATGTCTTCGAAGAAGAACCTTTGCCGGAAGACAGTCCTTTATGGGATTACAGGAATCTGATTATCACTCCGCATGTTGCCGGAGCCTACCGTTTACCAATCACCTATGAGAAGTTCTTTGCCCTGGCGGAAGAGAATCTAAGAAGATTCATCAACAACCAGGAACTGCTGCATGTCGTAAAAGAAAGAGAATAAAAAAAGATGGACTGTTCCATCTTTTTCAATCTACGATATACGTTTTGATTACAGGCCTGCGAAGAATGAAGCGCAGAGCAGTAATACGGCACTAGCCAGAGCGAGCCAGAAAGCGACGCTTAAGGAAGCGAAGCCGGCAAACTTGATGACAAGAGCCAGTACAGCCAGTACGGCAGCAATGATCCAGGTAAGGTTTTTTGGAGCATTCAGTTTCATGGTGTTTCCCCTTTCTTTAACCGTCATATAGAGGTTAATCAATGAACAACATTGTACAGAACTACGATCCGTATGGCAAGGATTGTGCATTGTCCGGGGAAAACGATATGATTATAGACAAGAAGATGTTTATAAAAGATCTTATCTGCATCCGCAGAGTGACAGGATTGTTTTGGATAACCGATATGAAATGGCAGAAAGATTGGAAGGAGAAAAAATGGAAATCAGAGAACTGTTGAAGAAAATGAGTCTGGAAGAAAAAATCAGGCTTTGTGCCGGAAAGAATTTCTGGGAAACGCAGGAATATGAGAAATACGGAATTCCTTCCTTCTTTATGTGTGACGGTCCTTCCGGTTTAAGGAAGCAGGAAGGCACGGGCAGTACGGATATGCTTGGGATAAACAATTCCCGTCCGGCGACCTGTTTTCCGGCAGCCGTTACGACAGCCAATTCCTGGGACAAGGACCTTCTATACCGCCTGGGAAAAGCCATCGGTGAAGAAGCCCGCGACCAGAAAGTCGGGGTCGTTCTGGGACCAGGCATCAATATCAAGCGGAATCCGTTATGTGGCAGAAACTTCGAGTATTTTTCCGAAGATCCTGTTCAGGCCGGGATGCTTTCTGCACAGTTTATCAAAGGCCTGCAGTCGGAAGGCGTAGGCTGTTCCTTGAAGCATTTTGCCTGCAACTCGCAAGAGAAAAGCCGATTAAGTTCCGATAGTATCCTGGATGAAAGAACACTGCGAGAAATCTATCTGAAGGGGTTTGAGATCGCCGTTAGGGAAGCGCATCCGGCAACGCTTATGAGTTCTTACAACAAGATCAACGGTATCCACAGTTCCGACAACAGGAAACTGCTGCAGGATATTCTAAGAGAAGAATGGGGTTTTTCCGGTCTGGTCATGACCGACTGGGGCGGGATGAATGACCGTGTGGAAGCGTTTAAGGCCGGCAACGATCTGATGATGCCGGGCGGAAGCAGATACATGGAGAAGGCCGTTATACAGGCTGTAAAGGAAGGCAGGCTTCCAAAGGAAGATATTGACAGGTGCTGTGAAAGGGTCATAGAAGCTGCTTTGAAAGCGAAGGATACCTTGAAAGAAGAATATCATGCCGACTATGAAAAACATCACCAGCTGGCGATAGAAGCCGCTAAGAAGGGTGCCGTACTGCTTAAGAACGAGAATCAGATCCTGCCTTTAAGTAAGAACGACAAGATCCTGTTTGTCGGAGCCATGTTTAGAAATGTACGTTATCAGGGGGCAGGAAGCAGCCATGTGAATCCGATGTATCTGGAACAGCCCATGGATCATTTCAAGGAATATGAACATGCGAAAGGCTGCGATCTGAATGGAGATACGGACGATGAACTCCTGAGAGAAGTGGAAGAAAAAGCTTCCGCAGCAGAAAAAGTTGTCGTGTTTGCCGGTCTTCCGGATCGATATGAATCGGAAGGATTTGACCGGGAAAACATGAAAATGCCGGTAGGCCATGTCCAGATGATCGAGACAGCCGTCAGATCCAATCCGAATACTGTTGTGGTTTTACTTTGCGGTTCTGCCGTGGAATGTGACTGGGCGGATAAAGTAAAGGCGGTTCTTTATATGGGTCTTTCCGGACAGGGAGCCGGAAAAGCCTGTTACGATCTTTTGTTTGCGGAAGCGGTTCCTTCCGGAAAACTTTCGGAAAGTTGGCCATACCGTTATGAAGATGTCCCGTCTTCTGCCTGTTATGCCAAGAGCGATGACGCCTTGTATCTGGAAGGGATCTACGTCGGTTACCGTTATTATGACAAGGCGGATATTCAAGTCAGATGGCCTTACGGCTACGGCCTGAGTTATACTTTCTTCGAGCTGAAGGATTTCGATATCAAAGGAAACAGGGTAAGCGTAAAGGTCGCCAATACCGGAAAATATCCGGGTGGAGAAACGATACAGCTTTATATCGGACAGAACGATCCGAAACTGCACAGACCGCTTAGAGAACTGAAACAGTTTGAGAAGGTTTATCTGGAAGCGGGAGAAGAAAAAGAAGTTGTATTTGATCTGCAGGATGAGGATTTCATGTTATGGGACGGATACTTCAAGAAAGTGAAGGGATCTTACCGTATCGAGATTGGAACTTCTGTCAGAGACATTCTTTTTGTGAAAGAGATCAGCATCGATGGTGAAGAAACAGATATTCCATCGTGGCAGAAAGGAAGCTGGTATGAGAATTGCAAAGGTGTTCCGGCACAGTCGGAATGGGAAGAGATGCTGGGAAGAAAATACCTTCCATTGAAAACTGAAAAAGGGCAGTATACGATGGAAAACAGCATTCAGCAGATGAAGGAACATTCGCTGCTGATGAAGATCATGTATAAAGCCGTTGCGATCGTATTGTCTAAGGGGAAAGGCAGCAAGATCGATTCTGAGGATCCGGAATTCAGGATGATGATGAATTCTAGCGTAGGATCGCCGATCCGGACTATCGAGATCTCGGCCGGATTAAAAGAAGGACTAATAGAAGGAATGGTCGAAATCGCCAACGGTCATCTTCTGAAGGGGATCGTGAGGATGATCAGAGGATAAAAACAGTTTTTTCCATGTTTGTCACATTCAACAGAATACATAAAAAGAAGCCTGTTTTTATGGAAATTATTAATTATAACTGATATGATTTAAACAGAAAATGAAAAATTTAATTTTAAAGAAAAACAGCAGAATCATCCAGTATCTGATGATACTGTGTTTTCTGCTTTCCCAGTTTCAGGTTCTTTCCGCTGCATCGATCAGAAATGTAGAAATCGAGACCAGAGGCGGAGTTTACGAGAATGTAGCGGCAGAAGCAGAAAGCGAGACGCAGGACGGTGTTACGGTTACGACTGCTGCAGCCGTTTCTTATCAGACAGAAAGCGGTATGACGGTTGATTATGACGGTGTCGAGAAGGATTACGGGAACGGCAGAGTTGAGCTGAATGAACACTATACGGCAAAGGATAACGATTCCGGTTATGAAGCGGAAGGATGGCACGAGAAAAGTGTAGAATTGTTTCCTTGCGATATGCCAATCGAGCTGACGATCTCTTCTCCGCAAGCCGGCATGGTCTATTACTATGGAGAAGAAAGCGGAAGCTCCATTACTGAAGGGGATTCAAAAACATCGGACTATGATGGCAGATATGATTATTCTGTTACTGAAGTTGAGACGCAGGGCAAGACAGGCATTCGAACGGCCTATGTTTTCATCGGTGATGCGCATGTCGATTTTTCGGATGAAGTCATGGATTATGTCCATAACGATACGTTAGCCAACGAAGAAAACGATATGATCACCAATCAGGATCCTGTCGTGATCCCTCCTACGGTTGAAGTCAAGGACGGATACGGTTATCAGTACATCGCATCCGATCAGTACAGCACTTTCTTTCCAGCCTGGGATCTTAGTTCACCGATGGCTTCCTATCCGGATGAGGAACCCGTCTATGTCGATGAACAGAGCGGTCTTACGCTGTATGCCGGAGGGAACCATGAAGCGTTAAGAAGAAGAAAGCTTGTTGTTCCGAAACTGTATCTGCAGGATAAAACGGTCGAAGGCGCATTTTATGCCCGCTGGAGTACGATAGAACAGTTTACTCTGTCGGATGTCAACGGGCAGAAGATCTCAGCCTACTGTGCGGATCTGGATACGCCGGCGGAAGAAGGCTACTGTTATAAGATCTCTAACCTGGAAGATGCCGATTACTACTCGGAAGATGAAGCGGCCATGATCCGGGCGATTGCCGGATACGGTTACTGGGGTTCTTCGGACGGATACGGCAGTCTGGATACGTTTAAAGCCCATCTTTTGGCTTCGGGTGAGTTTACGCAGGATGAAATCGACAGGATCACAGACGGTGTGGCGTTAACGGCGATGCAGCAGTCGATCTGGCATTTCAGTAATTCCATGAGCGGTTATGTGTTTGTGAACGCATACAAGACAAATTCTCCGTACATCGGTACGGTGAATGCCGAGATGGATCAGGATCTTGCCGCTTTGATTTATAAGCTTTATTATCATCTGATCGATCTGGATCCTTCTTATATTGCCGAAGAGGACAAGACGACGGAGAATACGATCATCAATGAAGAAAATTTCCTGGACCGTGTCTCGCTGATGATCAAAGAGAAAGCTGCCGGCCATGGAAATAATATCGATTCAGACGAAAAGAACGACGCTTATCTGGCGGATTTCGCTTTTTCGCTTAAAGTACAGCCAAAGAGTGAAAACGGCGATTCTTTGACTCTTACTGTCTATGATGAAAACGGCGATCCGATCGTCATCGGACGTATTGCCGGCGAATTGCAGGAAGGTGAAATTCAGGCAGAAAGAAACGGAAATGGTGATTATGTGCTCAAGAACATTCCGCTTCTTGAGGGCGACCGGAGTCTTAGTTTCGCTTTGAGCGGAATACAGAATCTGGCACATGATGTATATATGCTGAAGTCAGAAGAAGTTGACAGCGAGACTTCTCAGACGATGATCTGCGTTGCCCGCGGTTCACATCGGGTCAATATCCGGCTGGATATCGGTTTTGAACTGGACGTTGAGGATGAAAGACGGGTCGTGGAACATTTTAGAAGAATAGAAAATGATCCTAAAAAAGAAACGATTGAAATCAAAAAGGTATGGAACGATTTGGGAAATCAGGCAGGAGCCCGTCCGGAGTCGGTAACGATACATTTGTGGGCGGATGGAGAAGAGATCGCTTCTGTTGAGTTGAGTGACAGGAACGGCTGGGAACGCGTTTTTGAAGACTTGCCGAAGTATGACGGAGAGAAACAGATCGAATACAGTCTGAGTGAAGACCCTGTTCCGGGTTACGAAACCCAGATCTATGGTTATACGGTCGTTAACCGGTATAAGAACGCGCCGAAAATTCCGGTGACGGGAATTGATTAATTCATAGGCACTTCCTGGAAGTGCTTTTTTTATTCGTTAAGAACATGAGGATTTATCTTATATAATGAGAGAAGACAAGGAGCTTGGATATGTATAAAGTATTGGCTTGTGACCTGGATGGCACTTTATTTCGCGATGACAAGACGATTTCGAAAGAGACGGCAGCCGAACTGAAAAGAATCAGTGATAAAGGCGTAATCGTTCTTCCTTCGACCGGCAGAACACATCTGGAACTTCCTTCTCTTCTGGAAGATCTGACGTTTTTACGTTATGCGCTGTGCTGCAACGGCGGTGCCGTATACGATTATCAGGAGAGCCGATATATCTATGAAGATACGATTCCTTATGAGCTGGCCGTAAGAGCGCTGGAGTATGTGAAGAAACTGCCGGTCTATGAATCGGTCGTAGTGGATGGGAAACGGATCGGAAAAGGCGATGAAAACGGTGAGGTCTGTGAATATATCCGGCAGTTTGCGGTAAAGGGTATTCTGTCGAATATTGATGGGGCATATGATGTAAAGGAAGCCTATGTGAACAGACATATGGATGCACAGAAACTGCTTCTTTATCCGGCAGAAGATGCGGATAAGGAAGAGGTGATGAAAGATCTGCAATCGGCTTTTCCGGAACTGGAGGTTACTTCTTCCGGTCCGAAACTGATCGAGGTTAACGTCAAAGGTGTCGACAAGGGGAAAGCCTTAAGGAATTTCTGTGCGATGTTGGATATTCCAATTGAGGAGAGTATCGCCTTTGGGGATGCGGAGAACGACATCAGCATGCTGGAGGCGGCAGGAATGGCAGTCGTCATGGAGAACGGTACGCCGGAAACCAAGAAACATGCGGATAGGATCTGTCCTTCCAACAACGATGACGGGATCCGTAAAACGATTGCGGAGCTCTGGAAAGAATAAGACACGGAACCCATGATCTCTGATTATGGGTTTTTATTATCTTTTGACTTATAGAGTAAAAGACTAACATTTCTTTTGGAAAAAGGGTTATTATAATAGTTAGTTAATGCTAACTTGGAAGGAGACATGATTAATGAAATATGTAGGTATGCCTATGGGGATGTGGTTACTGTTTGGAAAATCTTTCCAGAAGCATCTTGTTTCCGTTCTGCATTACAGCGAAAAAGACGCTGAAAGAATTACAGGATCAGCAAAAAGGAAGTATAAAGAGATCATCGGTAGACTTCCGGAATTCGAAAAGAAAGATCGTTTTAAGCTGAATATCGTGAACTGTGCGATGCTATGCGGTTTCCTGCTAAGCATGAATACAAAGCCGGATCTTGAAGATGCAACCGAGTATTATGAGAAAGCAATGATGACCGGGATCATGAAATGGTTCTGCAGACTGAAAGGGAAGATGAAATTCTCTAACAAAGATATTCAAGAAATGAAAGATACGGCATTACTGAAAGCGGCAGACCGGAACCCTTATTCCTGGACAATGGATTTTATTCCTTACACGGATGGAGAAGGGTATGAAGCCAGATTCGATCGATGCGGCATCTGTACGCTGATGAAGGAGTGCGGGCTGTATGAACTTGTACCTGCCATGTGTCATCTGGATTATGTGATGAGCGAAGCGGGAGGAGCATCTGATTTTGTCAGAAAATACACGCTGGCTTCCGGAGGTCCGTACTGCGACTGCGGCTATAAGAAGAAGAGAGGTTAAAGATGATTAAAACGACATTGAAAATAGAGGGAATGATGTGCGGAATGTGCGAAGCACATATCTGCGACGTGATCAGGAAGAGCGTTCCTTCCGCGAAAAAGGTATCTGCTTCCAGAAACCGGAAGGAAGCAAGTTTTCTTAGTGAAGAAAACGTCGATCCGGATCTGTTAAAAGAAGCAATAAACCAAACGGGATATACATGTGAAGAAGTGGTATCTGAACATTACGAGAAAAAGGGGTGGTTTGGATTATGACAAAAACAATAGTTGCAGGACTGTTGATTCCATTTATCGGAACATCCGCAGGTGCTGCCTGCGTTTTTTTCCTGAAAAAAGATCTTAGGATCTCTGTGCAGCGGGCTTTGACCGGTTTTGCGGCCGGCGTAATGGTGGCGGCATCCATCTGGAGTCTGATCGTACCGGCGATCGATCAGTCTGCTGATAAAGGAAGGTGGGCGTTTGTTCCGGCTTTTATCGGTTTCTGGTTTGGCATTCTGTTTCTGCTGCTTCTGGATGAGATCATTCCACATCTTCATCGAAACATCAACCAGACAGAAGGACTGGAAAGTAGGCTGACCAGGATCGTGATGATGGTTCTGGCCGTTACGCTTCATAATATTCCGGAAGGAATGGCAGTCGGTGTTGTCTATGCCGGATTGGCAAACGGATCGGGAAACATTACGTCAGGTGCTGCTATGGCTCTGGCTTTGGGAATTGCCATACAGAACTTCCCGGAAGGGGCGATCATCTCAATGCCGCTGTTTGCAGAGGGAAAAAGTAAGAGGAAGTCTTTCTGGCTGGGTGTTCTATCGGGAGCGGTAGAGCCTCTGTTTGGTGCGTTGACTGTCATCGTCGCCGGACTTGTCGTACCGGCAATGCCTTATTTTCTTTCGTTCGCCGCAGGGGCAATGCTGTATGTCGTTGTAGAAGAGCTGATTCCAGAGATGTCGGCCGGGAAGCATTCTAATATTGGTGTCGTATCCTTTGCGATCGGTTTCAGTCTGATGATGGCGCTGGATGTAGCATTGGGTTAAGGAACAATCCGATATTCAGCAGCTTTGTTTCTGCTGCTGTATGTGGCTATTGTCCTAATGCAGGATAAAAGTTTTTCACAATGAGGCCCGAAATCATTCAGGAAGCCGCACAGGAACACGAAGATCGTTTTTTCTGGAGGGTCATTGGATGAAACCAGCAGGTGTATGTACGTTTTTGAGGTAGAAGTGAAATGAAGAAACAAATCGATAAATACGCAAAACGATACGGGAAAGCATTAAAAGAAACGGGTTTTTCTGATACGAAAGCAATGACAAAGTCCTACAAAGACAGATTAAGAACGATGTATGATTCTGCTGCTTTCAAGGCGCATGATATTTATCCGACGATGAACGTAGAGTTGGTCTATGCAGTCATTGCAATGTGTTTGGAACTGAAAGAAAAAGGACTTTCAGATAAAAAGATCATGGATTTTACGGATACGGCTTTTAAAACACGGAAAAAAGTTGTCGCAATCCTGGAGAAGACCATCGATGTATTGCCGAATGCTTATGAGATCGTCGAGAAATGGAATATTGACGATCATAACAAAAGAGTGAAGGATAGGAGTATCACTTACGATTACTTCGAAGTCGGCGCTGATAGAATTGAATATAGCATCGGCCGTTGTATGTATGTGCGGATGTTTGAATATTACGGGATCAAAAGTCTGTGCAAAATTTTCTGCAATACCGATATATCCGCCTACAATAATCTTACCCGGAACGTGAAGTTTACCAGGTATTCCGACTTGTCCGATGGAAAATGCTGTCATGATCTGATTGAAAGAAGGCAATGAAAATGAAGAAATACCATGTTGAAAAAAACAGCGTTCAGGAAACGCTTGTGATACCTTTGTATGGAAGAAAGATCTGTACGGATCATTTTCCGGAACTGTTTGAAGACAAAGAGGCCGGACGAATCTGCGAGATGCTGGATTATGACTTCGAATCGAAGAAGAAGATGATGGAAAGCCAGGCAGGATTATTTGGCGCTCTGGAAGTGGCACAAAGGCATTATGATCTTCTTTGGGAAATCAGAGACTATCTGAAAAAGCATCCTGAAGCTGCCGTGGTGAACCTCGGCTGCGGACTTGATGATTCTTTTTCCAAAGCCGACAATGGAAGCTGCCATGGCTTTAATGTGGACTTTGCCGACGTAATTAAAATCAGGGAACAGTTACTGAAAAAGAACGAAAGAGAAGAAAACATTGCCTGTGATCTTAACGATTATCACTGGATGGATCGGATCGATGGAAGCAGGGGAGCTGTTTTCTTTGCGGCAGGTGTTTTCTACTATTTAAAGAAAGAAGAGGTCAGAAAGCTTTCTGTAACATTGGCTGAAAGATTTCCGAGAGCTGTACTGGTCTTTGATTCCTGTAACGAGTTAGGCGCAAGGATGATGCGTAAAACGTGGCTCAAAGAAGCAGACATCAGCAGTGTGTCGGCATATTTCTCGCTAAATGGCATATCAGAAATCAGCGGTTGGAGCCGCCGTTTTGAAAAGGTCAGCGAAAGAAGCTATATGAGAGGCTATCGGGATATTTACTATGATGTGAATCTTTTTCATAAACTGATGCTGTTGTTCTGTGACAGGCTGGTCAGGATGAAGATCATAAAAATCAATTTTAAATAAAACAGTGCAGCATTGCACTGTTTTTTATGATTTGAATAATTCGTATAATCGGATTTATCTGCTGATCAGATCGCAGTTTTTGTCGATTTTCCTGATGACGTGTTCGGTCAGTCTGATGGTCTGTTCAATATCGTTAAGATCGGAGGTTTCGATGCAGGAATGAGAGTAACGGAACGGTGCGCCGATATCGATTCCGGCGATTCCGTTTCCTTCCAGCTGCATGTAGGCCAGCTCGGTCAGGCCGCCGATTCCCGCAACTCTTTGCAGGTTGATGCCACTCTCTTCGGCACTTTCTTCATAGAGCCTGACCAGAGAAGGATGCGGCATGGTTCCGTTTAATGTACCTCTTCCGTGGAAATTGTACAGAGACATGGCCGGACCTTCCCCAAGTTTTACTTCACCTGTTCCTTTTAGATCCGGCGTATCGGCTGCAACTTCAGCATCCAGGCAGATGATCGCATCCGGCTGTACGGCTCTGGCCGCCGTGATGGCACCTCTGATGGTATATTCTTCCTGGACCGTTCCTGCCAAATAGACATCACAGTCCGGTTTGTTTTTGCAGAAGAGTTTCGCCAGTTCGATCAGACAGGTGCAGGCGATCCGGTTATCGAAAAAGGTTCCGGATACGATGTCGTTCTGCAGACGGACGAAAGTCGGGTAGTAGGTAATGGCGTTGCCGATCCTAACGCCCAGATCAAGAACTTCTTTTCTGCTGTAGCAGCCGATATCGATATAGAGTTCCTGATACTTGTCAACTTTGTACTTTTCTTCGGCTGAAGTAAGATGGTGTGATTTCACACCGATCACGCCGGGAACATAGCGGTCTTTTGCCTGGACTGCCACTCTTAAGGCAGGCAGCGTCTTTTCCGGAATGCCGCCGACTCTTTCAAAACGGATGAATCCTTCCTCCGTGATCGTCTTGACCATCAGACCGGGTGAGTCCATATGTCCGGTTACCAGAACTTTCTTGTTATGATCCTTTCCTTCAATACAGGTATAAGTATTTCCCAAGACATCAACTGTTACCTGTAAGCCCAGCAGTTCGAACTGTTCTTTCAAATAATTGCTGACAAGCTGTTCATGGCCGGAGAGGCTTGGCAGAAGACAAAGGTCTTCCAGATCTTTAGCGATTGCGTTTTTCATTTCAGTTTCCTTTCTTTAGTATTTGAATATCCGTGAAACGGCAGACTTCTTCATCGGCTCGAGAAGTATCCTGTATAATCTTTGCCCCCTTGAATCCGACGACATAGAGGCCTGCCGCCTTGGCTGCGGCAATACCGTTGGGTGCATCTTCGATGACGATCAGCTCATCCTGGTCAAAACCGCTTCTTTCGATCGCTTTTTGATAGATTTCGGGATGGGGCTTGGAGTGAGTGATGTCATCGGCTGTCACGATGTATGTGAAATACGGTTCTATCTTGAATAGCTTCAGCTTGTGTCTGACATAATAGGCCGGTGAAGAACTGGCAACAGAAAGCTGCCGGCCTTTTTCGTACTGTTCCCTGCAGAAGTCCCGTATGCCTTCCATCGGTTTTAGATCGTCCGACATCAGCAGAAGATCGGAATAATAGTAGTAATCCTTTACCAGTTTTTTCAAAGGAACATCGATCTGGGGATACAGATCCAGAACGATGCGGCAGAAGTATTCTACCGTGGTTCCGTTGGCATCCGGAAGCAGACTAAGATCCAGATCGAATCCGTAGGCTTCGACCATGATATCCATGGCTTTGGTAAAAAGCGGTTCGGAATCCAAAAGGACGCCGTCACAGTCAAATATGATTCCTTTTATCATTAATCTTATTGTAGATGAAAGATTCTTATTTAAGATAATTCTAGCTCATTTTGAACGAAAAATCTGTGTTAAAAACGTAAACCATGGTTTAAAAAAACCATTATTATCAATAATCTGTGTAAAATCTATGCCAGAAAATAACACAAATTAAATATTTATTATTTCAAAATAGAAAACAAATCGAGTAAAAATCCCAACTAGAAAAAGACACAATAAAAAAGTGTGTAGAAAGATATCGGTACTTTCTAGCTTTTTCCACAGATGTTATAAAATAATTAAAAGGAGTGTTTTTACAATGGCTATAAGAGTTATGATTGCCTGTGGTTCAGGTATTGCTACCAGTGCTTATGCCGCCGAGGAGATCATTAAGATCGCCAAGGGGATCGGAGTGGATATCGACGTTCATAAGGAACGTATCCAGAATGTCATGGCTAATGCTTCGAATTTTGACATCTGTTTCGTTACTTCCAATTTTAAGCAGGATGTCGGTACGAAACTCGTACGTGTGGATGGCTTAATCAGCGGTATCAACGAGGATGCGGTAATTGAAGATGTGAAAGCCGCTCTGCTGGAGGCTGCTGCTAAGTATAATGCAGATTAAAACTGATTAAAGAAAGGGGAAATTTATGGAGATTTTATCAAATGTTGTAAACTTTGTGCTGAATCTCGGGGGCGGCATCTTCCTGCCGTTCGTCATCACCATCCTCGGTCTGTTCTTTAAGATGAATCTGTTTGATTCCTTCAAGAACGGCTTAAAGATCGGTGCCGGATTCACCGGTATCAACCTGGTCATCGGCGTATTATGTGATGCACTGGCACCTGCCGTTGCGCACTATGCTGACCTCGGTGCCGGATTTACGGTAACGGATATCGGCTGGGAAGGTATCGGCGCGATTGCCTGGTCAACACCGTTCGCAATTGCCATCGTTCCGCTGGGCATGATTCTGAACTATGTTCTGATCCGCCTGAAATTCACGAAGACGATGGACGTCGACGTATGGAATTACTGGCACTTCATTCTGGGCGCTGCCATCAGCTACTATGTACTGATGATGATTGGTCTGAGCCCTGCTGTTTCTGCAGTCATCGGTATTCTGGTTGGCCTTCTGACCTTCGTCGTTGTTCTTAAACTGGGCGACAAGATCGCGCCTTACTGGCAGGAATACTATGGTCTGCCTGGTACGACCTGCTGCAACTCCGATGCTTACTACATGTGGGGCATCGACTGGGTCGTCTGCAAGCTGATCGACCTGATTCCTGGGCTGAACAAAGTCAACATCAACGGCAAGTGGATCAACGACAAGCTTGGTTCTTTCGGTGAAACTTCCGTTCTGGCATTCTTTGCCGGCGTGCTGATTTCGATCATTACCAGACTGGATCTGGCTACGGCTATCACGATGTCTGTCACGATTGCCGCATGTATCATTCTTGTTCCGAAGATGGTCGGCCTGCTGATGGAAGGTCTTGTACCTGTTTCCAACGCTGCCCGTAAGTTCTTCAAGTCTCACCTCGGTGATGACTATGATATCTACATCGGTATGGATGAAGCTCTGTATCTGGGCGATGAGACTGGTATTCAGTGCTCAGTCATCATGATCCCGATCGCTCTGGCGCTGGCATTCCTGCCTGGCGTTACCGTATTCCCGATCGCTTCCATTGGATCATTGTGCTACACGACCTGCGCATGTTCGCTGTTTGCAAAAGGCGATGTCTTTAAGACCATCGTCGCTTCTGCAGTATGTATGGCATACTGCTTCCTGATGTACAGCTTCATGGCTCCGCTGGCAACGAAACTGGCTCTGGAAACAGGCTATATCACTGCCGCTATGGGTCAGGTCACCGGTTCCGGTATCGAGGAACTGCAGTGTGTCATCCTGGGTGTTATCGCTAAGATCTTAGGCGCCTGGTAAACTGATGCTTATGATTGTCCGGGTGGTATCACCCGGACAATTATTTTTTCTATCTATTCATTATGAAAATCTACAGATGTAGAAAAGAACTGAGGATAAGATATCTGCTGTTTGGCCTGCTGATGCTGGCTTGCGTTGCTTACCTGATAATCAAAAAGAAATTCTATTACTCCAAGCTGGTTTACAATGTCTCGGTATTGCTGTCAGGAACACTACTGGGTATTTTTTATTGTTTCAGGGGAATTCTGCTGAAACTGGAGTTCAGAAAAAACGAGATTTATTTTTGGGACGGTCTGATTGATTTCAGACATATCAGATACGATGATATCTTAAAGATTGAATACAATCCTGAGATCCGAATCAGGTTTTATATGAGAGACGCAAGAAAGACCGAATTCTCCATTCCGAATGTCTTTACGCAAGAAGATACGAAGGAGATACTGGACACCATCAAGAAGAAAAGAAAAAGGATCGAGATCAGTTTCATCAGCAATGAAAAAGCGATCGATACTTCAAAGCGGATCGTCAGAAGCAGACCGATCCGGCAGAAGAAGGAGGAGGAAAAATGAGTGAGATATTCGTGATACAGGGATATGCACAGGACTGGAAGGAAGCATTGAAGATGACAGGAACGCATCTTTACGAAAACGGCTGCGTCGTGGAAGAATTCTGGGAGAAATGCGCAGAAAGAGAAGCCGAGTTTCCAACCGGTTTGACGGAATTCTGTCCGGTTGCCATTCCTCACGCCAGCAAGGAATATGTCTTGAAGCAGGCAATCTGCGCGTTGAAACTGGAAAAGCCTGTCTCCTTTAAATCGATGGCCGACTGGGATCAGGATATCGATGTACGTTATGTGCTGAATCTGGCACTATTGGATGACAGCGAGCACATTAAAATCGTTACCAGAGTCATTAGAAGTCTCAAGGATCCCGCATTCTTGAAAAAAATGGATGAGTGCGATGAAGAGGAACTGAAAGTACTCCTGAACGACTACTTCCTTACAGAGAAACTGGATGACTGAATAAAGGCTGCCGTAATAGGCAGCCTTTTCTATTGCATTCGACTTACAATCCAGGTTTTTCTTCGTTTGTTAGGAAAGGTGTCAGGCTTTGAGCAACACCCGCAAGTTCCGCCTGCAGGATATGTATGTGGAAAGTGTTTGATGCGAGCTCCAGGCCTTCGGATACTGCCTGCATCAGTTTTTTATTGGCAGAGATGAATTTGGATGATTTCTTGTCTAGAACCGCTTCGTTCTTGATGACTCTTTCCAGCATCGGCACACAGCTGCTGTAATAGGCGGTAGCAATATCCCTGCTGTAGGTGGCGTTGAGTTTTGTCAGAGTGTTCTTCAGACAGTGCTGCAGCACTTGAATAGCCTTAGAAATATCAATAAATTCGCATGATGGATAGAGACTCTCTTCGATCTGATGCAGAAAGGCGTCATTTTCTTCTTCTGTGTCATAGAAAAAGGATTTAGAAGAAAAATCCATCATATAGTCAAGGTTTTTTAAGGAAAGTCCGTTGATTTCAAGAACGGAACAAAGACGGTTCAGTGTCAACGGGGCGATGCAACGGCATGGGATTCTGGTCTTGCTGTAGATGTATTCATCGATTGTAGTAAGAGGTTCCTGATCTACAACGACGAGCACCCCGGAACCCTGGTTAAGGCTGACGGTTTTTTTGCATGCCAGATCCAGACACTGTTCCAGACTCATGTCTTTGTGAAAATCGATCGCTCCCATTCTTACGTGATTGCGGTTGAAAGGCTGCGCGTATTCAATCATCTGGGAGGCAATGGAATCGCCATGGGCAATCACCAGAATTGTGACAGAACTGTTTTGCACCGCATTCAGAGCCTTGTCCAGGTAAACGGCGACATAGTCGTATTCCTGAATTGGAACTTCAACATGGTACCTTCTCTCCAATTGTTTCAGGATTTCCTGCGCAGTCCCGTACTGTTTTGGAAGCGTTTGATCGCTATGGATCTCGTAGGTTTGCTTAGTCTCCTGTCTGCCGTTCTTCTTTTTCAGCAGACCGCCAAGGTGCAGATACAGTCCGTAAAGGAACTCCTGATGGTCTTTCAGAATGATATTTTCCGCATCTTTGAACAGGACGTTTCCCACCAGCAGCATGATATCCGGATCGATGCTTTTCCTCATATCTTCCTGCTGAGATAAATTGCTGTTACGGATAAAGGCGATTTTTCCGTCAATCTTTTTCTCCAGTTTTTCATAAGAAACCGTTTCATAATTCTGCTCGTTGAAATAATGTTCACGTAGATATGATGCAGATTTTTTCGGAAAATAATAGAAGAAGTCGAAGCCGTCGGACTGACCGCTGGAATCGAAAGTGACATAGTCTCCATCCAGAATGCTTAAAAGAACAGGAGCAGAACGCTGCGCCTCTTTATTGATTTGCCCGTCTTTGGCATAGTTCATCACTTCCAACGGCAGATCGGCAAGTGATACTTCAACGGTCTGGGTCTTGCTGACAAGAGTATTCACATAGGCATGTGAACAGGCGTCGCGGATCTCGTTTTCCAGTTTGGTGATGTTTTCCTTGTAGATCTTAAAAGCATAGCAGGAGATCACGTCCTTGGCGACGCTCAGCGGTTTTCTCATCGTTCTGGCTTCCCGGGCAAAGCAATCCATGATCATTACGAGTTTTTCATATACGCCTCGCTCATCCATGTCCGGCAGATCGATCAGGGTCGTGATGTAGTGAGTATAAGGGAGCAGCTTAGGATCATTCAACGGAAGGGAAGAAATCAGTATCAGCATGAAACGGACTGGGATCTGGGTGTTGGAATTGATTCTGGTGAAATAGCCCTTGTTCAGCAGGGAAGAGATCAGATCGGTCGTTGACTGCGGTAGATAGTCGATGTTCTGCAGAAGAAGAAAACCGTTGGTGCACATCTCCATGATGCCTTTTCTGGAATTCTCTCTGCTGTTTTCGTCCTGATAGCCGAACAGTCTTTCTTCAAACTGCTGGATATTGGCATTTGCCCTTCGGCAGTCGATATCGTAATAGGGACACCTCTTGTTTTTGATGCCGTTCTTGATCGCGTATTCAACCATGGAATCGGCCAGAGTCGATTTTTCGGTTCCCGAATTCCCGGTAATCAGGGTATGCAGACCATATGGGGGATAATAGATTGCCGCCTTGGCCTTGGCGATGACTGAAGAGAGCGATCCGTCCGCTCCGATCATTTTCTCCAGATCCAGTTCGTTGTCATAAGGAGAAGTATAGGTGTTGGAAGCATTGAGATAGTCGCTCAAGTGGTTTTCCTTCGGAATAAAGGTCGGTACGTAGACATCGGGGTAATGCTGGCTGATGACTGACGTGTCAAGATAAAAGACAGGTCTGCCGGCGATCTTGATCAGAAAACCGTTTTTCCATAAAGTATTGAGTTCTCTGGATACGTTGGCACGGTCGAACTTCAGTTCATAGGATATGTCTTCCGCAACCACGCCGTTGTCGTCGATCTTTTCGGATTTGATGATCTCTTCTGTTTTATTGCGGATATATTCCTGGATCTTCTCTCTGCGGTTTATCATTATTCTCCTCCCAATTTGTGTCGTATTCGGCTGTTTTTATTCAAAAATCTTCTATGATTGTGTCAATTATATGTAAGAACTGTGTTGATAAATCAACATTATTATCGCACAGTCAACTTAAGAATGCCACAGGATCGAAAAGAGAAGCCTGACGGCAGATTCTTAAAGACGGCACAGATTAATCTGTGTCGAATTTCCGCGTCCATTTACAAGTTTTTAGTAGGATGGTAAAAGTATGATTGAGGAACGGTGACCATGAAAAGGTGTGTAGCCTTATGATAAAAGGAATTATCTTTGATTTCGACGGCGTAATTACCGACAGCGAGCCTCCTTACATTGAAGCTCTGATAAAGTACCTGCACGGTTTTGGTATCGATGCGACTTTTGAGGAGCTTCAGCACGTGATTGGAAAAACCATCGATGCAATCGCCACGGAAGTGATTGAAAAATACGGTCTGCAGGTAACAATAGAAGAGTTCAATACCGAGTCGATGCGGATCTACGAAGAGGATAACGACATCAGGAAATTCAGACCGATGAAGGGTCTCTACGAATTTCTGGACAGGTGCAGGAAAAAAGGGATCCGGATGTGCATCGCTTCTTCGTCAGAACTCAATTATCTTTATACCATCATGGACAGTCTGGAGATCAGGGACTATTTTGAACATGTCATCTCGGGACACGGTCTGCCAAGAAGCAAGCCGGATCCGCTGATCTATGATCTGGCAGCCGAGAAAATGAAACTGGATAAAAAGGATCTGATGATTATCGAGGATTCCTATAACGGCATCAGGGCAGGAAAAGCCAGCGGGATCTATACGGTAGGCCTTAAGACTTCTAGAGTGATACAGGATACATCAATGGCAGATAAGGAAGTATATTCCTTTCAGGAAATAGAACTATGAATACAGGAGGAAAGAATTATGTGGATGAAAGAACTGTTTGGCACGGATAAGCCGGTCATCGGCATGCTGCACCTGAAAGCATTGCCTACCGATCCGAAATACGATCCGGTAGGAGGCGTAGAGGCTGTCCTGGAAAGAGCGAGAGAGGATCTTCATGCCCTGCAGGACGGCGGGATCGATGGCGTCCTGTTCTGCAATGAATTCTCCATACCATATGTCGAGAATGTCAGAGTTGTCACGATTGCCTGCATGGCCAGGATTATCGGCGAACTGAAGAGCGAAATCAAGGTTCCGTTCGGCGTGGATGTTGCCATGGACCCTTATAAAGCCTTTGACCTTGCGGCGGCCGTAGGCGCATCTTTTGTCAGAGAGACCTTCTTCGGCGCCTATGCGGGAGACTACGGTATCAGCAACTACCCGCAGGGCGAGATCGAACGTCACCGTATCGATGTCGGCTGCAGAAACGTTTATACCCTCGCTACCCTGGTTCCGGAAGGAGCGAAACAAGTCGCGGAACGTCCGATTGAAGATGTAGCCAGGTCAGTAACGTTCTCTATCGCGCCTAGTGCTTTTATGGTGTTCGGCAACAACGCCGGTGCTGAAATCGATACTAGCAATATCACCAGGGCGAAAGCCGCAACCGATACGCCGGTTTTTGCTTCCAACGGCGTCAAGGCACATACCGTCGCGGATATGCTGAAGATATCGGACGGCTGTATCGTCGGAACCTGGCTCAAGGTCGACGGCAAGTTTTTCAACAAAGTTGATAAAGCCCGTGTAGAAGAACTGATGGCCAATGCCAAGGCATTCAGAGGAGATCTGTAAAATGTGGATGAAGGATCTGTTTGGCACAGACAAACCGGTCATCGGCATGATGCATCTGATGGCCATGCCTACCGATCCGAAATACGACCCGGAAGGCGGAATGGAAAAGGTCATGGAACGGGCAAGACACGATATTCATGCGCTGCAGGATGGGGGAATCGATGCCGTTTTGTTTACCAATGAGTTTTCGATTCCCTATACGGACAATGTAAGGCCGGTTACCATTGCCTGCATGGCCAGAATCATCGGGGAACTGAAAAAGGAAATCAAAGTTCCTTACGGTGTCAACGTTGCCGTTGATCCGCTGAAGGCCTTTGATCTGGCCTGTGCCGTGGATGCACAGTTTATCCGGGGGACTTTCTTTGGTGCCTATGCTTCGGATGACGGGATCTCTTCTGTTCCGATGGGCGAAATGATGCGTCATAAGGCAGAACTTCATCTTGATGATCTGAAACTGTTGGCAACCATCGTTCCGGAAGGAGCAAAACAGATTGCGGAACGGCCGATCGAAGATGTCGTAAAAAGCGTCGATTTTGCGATGAATCCGGATGCGATGCTGGTATTCGGACTGACAGCAGGAAGACCGATCGATGATTCGCTGATTTCTCGAAGCAAGAAAGTGACCGATAAACCGGTCTTTGCTTCCAACGGTGTGAAAGCCGCTACGATAGAAAAGACGCTAAGTATTGCGGACGGCTGTGTCGTCGGGACTTCTTTGAAGTATAACGGTTCTTTTTATGATGCGGTCGACAAAGACCGGGTCAAAGAACTGATGGATATTGCCAGAGCTTTCCGAGGTGGAAGGTGATGTTGATATCGCCTTCGATCGCTTCGGCAGATGTTTTGCATATTGCGGATGAAGTTAAATATATCGATAAGTATTTTGACAACATCCACATCGATATCGAAGACGGGGTTGCGGTCGGCGGTATTTCTTTCGGTATGAAGATGGCAAAAGGGATCTGCGGGATCTCGGTCAGCAGTGAAAAAACGATGCATCTTGAGGTACTGAATCCTCTGGATTATCTGGAGGATGTTCTGACTTGTAACTGCGATGTGACATTTATTCAGGTCTCGCATCTGAAAGACCCTCTTGCCGTCATTGACCGATTCAAAAAGGCGGGTGTAAAGACCGGCGTCAATCTTTGTGATGAAGATCTAGTCCGTCCGGAACGGAATGAACTGATCAGAGTATGTGATAATATACTGGTAAATACGACTGCCCATTGGGATGTGGAACAGAATTATATGCCTCAAATGGAAAAGTTTGCACTGGAGCTTGCCGAGGATGAAAGAAAGAAGATCTGGATCGACGGCTGTGTCACGTATGATACATACCAGAGACTTAAAGATTCAAGAATCTACTGTGCAGTGGTAGGAAGAGGAATATTTGCTGATAAGCAGCTGGCAGTACAGCGCTACTGTCAACGGAAAGAGGTGGAAAATGTTAGATAGAGGTTTTACGACACAGACGATCGAAGAGCTTGTAGAAGCCTGCAGGAATGATCCTGATTTTGAAGTCGATCACTGGGAATACAATGAAAAAGCCAAAGCATTATGGATCTATAATGCCAAGAACCAGCAGACCGTAGTCATGTTAAAAGTGGATGACAACGGTTTTATGGTTAAGAGTGTATGGTAGGAGGAACCAACAATATGAACTTCACACAGGATACATCCGGCTGGCTGGAGGAACTCTTCCATGTAAAGAAGCCGATCATCGCCATGTGCCATCTGCAGCCTTTGCCCGGCGACCCTTATTATGACGAGGAGGGGGGAAT
>JAFRIE010000019.1 GCA_017432885.1 Erysipelotrichaceae bacterium | reverse complement strand
CCGACAACAGCCGACATCAGCATCGTGCCGTCGATAATGATGTTGGATAGCCCGGATTTTGTCGAAACCAGAGCGGCCATGGCGGCAAAAATCAACGGAGTAGCCAGCCTGAGGATCGTATAGAAGAAATAAGGCTGAACAAGCAAGGATAAGACATTATTCATCAGGCAATGACCTCCTTTTCCGCATTTTCATCTTTAAGCGCCTGTCTGCGCTCGGCATTTTCACGGGTAATACGCTGCTGCAGCTTGCCGAACATTCCCTTGGAAGCGATCATCAGGACCATGATAGCCTGAATCGCATTGATCAGCTCATAAGGAATATCCGCAAAGATGTTCATGACGGTAGCACCGGTACGGATATAGCCAAGGAAGAAAGCGGCAAACGGAATGAATATCGGGTTGTTGTTAGACAGCGTTACCAGCATAAAACCGTCCCAGCCGTAACCCGGTCCCTGCATCCAGTAGAACCGCGAGAACTTTCCCAGCATTTCCATGCATCCACCCAGACCGGCGATTGCGCCGCCGATCAGTGTTGTGATCAAAGCGACTTTACTGGCATTCACGCCCATGTTCACCGCATAGTTGCGGTTGTTTTTAACGAGGCTTGCACGGTAGCCCAGCTTCGTCTTGTACATGATGAACCAGCCGATGAGTACTACCGCAAGACCGATAAAGAAAGCGATGGAGACCGACGTATTTTTAATCAGTGAAGGAAATTTCGCTTCTGATGCGAAAGCGTAAGTCGCAATACCGATATAGTCAGGGTCTTTCACCTTGTAATTCAGCAGGTAGTTGCAGGAATAGTACACGATATAGTTAAACAGCAAAGAGAAGACGAACGGCTCTGCGTTGAACTTGTTCTTCGCAATGATCGAAACCGCCGAAACCACCATACCGCCTAGCATTGAAGCAAGAAGCGATACCAGAATATAAGCGATGCCGTTAGGCAGCTGCAGCTTTGTTGTAACGATAGCCGTCAGAAAGGCTCCCAGGAAAAGCGAGCCTTCGCCGCCGAGAACAACCTCGCCGGAAGCAAACAGCAGACAGGTCGCCACACCTGTAAACAGCAGCGGTGTCATGTTTTCCATGATCGTACCGAGGTGCCTTGGCGAATCAAGCGGACCGATAAAGAACGATCTAAACGCTTTGCCCGGAGTCGAACTTATGATTAAGACGACGATCATGATAATGGCAATCGCAAAGACCAGGGAAGTAAAAATCTTCAAAAGATTAAAGAATCTTTCGATTTGTTCCTGCTCGTATACTTTTTTACGCTTCATTGTGTTTCACCTCCGCGATCTCTTCATGACTCTGTGTTTTCAAACCAAGCATATACTGACCCAGTTCATATTCCGTTACCTTTTTCATATCCGGGAAATAGGCGTTGATCTTGCCTTCATACATGATGATTGCAGAATCGGCTACCTCAAACACTTCATTCAAGTCGGCAGAAATCAATAGAATCGCATAACCTGCGTCACGCATGGCAATCAGTTTACGATGGATGAACTTCGTCGCACCGATATCAATACCTCTGGAAGGCTGATCGGCAACGATCAGAGGAACCGTATCCTTGCAGGAAGAGGACAGTTCTCTGGCAACAACGACCTTCTGGATGTTACCGCCGGAAAGCATGCCGACCTGCTGGTTCGAGTCTTTACAGCGGACGTCGAACTCCTTGATGGCATCCTCGGCGACTGCTTTTAATTTCTTCTTGTCAAGAATACCCGCCTTCTGGTATTCGCTTTTGTCAACCAGATACGGAACAACGTTGTCCTCGATTGTAGAACCGGCCGCAACGCCTAGAACCATTCTGTCCTGAGGAATATAGCCCATGACCTGCTCATGCAGCTTTTTCAGGGTATTGCCCTTGATCGACTGACCGTTCACGCGTATATCGCCGATATCGATCTTGCTGATACCGGTAATCATATCAACCAGTTCTCTTTGCCCGTTTCCTTCGATTCCGCCGACAGCCAGGATTTCCCCTTTTCTGACGGCAAAAGAAACATCATTGACAACGATTTTGTATTCGTTATCCAGTTTGGTGACTCCGTCGACATACAGAACGGTATCCGTAGGTTTTGCCGGTTCTTTATTCACTTCCAGAACCGCATCTCTGCCGACCATCAGTCTAGAAATCTCGTCTACCGTAATATCCTTGGTTCCTTTTTCCGGATCCCCATGGACATCATAAGTACCGATCGTCTTTCCCAGTCTCATGACCGTCAGCCTGTCGCAGAGTTCAATGACTTCGTTGATCTTATGTGAGATGAAAATGATCGTATAGCCCTTCTCTTTCAGACCTCTCAGCTGTTCAAACAGAACCGTCGTTTCCTGCGGAGCCAGAACGGCTGTCGGTTCGTCCAGAATCAGGATCTTAGCATCACGATACAGTGCTTTCAGAATCTCGACCTGCTGCTTCATTCCAACAGAAAGATCGCGGATACGGGCTCTTGGATCGATGTTAAAATTATATTTTTCAATGATATCTTTCGTATTCTTTTCGGCAGTACGCATGTCGACAAACAGTTTTCCTTTTGTCGGCTCGCTGCCGAGAATCATGTTTTCCGTGACGGTCTGCGAAGGAGTCAGCATGAAGTGCTGATGGACCATGCCGACACCGTGATGCAGCGCATCTACCGGACTCTTAATATCAACTTTTTCGCCATTAATAAAAAATTCACCGGAGTCAGGGCGTTCCATGCCAAACAGCAGCTTCATCAGCGTTGTCTTGCCGGCACCGTTTTCACCCATCAGCGCGTGAATTTCTCCTTTTTTTACACTAAGATTGACATTCTCATTTGCCAGAATGCCGTTCCCGTATACTTTTGTTACATTCTTTAATTCGAGTGCATACATATTTTATCCGCCTCTTAATATTAGTAGGCGGTTAAACGCTTAATGCATCTAACCGCCTTTCATTTCTCTAATCAGATGATTTAGAATCGATTATTCGTTGTTAGCCCAAGCTCTTAATTCATTGAACTGATCAGCGGTTCTGCCGTATGCAGAAGTGATCTTCAAAGAACCATCCAGGCAAGCCTGTTTAGCAGCCTCGACCAAAGCCTTTACATTATCAGGAAGATTAGCGTAGTTGCCGGTTTCGATCAGGCCGACACATCCTGTATCCAGACCTAATGATTCAGCTTTGCCATATTCCAGAGTTCCGTCCAGAGTCTTGGCAATGGCACGTTTTGCAGCGGCATAAACGTCCTTGATCTCGGAAGTCAGAAGGAATGGAACCCATTCAGGGTGGTCTTTCTTATAAAGAATCTCTCTGTCTTCATCGCAGCCGATAGCCCATGTCTGCTTGTCGTAAGCGCCTTCGTAAACACCTGCCTGGCTAGGACCACAGGCCGGGAATACTACTGTAGCGCCGGCTTCGATTTCAGAAATCGTCGTCTGTTTTGCCAGAGCGTTGTCATACCAGTCGTTCGTGAATGTGATCAGGATCTTGCCGTCAGGGTTGACAGACTTGGCACCTTCAACGTAGCCGTAGCAGAAGTCTTCGATTGAAGAGATTTCCTGTCCGCCGACAAAGCCGATCGTTCCGTTTTCAGCCATAGCCATGGCAACGATACCGGCCAGATAAGAACCTTCGTTAGCCTTGAAGCTTGCTGAATATACGTTTGGAGAAGGATAAGTATCGAAATCATAAGTCGTGTCGAACAGGCAGAATTTTACATCAGGATACTCTGCAGCAATGCCTTCATTACCCAAAATAGCGCACATTGTCGATCCAGAGCTGATGATGATGTCGTATCCGACTTCCAGAACGTCCAGAAGCTGAGATTTCAGTTTAGCCTGATCGGCAGCAGTATCGCCGACTTCGTAAACGGCACAGTCCTTGTTGCCGGCAGCGATCATTTCTTCGCCGACATCCGCAATCATGTCCTGAATACCGCTATCGCCACGGACGGATGAACAGAAAATGGCAACCTTTACATTATCCAGTGTCTTTTCTTCAGTTTCACCGCCGGTTGGCTCATCGCCTCCGGAAGGTTTCCCGCCGCCGCAGGCAGCAAGAGAAACGCCAAGAATCAGTACAAGAAGAATCGTAAGTAGTTTTTTCATTTTTCCTCCTTTTTTCATTCTGTTCTTTCTTCAACTAAAAGAAAGAACAGATATAAATTATAAAACCTACTTGTTAAATAAATTATCTCGCACATTTAACATTTTTACAATACAAATGTTAAAGTTTCAGGCAACAATTATCTTTGCGCCCTTGCTTTCAAGAAGAAGCTTTTGTCTTTCATCGATTCCCGAGTCTACTATAATGCCGGTAAATTCATCCACCGTCGCAAATTCGATCATGCTGGTACAGGATATTTTTGATGAATCACAGATCAGATAGCATTTTTCAGAAACATCGATGATACTGTGTTTAATGCTGCGCTCGCTGATATCCAATACCATGACTCTTCCGTTGTCATCGATGGCGTTGCACGCTACAAAAGAATAAGAAAACTTATAATTCTTCAGCTGAGACTCGGCAACCGGTCCGATGCTGCACATCGAATTGCCTTTCAGCTCACCGCCGATCATAACCGTTTTGATTGCCGGATTGTTGCACAGTTCAGCAGCAGTGTTGATCGTATTTGTCGAACAGAACAGACGCTTGTTTTCCTTTGCAAGATATTTGGCAATGATATAACCGGTCGAGCCTGAATCTATGAAGACCCGGTCGTTGGTTTTCACCATCGATACCGCATATCTGGCAATCTGTTCTTTTGCAGCTGTGTTTTCAAAAACTCTCTCATTCACATGACTCTCGGTATAGCTGCTGGCCTTGATGTCGACGGCTCCGCCAAAAACCCTTCTCAGCACACCGGCTTTCTCCAGTTCGTCAATATCCCGCCAGATCGTCATCTCCGATGTACCGAAAAGTCTACTCAATTCATTGTTCTTGATAAAACCGTCTTCTCTCAGCTTCTCGACTATTGCCGCCAGTCTGTCTTCTTTTCTCATATTATTATTCTGTCCTGATTATATTATTATTATATCTTGAACACACGAAAGTTCCATATCGATCTCACGCAAACAGAAGTATAGAAAAAAGCCGGAAACGGCTTTTTATAAATCGGACAGCAGTTCGTTCAAGTAGATGTGCTGGACGACAGTCGTGATCAGCGTTTTTAACAGCGCTTTTTCTTTGTTTTTTTCTTTCAGCGGAGGGATCTCTTTCCCCTGGGACATTCTCTGCAGGTCTTCTTCGAAGAATCCGGCGAAGCATTCGTACGCTTCCTCGCAGGTCGAAGTCCGCTTCTGGATGTCGAAGAGTCCGGCGACGTCTTCCAGCGACAGCACGCACTTGGTCAGGGCGATGAAAATCAGATAAGCGATCTGGTCTCTTCCGTACTGTTTTTTTACCGGATTGGCGATCAGCTTGTGCTTTACATAGTTGGAGATCATGGAATTGGTGATGCTGCAGCCGGGTATGACACTCAGACATTCGTTGATGTACTTGGATGTCTGGTCCAGATACAGACCGACGGAAGGGATCTCCCTGTAGGTCGGTAGGCGGAACGCCTCCATCGCGTTTCTTTTCTCTTTGCTGATTTCTAACATCTTATCCCTCTTTCTATAGGTTTTTAAAAAACTCTTGACAGGTTATTTAATACATTCTAGAATACAGTTAGAAGTTTTTTAAAAACCTGTGACAAGTTTATTATAATACTACAATGAAGCTTAAACAAGGAGGGAAAATGGAATTGAGATTAAGGGATCTGAACAGGCTCGAGAACAAGCCCTACATATCGATCAAGGATCCGATCAGTACGCTGACACATTTTATCGGCTTTGTTGCCTCGATCTTCCTGACGCCTGTTCTGCTGAGCAGAGCCGGGATGCATTCTTCTGATCTGAAGGATCTTGCGGGTCTTAGCGTCTATTGTCTTAGCATGATCGTTCTCTACGGCGCCAGCAGCGCCCACCACGCTTTTGTGTTGCCTGAAGGACCGTCAAAAATCCTCAGAAAACTCGACCACATCAGCATCTTCCTGCTGATTGCCGGAACCTATACCCCGCTTTGCTTGAGCGTTCTGGATCCGGTAAACGGGATGCAGCTGCTGAAGGCGATATGGCTGATCGCGATCATCGGTATCCTAATGAAGACCTTCTGGATCAGCTGTCCGAAATACGTCTCATCCTTGACCTATATCCTGATGGGATGGCTGGCGCTGTGGAAAATCGCCGCCGTCTATCGGGCCATGAGTTCAGTTGCGTTTCTGTGGCTTCTGGCTGGAGGGATCTTCTATACCGTAGGCGGCATCTTCTACGCCTTGAAGATCTCCTTTTCCAAAGATTGGAGCGAACACGAGGTATTTCACCTCTTTGTGCTGCTGGGAACTCTGTGCCACTACGTCATGATCTATTTCTTTGTGGCATAGATACATTAATGTAAACAGCAAACCGAAGTAAAAGAAAAGGCCATCCTTATTGATGGCCTTTGTTTTAAGCTTTTCTGATATTCCGGGTTCAGCGTTTTTCGCTGAGCAGTCTTAGTCCTTCCTTCAGACAGTCAGCCGAAGTGGCGTATTCTTTCTCCATCAGCTGTGGAAGTATCCTGTTGATGTCCGCGGTCTTGTATCCCAGTTCCTTAAGACCCAGCAGGGCGTCGTCGATGATGTTATCCGCCTCTATCCTTGATTGCATCTCGTACGGCTTGATAGCCTTGAAGGTATAGTTCGAAGACATGTTGATCCTGTTCTCAAAACGCAGGATGAATTCATACGGATCGTCGACTTTAGAAAGGTCGGTCTTTTCGAAGATATCCCTGGTGTATCTGACGGAATACAGATACTGGTCCACCTGGTCGCCGTTCCTGTTCCTGACGGTATTGAAGCCAGACAGCACGATTTCATCGATATAGGAAGAAAGATTGAAATAGTTGGCGCTTAAGAAGATACCCAGGCTCATTACCGTTCTGGCATACTCTTCCTTAAGTTCTGCCGAAGTCTTCTTCCTGTATACGATCTTTCCGGATGCTTCTACCGGGTATTCCGCATTGACGCTTTCGATCTCCGGAAGATCCAGATCTACGTAAAGAACCTTGTCTTCCAGCTCGTAGTTGACTCTGACATCGTAGGCAAGCTCCAGATTGTTCATAAAGGAAGAAACGAAGTTCTCGATCGTATCCTCGTCTCCGTCGATGCTGTACTGATAGAGCTCTCTTCCCGCTTCCGATTCCAGTCCTTTCGCATATCTGGCGAACTCTTCCCCGGTCATGACCGGATCGGCATACTTGTGCAGATTGATCTTGGCCTCGTGATTGTTTCTGTATTCCTCCAGGATCTCGCTGACACTGGCCGTATTCGCGGTTTCAGCCGCTGCGGCTTCTTCTGCCGGCAGGTATGTCTTCTTTGCCACGGAGGACTTCTTGGCGGTCTTCTTGGACTTCTTCAGACCTCCGGCGATCTTCTTCCGGTAGGAGACACCTGTCCCGTTGATCCCGACCAGGGCGGGAGACAGATTCAGATAGGTTCCTCTGGTTCCGACACTGACAGAAGCGCCCTTCTTGCCGATGGTCGTCGAGATCCCGTAACGGGAAATGTTCAGCCGCAGAAAATTGCCCAGCTTGATTGACTTTGAAAACCTGATGCCCATAATACTACCTCTTTTACTAGTTTATAACAGATGGAACTTCGGTTCCATATGATCGAATGTGCAGATCTCCCTGAAACCGATCTCCTCTTTCAGGATACGGTATGCCTCCGGAATATGGTCGCCCAGATATCTGGTGGAATGTCCGTCTGAACCGACGGTGATGATCCTTCCGCCAAGGTCCTTGTACAGTTTCAGGATTGCTCTGGAAGGAGTCGTATCCTTGATGCCGTAGTGCCAGGAAGAAGTATTCAGCTCGATTCCCTTTCCATCGGCGATCGCCAGTTTCAGAATCTCGGCGATAATGTCTTTGACGTTTTCAAACGGATAAATGCCTTGTTCATCATAACGGATGATCATGTCCAGATGCGCCAGTACGCTGTAATGCCTGAAGCGTTTCTGTATCTCGTAGATCTCTTTATAGTAGAGCTCGTTGTATTCTTTCTGGGTCTTTCCCTTCTGAAAATCCGACTGCCAGAATTCCAAATTGTCGATCTGATGAACGGACAGCAGAACGAAGTCCAGTTCATCTTTGTACTTGTCATACAGTCTTTCAAAAGGATCAAGGGTGATCCTCTGGATCCCGAATTCCAGACCCTGTCTGATCGAGATCTTTCCTTTGTAGGTTTCCTTCATCCTTAACAGTTTTGCGAAGTATTCCGGATAGTTGACATTGGCAAGCGGATCCGGAGTGCTCGGGTCATAATTGACACCGTCTCCCCCGCGCCACTGGATATTTCCCTCGTCCCAGTCCTTCTTGACGCCGTAGTCGACATGATCGGTAAAGCAGATCTCGTCCAGTCCGAGCTCGATCGCCCGTTTGATCTGCTTCTCCATCGGCTCTCTGCTGTCATCGGAGAATTCACTGTGAACATGATAATCTACGTACATGATTCATCCTCTCTTGTTGTCTAGAGTTCTCTACCATTTCTCATAGTGAACCCTGTCTTCTTCGTAAAAGCCTTTTCTTTCTTTCTCTTCAGCCGGATAGCCGAAGGCAATGACGGAATGGGGAACGATCTGCTCCGGCAGGCCGAAAAGTTCCCGCTGTTTCTTTACCCGGTCCATCTGCGGCCAGGTTCCCAGCCATACCGATCCGATCCCCAGAGCGTGCGCCGCCAGGATCATGTTCTGGACGGCGATGGAACAGTCGATGATCCAGTAATCCGGAGCGCCCTGAAAGCTTCTGTTCAGATCGCCGCATACCAGAATACCTGTTGCCGCACTTTTCAGAGGTTGCGCAGGTCTGCCGTTGGCTTCCGCCATCTTATTCAGTGTCTCTCTGTCCCTTACGACAAGAAAAGACCAGTCCCGGGAATTGACGCAGCTCGGTCCGGCCATGCCCGCTTCCAGGATCCGGTGCAGATCTTCATCGGCGATCTGCCTGTCAGTATACTTGCGGATACTTGTCCGGTTGAGAATGTTTTCTAAGCTATCCATGCGCTTCCTCATTTCTTTCTGATCTTTCCGACTACAAACAGGATCAGATATACAAAAACGGCAATGGCCAGAAACCAGATGACAAACAGGATAGGTTCAAAACGGATCGACAGGGAATCCCGGTCTTCCGGTCTCATTGCATAGATGTGTCTGAATATCAGACCGAAAGCGGATTCTATCGTGATCTCGCCTCCGAAATGTCTGATGCACAGCAGCATGTGTCTGTTAAGACGGTAATAGATATAGTTGGCCAGTGCTCCAAGCAGATTGATTCCCAGCGAGATGATCAAAGACAGTGTTATTCTCTTCATGATTCGATCCTATTCCACGTAGTAGACTCTGCCCGGTTTTCTCGGTGCCGCTTGCGGAACTTCACCCTCAATGTAACCAACCGCACAATGACCGACGCCTTCCCATTCCCCTTCGATTCCCAGGTCTTTCAAAAGCTGTCTGTATTCTTCCGTTTCGAACTCTTCTCTCGCCCTGTTGATCCAGATGCTTCCAAGTCCAAGAGAAGTCGCCGCCAGCATCATGTTTTCCATCACGACAGAACCGTCATAGGCTCTGTTGGAAGATGATCTGTCGGCCAGGACGATCAGAATGACCGGAGCACCATAGAAAGGATCCGTATTCACTTCTCTTCCTACGACTCTGTAGTTGTCTTTTGAGATCCTGTCTCTTAGTTCCTTGTTTGTGACGGCAAGGATGATGGTCGACTGCGCGCCATGTCCGCTTGGAGCATAGAGCCCTGCCTCGATGATCTGATCGATGTCTTCCTTTTTCGGCATCTGTGCCTTGAAGTTCCGGATGCTCCTTCTTTTCAGGATACATTCCATGACTGCATTCATAATGCTTCCTCCTAGTATTTCTCCATCAGTTCTCTGACTTCTTTCCTGATCCGGTCTTTAATCGCATCGTTTTCGATATTTCCGGCTGCCTGCGCGATCCAGTGCGCGACTTTACGGAATTCATCCTCCCTGAAACCTCTGGTAGTCATGGCCGGTGTTCCCACTCTGATGCCGCTGGTATAGGCCGGCTTTTCTTCGTCGAACGGGATGGAATTCTTGTTAACTGTAATATTGACTTCATCCAGTGCGGATTCCAGCTGCTTGCCGGTGATCCCGAAACTGTGTTTCACATCCACCAGGACCATATGATTGTCCGTTCCTCCTGATACGATTCGGAAGCCTTCTTCTTTCAGCGCCTCAGCAAGAACCCTGGCGTTGTTTACGACCTGTTTCTGATATTCGATGAATTCCGGCTGCAGAGCCTCATAGAAACAGACGGCCTTTCCGGCGATCACATGACACAGCGGTCCTCCCTGCATGCCCGGGAAAACGTTTCTGTCGAGATCCTTTGCGTACTTTTCCTTGCACAGAACCAGTCCGCCCCTTGGACCTCTCAGCGTCTTGTGCGTCGTGCTGGTCACGAAGTCGGCATATTCTACCGGATCGGGATGCAGACCTGCGGCGATCAGTCCGGCCACATGAGCCATGTCTACCATCAGGATTGCATCTACCTTATCCGCGATCTCCCTGAATCTTTTATAATCGATGAAACGGGCGTAAGCCGACGCTCCGGCTACGATGATCTTCGGTCTGATCTCCAGTGCCAGTCTTTCCACTTCGCCATAGTCGATCATTTCCGTTTCTTTATTCACGCCATAAGTAAAAGATTCATAATCGCTTCCGGAAAAGCTCAGCTTATAGCCGTGCGTGAGATGTCCCCCGGCATCCAGGGACATGCCCAGGATCCGATCGCCCGGTTTCAGTACTGTCCGATAGACGGCCATGTTGGCGGCGGAACCGCAATGGGGCTGCACATTGGCGTGCTCCGCATGAAACAGCCGGCATACCCTGTCTCTTGCCAGATTCTCCACCACTTCGACGTTCTCGCATCCCCCGTAGTAGCGTTTGCCGGGGTAGCCTTCCGCATACTTGTTGGTGAGACAGCTGCCGACCGCTTCCCTGACTTCATCGCTGCAGAAATTCTCCGAAGCGATCAGTTCGATATTGTATTTCTGCCTTTGTTCTTCCTTCTGAATCGAGGCAAAAACTTCCAAGTCTCTCATTATGTTCTCCTGTTCCTTCTTACACTTTCATTATAACCGAGAGGATACCGATTCTTGTATTCTTTTACTCGGAAAACAGATTGTTCCTGCGGTCTTCCTGCCGATATTGCTGATATAATGAAAGTATGAAAAAGTACTTGAAATTCATCCTGATCACCGCCCTGATCGCTTTAGGGCTTTTCGCGTTTATTTCTTTCAGAGACCATCGGCCGGCAATCGACCCGCATGCTCCTGTACAGGAAGACGTGATCAGGGAAGACGGGATCTACACTTCCAAGGAAGATGTCGCTCTGTATCTGTATACCTACCACAAGCTGCCGTCCAATTACGTGACCAAGGACAAGGCAAAGGACATGGGATGGGTTGCGAGCAAGGGCAATCTTCAGGATGTCTGCGACAGCTGCAGCATCGGCGGAGACCGTTTCGGAAACCGGGAAGGAAAACTTCCAAAAAAGGACGGGCGCGTCTACTACGAATGCGACATCGACTACAACGGCGGAACAAGGAACGAGAAAAGGATCGTCTATTCCAGCGACTGGCTGATCTACTATACGCAAGACCACTACAGAACCTTTGAACTGTTATATGGAGAAGAAGAATGAAGACAGTATATTTGGACATCAGACTGCTGAACGATTTCGGCAGCGACTATCTGAAAGGGATCTTTACCGATCCGCCCTATGAAGCAGATTCTCCGGATGGCTTCTATGAATATCTTTCCTGTCTTCCCAAGACGGAAGTAAAGATCAACTATTGCGAGAACGCGTCCGAAAGATCTCTGGACTACCTTAAGATCCTGGATCAGGCCAGCAAGGATTTTGAACATCTTCATCTCAACTACGACTACAGTCCGGAAGAAGCGAAGCAGAAGATCATTCTGGATGTCTATGAACTGGGTGAGAGAGGACACGAATATCTGAAGGAACTCTTTGAATTCCCGGAATACTACGGGGAGAATCTGGACGCACTGTACGACTGCCTGAGCGAGCTGGACGATACGGAAGTGATCGTCATCAACATGGATGAGATCAACGATTTCTCCTGCGATATCTTAAGTGTCTTTGACGAAGTCGCGGAGGATTACGGAAACATCGTTCTGCGTTACGAGGACGAGGATTTCGAATAACAGAAAGTCCGTCATGAATACGAAACTGTATGGACTGGAAGCCGAGAAAGATTCTCTCCCGCTTGTTCTGATCAACTGCGATGAGGATGCCGCAAAGATCTATGAACTCTGCAGACAGATGGGTTCTGGAGAATTCATCCTGGCGGCCATCAGCGGATTTCACTGGAACAGGGATCTTTCGCCATGGCCTTGCGATCCCGTATTCAGGGGAGGAGAACCTTTTGAAGGAAAAGCCGATGCATATCTTTCCCGGATGATCGATCAACTGCTTCCGGAGATGGAAACGGAACTGACAAAACACAGCAAAACGGTCTCATACCGTGTTCTGGCGGGATATTCTCTTGCGGGACTGTTTGCCTTATATGGCGCATGCAGGTGCGATCAATTCAGAAAGATCGTCTCCGCATCAGGATCTCTGTGGTATCCGGGTTTTCCGGAATACCTTGAAAGCCATCCGTTGTCTGGCAATGTCGAACAGGTCTATCTCTCCCTGGGAGACAAGGAAAGCAACACCAGAAACCCGATCATGCAGACGGTGGAAGACAATACAAAAAGGATCCAGAAGATCCTTTCAGACAGAACAGATGTTTTCTTTGAATTCAATCAGGGCAATCACTTCCAGGATCCCGAACTGAGACTGGCCAAGGGCATTGTCTACGTCCTTAATGCCTGATCCCTTCTCTGCCGGTAAATCTCTGTCCCAGATAATTGGCCCATTTTTCCGGATAGAAATCGCTGTAGCGGTATCTTCCCATTCTTCTGTTCCGCTCAAAATGAGGCGTATTTGCCCAGCAGAACGACGGGATGCCTATGACAGGCAGATACAGCGGTCCCAGAATGCAGGACTGTATCGTATGTCCGTATTCATGAACCAGGACTCTCGGATCATCCGTTCCCATAAACAGAAACAGTCCCATCGACATGGAAGACTTCAGGTACCATCTGGTCACCAGGGCGCCGTGAAACACATGTCTTTTTTCTTTCGGTCCGGTAAGCAGCACATAGATCCAAATAATAAAACCCAGGATATTCTGTATCATACCCCAGGTCAGCTGCAGAAAATAATATAGAAACAGTCTAGTTCTCATCAAACAGTTTTTTCAGATTCACGTCGAACGGCGGATAGACGATGCCTTTTTCCGTTACGAAACCGCTCAGCAGTTCATGATCCGTTATATCGAAAGAAGGGTTGTAGCACTTCACGTTTTCCGGAGCCATGGGTTTTTCATACCACATCGTTCTGATCTCATCCGGATCGCGCAGTTCTATCCTGATATGATCGCCGTCCGGACAGTTCATGTCGATGGTGGAAGTCGGTCCCAGGGAATAGACGGGGATCCCGTAGTGTTTCGCCAGTATGGCAACAGAAGAGGTGCCGATCTTGTTTGCGAAATCGCCGTTTGCGGCGATACGGTCGCAGCCTACGAAACAGGCGCTGACCCAGCCGTTACGCATTACCAGAGACGCCATGTTGTCGCAGATCAAAGTGGCATCCACGCCCGCCCTTTGCAGTTCAAAAGCCGTCAGTCTGGCACCCTGCAGAAGCGGTCTAGTCTCGTCGACAAAGACGCGGATATTCATTCCTCTCGCTTTCGCCAACAGGAAAGGTCCCTGTGCGGTTCCATAGGATGTAGCCAAAGGTCCGGCGTTGCAGTGCGTCAACACCCCGTCTCCGTCTTTCAGTAAAGACAGTCCGTATTCGCAGATCTTCAGGCACATCTCGATGTCTTCACTGTGAATGGCGCAGGCTTCCTTCTTAAGCAGTTCCACGATCTCCCTGACCGGTTTATCTTTGTTGTCGCAGACGACTTTATCCATCCGCTTCAAAGCCCAGGACAGGTTGACCGCCGTGGGTCTGGAAGAATTCAGGTATTCCCTGTTTGCGGTGAAGTTTCCATAGAAAGTGTCAAAGTCCAGACCGGCATCTTTTCTGCTCAGCACATACATCGCATATCCGGCGAAAATGCCGATGGCCGGAGCGCCTCTGACTTCCAGCTTTCTGATGGCCTGATAGGCGGATTCCAGATCGGCGATATTCTTGTATTCGAGTTTTCCCGGGAGTCTGGTCTGATCGATGATGACGATGCTGTCTTCATCATCCGACAGTCTGATGTTGTCGGTGATCCCCACGCTCTCCATTTCAGCTTTTGTCTTACTTAAACTGGCTAGGATGCTTGACATAGAAGTCTTCCTTTTCCTTCAGGAATTTCAGTTTGTGATGTTCCCTGTCGTCCACCAGATCGTACAGATCATCGAAAATGTTGTCCCAGCTGAAGAATCTGTCCGGATCGACATTCAGATAGTCGCAGGTCTTTTCCGTGCCGACAGGTACGACCGGATGAGACAGAACGCTCGCCACTCTGATCATGTAGAAAGCATCGATCAGGGTCTGTCTGATGTTTGCCTCATCATTCATGTTCTTGGACCAGAACTTGGATGCGTTGCGGATATAGGAATCCAGATCGTTGATGATCTGATGCAGTTCAAAACGGTACATGTGGTTCTCGTAGTTGAGAATCGTTCTCTTGGCCTGTTCTTTGTATTCAGGAGTAACTTCGCCATACGGCAGGAAGCCGTCAAAATACTTCTGGGCACTGTAGAAACAGCCTCTAATCATTCTGTTGAGAACATTGGTAAACAGATTGCCTTGCGCAAGGACAGGATCCGGTTCGTTCGTATTGGCGTCCGGATTCAGAGGCTGCGGCATGAAACTGACGGACTTGTTGCCCAGAGCCAGCGAAAGGAAATGGGCTCTAAGCTGTTCAGCCGTATAGTAATTCAGAAGATCGGCAGCCATCGGCGGTTTTACGGAACCGGAAGAGGATGCCTTCTTATCCAAGAACAGGATGTGATGATTCGCTACCAGCGTCGTCAGCTGCAGCTGTCCGTTCTTTGAATGTATCGTCAGATTGTCCTTGCCCTGCTGTGCCATCCACAGAGGCATCTGGGCTACGCCATAGAAATAGATGTTGTCCTGTCCGATGAACTGGAATACCGTAGCGTCCTTGTCGCACCAAAATTCCTTCCATTCCTCGTCAGACATTCCTTTTCTCTTGAAATAGGCCTTGGTAAAGGAGATCGGAGCCCAAAGGCTTTCCGGCCATACCCAGACCGTCAGATCTTCTTCGTCTTCCAGTTTCGGTGCCTTGACGCCCCATTCGATGTTGCCGGTCAGTCTTAACGGAACCAGAGTCTTGCCGGTACGATAATGGATTCCGGCATTGGTCAATACCGGACAGGCTTTTTCTCTTTTTGTGAGTTCATCGAAATAGACGGTAAAGCTTCCCTTTATGTTTTCCAGATCGGAATTCTCGTGTTCCGGAAGCTGGTTTTCTATCGCCTTGTACTGATCCAGGAACTTGCCCTGAATGTAGATCACCGGCTGTCCCAGGGATTCTTCCATCGTTTCCGCAACGATCCTTCTGACATTCGGCTTCTTCTTGATGTCTTCCACGTATTCCTTCAGCAGACCATTGAATTCCGTCAGCTTGAAGTACCAGTTGGTGACGTCTCTCATTTCCGGAGTCTCTCCGGATAGTGTCGACTTGGGATCGATGAGCTCCTCAGGCATGTACTGATGGCCCAGATCGCATTCATCCGCATAGCCTTTCTCCGACTGACAGTTCTCGATCGGACACTTGCCTACGACCTGTCTGCCGTTGAGGAAACATTTGTATTTGGTATCGTAGAACTGTTTGGTGACAAGCTTCTCCAGCCAACCGTTGCGATAGAGAGTTGTTATGAAATCGTTGGTCTCTTCCTGATGAACTTCTTTGGTGTCACCAAGACCCGATGCGCCGAAAAGATCCAGGGAGATCTCGTAGTCCTTCAGTGTTTTCAGCTGCGTAAGGTGATTCTCCATGACATAGTCTTCGATGCTTCCCTGATATCCTTCGGTCTTGACCTTCTTGCGGTAGCCTTCCGCGATCGGTGAACCGTAGCAGTCCGTTCCGGATACGAAGACGACGTTCTCCTTGCCGATGCGGTCTCTTAAGAACCTGGCAAAAACGTCCGCATGCACAAACATGCCTCCGATATGTCCGAAATGCAGCGCCTTGTTGCCGTAAGGCATGCCTCCGGTAACTACCGCTCTTTTAGGGAATTCGGGTCTAGGTCTGTCTGTCATAATGTCACCTCCGCAATACATATCCATTATAATTCAAATATTCCCCTCATGTGTATCGACTTGCCGCAGTATGGCCGTTGTCATTTATCCGGACATCTACTATGATTAATCTGTAAATAAAGGGAAATAATCATGAAAAGAATCGTAAAGATCGAAGCGTATTTTGAGCCCCGAGTCTGGGGCGGCGGAACAAGACTTATCCGGGAATTCCACTATAAGACCGATGTTTCTCCTGTAGGAGAAGCGTATTGCGTTGTAGCTTTGCCGGGACACGCCGACTGCCGCGTTCCCGAAATGAACATGACGCTCTCGGAACTGTATGTTCAGTATCCGGAATGGTTCAGATGCGAATGCGAAGAGCTGCCGATCAAAGTCAACATCATCGATCCACTCGCCGATCTGTCCATTCAGCTGCATCCCGACGATGACTTTGCCCGTTCCTATAACGGAGGCAGAGGAAAACCGGAAGCATGGGTCATTCTCGATACGCCTGAAGAAGGAAAGATCGAATTCGGGCACTACGCCAGAAACAGGGAAGAATTCATAGAACTTGCAGAAAGCAGACAATGGAACCGGCTTCTGCGCTATCTGCCGTGCCGGAAAGATGCCTTCATCAACATCCCTGCAGGAACGCTTCATGCAATCGGAAAAGGCGTTCTCACCTACAACATCTCCCGCAACGCCGATCTGACGCTGCGCCTCTACGATTATGACCGCATCGATCCGAACACCGGTAAACAGCGTCCTACCCATCCGGAAGAAGTATACGACAACGTCAATCTGCCGGATAGAATGATCGAATTCCAGGATTTCCCTGCTGCGGATGAACTGGGCTGCCAGGTGACAAGATACTGGGATGAACCCGGCCTGTATACGCTGATACGTCTAAGAGTCAAGAAAAAAGGCAGGTTCCTGCACGACCGCTTCGCTTTCTATACCTGTGTAAAGGGAGAAGGCACGCTCAACGGCATAAAAAACCGTCAGGGAGATACCTTCCTGGTTCCGGATAAAATGGGATGGGTCGATATCGAAGGAGATCTTGACATCTTCCTGGCTTCCTACCGCAACATGAATACCGAAAATTAAAAGACATGGATCGCTCCATGTCTTTTCTTATAGATCGTAATACAGCCTGAATTCCGCCGGATGCGGGATCCTGTTTACTTCATCCGCATCATTCTTTACAGATCTGATCCAGTTGTTTAAAAGCTCTTTCGAGAATACGTTTCCTGCCAGCAGATATTCGTGATCTTCCTTTAACGCATCGATCGCTTCATCCAGGGAAGCAGGAAGATGTTCAAGTTTTGCCTTCTCTTCTTCGCTTAGATGATAAAGATTGAAATCGAACGGACCCCAGTTGTGATCCTTCGGATCGATGCGGTTTACGATACCGTCGATTCCTGCCATCAGGATGGCCGCAAAGCACAGATAAGGATTACAGGTGGCATCCGGATTGCGCAGTTCAAAACGGACCGAATCCTCCCCCTTGGCATAGGACGGGATACGGATGACCGCGCTTCTGTTGGCACTTGCATAGCCTATAGTGACCGGTGCTTCAAAACCCGGGACCAGACGCCTGTAGGAGTTGCTTGAAGGGTTGGAAAAGGCGCATAAGGAACGGATGTGTTTCAGCAGACCGCCGATGAAATACATCGCCGTATCAGACAGGCTGGCATAATTTCCATTCTGATAGAAGATGTTCTTTCCGTTCTTCTTCAGCATCATGTGCACGTGCATCCCGTTGCCTGCCTCGCCATGGATCGGTTTTGGCATCAGTGTCGCCGTCAGACCGTTCTGCACAGCTGCATTCCTGATCAGGTACTTCGTGATCATCGTATCGTCCGCCAGCTTCCTGACATCTCCCAGTTCAACCTCGATCTCCATCTGACCGGAACCGCCAACCTCGTGGTGGTGATACTTGACTTCAATGCCCGCATCTTTCATCAGGGCGCAGATCTCATCGCGCAGATTGGCAAGTCTGTCTCTCGGACGGTCGATATGGTATCCGCCCTTTGAAGTATTGCGGTAACCGTCGAAGCCTCCGTTTCCGGACAGAAGTTCCGATTCCTCCGATTCCAGTCTGTATGCCACAAATCCCGGCCGGATGTTGCAGGATATCTCGTCGAATACCGAAAACTCGTATTCCGGAGCGACGGTCAGCTGATCGGCTATTCCCAATTTTTCCAGATAGTCGACAGCGCTGTCTATTACATTGCGCGGATACTGTTCAAAGGGAACGTTCTCGCTTTCCTTGATCACGTAGACATCCCCGAACATGCTTAGGGTCGGTCTCAAGGCAAAAGGATCCATCATCGCGCTGGAAAGGTCCGGATAAAAGACCATGTCCGATTTCTCCACGCTCGCATAGCCGTAGTTGGACGCGTCAAAACCGATTCCGTCCTTCATGACCTTTTCATTGAGCCTCTCTGACGGAATGCTCAGGTGTCTGAATCTTCCCTTCAGATCGATCAGTTTCAGATCGATGAATTCGATCCCGTTGTCGTTAATGTATTGTCTTGCTTCTTCGATATTTTTAAACATATAACTTTCCTCAAGATTATTATATAAGAAAAAACACCTGATAATCCCGATGTTCATACTATAATTTAAGTGTATGGAAAAGTATTTTTTAGGTATCTTGGGAAGCTACGTGGACACGCTTTATGAATCGGACTCCTATCCGAAAGAAGGAGATTTCTCCCATGCCCGTTTTATCAGCTGGTCCGCCGGAGGATGTCCTTTCAACGTATCGGCTGTCGTTGCCGCCAAGGGATCTAAAGTCAGGGTCGTGGACATGCTGGGAAAGGATGAAGACACGACGCCGTTCCTGTTAAACGAAATGGACCATCTGCACATGGACTATGAATCCGTTCAGATCAAAGAAGGCGTCACCAACGGCAGAGTCCTGATCATCCTGACGGGCGATAAAAGAACGATGTTCATTATCGATCCGCTCCGACCGTATTATGAGGTCGACCGCAAGATGCAGGAACTGCTCGACAATGCCGCCTACATCTACTCCCTGATGCATATGATCAACCGTTCCTTCAAGGACATCGGGCCTCTTCTGGAGGCGAAAAGACATGGCGCCAGGATTGTTCTGGACGGTTCCAGCAAGTACGACGATCCTTCCAGGGTGAAGATCCTCTACGATCTGGCAGATGGACTGTTCATCAATGAAACGGACTACGAAAGACTCAGCGAGCATTCTCCAAAGGATCCGAAAGAGATCATCTTCGACAACGGCGGAGAATTCGTGGTGATCACCCGCGGTTCCAGAGGTTCCGGCCTCTATCTGAAGGACAGAAACATATACATGCCGGCAATGAATAACATCGACGTACTGGATTCTACCGGAGCGGGAGACGCCTTTGCGGGATGTTTCCTTGCCTGTCTGATGAAAGGAATGGATTACGAGAAAGCTTTGGCCATGGCTACGGTAAACGGAGCATACGCCTGTACCGTAATAGGCGGACTGGGCGGTGTAGCTTCGTTTGAAGAATTGGAAGCATTCGCAAAGGAGCACGGATATGATCTTTGACAAGATGGATGACTGTTTCAGAACTATGAACGAGAAAGTGGAAAAAGCGATCCGGGACAGCGATCTGAAGAAGCTGTTCGGGATGCTGGACGAGATCGAAGGACCTACCCTGGTCTGCGGTGTCGGGGGTTCCTCCGTCGTTGCCACCTATCTGGCAAAAGTACTGCGGGAAAAAAGGCACATCATCACGGACTTCATTAGTCCCCGCGATCTTTTCTACATGGATCTGACGCCATACAGAAACGTCATTGCGGTTTCCTATTCCGGAAACAACATCGGTGCGGAAGCGATCTGCCACACCGGTCTGAACAAGTATCTGTTTACCGGACATCCAAGGGACGACGTAAACAATCTGGTCTACCGGATGCCTGCAGAGCTCTCCTATGTCTCCATCTCGGCCACTCTGGTTCCGTTAAGTCTCTTGTTCCTATACTACTGCAACGATCATGATCTGCTGAAGGAAATCCTGGACAGGGAGATCTCTTCCGCCTCATGCAACACTTCCTACGAAGTCATGAGCGGATATGAGACCCAGACTGCAGCATGCATCCTGGAATCGTCTTTCATCGAATCCGGCATGGCTTCCTGCATCGTTCACGACAAATACAACTTCTGCCACGGCAGGATCAATCACAGCCGGGAAGCGGACAGCGATCTGATCTTCTTCAAGGGAAACAGCGAACTTGATGAGATGCTGGAAGAGAATCTTCTGAATCATTTCGGAAGGATCATCACCATAGAAAAAGAATACGAAGACGATGTGATCAACGATTTCTACTCTGCTCTGATATCCATGAAACTGATCAGGGATATCGCCCAGAACAGGCACAGAGACATCTCGAACATAGATGAACTGGAAGACAACGACGTCTTCTATCTGTTTAATGGAAAGATGAAGTGAATGAATAGAAACGGTGAGATCCTGAACAGGATCGAAGAACTCCTGGAGAGACCCTGCTGGGTCATCGACCTTCTGCCTTATCGGGTTCCCGAAGAAAGTGCGGGACAGTACTTCGCGGTAGAAGAACACTTTCTCAAAGATCCGCAGAACGGAAGGCTGCGTCAGTGTTTTGCTCAAATACTGCTGAAGCTGAACTGCTACTATGATTTTCTGGTCTATCTAAACGATGGAGAGACTGTTGAAAATCCTTCTCCTGAACGGCTGGAGGAAACGATCCTGCAGAACAGGGGTATCGTGGATATCGTTCTAAAAGAGGCGATGATCGTCGTGCGCCATGACGATACCTACATGAGCGTGTATGATCCGGATGAAAGACTGCTGAATATACTGAAGCCGCTGGCGGCGGCTAACGGTCTGTTCCTCTGGAAAGCGGACCAGGATTAAACAAAAACCCATCCAAAGATGGGTTTTCTTTTTTGTGTTTATGAAACTTATTTCAGGATCTCATCAAAGAGTTTCGTCAGGATCCTCTCATCGAAAGATGAACCCAGATAGTAGCATCTACCCTTGCCGTAAGACTTGCAGACGGCGGCAGCGAAATCACCGAAAGGATTGTCCTTCCATCTGACCACTTCCTTGCCGTCCGTTACCTTCAGCATCTCCGCGAAGATCCTTCCTTCCCCTTCTGTACTTCCATAGACGCAAGGACTGTACTGACCGGAAAGAAGCGTTTCCTGTTCCTCGATCACACAGCCCGTCAGGTCATCAAGATCGACCGGAAGTCTCTTGCCGAAGACGAGATTGTTGTCCGTATCTTTCCATCCCGTACGTGCCGTTAAAACGGCTGTACCTCCGTTTGAAACATATTCCTTGAGTCTCTTCTTAAACTCGTCCGGCATGATGATCATGTATGGAAGGATGACCGTCTTATACCTACTGAAATCCGCATCCGAAGGAATGATGTCGCAGTTCATGTGACGCTGATACATCTGGCCGTACATCTTCATGCATTCCTGTTCATAGGAGAAGACATCGGACTGTCTTTGTATCTTCATGGAAGATTTGGAGTCGTAGTCGTATACCAGACATACATCGGATTTCGGATATTCCACAGTCTTCTCTTTGACTTCCTTAAAGAAAGACTACGTTTCGTAGTATTTCCTGCGTTTCACGTTATCCGCATCCAGAATGCCGAAACAGAACTGTTCCGCACCCTTGATGAAACCGCGGTAACGGAAGAATATCACCGTCTCTACGCCATGATCCATGGAATCAAGAGCCCACTTTCTGGCTTCGTCAGGTCTAGGCGCATAGCCGATGTCGTTATGACCCTGGGCTCCCATGATGGATTCCGTGACCCAGATCTTCTGCTGCTTGAAGCCTCTCGCAAAATCGACGGTAAACGCCAGATCGCTGTCGGACAGCGGTGCAGGCTGACCGCCCCAGACCGGGTAGTTGTTGTAGGAGACGAAGTCGAGACACTTCGATACCTCGAACGGATCGAAGGACTTGTTGATGATACCGCCTTCAAAGTCGTGCGTAATGACCAGTTTGTCATCTACCGACTTTAGCGCATCCCTTAATGTCTTGATGAAGTTGACGGCTGAAAGGCTTCTGAATCTTTCCCATTCCAGTCTTAAGGAAGGATTCTGAGCCGTAAAGGAAGGCTTTGGCAGAGGGATATCCTCGAAACGGTAATAGGTATGGGTCCAGAATGATGTTCCCCATCTATCGTTCAGTTCTTCGATACTGCCGTACTTGTTTCTTAAGTATTCAATGAACTTCCTGTGGCAGGTCTCGCACCAGCACACATCGGAACCTTCATGCCCGATCTCGTTGTCTATCTGCCAGGCTACGATGGCTTTCTCGTCCCTGTAGTGCTGGGCCATCGCCTTAGCCAAAGCGGCAGCTTTTTTGAGATAGACATCGCTGTTCATACAATAGCCTCTTCTGGCGCCATAGGGCTGGGCATATCCTCTTTCATCCACGTTCATGATTTCCGGATGATCGCGGTAGAGCCAGGATGGCATGGTGGCGGTCGGAACGCACATCATGATGTGCAGGTTTCTTTTTTTGGCTTTCTCGATGAATTTATCAAAGAAGGAGAAGTCGTACCTGCCGTCTTCCGGTTCAAATCTGTCCCAGGCGAAATCGCCGATACGGATCAGATCCGCACCGAGTTCCACGATATTGTCGAGATCTTCATCTACCAGCTCCATCCCCCACTGTTCGGGATAGTAGTCTACGCCGCAGTATCTCATTTGAATTCTCCGTCCATCAGTTCGTTAACGGCCTTGTCGTATTCCTCTGTCGCCATCATGTAGGCAGCCGCATGACCGCAGCCTTCCACCAGCAGCAGTCTCTTTGGCGAAACGCAGGCCTCGTACATCTTCTCGGACATCTGACACGGTACGTAGTGGTCTTCCTTGCCGTGAATGAACAGGATCGGGATATCCGTATCCGCAACGCATTCTTCACCCATGGATGTATTGAAACTCACGCCGGTAATGATGACGGACCAGAACCAGGCGAAATCGCCGAACGGGAAGTACGGAAGATGGTAGCAGTCCTTGATCAGATACTTGCTGATGGAGACGATGGAATCGAAGCCGCAGTCGTCGATGATGCCGCAGACGTTCTTCAGTCTTGCATTGGCGCAATGGATGACCGTAGCTCCGCCCATGGATACGCCATGGAGATAGATCCTCGGATTATCATAGAGTTCGTTGACCTTGTCGACCCATCTCGCCACGTCACGCTTGTCGTGTTCGGAAAAGCCCAGGTATGTTCCTTCCGACTTGCCGTGTGCACGGTCGTTGAGAAGCAGGACGGTGGATCCTCTTTTGCGGTAGATCTCTATCCTGTCCGCAAAGTCTTCCTGCATCGAGGACTTGTACCCGTGAACGCAGATCACGACTTCTTTCGGATCTCCTTCCAGCAGATAGCCGTAAAGCGTGAGACCGTCGAAAGAGCGGATGCTTAATTCCTTCAGATCCAGCTGATCGAAAGCGTCGATGTACGGAGCTCGGAAGGCGTAGTACTTTGCCGCTGTAGGCCGCATCAGATCTTTCTCTGAATCAATGGTAGAAGGATCAAGGGCACTTTCCTTGTCTCCCTTCATCTGGTCGTTATAAAGGAACACTGAGTTAAAAATATAGTATCCTGCCGCCAGAGAAAGCAGCAGGAGCACGATTACTATGATAAGAATCCAGATCATTTATTCGTCCACCTGAACGTTTTCCAGATCGACACCCTTGGTTTCTTTTACCCGCAGCATCATGATGATCAGCGAGATCGCCATCAGCGGCAGATAGGCAACCGTCAGGACGACCGGAAGATTTGTAGAACCTGCCAGCATCGTTACGACGTTGTTGTAGATCATGTTGAAGCCCATGCCGAACATGCCGATCAGCTGCATGGATCCGACGACGGAAGCGCGCATTTCGGTCGGTGTCGATTCAGACGTGATGACGAAGTAGATCATATCGGAAATGGACCACAGACCGGCAATGGAAATACCGTAGGCCAGACCGATGATCCATGGATTCAGCGGATAAATGCAGCCGTAGGCGAAGATCGCCAGGCCTACCGCAGCCCACAAACCGAGGATCAGAGCGGATTTCTTACGGCCCAGTGCATCGGTAATGAAACCGCCGATCATCGTAAAGATACCGTTGATGACCGGATAGAACATCAGGATGATATTTACCGCATCGGAGCTCATGACACCGTTGTATTTACCTGCTTCCAGCATTGGCTGATACTTGCCGGTATAGCCGGTCGAGAACGCCATCAGCAATGCAACCAAGGCGATGGCTCTGGTCTGCCTGTGCGTAAAGATGTATTTGAAGGCACCCCAAACGGAGATGCTGTTTTTCTTTTCTTTTTCTTCCGCCAGTTTCTCGGCTTCAGCGGCAGCTTTTCTTTCTTCTTCAGTTGATCTTAGATACTGCAGCCTCTTCTGGGTAAAGACAGGTGTTTCTCTGACCAGATAGATCGTCGCAATACCGATGACGAAAGCCAGGATGATCGGGATGATGAAGACGTTTCTCCAGGTGGAAGGAATGGCATCGTTGACGAACAGTTTCACGAACAGACCCAATAGCGATACCGAGATCAGTGCCAGACCCTTGGTGATGGAACACAATTTGGCGCGGTGTTCCTTCGGTGCGCATTCCATGATATAGATGACCTGTACGTCGTTCGGCGTAAAGAATGTCATGATGACGGCGCCTACGACGTAAAGAAGCAGGCTCTTGGAAAGGATGCAGATCAGCATTCCGACACCCATACCGATAGTGTTGATGATCAGGAACAGCCTTCTGCCGTACTTGTCGGCCAGGGACTTGTAGAACGGGGAGATAAGATAGCTCAGATAGCCGGCCATCGTCACAAAGCCCAGTTTCGCCGAGGCATTGTCGAAATCCGAGGAAGGATAGACGACATGAAAAAGATCCTTAACTGTCTGTACTTCAACGATACCGCGGACACTTGATGCGAGTTCATCCACGATATAGACGATGCTCAGTACGATGATCAGGATCGTAAAGTAGTGCTTGTGACCGTGAAAAGCTTCGGCTTTTTCCAGTTTCTCAAGCTCTTTTCTTTCTTTTTCGGTTCTTGTCATATGATAAATCTCCTTAAATGAAACCTCTTACATTATAAATTAAAACTTCTCTTACGAGAAGCTTATTTGATAAGATCTTCCGGCAATGGATCGCCGATCCTGTCCATCAGGAGTTTTGGATGTTCCAGAATGTACTTGGCAAGTTGCAGGGACTTGGCAAAATAGAAGCCATCGGCTATTCTTTCATCCAGAGTGGCTGTCACATCGACGATATCCCTTCCTTTGTCGTCTTTACGCATCGTACCGATCGTGATCATCATTGAATTGGTACCGAAATTGCTTAGATGATGGTAGCAGGAATCCGCATGGATCGATCCTAGATTCGACAGGAGACAGGTCGTATAGTTCGGATCGCCCTTCTTCAGATCTTCCGGATAAATGCCGTGGTATTCCATCCTGCTCAAGATCCAGAAGAAGATCTCCAGCACGAAACGCGGCAGTTTTCCGACGAATTCCATCGTCTTGTCCAGAGAATTGTTTCCGGCCGATCTGGCTTTCTCGACATCACCCAGAATGATTCTGGAAACGGAATCCAGGTTCATGTCCTCTTTTACCAGCAGCGTCATCAGTGTTTCAACCGCTTCGTCTTCGAATTTCTGTTTCGCGACAAAAGACAGGGTAATATCGTTACGCTGCCAGTACTTCCTGCCGGCGATGAAGATGTTCATCTTCGGGCGATGGTAGATCATCTTGGCTACGGCCGTACAGATGCAGTGGAATAGCTTGTAGTTGGTCCCTTCTTCTTCGTTATGTTTTCGAATGAACTTCAGAAGCTCCGTAATATCCAGGATGATGGTCGTGGATACTTCCGCTTCTGTCCTTTTGGGCATGACATAGGGAACGATGGAGTGAAACGGATCGGGATCATGCAGAAGAACAGCGTCTTTTCTTTTCATTTCGCTTATCCTACGAAAGTCTTGACTTTCTCATCGGCTTCATATACATTAACGCCCCGGATCGCCAGACCATCCGTTATCTCGGCGGTTTTCAGCACTCCCTGCAGTTCCAGCAGAGAAATTCCGAAGGTACCTTCGTCATTGGTACAGAATGGCCGGATCGTTTTCCCCGAAAAATCATAGGTATCCAGGAAAGAAGCCACGATTCTTGGATAAGTACGATACCAGATCGGGAAACCGATATAGATCACATCATACTGGTCAATGTCCAGACGCGGTCCGCCCTTCATGGCTGGATGTTCGTTGTTTTCATCTTCTCTTCTGGCTCTTCTGACACAGTCGTTATAGCTGTACGGATAAGGATCTTCCTCTTCGATCCTGTACAGATCGCCACCCGTCAACTCTGCGATCTTTTCGGCAATCACTTCTGTATTGCCTTTCTTCAGTTCTACGACTTCATTATCCTGCAGGTTTTCACCAACATGGGAAAAGTAAGCGATCAATGTTTTCATAACGATATAGACTCCTTCTTCCCTATTATACTTGAATCTACAGAAAAAAGAGATCCCTTAACTACCTGTCGAGATAGTTCCTGAACTTCTTTCTTAACGCTCTTAAACGGTTGTCGATCTGTTTTCTCCGAGATCTTCAGCTGTCTGGCGATCTCTTTGTAACTAAGATCTTCACCTCTTAGCAGCAGGATATTCCGGTCCGTTTCCGGAAGTTTATCCATAAAACAGGCGTAGTTTTCTTTCAGTTCCTGTTCCCGGTGGTAGGCGATCGGATTATCGGAGACATAGAAAGAATGTCCGTTATTCCTTTCATAGACGTCGATCGAATACTTTTCCTGTTCGTAGGTACGGTAGTAGATTCGTAAGGCATTCAGCAACCGGTTACGGATCACCATGTAGGCATAAGAAGAAAACAGGACTTTTCGTTCTTTTTCAAACGTCTTTGCGGCATGATACAGAGCCAGAGAAGCTTCCTGATAGAGATCGTCTTTATCCACCGCATAATCCCCGTTTTCTAAAGAGAAAGAATAAATAATCTTGTAGATCATCCTGTGGTGACGTTTCAGGAGCTCATCAAAGGCTTCGTCATCTTCATTTCTGATTCTGTCTATCAGCTTTAAATCCTCGTCCATGACCCCATTATCCGACAAAAAAAGAGACAGCCGTTTTCATAGTTGTCTCAAAATACAATCATGGTTTTCCACAAGAAAGTGGATTAATTCCGGGAACGTTCGATATTGTAAAGCAGGATACCTGCAGCAACCGAAGCGTTCAGACTAGTCACATGGCCTTTCATCGGCAGCTTGACGATAAAATCGCATTCTTCCTTTACCAGTCTAGACATACCTTTTCCTTCCGAACCGATGATCAGCACCGTATTCATGTCGTAGTCGATATCCGTATACTGCTTTTCTGCACTGCCGTCCGATCCGACGACCCAGTAGCCGTGTTCTTTCAGCATCTTCAGCGTATTCACCAGATTGTTTACTTCAGCTACCTTGACGTATTCCAGAGCACCCGACGCGATCTTGGCGACCGTATCGTTGACCTTGACCGAATGATGACTCTTGTAGATGACGCCGTCGGCACCGATGCATTCACAAGTCCGGATGATAGCCCCCAGATTGTGGACATCTTCAAGTCCGTCCAGAACGACGATCAGGCCGTTCTTCTCCTTCATCATATCTTCCACCCTGGATAGTCTGTATTCCTTCACTTCCGCCAGATAACCCTGATGGTTTCCTGAAGAAGACATCCTGTCCAGTGTCCTGCGGTCGACGATCTCATATGGAATGCCTCTTCCTTTGATTTCTTTATCATTCAATACATAAGCCTTAATGATCCGTTTATTGTCCAGCGCTTCAAAGAAGGAATTCCTTCCGTAGACGTAGTTACTCATTGTTGATTCCTCCTTCAAAGACTTTCTCAAAAAAGAGTTCCAGCCTTTCCTTGTCGTACAGATAAAGATAACCGCAGATCGCTTCCAGACCGGAAGCACATTCATAGGTCGAGAGATCGCAGTTCTTCGGCACATGGCTGATATGGTTTCTGCCTCTTTTGTAGGCATCCAGTTCCGCTTCCGTAAAGAAATTCTGGTCATTCAGACGATGAAAGATCCTGGTCTGTCCTTTGGCCGAGTTGTAGCCGTTGCACAGTTTCTGTAGACTCCTGGATGACTGATACTTGTGCATGACGAAATACTCCCGGACTCTTAAAGTAAAAACCGCATCGCCGATAAAGCTCAGTGAATTACTGCTGATTTCTTTAATATCCATTAAAGGATCCCTTTTTCCATCAGGATGTTCCTGTACTTGTCTGCCGTTTCAAAATCCTTTTCCGCTTTGGCTTTATTCCAATCCTGATAGATCTTTTTATCCTGCTCATCCAGGATAGTCTTGTCGATAAAGACGCCCAGGATTTCCAGCATTTTCTGAATCGCATTGTAGTTGGACGCTACCGCATTCCAGTCAATCTCTCTGGTACGTAAAGACTGGTTCAGCAGTTTTACCGTATCGAAGATTACCATGTAGGCGTTCGGCGTGTTGAGATCGTCCTCCATCTGATTCAGGAATTCCCTGTATTTCTCTTCATTGAAAGCATCGCTCAAAGTGACACCGGCGATCTGGCTCTTGACTTCGACTTGTTTCAGGACCGTTTCGATCTTGGCCAGTTCCGTTTTGGCAGCCTGGAAAGTCTCCTCATCATAGATCAGAGAATCACGATACTTTCCGCTTAATAGGAACCATCTTACCAGATTGGAACCGTATTGTGCGATGACGTCTTTTGCCCATTGGGTATTGCCTAAAGACTTGGACATCTTGCCGCCCTTCGTCTCCAGCATTCCGTTATGGATCCAGTAGTTGGCCAGGCGGTGATGATGGACACATTCCGACTGGGCCATTTCGTTTTCATGGTGCGGGAACTTCAGGTCCTTGCCGCCGCCGTGGATGTCGATCAGGGAAGAGTTGAATTCCTTGCCGATCATCACGACACATTCCGTATGCCATCCGGGTCTGCCTTCTCCCCAAGGAGAATCCCACTTGATGCCTTTCTCGGTCTTTTTCCACAAGGCAAAGTCCTGCGGATTTCGCTTCTGGTCGTTGGTTTCGACTCTTGCGCCGGCATTGAGATCTTCCAGTTTCTGGTGGGAGAGTTCGCCGTACAGCGGATCGCTTTCTACTGAGAAATAGACATCGCCGTCGATAACATAGGCATTGCCTTTCTCAACCAGCTTGCCGATGAAATCGATGATCTCGTCCATGGTTTCCGTAACTCTCGGTGTCACATCCAGAGGAACGATATTCAGGGAATTCCGGACATCGTTGTAGGCCTTGATATAGCGGTCGGCGATCTCTCTTTCACTTACACCTTCTTCCAGAGCCTTGTTGATGATCTTGTCATCGACATCCGTAAAGTTGGAAACGAATTTCACTTTATATCCAAGGGCTTCAAAAGTCCTTCTTAATGTATCAAAAACGACGATTGGACGGGCATTGCCGATATGGGCGTGGTTGTATACCGTCGGACCGCATACGTACATGCTGACTTTGCCCTCCTCGATCGGGACGAATTCTTCCGTCTTCAGCGTATAACTGTTATAAAGCTTCATCTTTTTTATCCTCCATATAATACTGATAGATACTGTCTTTCAGGGCGATCCACTTCTTCATATCTTTGTTTTTCAACAGAAAAGAAGGCTCCACCTGTCCCTCGCGGATTAGAGCGATGAGATCTTCGTCGCTGAACGTACCTTCAAACCCTTTTATTTTCCAGATCTTGTTCTTATTCATTTTCCATGATCCTACAATAAGTATATTCTATTTCCATGTTCAGAAGTTCAGACTTTGTAAAAGACTTTCCATCAAGATTGCTCCAGGAGACCGTCGCAGAATCGCCGGCACAGATGTCGTCTTCCGCACCCTGCGAAGCATGGATGTGATCCTCACTGATACCAAGACCCAGCAGATAGCTTCTAAAGACCTCTTCGGACATGTTTCTACCCTGGGCAAAACTGATCAGCTCTTCCGGTTTCACATAAGTGAAAGTCAGCTTGAAAGGATCGGAATCCGTATAGTCTCCTTCTCCGATCGAAACGATGCTGATGGTATAGTTCTTGCCGTCGGTCATGTTGTCGGTTTCAAACTTTACGACTTCCTCCTGTTCCAGTCTGCGGGAAATGCCGATGCCGACGTCGATGGAAACCAGGTAACCCGAAGCGTTGCTGACGCCTTTGAACTGAACGGAAACGTTCTTCTCATCAATGCTGTATTCCACTTCGGAAACCATTTCCAGACGCTGCTTGTCCAGACCTTCTTTCGTGAACTGGCCGTAGTTGCTGTTGCCGACGCCGTAGATCCGAACGCCGTCAAAACCGATCAGATAGTCGCTTCCCGCATCGATCGCAATGATATTCGACCAGAGTTCCACTTCGGAAACGATCTGTGCATTGTCAATCTCGATATGGACTTTCCCATACCGGTCCAGTCCCGCCACAAAGCTGTCTCCACAGCTTACATCTACGATTTCTTTCCAGCTCTCTGCCTGCAGATAGTTGCTGCCGGACTTGGTAAAGACATCGACCGTCCCGTCTTCACAAAGAATAGCCAGAATATTGCTGCTGGAAGCGATATCCTTGATGTTCCTGTAATTTTTCAGACTGCCTGAACCGATAAAGCTGCCACTGTAGTAAAGCGTTCCGCTTTCATCCATAGCAATCGAACCGTTAGCTGCAGCATAAACTTTCTTGATGTTTCTGGCATCCGTAATGTCGCAGGCTCCCGAACTGTTGTCCCCTGTACAATGTATTCTTCCGTTGGAATCTACACCCAGCACATGTGCCCGGCCGGCGGCAATATCTACAATGCTTCTCCATTCCCCCAGTTCCTTCGCATACTTTGATATCAGACCGGCACTGCTGAGAGTACCGTCCTCGTTAAGAATAATGGTAAAACCTTCTCCCTCCTGAACCTTGATCGCGCCGGAAGATGTCAGATTCGAAAGCTCGCCGTTTGTGTTGCTTCCGGAACCGTTGACGGCCGAATAATCATCGATGTAGACAACGGTATATTCCGATACGGAAAGGCGGTTGATGTTGTCTCTGACCAGGGTATACGGTCTGCTTGTATTCTTTAAAACAATGCTTAAAAGAAGGATCGTTACCAGCAGGAAGATAATGATCGTACTGGCGACTCTATTCTGTTTATAAAAATCTTTTACAGTATCCAGAATGCCTTTTTTCGCGGTAAAGTATTCAATGTTGATCTCATCGGTATTGGCCTTATCCATTTCATAAAGCGTGACTTCTTCGTCGTTGCGGAAGATCTCTTCCATACTGATATGGTACAAGGATGCCAGTTTCTTCATCTCCGTGTAGCAGATCATCTTAGACCCGTTTTCGTAATTCATGTATTCCAGGGTGTCCACACCTAAAACATCTGCCAGATAGGACTGGGAATAGTTGTAATGCTTTCTAAGCTTCATCAGCTTGCCCGGAAGATGATTCATACCATCATTTTAACATCGTTAAGTGTAAAACTAAATCCAACATTTGTATGGTCGAATTATAAACCATCTTCTGATCAAGCGGGAAAGGCCTGAAAATGGATTATAATGACAGTGAAAACTACTGGATTTCCTGTTTTTGGATCATAACAAAAGTAT
>JAFRIE010000018.1 GCA_017432885.1 Erysipelotrichaceae bacterium | reverse complement strand
GGGACTCGAACCCGTGATCTCCTCCGTGACAGGGAGGCACGATAACCAACTTCGCTAACGCACCATGGAGCAGATGAAGGGAATTGAACCCTCGTGTCCACCTTGGCAAGGTGGCGTTCTACCATTGAACTACATCTGCATCTTTATTGGCGAAGAAGGAGGGATTTGAACCCTCGCGCCAGACAAGCCGACCTATGGCCTTAGCAGGGCCACCTCTTCAACCACTTGAGTACTTCTTCAGCACACGCTTTTATAAGTTGAAATAGCGCTTTTTAAATATACCATACTTATTATTTTTTCGCAAGATGTTATGATAGAATTTAATTATGAAAATCGCCAGATTCGAAAAAGTCAGTGAAAAACAGTTTAAAGAAGACTTACCGGTTTTTGAAAATGCTGATATGATGGAGTATGGGGAGATTCCTCTTCCAAAAAGAGCCACATCCGGCAGTGCTGGATATGATTTCTACTCTCCCGTGGAGATTCTGTTGAAACCTGGTGAATCGTGCCGTATTCCTACCGGGATCCGCTGCCAGATCGACGAAGGATATGTCCTGCAGCTATATCCCCGTTCTTCTTTTGGCTTTAAGTATCAGATGAGACTGCTGAATACCGTAGGTATTATTGATTCCGACTATTACAATGCCGACAATGAGGGACATATTATTGTCGGTATCGTTAACGATGGAAATAAGGATCTGCCGATTCGTAAAGGGGAACGTTTTGTTCAGGGTGTCTTTTACCGGTATTATCTTGCGGAAGAAGAAGAAAGCAGAAAAGAAAGGCACGGCGGTTTCGGTTCCACAGACTGATGCGCTCATAGCTCAATGGATAGAGTATTTGATTCCGATTCAAAAGGTTGCAGGTTCGATCCCTGTTGAGCGCGCCATTATAAACAAGGAAGGGTGAAATCCCTTTTTTGTTTATGTTATAATCTTTAATTGATAGCAACAGGAGGAAATATGGCTGATTATAATATTAATCTAACGATACAAAATATATGGTCAGTATTCAGGGTCGTTATCGATATTGCGATCATGTGGTTCATTATCTACTATGCCATTAAAGCAATACGTAACAATTCCCGTACCATTCAGATATTCAAAGGCATTATTGCCATTATTGCCGTCAATGGCTTGGCAAAACTGCTTGGTTTATCAACACTGACCTATTTTACTGATATGTTTATCAACTGGGGTCTGTTGGCCTTTATCATCATCTTCCAGCCGGAGATAAGAGGATTCCTGGAAAAAATCGGAACATCCAATGCCTTCTCGCGTATTTCGTCACTGCTGGCAAACGAGAAGGAGAAGCTGGTAGACCAGGTTTACGAAGCGACGATCACGCTTTCGAGAGAGAAGGTCGGCGCTTTGATCTCGATTGAACAGGCGCAGTCTTTACAGGATTACATCAAGACCGGCATTTCGATCAATGCGGAAGTCACCAAGGAACTGCTTTGTTCGCTGTTTATGACTACAACGCCTTTACATGACGGTGCCGTCATCATTCAGGGCGATAAAGTAGCCTGTGCCAGTGCTTATTTTCCTCCAACCAATGTCAATCTGTCTTCCCGTTACGGTGCCAGACACAGAGCTGCATTAGGTATCGCAGAAGTATCAGATGCCCTGACGATCGTCGTATCGGAAGAGACCAGTGCGATCTCGATTGCGGAAAACGGCAGGATCTTTTCAGTTGACGAAAAACAGTTGAAAGATTATTTGAGAAGAGTTATCTGCAACGATACAACGGCAATTGAGAAGAATTCCCGCAGAAGAAATTCTCTGGTGCTGGAAGATGATTCCGATGTTGTCGTCGAGTTAAAAGAAGAAACGGCAGAGAAAAAAGGATTCTCTTTATTCAGAAAGAAAAACAACGTTTCACAGAAACAGACGAAAGTCGAGGAAACGGCGCAGCTGGATATGAAAGTTCCAAAGAACAACCGTTTTAAATATGGAAGCAGAACCGAAAGAAACGAGCATCTTTTTGATAATGAAGAAGCGGTTCTCATCGAAAACAATTTAGATCAGGAGGCAAATCATGAGTCAGATCAATAATTCTGAAGAAAAGCTGGAAAAAGCCAAAAAGATTGCTTCTAAGTCAGCAAACAAGGGACAATACGAAACAATAGAAGAGAATATCGTCAAGTTTTTCCGCTGGATCTCGACGATTATCGACAGACTCTTCTTTTCCAGCAGATATTTAGGACTTTTTGCCTTGCTTCTGGCCTGCTTGGCATATTTTGTAGCTACTTACGACAATTCCAGTGCCATGCTTTCCAGTTCCAAACTCTTAAGCAATGTCGGGATCAATGCCCGTTACAATTCTGAGACTTTTGAACTGTCCGGACTTCCATCCGCCTGTGAGGTTGTTCTGACGGGTGAAGCGGCTAACGTCAACAATGCCGCTACCAAAAAAGGCGCATGCCAGATCGATCTGGAAGGGTATACGGAAGGTATGCATACCGTAAAAGTAAATGCCGTAGGATACGGAGACAACATCAATACGATCGTCTCTCCTAGCGAGGTAACGGTAACGTTAAAGAAAAAGACAACCATGCAGTTTGACTTGTCTTACGATTTTATTAATCAGAATCAGCTGGATTCCCGTTATATTCTCTCGGAACCGAGCTTTGCACAGGGAACAAAAATCAATATCCGTGCATCCCAGGACACTCTGAATTCGATTGCATTGGTAAAAGCACTGATCGATGTCGGCGGACAGACCGGTGATTTCGAGATCAATGCACCGCTGGTTGCCTACGATAAAAACGGTCAGGCAGTCAATGCCGAAATCGTTCCGAGTTCCGTTACGGCTTCCGTACAGATTTCTTCACCTAGCATTGAGGTTCCGATCCGTCTGAAACCGGTCGGCCAGATCCCGGTCGGGCTGGCCATCGATACGGCCGAGATCGTCGATCATCAGACAACCAGGATCTATGCTCCGGAAAATATCTTAAACAGCATCCGGGAAGTCTACGTCAATTTTGATATGTCGACTGTTACAGACAACGTCGACAAGGATATTATGCTTCCGGTCAATCTGCCTAGCGGTGTATCCGCCAGCGATGTAACTGTCGTCAATGTCAGAGTTACACTGACGACCGTAGAAACGGCTATTCTGGAAGATGTTCCGCTGAAACTACACAGCAACTACAACAATCTGGCCATATCCAGCATTGACCAGATGAGTGTCAATGTCGAACTGTCGGGATCTGCCGATAACGTGGCAGCTGTTGAAGTGGATGATATTGAAGTCTATTTTGAGATGCCTTCAGAGCCGGGAACCTACACGCTGCCGCTGTACGTCGTGAGCTCTTCCCATCCGTATGTTAGTATGACTCTGGAGAGATCAAATGTGAATGTAACGATAGTGGAGGCAAATCAGTAATATGGGTAAATATTTTGGAACAGATGGCATCCGCGGTAAAGCCGGTGTCACATTGACCGATGAGACGGTCTATAAGATCGGAAAATTCGTTGGAAACTACTACGAGAATGCCAGGATCGTCATCGGCATGGATACAAGAGAGTCCTCGAAGGGATTTGAACAGGATCTGTGCAAAGGAATGTGTGAATCCGGTGCGCATGTCTACCTGCTTGGCTATTGTTCTACGCCTTGTCTGGCATATACGACTATGCACGAGAAATTCTCCTGTGGTGTCATGATATCGGCATCTCATAATCCCTATACGGACAATGGAATAAAGATTTTTGCGAATGACGGATTTAAGATCAGAGATGAGGTGGAACTGTTGATTGAAGCTTATATCGATGATCCAAAAGGGATTGAAACGAGAAATAACGGCACAGTAACGGACTATAAGGAAGCGGTTAGGGCATATCAGAACTGGCTTTTAGAAAGATATGCAATGGATCTGCAGGGACTTAAGGTCTGTGTCGATCTGTGTAACGGTTCAAACTGTTATACGGCAAAAGATGTTCTAAACGCCTTAAACGGCAGTTTTACCTATATCAACGATGCCCCGGATGGTACCAATATCAATAATCACTGTGGCTCGACACATCTGGAAATGTTGCAGGAAACTGTCAAAAAAGGCGACTTTGATCTTGGCTTTGCTTTCGATGGCGATGCCGACAGAGTACTGTTTACTGATGAAGACGGCGAGATCGTCGACGGAGATAGAATCATGTATTTCCTGTCCAAATATCTGAAAGAGAACGGCCTGCTCAGCAACAATACTCTGGTAACTACAGTCATGTCGAATATCGGCCTTTATAAGGCTTTAGAAAAGATAAATATCGATTCGGATATTACACCTGTAGGCGATAAGAACGTCTGCGATTCCATGGTAAAAAACGGTTTTGTGATCGGCGGTGAACAGTCTGGACATATTATCTATTCCGGAGACTGTTTCTTCGGAGATGGCCTTAAGACTGCTTTACTGGTCCTAAAAGCATTGAACTATTATCACTGTTCCTTGAAAGAAGCCGCTTCCGAGGTACAGATCTATCCGCAGCTGCTGGTCAACGAACGGGTCAAAGATAAGAAAATCGTTCTGAACGATGAAGAAATCACCGGAAAGATCAGACAGATCGGGGATGAACTGGGAAACAACGGCCGGATCCTGGTGAGACCATCCGGAACTGAACCGCTGATCCGGGTCATGGTTGAAGCAGAAAATGATGAACTCTGTCAGAAATACGTTTATGAAGTAATCGATCTGATCAAACAAAAAGGTTATGCAGAATAACCTTTTGTTTTATAATGAAAGCATGAAGAAAATCATTAATATCGTTGAGGATGAAAAAGATCTCAATGAACTGGTTAAATCATATCTGGAGAAGGAAGGATATATTGTTAATTCGTATCTGACTTTTGATTCCGCCTATTCCCATATCGATGACTATTGTGATCTTTGGATTCTCGACATCATGCTGGATGACAAATCCGGTTTTGATCTGATCGAAGCGATCAAAAACAAAGATCCGCAGATCCCGGTCGTATTCATGTCTGCCAGGGACAAGGAATTTGACCGTATTATCGGACTGGAAAAGGGTTCAGACGACTATATTACAAAACCATTCTCGCCAAAAGAACTGGTATTAAGAATCAATAATATTATCCGCCGGGTCTATAAAGAAGATGATCATATCTCGGTCAACGGGTATGACATTGACGAGAATCAGAGAACGGTGTTCCGGAACGGGAAGCAGATCGAACTGACGACCAAGGAATTTGACCTGCTGATGCTGTTTGTGAAGAACAGAGGAACGGCTTTTGTTCGGGAACAGATCCTGGAAAAAGTCTGGGATGAAAACTATTACGGCTCTGACCGTGTTGTGGATGATACATTGCGAAGACTAAGAAAAAAGCTTCCGGAGATGAATATTCAGACGATTTACGGTTTCGGTTATAGATTAGGATGAAAAGATTCAGGATCTGGATCAGCAGTTTTACGCTTGTCCAACAGTTTTTAACGATCGTCTTCATTACTTTTACCGTTCTGATCTTTTTTATATTTGCTTTTTTGAACAGAAATATCGATTCTTTCACGAATACCCAGATGTATGTCTACATCCACCGTTCCCAGAACGAATATCTGGAAACACGCGTAAACTATAAAGAATCCAATGTCGTTCACTTCGTCTACAGTACAAGCTCAAGAAGATATCTGAACGCTCTGACACAGGAATATGCCGATCTTTTAAGTAATATCGATCCGAATCCGGAGGAAGGCTATATCGATGGAAGCTTTACATATGAAAACAACTCTATCGTTTATTCCATCATCAGCTTTGACGAAGACTACCGTCTGATATCGATCATTAAGAACAATTTCCGGGATGAATTCAGAAGCGCGCTTTACAGCGGCGTTGTTAATATCACTTTCTATGTTGTAGGAGGCCTGATCGCCCTGATCCTGATCTGGGTCATATCGCTGATCCGTCCTTTGGACCAGATCATCACTTATATCAATAAAGTCAAAGCCGGAGAAAAGGCATCGTTGAATGTCAACCGTTACGACGAGATCGGCGAAGTGGCCGAAGCTCTCACCAGCATGAATGCGGAACTGTCTCAGCAGCAGCGTATCCGCGATGAAATGATACAGAACATTTCTCATGATCTAAAGACACCGATCGCAACGATTAAATCCTATTCGGAATCGATCAAGGACGGCATCTACCCGTATGATACGCTAGAAAAAAGCGTCGATGTGATTAGCGAAAACGCCGACCGTCTGGAAAAGAAAGTCTATTCTTTGATTACCTACAACAAAATGGGTTATCTTACCGATATCGATGAAAACATCCTGAATCTGGAAATGGCGGCAGTTGTTCAGAAAGCCATCCTGGCATGTAAGGTTGTCAGAAGTAATATCCGTATCGAGACCGATCTTGATGAAGATGTTTTTTTCCATGGTGAAGAGGAACCTTGGAGGGTTGTCGTAGAAAACCTTCTGGATAATTCGCTGCGTTACGCGAAGAGCCTGATTCGTATTTCTTTGAGTGATAATCTTCTGGAAGTATACAACGATGGCGAACCGATTGAAAAAGACCGGCTGGATAAGCTGTTTAAACCGTATGAGAAGGGAAATAAAGGCAAATTCGGACTTGGTCTTTCTATTGTAAAACGGGTCGTAGAAACGTACGGCTATTCCGTTACGGGAGAGAACATGAATGATGGCGTCGTCTTCAGGATCTTTACGACCAAGAAGATGAAGAAAGCGTCAAAGAAAAAGACAAGTAAAAAGAGTATAATTGAAACATGAGTACTATAGAATTGAACGGCATTTCTCTTTATTATGAGAAAAAAGGAAAACAGGGGAAAGACGTCATACTGTTGCATGGCTGGGGTCAGAATACGGAAATGATGGCTTTCATCGCTGATTTTCTGAAAGATCATTTTGTCGTATACAATATCGATCTCCCGGGTTTTGGAAAGTCAGGCGAACCTCCTGAAGCCTGGGATTCAAACGATTATACCGCCTTTCTGCATGAATTCTGTCTAAAGAAGAAGATCGTCGATCCGATCTTTATTGCCCATTCTTTCGGTTGCCGGATCGCTTTACGATATGCCCATCGGTACGGGGCATATAAGATGGTTCTGACCGGTGCGGCCGGTGTGCGGGACAAACATGGATTGGAATGGCACATAAAAACGTATTCTTACAAACTCGGAAAGAAGGTCTTAAGTCTTAAACCGTTTGCGAAATACGCTGATACCATTAAGAAAAATGCCGGAAGCGAAGATTACCGCAACGCCAGCGGAGTCATGCGTGGAACACTGGTAAAGGTTGTAAACGAAGATATAACGCCTATTTTAAGCGAAATCAGGACCGAGACCCTGCTGGTATTCGGGGAAAAAGACGAAGCAACACCGGTGGAAAAAGGTAAACTGATGGAAAAACTCATGCCTGATGCCGCTCTGGTCATCTTTGAAAACGATGATCACTATGCTTACATTCATCAGGCCGGACGATTCAATCTTGTATTGGATGCTTTTCTAAGGAGTGATTATGATAAATGATAAAACCGCTGAAATCCTGATCGGACTTCTCTTTCTGGCAGTCTATCTGGCTCTTTCTTTTGTTTATGCGAAACACGCATTGCAGATGTTCCAACAGAACCGTTATGAGCTGAAACGCTACAGCAGATGGCTTACAGATAAAAAAAATCTGCACTTCTCCGTGGCTTTTATTTATGTAATTGCCGTTCTTTGCCTGAATACGCTGTTTCAGAACTACGGACCTCTTTTCTGTATTTTTGTCAGTATTGCTTTTGCAGTCTATCTGCTGATAAATGAGAATAAGAAAACATATATTAAAGATCTGGTTCTGACAGCCAGAGTAAAAAGACAGATCGTTCTGATGACAGTACTGGAATGTGCTCTGATTCTGATCGGCATGCGTTATCTTCCTGCTGATATTCTTGGTATCTGTGCGATCTTCTTTCCTTACCTGATCATTTATCCGTTGGCTTTACTGACAGAACCGCTGGAATACCTGATTAAGAAATATTACGAAAACGATGCCAGAAAGATCCTGAATCAGAACAGCCGTCTCATCAAAGTCGGTATTACCGGTTCTTATGGGAAAACATCAACAAAAAACATTGTTACGGATATCATTTCTGATCATTTGTTTACACTGATGACCCCGGCTTCCTACAATACGCCGATGGGTATTACCAGAACGATCCGGGAGATGCTGAAACCGATTCATGAAGTCTTCATCTGTGAAATGGGCGCGGACAAGGCAGGAGACATCTCTTATCTGATGGACTTTGTCAAACCGAAGTACGGAATCGTAACATCGATCGGACCTCAGCATCTTAACACTTTTACCAGCATGGAAAACATCATCCATGAAAAGATGCAGGAAATTGAAAAGCTTCCTGCCGACGGCGTAGGTTTTCTTAACATTGATAATGAATTCATAAAAGACTACAAGATTCAGAACAACTGTAAAGTCGTTACGGTAGGCATTGAGAACCAGAACGCAGACTACCGGGCAAAAAACATCCGTTTCAATAAGAACGGAAGTGAATTTACAGTTGAGATCAACAAAAAGAAATACAAGTTTACGACCTGCTTATTAGGGAAACACAATATTACCAATATTCTTCTAGGCATTGCCTTGGCGTTGGAACTAGGTCTGGATATAAAAGAAATTGTCAGAAAAGTGGCTACGATCAGACAGATTGAACATCGTTTACAGTTAAAAACGATTAACGGATACACTTTCATTGACGACGCTTTCAACGCCAATCCGGTCGGTTCCAAAATGGCTCTGGATGTTCTTTCGATGATGGACGGCAGGCGGGTGATCGTTACGCCGGGCATGATCGATCTGGGTGAAAAACAAGAGGAACTGAATCGGGATTTCGGTGCTTACATGAAGGAGAAAGCCGATCATGTAGTTCTGGTTGGCGAGAAACAGACAAAACCGATCCTGGAAGGTCTGAAACAATCCGGTTTCAACGAATCGGATATCGCGATATGTAAGAATATCAATGAAGCTTTTGATTATGTCTATAAGAATTTCACGATAAAAGATACAATACTTCTGGAAAACGATCTTCCGGATGCTTTCAATGTATAAAAGTGATAGAATGGAAATGTTATGAAAATCTGTGTTGCTGTATTTTTCGGCGGCAAGTCCACCGAGCATGAGATCAGCTGTATCTCTGCAAATCAGGTCATTCACGCTCTGGATCCGGAAAAGTATGAAGTTTTACCTGTCTATATTTCCAAAGACAACGATCTGTATACCGGAGACAGACTTTTTGATCTGGCTAATTATTCTTCGTTCATTCATGACCCTTCTTCCGCTCTGGATAAAATCATGATTTTTAAGGACGGCAATACCGTCAAGATGAGAACCCTAAAGAATATGTTTAAGAAAGACCGCAGGATCGATGTCGCTTTTCCGGTCGTTCACGGTACAAACGTAGAAGATGGATCGCTTGCCGGCTATCTGCAGATGCTGGATCTTCCATATACATCTTGTGATGTGCTGGGAGGTTCGCTTGGCCAGGACAAGGCAGCCATGAAAGACGTATTCAAGGCGGAAGGCATTCCGATGGTAGACTTCTTTGTGGTTTCCGGTTCAGACTTTGAAGAGAAATCGGATGAATATCTCGCGCAGGCGAAGAAGCTTGCCTTCCCTCTGATTGCGAAACCGGCAAACCTGGGCAGTTCCATCGGTATTGAAGTTATCAAGAATCAGAAAGAATTCAAAGATAAGATCAAAGAATGTCTGAAGTACGACTTTAAAGTCGTTGTCGAGAAGATGATCAAGGATCTGAAAGAAGTCAACATTGCCGTTATGGGCAGCGATGAGGACTATAAAGTCAGTGCGATTGAAGAGGTAACAAACGGCTTTCTTGATTTTGACAAAAAATATCAGTCGGGTGGCGGCAAGAAGGGCGCAAAGACTTCCGGCAGCAAAACTCCTTCTAAGGGTATGGCTTCGACAGCCAGAAAAGTTCCGGCCGATGTGACTGATGTTCAGAAGAAAACCATCGAAGAAACCGCTCTTAAAGTCTTCAAAGTACTGAACTCCTACGGCTGTGTTCGTATCGATTTCATGATCGACAAGAAAGACGGAAGCGTCTACTGCAATGAAATCAATACGATTCCCGGTTCTTTGGCTTTCTACTTATGGAAAGAAGTCGGGATTAGCTTTGAACAGGAATGTGACATGCTGATAAGCTACGCTTTACAAAGATATGCCAAGAGAACGAAGAAGACTTATTCCTTCTCAACCAATATCCTGGACAACTATAAGAAATGAGAAAATCACTTAAGAAATTCCTTGTGATCCTGATCATCGTTATGATGTTCGTAATATCGTTATTGTCTCTGGCGGTGTAGCAGATGAAATTTTTACTGATTTTATTGCTGATGCTGAATCTTTGTTCCTGCCAGAAGTCCAACCGGCAGTTGCTAGCCGACAAGGGCTATCAGGAAGAAGAAATAGAATTGATACTGCAGTTGAAAGAGGAGAATCTGGAACGTTTTCTTAATGATGAATACGGGAATGAGGCATTGGAGTTTATCAATGCCCCATGGTTTCAGGAAGAAAAGCTGGATGCGTATCTTTCCTATTACGGAAGACTTGATACGGGAAAGATTATCGATATGGTAAACAAAGGAATACTGAATGAAGATCTTGCAGCAAGGCTGGAAGAACTCTACGGCAGCGATTATTATCTTGAAAAGAACGAAGATCTTTACCTGAAGTATCTGGAAGTTTATTCCGATGTCAGGGATGTTCTGGAAATCGTGAACACAAAAAGATATAAGGAACTGTATTCCGATATCATGCCGACGGATCTATCCAAAGATTATCTCATGCTGATAAACAAGTATTATCAGCTTCCTGCCGACTATGAACCGGATGATCTGGTTTATGTCGATTCCGGATTAGGAAAAGGAATGCTTAGAGAAGAAGTCTATGAAGCCTACAAGTCGCTTTATAAAGATGCATTGGATCTAGGATATAATTTACAGGTTGTCTCTGCATACCGTTCCTATGACTACCAGAAAGGCCTCTATGAGAAATATCTGCGTTATGATCCAAGAGAGATCGTAGACACTTATTCAGCAAGACCCGGTCACTCAGAGCATCAGAGCGGTCTATGCCTGGATGTTAGTATCCCAGGCTATTCTTTGGACGATTTTTACCTTACGGATGCATCCCGATGGCTGGCAGAAAACTGCTGGAAGTACGGCTTTATTATCCGTTATCCTGAAGACAAGACGGAAATAACCGGTTATCAGGGAGAACCTTGGCAGCTGCGCTATCTTGGCAGACAAATTGCCGAAGATGTATACAGACGAGGCATTACTTATGATGAATACTATGCCTGCTTTGTTGAAGAATGAACGAGAATAAACAGAAAACACTGATTGCGATCGTATCGACCATCACAGTCCTGCTGCTGACTTTTTTTGCATTGATCGTTCTCGATATCATTGATCTAGGCCCGGCAGTACAGCCACAGCCGGTCATAGATGTAGAACCGGAAACGGATCCGGAAGATGAAGCAGCTGCGGCAGAGAAACTCCTGTTAAAAGAAAAATGGCAGGAAAACAAGAAGATCAATGAAGATTATGTTGGCGATATCGTCTTCGATTCAGGCATTATCGATGTTTCTTTTGTTCAAGCAAAATCGGTATACAAGGAAAATGGAGAACCTTACAGGTTTTATACAGAAGATGGAAGACTGGTCAGTGATCCGGAAGGATATACCGGCAATGATGTCTATATCTGGACATACTGGAAGACCGGCGAATATGACTACAATGATCACGGCGGTTCAACTTTTATGGATTACCGTAATACGATCTATGATCAGAATCTGATCGTTTATGGACATCATTTTTCGGTTTGGAACGATGAAAGCAGAACAAAAGCCTTTACACCTTTGGAGCTGTTTCTGGAAGAAAAGAACTACATGCCCAACCGCTATCTAAAACTGATCCTGGAAAAAGAAATCAGAACATATGTTCTGGCTGTCGTCTATGAGTTCGATGCTACGCAGGACCGTTTCTTCAGAGACATGCAGTACTGGCGTACCGATTATGATTATGACGACTATAACAATAATTCCTATGATGCGGGTTATTATGAGAAGTACATCGAAAGCATTAAGAAAGAACAGCTTTATGATACGGGAGTAGAACTTACGACTTCTGATAAGACCTTGACGCTGCAGACCTGCATCTCGGGCTATACCGGGGAACTGTTTGAGATCCTGGTGTTTAAAGAACTTTCGGTTGAGTACTATTAATCGGTGATTTGTTGTAGAATTTAACTATGAAGAATCTTCATAGTTTTTTTCTATCACTGATCTGTTTCTTCTGTTTTCTTGGCTTTATGCCTGTTTATGCCCAAGAGGAGCCGTATCATGTGAAAGACAAGAACAGCGGACTGGATCAGTCCTTTTCAAGTTATGTACAGGCGTACGACTTCTACAAAGAAAACTTAGAAGGATATGACAATCTGCTTCTAACGGACGGCGAACGGGTCGTTCATATGGAATATGGCTATGTCGAATTTCTAACGGACAAGGCATGCAGTCTGGGTATTGATTATTATTCGGAATTGAAAGACACGGATGACTATCTGAACGGCTGCTACGGGATCGACGGGGCTTATCTTTACAGCAGCAGTGACGGTAAGGAAGTCTATTTTCTACTTTCAGACGACATGGGAAGTGTTCCTGCCGATAAAGTCGTACTTCATCCATACGAAGAAACGGATCCAATGCTCAGTTCCTATGTTCTTATAAACGGCCAGCTTGTACATCAGATCCGAACACGGCTTGACAAGGATTACTATTCTTATTCCATCGTTCTGGATGACGCCTTACCTTTTATGAAAGAAGGCATAACCTATTACAGTTATGACGGACATTATTTTTATGATAATTATCTTTCGATGATCGATGATTTACGCGATGGAAAAAAAGAGAATGCTCTGAACGAGGAAGCTTATTACAACTATTATCAGTTCCTTCCGCATCGCAGCCTTAGTAATTATTCGGCAGCTGAACTGGAATATTATCTGAATATCGTTTTAGGAATCAGATCCCGTCTGACCCGTTACAGTGACACAGATGGAGACGGTGCAGCCGATGAGATCAGTTCTTCCCAACTCTATGGCAGTGCGGAAAGTTTTGTTGCGTATCAGAATATCTATGGTGCCAATGCGGCAATGCTTTTAGGATCGGCCTTATACGAGTCTTCTTTCGGCCGTTGCGAGTCGTCCTTTCTTTCAAACAAGCTGTACTACAATGCTGCCTATGATTCTCAAATAGAAAGAGAAACGGAACGTTACAATAGTATCGATACATCCATCCGCTGCCATGCGAAGCACTTTATTTCCGCTTTATTCTCCAGTCATTTAAAGAGTTTTTACAGCGGAACTTTCTACGGCAATAAACTGTGCGGTATCAATGTAAACTATTCCTATGATCCGTATTATGGAGAGAAAAGCGCAGCTGCATATTACCGTATCGATAAGGCACTGGGAAAAAAAGATAAGAACGCATATGCGGTCGGAATCATAAAAGACAGGCAAAGAGTTTCTTTTTATCGGGATGAACAGCAGGATGAGCTTCTGTATGTGTTAAGAGATATACAGCTTCTATCTTATACCGTACTGGAAGAAACGGAAAATGCCTATAAAATACAGATCGATGACAGTTTTGATGAAAACCGTTTCTATGATTTTGAAAAATCTGTGGCCTATGTTTCGAAAGAAAGTTTTGATATTATCCTGAATCCGGAAAAAATCCATGAAAACAGTTATAAGATACTTGCTTATGATTTTCAAGAGGGTTCATTTATCGGCAGCCATTCTCTGGATCTAAAACTGAGGGAAAGCGATGATGTGCCTGAAATCATTCCGTTTAGAGAAGGCTATGAATTCTGTGGCTATGATGAGCAGTTGCGTGCCCAGTACCGTAAGATCGAGAAGATCGAAGTAAAACATGATCAGGAAAGTGTTTTTGAACTGTACCGGGACATTGACCTGAAGGGTGTTTATCTGACTGTTTGCTATGAAGACGGCAGTGAACAGACAGTTCCACTGAATACTGACATGCTTGGAGCATATGACAGTGGCATACCGGGGAAACAGGAGCTTACCGTAACCTACAACGGCGTAGAAACGATATGGGAAGCGACGTTCTCAAAGGAACTGTCGGAGCAGCGAAACCGGATCCTGACGGCTATCAAGGAAGAAAACTATTTACTGCTGAAGAAGCAGAATACAGGCCTTGACCTGAATCTTTCTTTCGCAAAGATCCGTAAGATCGATCAGGCATTAAGAGAAAAGAGTGACAGAAACTATGTCATTCAGGATCAGACAGAGAACTATGATCTGTCTTTTTCCGGTCTGGATCTTTCTTTGCCGGATCGGAAAACGTTTCATCTGGTAAAAGATACCTATTACATTATTGTAGATAAGATCGACTTTACCGATGAGGATAGGATATTTCAGATCGCACAGGGGTACGGATTTGAAAAGGTGGACGGGATCGACCTCTCTTTTCGCTTCAATTATCAGGATATTGAATTACAAGGGCCGCTGATCGTCCAGCTGGATATCGAAGACAAGGAGGAACAGACGGTTTATTCCGTCTATCATTTGAATTCGGATGGAGATGTTTTGAAGTGCAGAACGACGCAGACAGAAAACTATATCCAGTTTCTAGTCAGTGAACCGGGTGCTTATGAGATTTTAAAGATGCCGGGTCTTAATCATTATGATTTTGAAGATACGGCAGAAGACTTGTCATACGAAAACATGGGTTACGACAATCACAGAATCAACATGGATATGCTGACGGTGCTGATCCTTTCAGTCAGCGGTGTCATCGGCATCATTGTGTACTATATTCTCGACAACAAGGAAAAGAAACAATGGAGAGACTTCAGAAGATTATTGCAGGAAGCGGGATCTGTTCCAGAAGAAAAGCCGAAGAACTGATACGGGAAGGAAAAGTATCGGTCAATGGCAGGATCGTGACGGAGTTTGGCATTAAGGCGGATCCTGAAGACGAGATCAAAGTAGACGGAAGAACGCTGAAAAAAGAAGAAAAGGTCGTCTATCTTTTAAATAAACCTAAGAATGTGATCTCGGCGGTTTCTGACGATAGAGGAAGAAAAACTGTTACCGATCTGATCGCATGTCAATACCGTCTGTTTCCGTTGGGGAGACTGGATTTTGATTCCAGCGGTCTTCTTCTTTTAAGCAATGACGGTGAACTGATGCAGAAGCTGATCCATCCGAAATTCGAGATTAAAAAGACCTATGAAGTAACGATAGACGGCTTAATTCGGACAGAAGAAATTGAAAGACTGCAAAAGGGAGTCGTAATTGAAGACTATATAAGTGCTCCGGCTCAAGTAAAACTACTTCGAAGGAACGAAAACCGCTATACTTCCTTTCTGGAAGTGACGATCCATGAAGGCAAGAACCGGGAAATACGAAAAATGTTTGCATCGATCGGTTACACCGTCACAAGACTTCATCGTATCAAAGAGGCGAATATTGAACTGGGCAGTTTAAAAAGCGGTGAATACCGCCTTCTGAAACCATATGAAGTAAAGAAACTGAAACAGTACCTAAATAACACGAACCGTTAGATTCTTGTCTTCCACCGGATCAATATAGATCGTTTTATAGTTTTTAAAGGTGACGAAACCGGATTTCGCACCTTTTACTTTCTTCAAGTCTCTGACCAGACAATAGTCGACCGGCACAGAAGAAGAATAACGTCCTTTTGAATAATAGGCAGCCAGATTGGCGCAGACCCGGATGGTTTTCTCGTCCGGATGGTCGGTGTTGACTACGACATGCGAACCGTGAAACTGTTTGGCGTGAAACCAGGTAAAGTTGCTCCGGGCATATTCAAAAGACAGATAAGAATTCTGAATATTGTTTTTTCCAAACGTGATCTGTTGTCCATCCAGTTCGATCTGATAAAGATTGACCTTTTTCTTTTTCTTGTTTTTCGAGATACTCTTTCTCAGATAGCCGTATTTTGCCAGTTCCTCTCTGATATCAAGGGCATCCGCGTAATCGGCAATCGAAAGCTGTTCACTGACGGATTCAAAGTATTCCAGCTCGTTTTCAGCAATAGCAATCTGTTCTTCGATATGGCTCTTTCCTTTTCGCTTTTTCTGATATTGGGAATAGTATTTACCGGCATTGGCTTTAACAGATAATTTCGGATCCAAAGAGATCCGTTTCGTTTCTCCGTTAAAATCGCTTAGTTCAAGCTCCTTCAATCCTTTTCTCTCAAGATCTTCATAAGTATAAAGCAGATCTCCGTTTTCTTTGTCTCCCTGCAGATTCAGAGCCTCTTCCAGCGATAGATTCAGTTTCTGGATCTTTGTTTCATAATGTCTGATCTGTCTTTTAACGACTTTGAAAAGATCATCGGAGATGTTCCGGATTCTTTCCTTTTCATCGTCCCGGTAGTAGACTTCATCGAGTCCTTCCTGTATCGGCCAGCATACCGCTTCACTGCCTAAATGTGACAATGGGATGACATGGAATTCATATTTATCAGAGATCTTGCTTAGATATAGATTTCTGGACTGCCGGATCTGTCCCATGATCTCTTCATAACTTTCATGATTCATCCGGAAACGGATCTCGTTCTCCAGCAGTCTGGAGAAACCCTGGATCTGTTTGACCAGAGATTCTTCAAAGTCGATACCGGAAGGATAGAAAGGATCCTGCTTGTTCTGCTTTTCCGGAAGCGTGAAAACAGCACCTGGAAGGATGGTCCTTCTGGTATTTTCATACGGCGGTATTTTCTTCAAGGCATCGATGATCCTGTTTTCCTTTGAAACCAGGATCAGGTTGGCGTACTTGCCCATCAGTTCAACGGAAAGAACGTATTCTTTTTCATCGTAAAGCTCGTCTTTTGCTCTGACATGCAGCAGCAGATAACGGTCGTAATAAAGCTGTTCGATCCGGTAAATGATCCCGTTCAGCAGATATTTTCGAAGAACCATGACAAAAGTGGAAGGATCATTGTAGGTCGTATAATTCTTGTTCGATAGACAGATATGATTGTAGTTGGAATGCAAAGAAATAACCAGATTCGTTCTAACATTATCCGCATGTACGTTAAAAACGACTTCTGTCGCACTGGTCTGTGAAATACGGTTGATCCGGATCGGAAGGAAAGTCTCCAGATCCTCTTTGATCTTGCTTAAAATGATCCCGTCTAAAGCCATACCAATATTATAAAATCTTTATTGCACATTTTTTAAGATATTTGTTATAATAATCAAGCGAATAGAAACAACTATTCCTTGTCTAGCAATAGACCGTTAGTCCAGAAGGAGGTAAAAGAATGAAACAATATGAGACTATGTATATCATCAAGTCCAGTCTTGACGATGCTGCAAGAGCTGCATTAGTAGAGCAGATGCATGGCATCATCACACAGCATGGCGGCACGATCGACAATGTTGACGACTGGGGCATGAGAGATTTCGCTTATGAAATCGATCACATGTCTAAAGGATATTATGTTGTAGTTACTTATACTGTAGACGTGGATGGCTTAAATGAGTTCAAGCGTTTAATGGGTATCAACAACGATATCGTCAGACTGATGACCATCTCAACCGATGAGAAAAAAGGACAGAAATAATGATCAATCTGAATCGGGTCGTACTGGTTGGTCGTCTGACAAAAGACATCGAATTAAGAAAAACCAATTCAAACGCCTCTGTATGTAGCTTCACGGTTGCCGTAGACCGGAGATTCCAGTCACAGCAGCAAGGAGGACAGAGTGCCGATTTCATCAACTGCATCGCTTGGAGACAGTCTGCCGACTTTCTTTCCAACTATGCAGGAAAAGGAACGATCGTATCCGTGGAAGGCAGGATACAGACGAGAAGCTATGACGGACAGAACGGTAAAGTCTATGTCACAGAAGTCGTAGCCGACAACGTACAGATCATATCAAGCAGAACAGGAAACGGAATGTCTGCATCTACCGGGAACAGCACCTATGCACCGCAGAATCAGACTTTCACACCGGCAGCAGATCCCGGTTATCCTGATGATGACCTTGATTTCTCAAATACGCCTTCGCTGGATATTTCCAGTGATGATCTGCCGTTTTATTGATAATTAGAAAGGAAAAACCATGGCTTTCAGAAAACAAAGAGTAGGATATAAAAAAGTCTGTTACTTTACAAAAAACAAAATCGAATATATCGATTATAAAGATGTCGAACTGTTAAAGAAGTTTATCTCTCCAAATGGAAAGATCACTCCAAGACGTGTTACCGGCACAAGCGCCAAGTATCAGAGAATGCTGTCAACAGCGATCAAAAGAGCGCGCCAGATGGCATTATTACCTTATATTGCCGATTAGTTTGATAAAGACCTCCCCACTTGGAGAGGTTTTTATTTATAATAAAAGAGTATGAACAAAACAAAACAGATGACTCAGGACGCCATGATGCTGGCGATCATCGGAGCAATGATCCTGATTGACAGGATGACAGCCTACTGGTTTACCGAACTTATCGTGCTGATCGTTCCGGTTGTCGTCATTCTTTATAGTGCTATGCACACAGTTAAAGACGGCCTGATCCTCTCGACAGGTCTTACCTTTATCAGTTTCTTACTGGGTAACTTCCAGTTTACTTATCTGATCTATGTTCCGGTAGGTATTCTGACCGGGATCGTCTATTCTATCGGTATGAAACGCAAGCTGGATAAACAGACCCTGCTCACCATGGCCATCATAGTCTATGTCGTAGGCGAGATCGTTGCAACCTTTATCGTCTATCCGCTTCTGGGTTTTCCTGTAGCGACCATGATCGAACAGTTCAAGACAGCTGTACTGGAGATGGGCTCCAGGTTTGGCATCGGCTATGAAGCGATTTTTACGGGTGCAGGACTGAGTTTTGACAAGGTCGTTGTCATCCTCTTTGTGATCTCGACGATCGGCATAGGAGCGATGGAAGGCGTGCTGATCCATCTCTTAAGCGTCTTCCTGCTGAAACGTTTCAAGATCGCCGATCTGGGCAGAGTCAACATCTGGGACATTAAGCCGAATCCCGTAGTGGCCTATGCCAGCTTCCTGTCGCTCTTCCTGTTTTTCGCGAACCGTTATACCGAGAATCAGACGCTGTACTATGTCGGGATTACGATCGCTCTGTTAGGGGCCATAATCCTGATGTATTACGGTTATCTCTTTGTGATCCTCTATGGAGTGATCGTTTTGAGAAGAAATGTCGGATCTTTCTTTATTCTGCTGGCATTCTTTGTGCCTGTACTGCTTATCTTCCTGGTGATCCTCGGTTTTCTTTACGGAAGCGGGCCGCTCAGGAATTATCTGGAATCAAAGATCCCGAATAAACAGTCATGAAAAGAAGAACATTCGTAACATCACTGGCAATCTTTACAATTGCCGCCGTTATTCTCAGTTTAACTGCGCTGTCGCTGTTTTTTAAACAGAATATCGTCCTGGCGGCGATCGTCGCAGCCGTTTTCATCATCGTTTTGCTGATCATCTACTATTCTCTGGATGTCATCAGGGCTGAAACCAACAAAGACATCGAAAACAGCCTGGATCTGACTTACAAGGAAGTTCTTGAACACTGCGACATCGGCATTCTCGCATACAATGAAAACTACGAGATCGATTTTCTGTCTGATTTCTTCCTGAAAAGAGACATGGATCATCTGAATGAAAAACTGTTGAACTGGCTTCCGGAACTTCAGGAAATGCTGAAAAACGAAGCCAACACACAAACGGTAATCATCAACGATGAAAAGTTTTCTGTATATAAGATCGACAAAGAAAGCGTTCTGATTTTCAAGAATATCACGGCAGAATATGATCTGAATAAGAAACTTGGCGATAACAGTTGCGTTCTGGGGCTAATCAGTTATGACAACTATGATGAATCGATGATGTCGGAAGACGACCTTTCTTATGTGAATTCCTACATTAAAGTACCGGTAATCGACTATTTCAAAAATTATCAGGTCGTATACAAAACTTTGAATAACAACCGGATGCTGCTGATCATGAATGAACGGATCTTCCGCAGCATTATGAATGACCGCTTTTCGATCCTTAATAAAGTCCGCAAAGTCAGTAAAGAAGGAAATCTGGACGTCACCCTGTCTATGGCTTTTGCCAGAGGAAGCGACAATTATGAGGAACTTGATGAATCAGTCCGTTCTCTTTTGTCTCTGGCACAGACCAGAGGAGGAGATCAGGTCGTGGTAAGAAAGATCGGAGAAGATGCGACGTTCTTTGGCGGCAATTCCGAGGCGAGAGAAAAGCAGAACAAGACAAAAGTCCGTGTCGCTTCCAACAGCATCAGGGATCTGATTGATAAGGCACGCAACGTGATTATTGTTGGACATAAGGACATGGATGCCGACTGTATCGGTTCCGCAATCGCCATGTCGGTAATTGCCTTGAGTATGAACAAAGCCACATCTATCATATCCAGAAGCGGGGGAATGGAACCGATGATTGCCGATGTTATGAAAAAGTATGCGGATGTTCTGGAAAGAAAGCATAGATTTATTACAGAAGAGGAAGCTATGGAACTGCTGGATGATGAATCGCTGGTCATCATGGTCGATCACCATAGTCTTTCCCAGTCCAACGGCTCCGATCTGTTGCAAAAAGCGAAGAAAATCGTCATAATCGACCATCACAGAAGGAAAGCCGATCTGGAAGTGATCCCGATGATGGCTTATGTAGAAGCCGCGGCATCTTCGACCTGTGAAATCGTAATCGAATTCTTCCCGTATTTTGGCAGAAGAGTCGAAGTCAGTCCGGAAGAGGCGAATATCATGTATCTGGGTCTTCTAATCGACACCGATCATTTCCGGGTCAGAACAGGATCCAGGACTTTTGATGTAGCAAAGCAGTTGAGGAGATACGGAGCGGATCCAATGCTTTGTGATGAGCTTTCACAAGAACCGTATGAAAACGTCATGCAGAGAAGCAGGATCATCAATGCCGGAAAACTCTATAAGAATGAGATTCTGATTGCCGCCTTGAATGAAGGTATCTTCAGCCGTTCTCTTGCTTCACAAGCCTGTGATATGATGTTAAAAGCGAAAGAGATCGAAGCGGCATTCGTGATCTGTTATACAGGCAAGGAAGAAGCGATGATTTCTGCGAGATCAAAAGGAAAAATCAATGTTCAGGTCATTATGGAAAAAATGCACGGCGGAGGTCATATGACGGCTGCCGGTATGCAGACGAATAATGTGAGTGTTTCGAAGCTTGAAGCTGATCTGTTTGAAATACTGGACGCTTATATGAAAGGAGAAAGCAATGAAAGTAATACTGTTATCTGATGTAAATAAGGTAGGTAAAAAAGGAGATATCAAAGAAGTCTCCGATGGTTATGCCCGTAATTTTCTGATTGCCCGCGGTCTTGCGGTCATGGCTTCCTCCGGATCCAAGAAAGTCCTGGACCGGCAGAAAAAGGAAGAGGCCGAACTGGATGAAAAGAGAAGAGAAGAAGCGATAGAACTGAAAAAACTTCTGGAAGAAAAGAAACTGAGCTTTAAAGTAAAGGCCAGAGACGGGAAGGTGTCCGGTTCCGTTTCGACCAAGCAGATCGAAGACGAACTAAAGAAACAGGGGATCACGATCGATAAGCGCAAAATCAAAGACAACGAGCCTTTGAACGAACTTGGTACTTATGAGATCAGGATCGAACTGTATAAAGATGTTATCGGGAAGATCAAAGTCGAACTGGTTGAGGATTAAATATGAGCAATAAATCGATGCCGTATTCCATAGAGGCGGAAGAGTCTCTTTTAGGAAATATCATGCTGTATCCGGAAGCGATGCGGCAGTGTTCGGAAGCCGAGATCAAGGCGGATGATTTTTATCTGGAAAAGCATCAGCACATCTACAATGTCATGTCGGCGATGTTTGAAAAAAGGGAACAAGTCGATACGGTTTCGCTTTCGACAAAGCTGAAGGATTTCGGGGTATACGATCGGATCGGCGGTCTGGATTATTTGATGCAGCTGGTGAATGCGACGATCTCCGCAAACAACACGAAAGATTATATCGCGATCATCAAGAATAAATCGCTGGCCAGAAAAGTCATAAAAGTTGGAGAAGAGATTTCCAATGATGCCTATAATTCACAGATCAGCGTCGATGAGATGCTGGAGAATGTCGAGAGAAAAGTAACGGAAGTAACCAGATCAAAGCTGAGTTCTGATTTCAAGACCGGGGAAGAAGTATTCGATGCTTATCTGAAACATATCGAAGCGATACAGGAAGCCGGTTCCGACATTACCGGGATCCGTTCTTTGTACGCCGATCTGGACAAGAAGACTGCCGGCTTTCAGAAGGGCGATCTGATCATTGTGGCAGCCCGTCCCTCCATGGGCAAGACATCCCTTGCTTTGAATATAGCGATGAATTCCGCGTCTGTTACGCACGGTTCTGTAGCGATTTTTTCCATAGAGATGCCGGCAGAACAGGTCGCAATGAGAATTCTAGCTGCAAAATCCAAAGTAGAAATACAGAAATTAAGGACCGGCAATCTGAACGATGAGGAATGGTCGAGAATCAATGAAGCTTCCCAGCAGTTGAAGAGGCAGAATTTCTTTATTGATGATACACCGGGTATTAAAGTATCGGAAATGTATGCCAAGGCGAGAAAACTGGCCCAGGATAACGGCCTTTACATGATCATCGTCGACTATATTCAGTTGATTCAGGCAACCGGTAAATCGGATTCCAGACAGCAGGAAGTATCCGAGATATCACGTCGTCTGAAAGCCATGGCAAGGGAACTGAATGTTCCTGTGATTGCCGTTTCGCAGCTGTCCCGTAGCGTTGAATCCAGACAGGATAAAAGACCGATGCTATCGGACTTAAGAGAATCCGGAGCCTTGGAACAGGATGCCGACCTGGTACTGTTCCTTTATCGTGACGCTTATTATAATAGAGAAGAGAATGCACAGAGTGAGAGAGAGGATGTGGAACTGCTGATCGCTAAGCATCGTAATGGTCCTACCGGCAAGGTTACTCTGGCTTTTGAAAAAGAAATCAATGCTTTCTATGGCATTAAGAACAGTATAGAGGAGAATTATTGAAGAAACTTATAACGGTACTTTTATCTCTGATCCTGGCTTTAGGAATCGTCATATTCCTTCCTAAACTGATTGGGAAACCGGAACCGATCGAAGCAAACATTGAAAATGAAAATTCACTGGTGAATCAGGGAATCCTTTCGTATGGAAAGGATGAAGTTTTATATCACAAGATCTATTATAAAGGGAAACTGATCGGCGTTATTTCTGATCTGGATTATTTAAACGGTCTTGTTTTTCAGAAATATCAGGATTATGAAAAAGATTTCCCTGATACGGAACTCGGCTTAAGCAATGATGTATATATTGTCGAGGAGAAGTCTTTTATCCATTTTGAAAACATTGATGATCAGATTATGGATTATCTTGTGGCGAACAACCTACTTGGTGTTAAGACTACAGCAGTTGAATTCTCGACCGCAGAAGGCGTTTTCGAGATTATTTATGTCAAGAACTATGCCGACTTCCAGTCTGCACTAGAGTCTTTCTTCCTGAATTTCGTTTCAGAAGAGACATTAATGAAAATTACGAACAACCTTCCGATCCCATCTCCTGTTGAACTGGGAACGGTAGAAACCAACGCCATGCTGGAAGAAACGATTCAGACAAAAGAAGCAATCGTTTCTCCGGATGAGATTTTTAAGAATTCTGATGAGATTTATGATTTCCTATGTTATGGAAGAAACAAGGAGAGGGAATACTATACGGTTAAGGAAGGGGATACTCTGCAGGGTGTCGGCTATTATTTTGGCGATATGAGTCCGAAACAGCTGGTAATGCTGAATACGGGAGTCCTTTCCAGTGAAAACCAGATCATCGTTCCGGGCATGGAACTGAACGTTACATACTATACTTCGCCAATTACGATTGAGGTCACAAAAGAACGTCTCTCACAGCAGCCAATCACGCCTCAGACTCCTGAATACGTGGAAGACAATACGCTGGAAATGGGTGTATATGAGGTACGGGTGCAGGAAGAGTCGGGAATCAAGAATGTTCTATATGAAGAGACCTGGATCAATGGGGTACTGGAATCCGGTAAAGCTCTTTCGGAAAACGTGATTAAACAGCCGAAACGCGGCGTCATTGCGGTAGGAACCAAACAGGTCGTCATGATAGGTACCGGAAATTACATCTGGCCGGTTGATAACCCTCATATTACCTGTCACTGGGGCTGCTACCCCGGCCATACCGGAACAGATATCGTTAACCGATACGAGAAATATGCCGCAGTCTATGCGGTAGACAGCGGTGTTGTTGATGGTACGGGATACCGCTATGACATGGGTAATTTCTGTATTATCAATCACCAGAACGGTGTCAGAACATTCTATATGCACCTGAATGTTCCGGCCTATGTTGAAGCAGGCGAGAATGTCAGCAGAGGACAGATCATTGGTCAGATGGGTAATACCGGAACCTCGGAAGGCGTACATCTTCATCTTACCTTTGAAGTAAACGGAACAAGAGTAAACGCCTGCTACTATTTGCCTTGTGAGTTGATCGACTGATAAAATATTGCTATGAGTAAGAATAATCGTCTCATTTATGTTCTGATTTTTATCTTGATAGCATGGTTGCTGATTCTTTCATTCCGGCCAAGCGGCAGCGTCAGCAGGCAGGAGATCATCAACGAGTATACCGTATCGGGTTTTTCGACCGATTTTACGAAAGTGGTGGAAGACAACAGTTCTTCTGTCGTTTCTGTCAATGCGGATGGAGCTGTACTAAGCGGGATCATCTATCAGCAGGACAAAGAAAAAGTCTATGTGCTAAGCGCATATCACGGAATTGAAGATGCCGGGAATATTTCTGTTATACTGGGTTCTACGTATACAATTGATGCCGAGCTGGTGGGATATGATGTTTTTACCGATCTGGCTGTCTTACAGCTGGAATGCCCGTATCAGGTCGCTCCTGTCAGAATGGGAGATGCAACAAAGCTTAAAAAGGGAGAATTCGTCATCTGCATCGGAACACCTGTTTCTTTGGATTATGCCGGCAGCGTTCAGCTTGGAATGATTGCGGATGAAAGACTGACTGTCGAAAACAGCATTTCCTTAAACTATGAAACACATGAGTATTATCTTGATGTCATCGAGCTTTCTTCCGCCTTGATTCCGGGTTATTCAGGAGGCCCGATCATGAACATGAACGGTGAAGTTGTCGGAATGAATACAATGGCACTGGATGATGGCATTAGTTTTGCCATGACCGCAAACGAGATAAAGATCGTTGCGGACCGGATCATTGCTTCACAGGAACTTGTAAAGAACAGCTTTGAAATCAAAGGCACATATATCAAAGAGATGCCAAACTACGAAAAAGCCAATCTGAACCTGGATATTCAGACGATATCCGGTCTTTATGCACATAAAGTTCTGGACGGTTCTTTAGCGGCCGCTGCCGGTGTTAGGCCGGGAGATGTTGTCCTTAAAATCAACGATGTGGCACTGGAGGGTTTAAACAGTTACCTGCAGGTCTCATATCTTCCTGCGGAAACATACATTTTTGAAGTACTGAGAAACGGTGAAACACAGTTATTAAGTATCGAAAACAATGATTAAGATCCTCTGTGTCGGTAAAGTAAAAGACAAGAATCTAAAGAACCTTATAGACGACTATGCATCCAGAATCAGCCGTTATCACCGTCTGGAGATCATAGAAGTAAAAGATGAGAGTATTGGAACAGATGAAAAAACTGTCCTGTCTATCGAGGCAGATCGTCTTTTCGAAAAAATCAAAGAAGACGAATATGTCATCCTTGTAGATCTGCATGGAAAACCGATTGATTCCTTGTCGCTGGCAGATAAACTGGATAAACTGTTTATCAGAAATCCGAAGATCACATTTGTCATCGGCGGTTCTTTGGGAATGGATGACAGGCTCAGAAGAAGGGCAGATGAAGCACTGAAACTCTCGGATCTGACTTTCTTGCACCAGATGACAAGACTGATACTTTTAGAACAGATCTACCGTTGTTTTAAGATCCTGAATCATGAGACTTATCATAAATGAATCTCTTGAATTAAAGCGCTTTCATTTATATAATAAATATGATATATATTGTATATCCAGAAGAAAAGGAGGATCGAAATGAAGGAAATCAATGTATTAGTTGTTGATCCGGTAGGTTTACACGCTCGTCCTGCAACTGTTGCTGTGAACGCTGCAAGTAAATTCAAATGTGATGTCAAGGTTTCTTTTAAGGAAAGATCTGTAAACATGAAATCCATTATGGGCGTTATGTCGCTTGGCATTCCTACACAGTCTGAAATCACCATTACTTGTGAAGGCGAAGATGAAGACACAGCGATTACAGCCATCGAAGAAATCTTGAGAACACAAAAGGTTATTGAGTAATCAAAAACAAAAGAAAGGGAAGAGAGATTCTTCCCTTGTTTTTCATTCATGAGGAGAACTATGGACTATAGAGAAAACTATGAGAGATGGCTGAACCATCCGAATCTGAGCGTAGAAACAAAAGAAGAACTGAAGGCATTAAGTGAACAGGAGATCAAGGATGCATTCTATACGGATGTAGCATTTGGTACAGCGGGAATGAGAGGTCTGATGGGACTTGGACCAAACCGTCTGAACATTTATACCATCCGGAAAGCGACATTGGGTTTTGCCAATTATCTGAACAAGAATGGCATGCACTCCGTAGCGATCGCCTATGACAACCGATACAACTCCAAGGAATTTGCTTTCGACTGTGCCAGACTGCTCGCCGCAAACAATATTGAGACCTATATTTTTGATTCCCTGAGACCGACTCCGGAACTCTCATATACCGTCAGATATTTTAAATGCGACGGTGGCATTATGATCACGGCTTCCCATAATCCGAAAGAGTATAACGGATATAAGCTTTATGATGAAACGGGCTGTCAGCTGATTCCGGAGCTTGCGGCTAAAGTGATCGATGAGATCAGTAAACTTGGTGATATCCTGGATATTCTTCCTCCGAAGAATTATGACGAAAGTCTGATTCATATCGTAAACAAAGAAGTAGATGATGCCTACTATGCCGACTGTTTATCGATTCAGCTGAGAAAAGGCCTGAACAAGAATTTCAAGATCGCTTTCTCACCGGAACACGGTACATCCTATTTGCCGGTCATGGATACGTTAAAGATGGCAGGCTACGATGTAGAAGCGGTTGAAAGCCAGTCTGTTCCCGATCCGGCATTCTCTGCAACCAAGACGCCGAATCCGGAAGAACCGGGAGCCTATGAAGAAGTCCTGAAACTGGCAAAGCAGATCGATGCAAAACTTCTCCTGGTTACAGACCCTGACGGAGACAGAATGGGTGTAGGTATTCTTCATCATGGAGATTACATTGTTCTAAACGGCAACCAGACCGGTGCACTGCTTCTGGAATATATCCTATCTTCTTATGAAGATTTAGGTATCAAAGTCGAACATCCATGCATGTTCAATACGATCGTAACCAGTGATATCGGTGAAGCCATCGCCAGATACCATGGTTGTGACAACGAAAGAACACTGACTGGTTTTAAGTATATTGGCAATAAAGTTAGACAGTATGAAAAAAGCCATGAAAAAGAGTATGTCTTTGGTTACGAGGAATCTTACGGTTCCTTGATCAAACCGTTCGTCAGAGACAAGGATGCGACTCAGGCCTGTCTGCTTCTAGCAGAAGCCTGCGCCTATTATCTGGAACAGGGGAAAACGCTGATGGATGTCATGAATGAAGCGTACGATAAAGTTGGCTACTATTACGACACCCAGTTCTCGATCATGCTTCCGGGTGCTGACGGCGCCGTTAAACTGCAGCAGATCATGTCTAATGTCCGAAACAATCCGTTGCAGATTCCTGGATACAGAACTCTGAAGATCGAGGATTACAAGCTTCAGAAAGTCTATGAAGGCGATCAGGTTAAAGAATTTGCGGAACATGATGTCTCCGATGTATTAAAATATTATCTGGAGGACGGTTCATTCATAGCAATAAGGCCATCCGGTACAGAGCCGAAATGCAAGTGCTATCTTTCCGTGAAAGATGGAAGCATGGACAAAGCAAAGGAAAAATGTGCCGGCTTTATCGACTATGTGAAGCAGATCATGAAATGAGTGATGTATTAAAAGAAAGAGCTTTAAAGGAAGGCGTGCCCATCATCAAGGATGAAGGGCTTGCCTTTCTTTTAAATATGATTAAAGAAAATGGCTGTAAGGAAATTCTGGAACTGGGAACGGCAGTCGCATATTCAGCGATACAGATGGCTTTGCTTGATAAAAAGATCCATGTCGATACTCTGGAAAAAAGAGAAGATCTTTATCAGGAAGCGGTCAGGAATATTGCTGAGAGCGGTCTGTCCGATCAGATTTCGCCCTTTTTAACGGCCATTGAAGATTTTAAGACAGATAAAGAATATGATCTCATTTTTGTTGATGCCGCAAAAGCCCAGTACGGCAGATATCTGGAGATGTTTCTGGACAATCTGAAAAGTGACGGTATCATGGTCTTTGACAATATGGTTTTTCATGGTCTGATCTATGACCCGGAAAACATCCGTTCAAGGAACTTGAGAAATCTGGTGAGAAAAATTATCAAATTCCGAGAAAAGGTGCATAATGATGAACGTTTTGATATAATGAAGTTTGATAATATCGGCGATGGAATATTTGTGCTGACTAGGAGGAACCGTGAAACCTAAAAACATAATGTTGCTGGGTTTTGTTAACAGGGCGGTCGAGTATCTTGACAGGCATCTGGATGACAAGTCCGATCCAACATTAACTGAACTAAAGAATATTGACCTGGTGTCACTGAAAAAAGAATTAAGCGAGAGTTTAGGCTTTTCTTTTGGTTCAATGCAGCCCGCGGTCGATTCGTTGATGAATGCCGGTGGGGATGTATTTGATCAGTTCATCGATGCACACGCTAAAACGGAAACGCTTTCTGAAGAACTGGAAAGAATGCTTGATGTTGATTTTGACAGTGAAAACGTAAAAGAAGAGCCGCCTAAGGACGAAGGCTCTGATCTTGATAAACTTCTTGCCTTCTATAATCTGGATGGCGTATTTAACGAAAATCAGGATGAGATCCCGGATCTTCATCCGGAAATGGAAAAGAAAGAAAATCTGTATCAGGAAGTATCATATCAACCGGCGCCTTATGAAGAAGTAGAAATTCCGGAATATGCAGATGATGAAAAGAATCTTTTTGAGATGTCTGCCGAGGATAATGAACTTTTGCAGAAGATCACCGAAAACGTCAACAAAGTAAACAACGGGGAGTCGATCAACCAGAACGAGAGCGAATATCAGGCACATGAACTGGATTCCATCTTCTCCGAAGTTTTAGCACATGAAGACATTGCCGAAAACGAAGAAGAAAAAGAAAAGATGAAGAAGCAGGCGGAAACAGATCTTTCTGATGACAAGAAAGATACCTATATCGATGATCTGTTCCGTTATTTTGACGAAAACGATCCGAATTCTATGCCAAATGCTTTTGCCGTTGAAGAGAGAACCCCTGTTTCTTCAAACGACACTATTGATAAAGACGATATCATTAAGATGGTTCAGGATCTGCAGTCATCCAGAGACAACTATTTTAAGGATGAGGATCTGCTCGGTGAAATTGTGGAATCCGAGGATGAATCTGGGCTTTATAAACAGTCAGAGGAAACGGAACAGGATGTGGAACCCGGACCGGCTGAAGAGCTTGAGAAAGATGATGAAGAAGATGATACTTATAACAGCGATCTGATCGATGAACTTCGTATGAAGATGATGAGAGAAGACCAGGAAAAAGAGACGCTGCAGCAGGAACTGAAAGAGACTGCCTCTCATATTCTGGAGATCTATCCATATCTGAACGAGTCCTTCATCATGGGTGTATGTTCCATGAAAGACGTAATCGCCAATCAATATCTGACGGTATCAAAAGTCATCGTTTTACATAGACTGTCGTTTAAAGATGTCGAGAATCTAAGACAGTTTGTGGAGATCACGCTGAAACATAACTACCAGATCAATGCCGATGAAAAGAAGATGATCGTAGATGCACTGGTAGAATGTTCAAATACAGAAGAAAAGATTATGAGTTCGATATTCGATATAGCCAATCAGGCAGCTCTGCTGAAAGGTGAATATGAAGGATATCGCATCATGTCGGAAGATGATATTAAGTGAGGTTGAATATGTTTGAGAAAAATCCGTATGAAAAAGATGAAACATTAGATATCCCTGATTTCGTTGAAGATCGGACATCTACTAATTCTGAAAGCATCGATATGTCGATCTTTAAGATGAGTGATGATGAACTTTATGATGATGCAGAAGAAAATGAAGAGAATTATCGTGATGCGAAACAGAAAGGACCAAGAAAAGGCAGTACTTCTCTGGTTTTGTGTCTCATAATCATCGCCCTGCTTCTGATCACTTCTGTCGCTTCGCTGATCTACGCTTTTAAACAGCACTCCGCCTATGTTAAGGCTAATACCAGCTATCTGCAGGTTCTGGCAAATGAAGAAACCTACAAGAAACAGCTGGCCGAAAAGGATGCTACGATCGAAGCTCTGAATCAACAGATCGCCAACAACAGTTCCGGCAAAAAAGACGAAGCAGCCGGTACGATGACCTACGAGATCACCGACGGACCGGTCGTTTTTAGGACCAAACCGACCAGAGACCGTGATGACGATACACTGTTCAATAACAAGCACGAGGCAAACAACGGTGAAAAGTTCCAGGTATTTGAAGTAGTTACCGGAACCGATGATCCGGATTATACATATGCTAGAGTCGGAGATAACATCTATTTCTGCATAGGCAATTCGCAGGAGACTTACGCTAAGAAAGTGAATAATTAAGGCAGGTTCGAATACCTGCTTTATAATGGGTAGAAACAATGAATGATCTGATTAGAATCAAAGGAAAAAAAAGACTGAACGGTGAAGTACGGGTTTCATCCTGCAAGAATTCGGCAGTAGCCATCCTGCCTGCCGTTGTTCTGGCCAGCGAAATCGTGAAACTTTACGACGTGCCGGAGATCGAAGACGTAAAAGTGCTGATCAAGCTTCTGAATCTCCTGAATATCGATGTCAGAGTATCGGATGATGAGCTGACGATCGACCCAACCAACATCTGCAATGTTGATCTTCTGGATGAGGATGTCATGAAACTGCGTGCTTCCTATTATTTTATGGGTGCATTGCTGGGCAGATTTAAACATGTCAAGATGTATTCTCCGGGAGGATGCAATCTGGGTCCGCGACCGATCGATCTTCATTTGAAAGGCTTTGAAGCCTTGGGCGCAAAGATCAGCCAGGAAGGCAACATTATTGAAATCTCCGCCGATGAACTGAAAGGAGATGACATTTATCTGGATTTTGCCTCTGTCGGCGCAACAATCAATATTATGCTGGCAGCCTGCTTTGCCAGAGGCAGAACAACGATCGAAAATGCCGCAAAAGAGCCGGAAATCATTGATATTTCTTCCATGCTGAACAAAATGGGAGCCCAGATCAGAGGAGCCGGAACTTCAGAGATTACAATCAACGGCGTTACCAGACTGAAAGGCTGCATCCATGACATCATTCCGGACAGGATCGAAGCCGGAACATATATCATCGCCGCGGCAGCCTGTGGAGAGGATGTTATCGTGAACAACGTGATTCCTCAGCATATTGAAGCTCTTACCTCCAAGCTGGAAGAAATGGGGGTAAGGCTGGAACAGGGATCGGATTACATCCGGGTATTCGGCACAGAGGATTTGAAACCGATCGATATCATTACCCAGCCATTCCCGGGATTCGCAACCGACCTGCAGCAGCCTTTGACTGCTCTATTGACAAAAGTAAGAGGTGATAGTCATGTCGAGGAAACGATTTATCTGGAACGGTTTAAGCACTGTAACGAACTCAACAAAATGGGCGCAGAAATCGAATATACCACAGGAAAGAGCACGATCCACGGCGGAAAAGAACTTCATGGTACGGATATTTTCGCTACGGACCTAAGGTGCGGTGCCTCGCTGATTATTGCCGGATTAATGGCTGAGGGTGAAACTGTGATCCACAATGCTTATCACATTTATCGGGGTTACGATTCTATTGTAGATAAACTGCGAAAGATAGGAGCAGAAATTGAATAATTCTGTTTACAATTGTGAACGGATCTGATATGATAATTAGGCGTAAACTTACTTTGGATTGACAAAGATATTCAAGGCGGAAGGGAGATAGAAGATGAAAAAGGGTATTCATCCAAATTATTACAGAGTTACTGTTACCTGCGCAGGTTGCGGAACGACATTCGAAACCGGTTCTACGAAAAAAGATGGCATCAAGGTAGATACTTGCTCAAACTGCCACCCGTTCTATACCGGAAGACAGAGATTCGCAGCATCTGCCGGTAGAATTGAAAAATTCAATAAGAAGTACGGTTTGAATGAGAAATAGAGGATAAGTCCTCTATTTTTTTCGTTATAATAGTATTGTTGAGGTGTAATTATGTATCAGAGTTACAGAGATGGATGGATCGAGACCATCAGCGGCTGCATGTTTGCCGGAAAAACAGAAGAACTGATCAGAAGGATCAAGGTCCTGGAATTTGCAAAGAAGGAGATCATGGTTTTTAAACCGAAAATCGACAACCGTTATTCAGAGACCAAAGTCGTATCTCATGCCGGTTCATCGGTCGAGTCGCATGTGATTTCCGATGCAGTAGAGATTCTTGACATGATTAAACCTACGACACAGGTCGTGGCGATCGATGAAGCACAGTTCTTTGGTGACAATATCTGTGATGTTTGTAATGAACTGGCGGACAGAGGAATCCGGGTTATGGCTGCCGGACTGGATACAGATTTTAAGGGAGAACCGTTTGGACCAATGCCTCAGTTGATTACCGAAGCGGAATTTGTAACAAAACTTGCTGCTGTATGTAATAAATGTGGCGCTCCAGCTACCAGAACGCAGCGGATTATCAATGGAAAGCCCGCTTCCTATGATGACCCGATCATCCTGGTTGGTGCAGCAGAAAGCTATGAAGCCAGATGCCGTCATTGCCACGAAGTGCCGGGAAAACCGAAAATCAGATTTGGAAAATAAATTATGGATGCTAAGATAATCAAACTGGAAGAAATCGAAAAGAAATATCTGGAAATAGGTGAACTCATGCTGCTGGATGAGAATGTTTCTGATGTTAAGAAGTATACGAAACTTTCTAAGGAACAGGCCAGACTGAAGGGAGCCTACGAGGCTTATCAGAATTACAAGAAATACAGCGCCGTGATCGAAAATGACCAGGAAATGCTGAAGGATGAAGATCCGGAAATCAGGGAAATGGCCCAGATCGAAATAGATGATGCCAAGACTGAACTGGAAAAGTTAAACAAACACATCGAAGATCTGCTGCTTCCTAGAGATCCGGAAGATTCCTATGACTGTCTGGTAGAGATCCGCGGTGCAGCCGGAGGAGATGAAGGCAACATATTTGCCGGGGATCTTTTCAGAATGTATTCTTATTATGCGGAATCGCTGGGTTACAAAGTGGAAGTCATGGAAACATCCGAATCCGAAGCGGGCGGTTATGCCTTGATCAGTTTCATGGTGAAAGGACTGGACGCCTACCGTCATTTCAAATTCGAATCCGGAGCACATCGTGTACAGCGTGTACCAAAGACGGAAACGCAGGGCAGGGTACATACTTCTACCGCTACGGTCATTGTATTCCCGGACGTCGAAGATGAAGATGTTGAAATACCGGATTCTGATCTGGAAATCGAAACGCATCGTGCTTCGGGAGCGGGAGGGCAGCACATCAACAAGACCGATTCGGCTGTCCGGATCGTTCACAAACCTACCGGTATTACTGTAAACTGTCAGGATGGCCGTAATCAGATCGCCAACAAAGAAACGGCGATGCGTATCATCAAAGCCAGGGTCTACGAATACTACAAACAGAAGAAAGAAGAAGAAGAAGGCAAGATTAGACGATCCAAGATCGGTACAGGAGACAGATCGGAAAAGATCCGGACGTATAATTATCCGCAGAACAGAGTGTCCGATCACCGTATCGGTTTAACGATCAATCAGCTTGACAGGATCATGGAAGGAAAACTGGATGATATCGTTAACGCTTTGCTGGAAAATGACGATAGAGAGAAGTTACTGAATGAGCACGTATAATCAGCTGATCCATCAGTACCGAAAACAGTTTGTTGATAAAGGTCTTTCACCTGAACTGGTGAAAGCTTTTCTTTTTGAGTTATGCAACGACAATCAGATCAATCTTTATCTGGATATCGATTCCGAAGTCAACGAGAACGTCATGAATGACTTTTTGAAAGGTATCGTCAGACTCATGAACAATGAACCGATGAACTATGTGCTGGGATATTCTTACTTCTACGGGTATAAAATGACCGTCAACCGGGATGTTCTGATCCCTCGTCCAGAAACAGAAGAACTTGTAGGGCTCATATTAAGCCGTTATGATGAGTTTTTCGCCGGAAAGAAGATCAATGTATGTGATGTCGGAACAGGCTCAGGAGCCATTGCAATTGCGTTAAAAAAAGAAGAACCAAATCTTCAGGTATATGCTTCAGATATTTCCGAAAAAGCTCTAGCCACAGCAAGAGAGAATGCCCGTCGGAATGACTGTGATATTACTTTCTTATCCGGTTCGATGCTGGAACCGTACATCGAAAAAGGAATCAAGGTGAATATTCTGGTATCCAACCCTCCGTATATCAAGACAGTCGAACAGATCGAAGCGTCCGTTTACGATTTTGAACCGCACGTCGCCCTGTTTGGTGGGGATGACGGACTGAAATTCTATCGGGAAATATTTTCTAAAGCAGAAGAAATACTAGAAGAGAATGCACTGGCGTTCTTTGAAATGGGTTATGATCAGAAAGATGCTTTGACTGATCTGGCGCGTTCTTATTTTCCTGATGCAAGGACTGATGTGTTTAAGGATATTAACGGAAAAGACAGAATGCTGATGATCCGCTTCTAAGTTTCACATATTTTTCACATCCCAATGTTATAAATATATTGTAATAATTTTTTCATTAACAATCTTCCAATAATAAGCAGTACAGAAAAAGCCCGGGAGGGCTTTTTCTGTTGTATCCTTTTACAGCCTGTATTCCATGATGTAATCATCCATCACATAACCGTTTCCGATGTCGTTTACTACGGCGTCGATGACGGTAAAACCGAGATGCAGGTAGATTTCATAGGACGGCGTATTATGCTTGTTGACGGTAAGGTAGATGGCTTCTAGCCTGTTTTCTTTGGCGTATTCTGTACAGTCGGAAAACAGTAGTCTTCCAATGCCGTTTCCTCTATGGCTTTTTTCTACATACAGTTTAGAAAGAAACAGTCTTGATCCTTCAATGATGTATTCGCTAAAACCGATAGGCTTGTCTTCCTGCATTATTAGCGTGAAGACGGCTCCTTGTTCCATCAGATCCAGAATGACTTCTTCCGAGAGAAACAGTCCGGTCATGTAAATGGACTGATTATAGCCGATCAGATCCTTGTAGTAGTCGATAAAAACTTCTTTGGCAAAAGAAGATAAAAGGGGAACCGTGTTCCTGTCGGCCTTGATCAGTTTCATGGGTATATTTTAACATGCATTAGTGCTAAACTAAAAAGTGAGGTGAAAATATGAGTTTAACAGCAGGAATCGTAGGCTTGCCGAATGTAGGCAAATCAACACTGTTTAATGCGATAACCAATTCCCGGGTCGAAGCGGCGAACTATCCTTTTGCGACGATCGAGCCGAATGTCGGTGTAGTTGAAGTGAAAGATGAAAGACTGATCAATTTAAGCAAACTGTTTGAACCCGAAAGAACGATTTTTACAACATTTGAATTTACCGATATTGCCGGTCTGGTAAAAGGCGCTTCGACCGGAGAAGGTCTGGGAAACAAGTTTCTGGCGAACATTCGGGAAGTGGATGCGATCTGCCATGTCGTCAGATGCTTTGAAGACAGCGACATTACCCATGTCTATGACCGTATCGATCCGGTTGACGACATTGAGATCATCAACTACGAACTGCAGATGGCAGATATGTCGACTTGCGAAAACAGGATCGGAAAAGTAGAAAAGAAAGCGCTCAACACCAAGGATAAGGATGCGATATTCGAGTATCAGTTTCTTAAGAAGATCAACGATGCGCTAGGCAGGAACCAGAACATCCGTTCACTGTCCTTTTCCAAAGAAGAAGCTGCATATTTGAAGCAGTTCAACTTCCTTACCGCCAAGCCTGTGATCTATGTATGCAATATCAAGGAAGACGAGATCAACGATCCAGATACAAACAGGTACTACTGTGCAGTAAAGGATTACGCTGAAAAAGAGGGCTCTCAGGTCGTGGCGATTTCCGCCAAGATCGAAGAAGAACTTTCTGATCTTTCAAAAGAAGAAAAACTGGAATTTCTGAATGAACTTGATATCGATCACAGCGGTCTGGATGATTTGATCGTAAAAGCCTACAAGACTCTGGGTCTTGAAACTTTCTTTACGGTAGGAAAAGACGAATGCCGCGGCTGGACCTTCAAATCCGGCTATACCGCTCCGCAGTGTGCCGGCATCATCCATACCGATTTTGAAAAAGGTTTTATCAAGGCCGAGGTCTATACATATGAAGATATTATGGAGTACAAGACCGAAGCGAAACTGAAGGAAGCGGGAAAACTGCGTCTGGAAGGTAAGGACTATCATCCAAAAGATGGCGATATCATGTTTTTCCGGTTCAATGTTTAAGAATGATGGAACGTCTTAATAACGGAAGATATTTGATTGGAGTATCCGGAGGGCCAGATTCAATGGCTCTTTTAGATATGGCCAGAAGAAAGAACATGTATGTCGAAACGGCGCACGTAAACTATCATCGCCGGGACAGTGCCGTTCGGGATGAGGAACTGGTAAGGACCTACTGTCGAAAATACAGGATCCCTTTTCATCTTCTGAATAGCGTTTCAAATAACGATAAAGGCAACTTCCAGGCTAATGCCAGAATGGAAAGATACCGCTTTTTTGCCTGCCTGTGTCGGGAGAATCATCTGGACGGCGTTCTGATCGCGCATCAGAAAGAAGATCTCATTGAGACTTATCTGATGCAGAAGGAGAGAAAACTGGGCGTTGAGTGCTATGGTCTGTCAGCGGAAAACGAAATCTGTGGAGTGAAAGTGATTCGTCCTCTCTTGAACTGGAGCCGTAAGGAAATCCTGACTTATTGCAATGAAAATGAAGTACCATATGGTATTGATGAAAGCAATCTTTCCGATTCCTACACCCGCAACCGGATCAGACATGGAATCGTTGAAAGGATGAGCGATACCGAGAAAGACGGGATCCTGGCGGAGATAGAGAGAATGAACGTAAAGAAACAGGAAGAAGAGAAAGCGGCTGCCCTATATCTTGAAAAAGAGGATCATCCTGTGGAAGAGTTTCTTTCTTTCCCTTATGTGAAAACTGTGATCAGGAAACTTTTTCCGGGCAAAAGTGATGCTTTCGTCAGCGAAACGTTAAGACAGATTAAGGAAAGCGGACGCTGTTTGATCAAAGAGGAAGGTAGAATACTAATCAAGGAATACGGAACGGTTTCGTTTTTCGCTGTTCCCGAACCTTACAACTATGTTTTTGCGTCGATGGAAGAACTGAAGGACTGTGATTATCCTTTCTTTCGGTTAAGAGGAAGCGGCAGCGGCAGACAGGGTATAAGTCTTAAGGAAGAGGATTTTCCCATTACCATCAGAAACTATCGGCAAGGCGATGCGATCAGGATGCGTTATGGCACAAAGAAGATAAGAAGGTTTTTTATCGATTCCAAGATGCCTCTAAGAAAACGCATGTCCTGGCCTGTTCTGACGGATCTAAACGGGAATATTATTCTGGTGCCGGGCATCGGCTGTGACAGAAATCATTATTCCGAAAAACCAAATCTGTTTGTGATAGAATAAAAATATTACGGAGGATTCAGCGATGTTGATTGATGATGTGAAGGAAGTACTGATTTCTCAAGAAGAGATTACCGAAAGATGCAGACAGCTGGGAGCAGAGGTCTCAAGAGATTATGAGGATAAAGTTCCGGTTATTATCGGACTGCTCAAAGGATCGATTCCTTTTATGGCAGAACTCTTGAAGAATATCACGATCGACTGTGAAACAGAATATATGGCCGTTTCCAGTTACAGCGGTACAGAATCCATGGGAGATGTCAAAATCGTTAAGGATCTTGACCGTTCCATCGTTTCCAGGGATGTGCTGGTCGTTGAAGACATCGTAGATACAGGAAAAACACTGGAGAAAGTAAAAGAACTTCTTCATTCAAAAGGCGCTTCGTCGGTTAAGGTGATTGCCTTGCTGGATAAGCCAAGCCGCAGGATCACGGATATTACTGCCGAATATGTGGGATTTACGATTCCTGACAAGTTTGTGATCGGCTTTGGTCTGGATTTCAATCAGAAGTACCGTAATCTGCCTTTTGTAGGCGTATTGAAAGAAGAATGCTATGAGGGTTAATAAATGAGTAATAAAAACGGAAATCAAAACAACAATAGACCGGTATTGAATCTGCTGCCGTATCTGATCGTAGGTCTTTTTATGATCATGATGGTATTTACCAATCCGGTCCGTACAACAAATACGAATCTGAATTACAGACAGTTTAATGAACTCCTGTCCAGTAATAAGATTACAGAAGCCAAAGTATCCATCGACTACAATACGATGACGATTACCGGCATTTATAAGGAAAAGGAATCGACATATCAGTTTACGGCGATCATTCCAAATACCGAGAAAGCCGCGGACGAACTGATCGATGAGCTAAGGAAACTGGACAAAGTTACATTTGTCGATGCGAATGCATCCAACTATCTTCTGGAACTGCTGAGTTCTGTCATTCCCTTGATAGCTTTTGTAGTTGTCGGCATCTTCCTGATGAACCGGATGGGGGCAATGAACTCAAATAAACAGGCTTTCGACTTTTCGAAATCCAGAGCCCATCTGGAGGATGATATTCGGGTCAGGTTCGATGATGTAGCCGGCTGCGATGAAGAAAAAGAAGAGATGCAGGAAATCATCGAATATCTGAAAAATCCTAGAAAATTCTCACGGATGGGAGCAAGGATTCCGAAAGGAATTATTATGGTAGGACAGCCGGGTACAGGTAAGACACTGCTGGCAAAGGCTGTAGCCGGAGAAGCAAACGTACCATTCTATTCCATTTCCGGTTCAGACTTTGTTGAGATGTTTGTCGGTGTCGGTGCCAGCCGTGTCAGAGACATGTTTGCCAGAGCGAAGAAGACGGCCCCATGTATGATTTTTATCGACGAGATCGATGCCGTCGGAAGACAGCGTGGTGCAGGTCTGGGTGGCGGACACGACGAGCGGGAGCAGACCTTAAACCAGCTGCTGGTAGAACTTGACGGCATGGCCGACAATGTAGGTATTATTGTTATTGCCGCTACCAACAGGCCGGATGTTCTGGACCCTGCATTATTAAGACCAGGCCGATTTGACCGTCAGATCACGGTTTCCTTGCCGGATTTGAAGGGCAGAGAAGCGATTTTAAAGGTACATGCCAGAAATAAAAAGCTTGCCGAAGATGTTGATCTTGCAGCACTGGCGAGAAGAACACCGGGCTTTTCCGGTGCCGATCTGGAGAATGTTCTGAATGAAGCGGCTATTCTGACTGTTAGAGAGAATAAGGAAGAGATCCATCTGGAACAGATCGATGAAGCAATCGATAGAGTCATGATGGGTCCGGCTAAGAAATCAAGAACATATGACGATTATACAAAGAAACTGGTCGCTTACCATGAAGCAGGACATGCGATTGTCGGTCTGAATCTTCCGGATGGAGCGGTCGTTCAGAAAGTTACGATCATTCCGCGCGGAAATGCAGGCGGATATAACCTGATCACTCCAAGAAAAGAAAAGATCCTGAATTCCAAGAAAGAACTTCTTGATACGATTACTTCTTATATGGGAGGAAGAGCTTCCGAAGAGCTGTTTTTTGATGATATCACGACCGGAGCATCCGGTGATATACAGGCGGCAACGAGAATCGCCAAAGATATGGTTACGACTTACGGCATGTCTGAACTGGGACCTGTACAGTATAACAGCGGCAACGATTCGGTCTTTTTGGGCAGAGACTACACGTCTCCATCCAATGCTTCTTCGCAGGTTGCCTATGAGATCGATACAGCTGTCAGGAAAATCATCGATTCCTGCTATGCACAGGCCAAGTCGATTATCAAAAAAAACAAAAACGACCTGGTCAAGATCGCTGAAACGCTGATGGTGAAAGAAACCTTGACGGCAGAAGAAATCGAAGAACTGCTCAAGCGGGACAAAATGACTAAAGTGGCAGAGAAAGTCACTGCGGAAGCCAAAAAAGAAGAAAAACCAAAAACAAGAAGAAAGAAAGTGACGGAATAAGCGTCACTTTCTTTTGTTATAATAACGGTATGGACAAGAATGTACTGATCGCAACTGCCCTGCATGAGCACGCCCGTATCTATCTGTTAAATTCAAGACAGGTCGTAGAAGAGGCAAGAAAATACCACGATCTTTGGCCGACATCCTGCGCGGCTTTAGGCAGAACACTGTCTGTGACGGCTCTGATGGGACTGATGCAGAAGGATGAAAACGAGACAGTAACTGTGACGATCAACGGAAACGGTCCGATAGGGACGATTCTTTGTGTTGCTCAGAACAACGGTGAAGTGAAAGGTTTCTGCGGCGACAAACATATATATCAGAAATATGCCGATACTCATAAACTGGCAGTCGGACCGGCTGTCGGAAAAGAAGGTTATCTGAAAGTCAGCAAAAACCTGAAAATGAAACAGTCCTATACTTCACAGGTTGCATTGAAAAGCGGTGAGATCGGCGACGATTTTGCCTACTATTTTGCCGAATCGGAACAGGTCCCGACGATCGTATCCGTCGGTGTCCTGGTAGATACGGACGACTCAGTAAAGTCGGCCGGCGCACTGATCATCGAACTTCTTCCAAATCACGTAGAAAGTGACGTTACCTACCTTGAAAACCTTGATCTTAGACCGATCTCCTCGGTATTTGCCGAGGATCCCGATTTAAAACGTTATCTTTACAGTCTTTTCCCGGATGCACTGGTTCTGGAAGAGAGAGAAGTGTTTTATCACTGTGGCTGTTCAAAAGAGCGCTTTCTGCGTAATCTGCTGACACTTCCAAAAAAGGATCTGGAAGAAATCAGTGCAGATGAAAAAATCGAAATCAAATGTGAATTCTGCGAAAAGATCTATCGTTTTGATGAGAAAGATATAAAGGCTGTATTAAAATATGCTTCAGATAAAAGATAAGATCATTTCATCGCCGGTCATCGTTGCTCCGATGGCCGGCATCAGCAATGATGCCTTTCGTCAGCTTTGTTATGAATTCGGAGCAGGTCTGGTCTATACGGAAATGGTTTCCGATAAGGCGATCTATTATGAGAATAAAAAGACCCTGGAGATGCTGAAAGTGTCAAAAGAATCGCATCCTGTTTCCATGCAGCTTTTTGGAAGTGACATCCAGACAATGGTTCATGCAGCAAAAGTTCTGGATAAGCATACAGACTGCGACATCATTGACATCAATATGGGCTGTCCGGTGAATAAAGTTGTCAAGACAGGTGCCGGATCGGCTTTAATGAAGCATGAGGATGAGGCTGCCGTTATCGTGAAGCAGATCGTTGGAAATGTCAATAAACCCGTTACTGTCAAGATGCGTCTTGGCTGGGACAGGGAACATATGAACTATCTTTCTCTTGCAAAGAAACTGGAAGAAGCAGGCGCAAGTGCCATCGCTCTCCATGCCCGGACACGTTCCCAGATGTATGAGGGACACTCTGACTGGAGCCATATCCGTATCCTAAAAGAAAATCTCAGGATCCCTGTTATAGGAAACGGAGATGTTACCAGTGCAGAGGATTTCTTCCGGATGCAAAAAGAAACAGGCTGCGATGCGGTGATGATCGGCAGGGGTCTGATCGGAAATCCTTTTCTGATCAAAGAGATCAGCGACCTGCTTGAAGGAAAAGAGAGAAAAGAAATAACCGTAGAAGAAAAACTTTTCTGCTGTCTTGCCCACGCCCGAAAACTCATCAGGCTTAAGGGAGAAAAACTGGCGATTGGTGAGATGCGGGGAATCGCTCCCCATTATCTTTCCGGGATGTACCATGCATCTGTCTATAAAGCCAAAATGAACCAGATCCGTTCCTACGAAGAATTGGAACAGATCCTTCAGGAATATAAAAAATTCTTAGCGGAACGCTAAGAATCATCTGATCTGCCAGTCAATTGGCTCGATACCGTTTTCTTGAAGAAAACGGTTTGTTTTTGAGAAAGGTCTTGAACCGAAGAAACCGTTGAAGGCGCTTAGCGGAGAAGGGTGAACGGATTCCAGAATCAGATGCTTCTGACTGGTAATAAACTGTTTCTTGCTTCTGGCATTGGCTCCCCAGAGAATAAATACGACAGGATCTTCTTTTTCATTCACTTTCTGAATGATCGTATCGGTAAGCTGTTCCCACCCTTTTCCTTTATGAGAGTTTGCTCTATGAGCCTGTACCGTTAATACGGCATTCAGAAGCAGAACACCCTGTTTTGCCCATCCGTTCAGACAGCCGTGATGGGGAATCGTACATCCTAGATCATCGTGCAGTTCTTTATAAATGTTTACCAGCGATGGAGGAATTTCGATTCCTTTGTTTACAGAGAAAGCCAGGCCATGTGCCTGACCCGGTTCATGATAGGGATCCTGTCCCAGTATGACAACCTTAACATCCTTGTAAGGTGTCAGTCTTAAAGCTGTATAGATATACTGCGGAAGAGGATAAACAGTTCTGGATTTATACTCACTGTCAAGAAAACTTCTCAGTTCCTGATAATAGGGTTTGTCGAACTCGTTTCCTAATATATCATCCCAGTCGTTACCGATAATTCTCATAAAAACATTATATAATATTTATGATGTTCACCGATATCAATGAAGCACTCAAATGGATCACATCAATTAGAAACAAAGACTATTCCTTTGAACGTTTTAAAAAACTCTGTAATGAGCTTAATGAGCCCCAGGACGGTTTTTATACGGTCCATATTGCCGGGACAGATGGAAAGGGTTCTACGGTCAATTATTTAAGAGCCATGCTGATGTCACTGGGATATAAGGTAGGAACATTTACATCTCCTCATTACCTGACACATCTGGACCGAATCCGCATCAACGACATCAACATTTCTGAAGAGACATTCTTAAGGATCCTGAACGAGAACCTGGAACTGTTCATGAAAAAATCCCTGTCTATGTTTGAAATGGATTATCTGATCATGTGCCAGTTTTTCAGAGAAGAGAAGGTGGATTATGCACTGATAGAAGTGGGTCTGGGAGGAAGGCTGGATTGTACAAATGTCGTAAATGATACGAAGCTTTCCATCATAACAACGATCGGATATGATCACATGGAAAGACTGGGAAATACACTGGAAGCGATCTGCAGAGAGAAATGCGGGATCATTAAAGATGATTCTCGGATATTGATCGGCGATCTGAATGAAAGCTGTAAAAATATCGTCAGGCAGACTGCCTTTGCGCATCATGCGTCTTTCTACGAGAAAAAAGCCTATGTTGATCTAGGCGAAAGAAAATTTTTATATGAAGGAAAAGAGTATGAGCTTGCTTCTTATGCAGATTATCAGAAACACAACGCATCACTCGCTTTGCAGGCATTGGAAATGATTGCTCAAGACAGCGGTTTTATTATTGACGATCAGAAGATAAAAGAAGTCCTGAAGAATACGATCTGGCACTGCCGTTTTGAGATCGTCAGAAAAAAACCTCTGGTCATTCTGGATGGGGCGCACAATATCCATGGAATTGAAGCTCTGGTTAAGTCGTTTGATCTGTTTACGGGAAGCAAATGTATCATCTTTTCCGCTCTGAAAAGGAAAGAATACCGTAAGATGGCCGATTTGCTTCATCAGCATACGGATCGGCTGATCATTACCACTTTTCCTAACAGCGAAGTGATTGATCTGAATGAATTCCGGGAATATGAAACAGAACCCGATTATCATAAAGCCATCCGTGAAGCAATGAAAGAATATGAAAATATCCTGATCTGCGGATCTTTGTATTTCATGAGTGAAGTTGTACTTAACTGTAAATTTTAATAGAATAGTATTGTAGGAATCAGGGGGAAATCATCTATGATCAATTATTCGCAGAATGATAAACAGTATCACATTGGCGTAAGCAGAGAAGATATCGGCGATTATGTCATCCTTCCGGGTGATCCAGGTAGATGTGAGAAAATCGCAAAGTATTTTGATAATCCGGTTAAAGTCGGGCAGAACAGAGAATATACGACCTATACAGGTTATCTGAATGGTACAAAGGTATCCGTATGTTCGACCGGTATTGGCGGTCCAAGTGCTTCGATAGCCTTGGAAGAACTGGTAGCCTGCGGTGCACATACTTTCATACGCATCGGGACTTGCGGCGGCATGCAGCTGGATATCAAATCCGGTGATGTCTGTGTATCGACAGCTTCGATCCGTATGGAAGGAACGACGAGAGAATATGCTCCGATCGAATTCCCGGCTGTCGCCAATCTTGATGTAACCAATGCTCTGGTCGATGCCTGCAAAAAACTGAATCAGCCGTATCATGTCGGCGTTACTCAGTCGAAAGATGCCTTCTATGGTCAGCATAGACCGGAAACACTTCCAAATGGCGACGAACTGTTGAGAAAATGGAAAGCCTGGCTGGCACTTGACTGTAAAGTCTCAGAGATGGAATCCGCAGCGCTGTTTATTGTTGGACAGTATCTGCGCGTCAGAGTCGGTTCCTGCTTCCTGGTCGTAGCAAACCAGGAGAGGGCAAAAGCCGGTCTGGATAATCCGCAGGTTCATGATACAGATTGCGCGATTCGGGTTGCCGTTGAAGCTTTAAAAACGCTGATCGATGAGGATAAAAACTAAGCAACTATATTTTATTAACGCTTTTGCCGCTGTATTGCTGCTGCTTCCGTTAAGCAATTTACAGTTGTTCAGCGAAAACTACTCTACCCTTAGTTTAAATACTAGGGGTTATTTATATTTACTTGCGACAGGTACTGTATGCGGTGCCGTTCTGGCTTATGAAACCATGCTGACGGGCAACAGAAAGTATGCAGTCTTGCTTTTTTGGAGCCTGTTTCTGGCTTCGTTTATTCCACATCACTATCCTTATGATCTACAAGGAAATTTCCATTTGTTCTTTGCCTATGCCGGTTTCTGCGTAATGGTTTCTGTGACTTATCTGAATCTGCATCAGAATCAGAAACATCTGCTGATAGAAAAATATACTTTTTCTTTGGCAGCTGCTCTGCTTTTCTATCTGAAAGCGGGTATGGTAAATACGATCTGTGAACTGATCATCATGTTTGCAACTCTGTCGGTCAATCTGTTTCTTTGCATCAAAAAACAGGATCACTCCTGTTTCTGATTTCTTTTGCATGCTTCAATTACATGTCGGCAAAGGACGGATACAGTGACTGAACCGACCCCTCCCGGAACAGGCGTGATCTGTCTGACAAGCGGCTCAACCGTTTCAAACAGTACATCTCCGCACAGTTTCTTCTTTTCTTCATTCCAGGCGATACCGACATCAATAACGGACTGTCTCTGATGGACATATTCTTCTGTAACAGATTCCATCTGTCCTGTTGCACATACGAGTATATCGGCTTTTGCAGCGATTTCCGGAGTGTTTCTTGTCCGGGTATGACAGATCGCGACGGTAGCGTTTCGTTTCATCAGAAGCATAGAAACGGGCCTGCCAATGACCAACGATCTGCCTAGTACTGCCACATTGCTTCCATCGATCTGAATCTTATAATAGTCCAGGATCTCAATGACGGCCTGCGCCGTACATGGAGCAAAACCAAGACTTTTGCCGGTAAATACACCCGCAAGAGATAGATCGCTGCAGCCATCGACATCTTTTTCAACATTAATACTGTTTCTAAGAATCTCGTCATCGAAACGTTTTGGCAGAGGTCGGAAGACCAGAATGCCGTGGATCATAGGGTCTTTATTGGCTTCCTGCAGTTTCTGATAGAATTCTGCTTCCGGAACCTCATTCTCAAAGACATAAGATAGCATTCTGATTCCGGTCATTTCACATTTTTTCTGTATCGCTCTTTCGTAAGAAAGGTCGTCATCTCTTTTACCTACACGAAAAACGGCAAGAGTCGGAATTATGCCTTTTTCTTTTAACCCGGCAGTATCAGTGATAATATCCTGATCGATCGCATCGGCTACCGGTTTTCCTTTTAATAGTTCAGCCATTGCTTAACCTCTTACAGATATCGTCATAGATGTTCAAAGCCAAAACAGAATACTCATCCAATAAGGCAATCGCTTCTTTCTCCATATTCTGTGCATATTCCCGGTCTTTCATCAGACTGGTATTAACCAGGATATTGACATAGGCGGCGTAAAGGGTTCCCTGTGCCAGCATGACGCTGCTAGCGGCATCTGATACGGAGATCCTGGAGCCGATTACAGCCAGACGTTCATCCAGCTCAATGATGCGGCAGCAGTATTTTAGAATCAGTAAAGGGGGATCGGCGGCATTTCTAAGACAGTGTTCCAGCTTATCCTGATAGTTTTCGCTGTCTTTTGGTAAAGCGTAGACTTCTGCCAGAGGCTTGAACGCTTCCTGGTCTTTCCGGATACAATCGAGAAGATTTGTTCTAAGGATATCCAGTTCTTTTCGGATATCGCTCAGTTCAAATGTATATTCCAGATACTTCTTTTTGCCAATGGTAAGATTTGTAACCATTTCCGCTAAAGCTGCAGACAAAGAACCGCACAGCGCGGAAACAGAACCTCCGCCCGGTACGGGCTGTTTGGAGGCAGCCAATTCTGTAAACTCTTTTAATGTTATATTTTCCATAATCAGAACAGCCCCGTAATGATTCCGTTTTCATCGACATCGATCTTTTCCGCAGCGGGAATTTTCGGTAAACCGGGCATCGTCATGATCTCTCCCGTCAGGGCGACAATGAAGCCGGCTCCTGCTGAAACCTTGATGTTTCTAATGACGATATTGAAATCCTTTGGTGCACCCAGCTTTGTCTGGTCATCCGAGAAAGAATACTGGGTCTTGGCCATACAGATCGGAAGATTACCGAAACCCAGATCTTCCAGCTGTTTGATCTGCTTTGGAACGTTTCCAGGAAGATGGATGCCGTTGGCATGATAGATCTTTCGGGCAATGGTTTCCAGTTTTTCCCTGATCGGCAGATCCAGATCATAGGCAAAGCTAAAATCATTCGGCTGGTCGCAAAGACGGACGACTTCTTCCGCCAGCTTTATTCCGCCTTCACCGCCTTTAGCCCACACTTCGCTCAGAGCGACATTGACGCCCAGTTCATTGCACCGGTCTTCGATCCGTTTCAGTTCCGCTTCACTGTCAGTAGGAAAACGGTTGATCGCAACGACGCAAGGCAACTTGAACACATTCTTGATATTGCTGACATGTTGAAGCAGATTCGGGAGACCTTTATCCAAAGCTTCCAGATTCTCTTCGCTCAGCTGATCTTTCACAACACCTCCATGATGTTTTAAGGCTCTAACTGTCGCAACAATGACGACGGCATCCGGTTTAAGACCGGCCATCCTGCACTTGATATCCAGGAATTTCTCCGCTCCCAGATCTGCACCGAATCCGGCCTCGGTTACTGCGTAATCGCCTAGTTTTAAGGCGAGTCTTGTTGCAGTAACGGAATTGCAGCCGTGGGCGATATTGGCAAACGGTCCTCCGTGAATGAAAGCAGGCGTTCCTTCCAAAGTTTGCACCAGATTCGGTTTTAATGCATCCTTTAAAAGTGCCGCCATCGCTCCTTGGGCCTTTAGCTGTCCGGCTGTGACCGGCTCGTTGTCATAGGTATAGCCTACAACGATCCTGGAAAGTCTTTCTTTGAGGTCGGTAATATCCGATGCCAGACAAAGAACAGCCATGACTTCCGAAGCTACGGTAATGTCAAATCCGTCCTGTCTTGGTGTACCGTCCGTTCTGTTGCCCAGACCGTCGATGATATTTCTGAGCTGCCTGTCATTCATGTCGACAGCTCTTCTCCAAGTGATCCTTCTAGGATCGATATTAAGCGTATTTCCCTGCTGAATGTGATTGTCCAGCATCGCTGCCAGAAGGTTGTTTGCAGCACCGATCGCATGGAAATCACCGGTAAAATGAAGATTGATGTCTTCCATTGGAACGACTTGCGCATATCCGCCGCCTGCCGCTCCGCCTTTAATGCCAAAAACCGGGCCAAGAGACGGTTCCCTTAGTGCTACAACGGATCGTTTCCCGATTTTTCTTAATCCGTCTGCAAGACCTACAGTCGTTGTTGTTTTACCTTCTCCGGCCGGAGTAGGAGTAATCGCCGTAACCAGAATCAGTTTTCCGTTCGGCTTTTCTTCAAGATCCTTCAACAACCTGTAGTCGATCTTTGCCTTATAGTTTCCATATAATTCCAGATATTCTTCCGGAATACCGAGTTTTTCTCCGATTACGGTGATTTTTTCTTTTTTGCAGGACTGCGCAATTTCAATATCAGTTAACAAAGCAATATCCTCACTTTCTAATATGACAGATAAATACCGGAATTAGTCCCGGTTGAGCTGCTTTTTCAAATAGGCCAGCAGCTTCGGTAAAGCCAGACTGTAAATGACGGCTAGAATGATCCCGACAGCGATCTTAAAGAAAAGATTGCCAAACACCAGAACATCGGAATAATAACCGAAAAGCTTTGAATCAACGTAAAGCGCCAGAAGATTCAAGGACGTAACAAGCAGGGCACTGATTCCTGTGATCAGGACCGTCTGTATGAAATTCAAAGAAAAATCCTTCTTTTTTGCATAAAATCCGATAAGCAGACCGCTTAAGGCGTGAGGCAAGATCCACAACGGCGTCGTCGCTGTGATCCCGTATCCGGAAAACAACAACTGATAGATGAATGAACCGATGCCTCCGACATACAGACCGTCCAAAGGACCAAATAGCAGTCCTGCTACCAGGATCGGAAAAGCTTCAAAGGTGAACTTAAAATTCGCAACCTTGACAGGCGTCAGAATGCTTAACACGACATAGAGGGCTGTAAGCATGGAAATTGTGGTCAGTCTTCTGGTTTTCATATTAACAATTATAATATAAAAACCTCTATGTCAGAGGTTTAGTGATCCAGTTTAGGACCTTTGATACAGTATTTGTAGATCCAGTCTTTAATATCGTAATCCTTGTTGTTTTTGTATTCTTTCAGTTTTTCTCTGAATACGTCTTTATTGTTCTCGGTAACGGTTATAAAACCGCAGCCGTTGTCGATCATTATCTTATTCGCAAACATCAAGGCAGCTCTGACATCGCCGTCAGAGAAGAGCCTTTTGTCTAAAATGTAGAGCATGACATCGATTGCGATTTCGGTATTGGCTTTGGCCGGCTGATTGATCATTTCACATAATTCACTGATCTGCTGTTCTGTAAGCTCCGCTTTAATGCCGTTATCCAGATCTTTCATCAGCATCTCATGAAGGCTCAGCAGACATCTGTAGTCGTTTTCTACATCCTGCTGTTCCATAATATAAGCATAGGCATCGACAAAATTCTTTTTTGCAGTCTCTTTTAACGGATCTTCATCGGTATATCTTGATAAAGCAAGACTGTTTCGGATGAAAACATCCAGATGATCTTTCACAAAACGGATATTCTGTATTCTGCTCAGGGTATACTTATTGATCATGATTTTGCCTCTCTTATGTATATTATAAACTAAGAGGAGCATTCATAGATGCTTTTTTGTATAATAGTAATATGGCTTCTATATTTGAAAGATTTGAATTCTCCAGCATTCAGAGAATGCTGAATAACGCAAAACAGGTACATAAGTATTCCGGGAAACCGGTATTACTGATCCTGGCGGATATGACAAGGTGTATCTTAAAGGATCATGTCGGATATATGGAATACAATCTGTTCCATTTTGTAGACAAATCTCAGAAAGACCGTGATACCTATGTGAATTTCGATTATTCCCAGTCTTTATTCAAGACTTTGAATGATCCTCAATACCGGGAACTGTTTAATGACAAACTGAAATTCAATCAGATATTTAAGGAACTCCTGGGAAGGGAATTTCTTGACATCAGTAATTCTGGTTTTGCAGATTTCGTGACTTTCTGTAAGGGAAAGAACCGTTTCTTTACCAAGCCGGCCGATTCCTGTTCCGGTCAGGGTATTTACCGGAACATTGAAATCGATGCCGATTCGAATCTGGAAGAAATTTATGATTTTCTGCAGGAAAACAACTTATATGTAGAGGATTCCATCGTTCAGCATAAACAAATGAATCTTCTCAATCCGTATTCAATCAACACCGTAAGAATTACGACGCTACTTGATAAAAAGGATATCCCGCACGTCATGTACACGATCCAAAGGATCGGAACCAGTAAAGCTCCGGTCGATAATGTCGGGGCAGGAGGGATCTATACGGTATTGTCAAAAGAAGGAAAAATCATTAATCCTTGTTGGTCAGACAAGACGATCTCGACCTATACGAGGCATCCCTTAAGCGGGATGGAACTGATCGGTTTTGAAGTTCCTTATTTCAAAGAAGCGCTGGAACTGTGCAAAAAAGCCGCTCTGGTAGAGAAACACGTCCGTTATGTGGGTTGGGATATTGCTATTACGGAAAAAGGACCGGTAATCGTCGAAGGCAATCCGCTTCCGGGTTATGACATGCCGCAGAACTACTTTGTAACAGGGGAAGACAAAGGCATGAAACCGGAATTCGAGAAGATCCTGAATCAAGAGGCATAACATGACGTTCGATTTTAAAAAAGAGTATAGAGAGTTCTATCTGCCAAAAGACCGGCCTGCCATAGTCGATATTCCGAAAATGAATTTTCTTGCGGTACGCGGGCAGGGTGATCCGAACGAAGAAAACGGAGAATATCAGCATTCGATCAGTCTGCTTTACGGTATTGTCTATACGATCAAGATGAGCAGGAAGGGCGGCAGACAGATTGAGGGATACTTTGACTATGTCGTTCCTCCGCTGGAAGGTTTCTGGTGGCAGGAAGGCGTACAGGGAATCGATTACGCACATAAAGAGAATTTTCAATGGTATTCCGTTATTCGTCTGCCTGATTTTGTGAAGAAAGAGGATTTTGACTGGGCAGTCAAGGAAGCGACGAAGAAAAAGAAAACGGATTTTTCAATCGTTGAGTTTTTCACTTATGAAGAAGGGATCTGCGTCCAATGCATGCACAACGGAACCTACGATGATGAACCGGCTACCGTAGAAAAGATGCATATCTTCATGGAAGAACAGGGTTATGTCCTTGATATCACCGACAAGCGGATGCATCACGAAATCTATCTTTCCGATCCCAGAAAAACAGATCCGCAGAAACTTAAAACCGTGATCCGTCATCCGATCCGAAAAGCATAGAAACGCCGATAGGCGTTTTTGTTTTCTTTATAGTATAAATATGTTAAAATATTCACAATATAAGGAGTTTTATCGTATGGGTAAAATGAAAACAATCTATGAACCTTTGTTTACGCCTTGGAAGATCGGGAATGTCGAGATCAAGAACCGTTTTGTTCTGACTTCAATGGGTGGAACAAATCTTCTCGGCTGGATGGAGAACAATCACTTTGATAAGGCAGGAGCGGAGTTTATCCTGAAGGTTGCCCAAAACAACTGCGGTCTGGTACTGCCGGGATGCCAGCCGGTTTATAATCCGATGTTTGGACAATGGCTATATAAAAACGATCGGATGTACGACGATCTGAAGAACTGGATGCCGGAATTTCACAAGACCGGAGCGAAGCTGTTTGTTCAGCTTACTGCCGGATTTGGACGTTCCTTTACGATTTCCAAGATGATGGAGATGCTGTATACGAATAAAGCATTGAGGGTTCTGTCGAAACCTTTTATGGATCTGGATAAGATTACCGCAAGCGCTTCGGCAAGTCCGAACAGATGGTCGGATAAGGTGCCATCCAGAGAAATGACAAAGGCGGAGATCCAGGAATTTATTGATGCCTTTGCGAAAACAGCAAAAAAACTGCAGTATGCTGGTGCCGACGGCGTCGAGATCCATGCCGTGCATGAAGGATATCTGCTCGATCAGTTTACCCTGAAATACGTCAACAAACGTCAGGACGAGTATGGCGGAACACTGGAAAACCGTTACCGTTTTGCTGCCGAAATCGTCAAGGCGATCAAGAAGGAATGCGGTAAAGACTTCCCGGTATCTCTCCGTTATTCGGTCGTATCCAAAACAAAGGACTTCCGCAAAGGAGCTCTTCCGGGAGAAGAATACACCGAAGTCGGAAGAGACATGAAAGAATCCGAAGAAGCCGTTAAATTCCTGGAAGAAGCCGGATACGACATGCTGAACTGCGATAATGGCACCTACGACGCCTGGTATTGGGCCCATCCGCCGATTTATATGCCTGAAAACTGCAACCTGGAGGATGTTGAACATATTAAAAAGTTCTGCCATATTCCAGTCGTGGCGGCAGGCAGAATGGATCCCGCAACGGCTGCCGGATCGATCCGGGAAGGAAAGATCGATGGAGCCGGTTTTGCCAGACAGTTCCTCGCGGATCAGGAGTGGATCACAAAACTGATGAATGATGAAATGGATGATATCCGTCCGTGTATTCTTTGCCATAACGGCTGCTTCAACATGTGTCACTACAAGGGCGTGCCGAACGATCAGGAGCTTTATGACTCCCTGCATCTGGCCAGATGTGCCGTAAACGCTGAAACGATGCAGACGGATAAGCACTACATCCGGAAGACAGATCAGCCGAAAGACGTCATTATCATCGGCGGCGGCATCGGCGGCATGGAATGTGCAAGAGTTCTGAAACTCAGGGGTCATAATCCGATCCTCTACGAAGCATCGGATCGTCTTGGCGGGACTTTCATTCCGGCCAGCAGCGAGTCATACAAAGGGAAACTTAGAGATCTGCTGAAATGGTATAAAAAGAAAATGGACGATCTGAAGATCGAGATCCATCTGAATGAAAAGATTACAGATCTGGAACGGTTTGCCGGCAAGGATATCGTCATTGCGACCGGAGCCGTTGCCAGAAAACTGAATGTTCCGGGTTTTGATAAGACCATCGAAGCCTGCGAATATCTGAAGGATAAGAAGACCGGTCAGAAAGTCACAGTAATCGGCGGCGGTCTTACAGGATGCGAAATCGCCTATGAACTGGCACTGGAAGGAAAAGATGTTTCGATCATTGAGATGAAAGACGATCTGATCGCCCAGACCGGCGTCTGTCTGGCCAACTCGTCTTATCTGAGAGAATGGTTTGAACTGCATAAAGTTCCTGTCTATCTGGAAACGGCATTGAAGGAAGTAAAAGATGGGGAAGTCATCTGTACAAGAAATGGAGAGGACATTTCCGTTCCGTGTGATACAGTCATCTCTTCCGTCGGTTATGTTCCTGCATCGTTGGCGAAAGAATCGGGAAAGATCAGACTGGTCGGCGACTGCAAGACTGTAGGCAACTTAAGGACGGTCATCTGGCGCGCTTATGAGGTCGCTATGAAAATATAGGAGAAAACTATGAAACTGACACAGAAACAGCAGGATATACTTGATGGGAAAAAGGGAGAGATCCTGGCAAAAGTCATGAAAACACTGGTGATGTACGGAGAAGCTTTCGATGCCACGGAAATGGCGGAAGTGACATCCGACTACAACCACCTGGTGACTTCTTTCGGCCTGGGTGTCATGGAGCCGGTCTACAGGCTGATGGATACGCTTCTGCAGGAAGGCGTCGTGTCCGGACAGAAGTTTACGGTAGACCCGAGGCCGCTGGATCCTAATGTTCCGACGACATTCCTCCAGAATATCGTTTTTAAGCATTTTATGTACAGCAAGCAGGACTTCTACGAGAAACAGCTGAAGAAGCTGGGTCTGCTGGAAGACGACGCCTTTACCTGTACCTGTTATATGTCGGAAGTGGGGAATACGCCTAAGAAAGGGGAGGTCCTTTCCTGGTCGGAATCTTCCGCTGTCGTTTACGCCAATTCCGTTTTGGGTGCCAGATGCAACCGCAATTCCGGAATCATCGACATCATGGGCTCGATTGTCGGCTGTGTGCCGTATTTCGGACTGCTGACCGACGAAGGAAGAAAAGCTGACTGGATCGTAAGGATCGCAACGACGAAGAAACCGGAAGCACAGCTTCTGGGAAGCGCTATCGGCATGAAGGTCATGGAAGATGTTCCTTACGTGATCGGTCTGGATCAATGGCTGGGAACGGAACTGGATGAGAAGGCCTGCACTTATCTGAAAGACTTCGGTGCGGCTACCGCTTCCAATGGCGCCGTAGGGCTCTATCATATCGATAATCTGACTCCGGAAGCAAAAGAACTGGGCAGATCTTTGATTAAAGCAAACGCAAAAGAGTACGTGATCGACGATGCCGAGCTGCAAAGAGTATATGATTCCTATCCGGTGATCTGGAAGAATAAGGAAGCCAAGCCGCGTCTGTGTTTCATGGGCTGTCCGCATATGTCTCTGCAGCAATTGAAGGACTGGACCGATGTGATCGAAGAGAATCTGAAGAAATACAAGAATGCGCAGGTTCTGATTCCTACGGTATTTACCGCCGCTCCTGCAGTTATTAAGGAGTTCAAGAAGACGGAATACTATCCAAGACTGGAAAAGACCGGGATCATTCTTTCGTATATCTGCCCGTTGATGTTTATGAACAATCCGTTATGTGGAAAGATGCCTGTCATCACTTCCAGCAATAAGCTGAGAACTTATACTTCTTCCAGATATTATACGGACGATGAGATCGTCATGCAGCTATGCAAAGGAGGAAACTAGAATGAAAGAGTTTAAAGGCAGAGTCGTAACCCCGGGTACCTGTACCTGTGAAGCCGTAGTAAGCCACGGCGGTTTCAATACCTTGGCTTCTTTGCAGAAAGCCCTGCAGTTTGGCGACAAGAGCGCAAAGGTTTCCGATCAGAACAACCCGGATCTTTACGGTAAGCCGATTGCCGGCAAGGCCTTATGTCTTCCGCAGACCATCGGTTCAACGACGGGGGGACTGGTGCTTTACTGCTCTTGTGAAATGAAACGGAATCCCGGATGCATGCTGTTTGCCAACCGGATCGATTCTCTGGCCTGTGCCGGAGCCGTGCTGGCCAGTGTCTGGTCCGACGCTTCAATGCCGGTCATCGATGAACTGGGAGATGATTTCCTGAACTATGTTAAGGACGGAATGAAGATCACTATCAAGGAAAACGGAATCGTTGAAGTCAATTAGCCGATACATATAAACCCTTTGATTAAAGGGTTTTTAAGCGTCTCAAAACAATGGAATGACTGGAAAGAAATGGCTGTTCAATGTATATTAGAATCAATTGGTGAGGTAGCGGAAATGAATGCGGATATCGACATAAGCAATACTTTTCTAGAAACGGAACACCTGATCCTAAGACCTTGGCGCCAGGATGATCTGGATGATTTTTATGCATATGCATCGGTAGACGGTGTTGGACAAATGGCAGGATGGATCCCTCACAAGAGTAAAGAAGACACGCAGACGATCCTGGATTCGTTTATTTCGAAAAAGAGGACGTTTGCCCTGGAATATCAGGGAAAGGTCATCGGTTCCTTGGGAATCGAAGAATACGATGAGAACCAATTCCCCGAACTGAAAGATGAAAAGTGCAGGGAGATCGGATATGTACTATCTAAAGACTACTGGGGGAGAGGATTCATGCCGGAAGCGGTAAAGGAAACGATCCGTTATCTGTTTGAAGAAACAGGTCTGGACATGATCCTCTGCGGCCATTTTCTAAGCAACAGACAGTCGCAGAGAGTACAGGAGAAGTGCGGTTTCAGGCACTATGCCTATGGAAAATATGAAACACATTTCGGTACGATCGAACCTGATGAGACCAATATCCTGACAAGACAGGATTGGGAGTCGATGAATAATACGACGGTATAACGACTGTATTCTACGAAAGGATCATTTATGGTGATTAACGTATACGAACAGTATTTTAAAGCGGATGCCGTATTCTCGAATGTCAGACGTAATGGAGCGCTAGTCATGCTGATCAGCGATTCAGAGAATGGCACGATCCAATACAAGGCTGCGGTCTCTTTCTTTCCGCACCGCGATGAAGAAGATTATGCGGTATCTTACGACGCCTATTTTGAAAAAGAACTCTATTGCGGCAAGGGTAGAAGATCAAAGAAAAAGGAAGCGGCATATCTTCAGGATCTACGGGAAATGATCGATGCGATCATCGAAGAAAACGGTGGAAGAGTATTCTGGGATGAACCTTTAAGAGAAGCGAGAAGGGGATAAGATCCCCTTGTGTTTATTTATGATTAAAGAACTGAATTCTATTGACTGCTACATGGACTACATAAAAAAGATCAATGAAGATCCGCTTTTTTCTAACCCTTCATATTCGAATAGCGATGAGCTCATCAGTTCTTTTCAAAAGGCGATAAACAGGCCGGACGATCATATCTTCGGCATTTATGAAGATGATGAACTGACAGGACTGTTTCTCCTTCTGATCAAGGAAGAAGAAAAGTATATGGAAATGATTGCCTGTCTCTCGCAGAAGAAATCTGCTTATAAAAAGTTGTTCGACTATCTTCAGATGAATTATCCGGGATTTCAGGCGGATTTTGTATTTAATCCCAAAAATAACTTATTAAGAAGTATCTTGATCGAAAAAGAAGCGTCATTTGATACGGAGCAGCAGAAGATGCTGCTACGGGACGGACAAGTCTATGTCGATACTTCCGGGATAGAAGCTTTATCGGAACGATATATGGACCAGTACATCGACATGCACGATAGGGACCGTTACTGGACAGCAGAAAAGGTTGCAGAGGCGAAAGAGCGTTTTGATGTCTATCTGGCCGTATGTGATGAAAAGGTCATCGGCTATCTCGATATTACGAACTGTTTCGATGAGAATGAGCCCTACGATATTATGGTCCTGGAAGCATACCGGGGACAAGGATGGGGAAGAAAGCTGCTGGCAGCCGCCATTGAAGGAAACCGTCCGAAAGGGATGATGCTTCAGGTCGATGTAGACAATGCAGCGGCAATCAGGCTTTATGAAAGTCTGGGTTTTGCGAAGGCGGAAGGTAGAAACTCGCAGACTGTTAACTGGATGATTCCTGCGTGATGGATATGCAATGGAAAAAACATGGGAGAAACAATATGATTGAAACACTGAAGAAAAGATTTTGTGAGAATAGGGAACGCCATCTGGATCTGGAATGGGAAGAGGTTGAAAAACGTTTAACAGATCATCCGGAAATGTTGGAGATTCTGAAGCGTATGGAAGAGAGTGGGGGAGAACCGGATGTTATTGGTAAGGAAACAGCTTCCGGAAAGCTGATCTTCTGTGACTGTAGCGCAGAAACACCCTCCGGACGAAGAAGTTTCTGTTATGATGAGGAAGCTTTACGGAAACGCAGCAAGAATCCTCCTGCAGGAAGTGCCATGGCTCAAGCACAGGAAATGGGCATCGAAATGATGGATGAGCCGCTTTACCGCAGGCTGCAGGAACTGGGCAATTTCGATCTGAAGACTTCCAGCTGGATCAAGACACCGGACAGTATCAGAGAAAAAGGCGGTGCGCTGTTCTGCGAACGTCGTTATGGGACCGTCTTTGTTTTTCATAATGGTGCCGATTCATATTATTCTGTCCGTGGCTGGAGAGGCTATATCTGTTTTTGAATAGATATGTGTTAAAGTAGTAATATATCTTAAAGTTTGTGTTTTTGTATTGTATCTGCAGTCATACAGATGGATTGAGGAGATTATGCCATGAAGAAAGGAATCAAAAAGGCAATAATAGCTGTATTGCTTATGATCATTGCCGTAGCAGGTATTCTGTCTTGTGTAGATAGAGAAGTAGAAGCCGATGAAGAAGAATATGCGATCATTATTTCTACTTATGCTTCAAATCGGGAAATCTATGCCGCAGAGACTCTACAAGAATACCTGTATTATCTTGATGGAAACGAATATCCTATCATCAAAGACGATCAGCCATTTGATGGATTCAAGTTCTGCATTGGAACAACCTCTGTTTATGATACGTCCGATATTGCGGGTATGCCTGCTGATTCGTATGTTATCGCACCTTTCAATAATGGTCTGGCCATTTATGGTTCCGGCGGTAGGGGAACTCTCTATGGCGTTCATACTTTTCTTGAAGATTTCTGCGGTTATAAATGCTATGCCTGGTATCCGGCAATGGTGAAGACTTCCGATAAAATGGCAGTTCCGGAAGAAAAAATCATATACAAACCATATTTCGAATACCGAAATACCGACTGGCGCAGCGGCTGGATGCCTTTGTATTCACATGCTCATAAACTGAATGGAGAACTGCAGTACTATACCCCTGAGCAGGGAGGAAACATCCCATATCTTGGTGATACCCGTTGTCATACACTTTCAACGGTTTTCTGCTCTTCTAATGACTATTTTGAAAGCCATCCGGAATACTTTGCGTTGCATGACGGTGTAAGAGTTCCCGGACAGCTTTGTCTGACCAATGACGAGGTTTATGAAATTGTCCTTGATGAAGTATTAGAGATTCTTGAGACAGAGCATGATCCGACTGCAGATCTTCAGATCATTTCACTGTCTCAGGCCGACAATCTGGATTATTGCGAATGTGAACAGTGCGAGGCATTAGACGAGACAAACGGATCACATGCCGGCTCTTTGATCACATTCGTCAATAGAATTGCCCACGCCGTAAAAGAAACAGACGATAAATACGACAATGTTGCCTTTGATACGCTTGCCTATACGTACACTCGCAAAGCTCCGGCTCAAGTAAAGCCCGAAGATAATGTTATCGTTAGATTATGTACATTCGAATGCTGTTTTTCCCATTCTTTGGATGATCCAAACTGTCAACAAAACAGAGAACTGATAGAGGATCTTGAGGAATGGTCCGAAATCTGCAACAGGATATATATCTGGGACTATACGACCAATTATGCCTATACACTCGGAATCTTTCCTGATTTCCATACTTTGCAGAAAAATATGCAGTGCTTCTTCGAATTTGGAGTTAAAGGGGTTTACGCAGAGGGAAACTATTACGTCGACCGTTGTGATACGGAATTTGGTGAACTCAGAACTTTCCTGATCGCAGAGCTGATGGAGGATCCTTACTGCAAGTACGAAGAGAAGATGCTGGAATTTTGCAACTACTATTATGGCAAAGGTGGAGCATACGTAAAGGAAATCATCGATGAGATCACAGACTGCGTGAAAGACCACGTGAACCTGATTTGTCGCATGGGCGATTCTTTCTCGATTGATGAGGAAGAAGCGGAGAAGATCGATCGGCTTTGGACTTTAGCTGAAAATGCTGCTGCGGATGATCCGGATGCTCTTGAAGCCATCGGACGCAGTAAACTTTCCTGGCGTTATGTTAAAGCAGTATTGGGGCTAAGAGAATTCAGTGGAACACCTGAAGAGAACAGAAACGAAATAGAAACATTATACAACAATTTGATCGCCCATGGCGTAAAGATGATTGATGAATGGACCTGGATTGAAGAGGACTTCTCGGAATACGAATTCGTTCCTGTCGAAGAATGGGAGTATGCCGCTTATTACGATTATCTACACTATAATCTAAATGGCGGCTCAAATGGTCCTGAGGACCAGTGGTTTAAAGATGAAGCATGGATTTCTGACGTTATACCGACATGCGGTGATGTAAAGTTTCTGGGCTGGTCAAGCGACCCGGAGGCTACTGAACCGGAATACCGGGCTGGAGATCGTTTCAGTGCAGATACCAATATTACGCTTTATGCCGTCTGGCAAACCAGCTGGCCTGTATACACTGTCACGGCTGGTGCAGACGGAACATATACTTTAGACAGTGGCAAGGATTATGTACTGACTGTTAAGCGAAATGTAGATGATGGTCATTGTTTTGAACATTTCAAGAGTGTCGATCTGGATGAAGAAACATTAACGTTAGATACAGATTATACTGTTGTAAAGGGTAGTACAGTCGTTACGATTAAAGCGACTTTGTTGAACAGACTCTTGGAAGGAACACATACTGTCACCGTTTATTTCGATGACGGAAAAGCCGAGTCGTACCTGACAGTAAAAAAGCCGTCTTCGCCGACACCGGCCGCGGACGACTCCCTTTATGGCGAAATCCTCCCTGAAGATTGTCCTGCGAACCCTGACGATATACCTGACGGTCTCTGGTATTCCTTATCCGCTTTAACGGATGAGTATTACACCGGGAAAGCCATCACCAAGTCGTTCAGAGTATACGATCACAAGACACTGCTGAAAGAAGGCAAGGACTATACCGTCAAGTATTCCAACAATACGAAGGTATCAACGGATACTTCAAAGGCTGTCATTACCGTTACCGGCAAGAACAACTATCGGTCCAAGGAAACGATCTCATTCAGTATTCTTGCCAAGCCTCTGGGAGATCCGGATGTTACACTGGATATTCCTAAGCTGAGGTACAATGGAAAACTTCAGTATGCCAAGCCTGTACTCAAGTTCAACGGAAAGACCCTGAAGCAGGGTAAAGACTACATTCTTGAATACAATGAGGACTTCGAAGGAGCCTATCAGGAACCGGGTTCTTACGGCTTCATGATCAAAGGCGTTGGAAACTTCCAGGGAGAAATGAACTGTTTCTTTGACATCAAGGATGAGGAAGTAAAAGACATTTCCAAGATGACCCTGGCCAAGCCTAAGGACATCATGTATACGGGGGAACCGGTCGACCTCAACAGTTTTGATGTCGTCTTAAAGGATCCAAAGACAAAAGAAACACTGGTCAAAGGCGTTCATTATATGCTTTCCTTATCGGAGAATACTACCGACATCGGTGCTGTCATTGTGACGATTGCAGGAATCCAGTCCTTCTACGGTACGAAAACGACTTCCTTCAAGATTACAGGAATACCGATGTCCGGAGTGAAGATCAACAGTCTGGTCTCCTCTTTCGTCTATGACGGAAGCGAAAAGACACAGGACGATATGATCCTCACCTGTCAGAAGGAGAAGAATTCTGAAGCTGTGACTCTTGACCCTGAAAAGGATTATGAAGTCACATATGTCAATAATATCGAGACCGGTACGGCGACTATGGCAGTAACAGGAAAGGGTCTGTATACCGGAACAGTTAAGAAAACCTACAAGATCGTCCCTTATGATATCGGAAAAGATGTGAATCACTCGATATCTGTGGAATATCACAATGAGGACGCTCCTTATTCCAAAGCCGGAGGAAGACCTGTGATCTGTGTCTTCGATAAAGAGAAGATGTTGAAGGAAGGAACGGATTATACGGTAAGCTTCAAAAACAACACCTCGCTCAATGATGGGGCGGATCCTAAGAAGCTTCCTTCGTTCACTGTAAGCGGCAAAGGAAACTATACGGGAGTCTTACAGGCAGAGCATTTCAAGGTTGTACAAAGATCCCTTCAGGATAATATTGCCATGAACAGTCCTGATGTGGTTTATTCCTTGAAGAAGAACGGCTGGAAATCTGTTCCTGTACTAATGGACTACGGCAAGAAGCTTGCGGCAGGAACGGATTACGACAAGAACAGCATCCTCTATACCTATGTATCGGAAACCTCTATCAACAACGGATCTCTAACAAGACTGGAAGGGGAAGCTGTGCAGCCTGATGACATCATTCCTGCAGGTACGCGGATCAGGGTAACGGTTACGGGAATCAGGAACTATTGCGATGAACTGTCTTGTGAATACCGGATTACGGAAGCTGACATCTCGAAAGCTTCCATTACGGTACAAGCCAAAGAATATACGGGCAAGCCTGTCACTTTAAGCAAAGATGACATTGTCGTCAAGCTCAACAAGCAGGTCATTGATCCTTCCAATTATGAAATCGATCCTTCTTCTTACAAGAACAATATCAATAAGGGTAAAGCCTCCGTCACACTGATTGGTGTCAATGATCTGGGAAAGGCAAAGACTGTAAATTACGCAATTGGAGCAAAAGTTCTGCAGTGGTGGCTTAATCTTTGGCAATAAAAATATGTATTCTTTTCTTCACTATAAAAAGTACACCAGTTCGAAGTTCCTTGAGGACTTCGAGAATATAGACGGAATCGTGGAAGCAATCAACGGAAAGGTTCGGATAAGCGATGTCATATACAGCACAGACTTCGAGAACCTTTTTATTATCCCGTCGAAGCTTGAATGGCTTGACTGCCTGGAGGAGATGGGGGTCTCGCTGATGGATGAGAAAATGTATTACAGGCTTCAGGAACTCGGGGAATTTGATCTGAAAACATCCAGCTGGATCGATACGCCTGCGGATGTAAGAGACAAGGGAGGGGCGTTGTTCTGTGAACGGCGATATGGCAGAGTCTTTACTTTCCATAACGGAGCCGACTCTTATTTTTCGGTACGCGGATGGAGAGGATATATATGCCTTTAGGAAAGGCGGAATACTATCTAGAGCAGTTCATAGACTGTGCTTTTTCTTTTTATCAAGAACAGACTCTGATTGAACATGATGACTTCAGCTTGATAGCTTAAAAAAGATTGAATATAATAACATATGTTATAGTATAGGTGACATTATGCCCAGGAAACCGACGACGACAAAAGACGAAATGATCGAAGCAGCCTTCCAGCTGATCAGAAGGGAGGGATCGTCTGCTCTGACTGTCAGAAGACTGGCAGATGAACTTGGTTGTTCAACACAGCCTATCATGTATCAGTTTCCGAATCTGAAAGAACTGACGGATCTGACATATGAAAGGGCAGATATGTTTCATACGGGATATATCCTTTCGGATGATGACTTCATGGAGATAGGACTGAGGTATATAAGATTTGCTGATGAAGAGCCTCAGCTGTTTCGCTTTCTGTTTCAGTCCGGACGATTTGACGGGTTTAATCTCATCGATCTGATACGTGATAATGTCGATGATTCGATAATCGCTGCAGCTGCCAGGGACATGGAGATGGACCAGGCGAAGGCCGTGGAATGCTTCGAGATACTGTTTGCCATGGTTCACGGATATGCCAGTCTCGTAGCGAACAATGCCATCGAATATAATGAAGGATCGATGAGAAAGATTCTCGACACGGCAGCCGGAGGGCTGATGGGAGCGTTATGAATATAAAAGGAGAGATTGTATGGAAAAATCAACATTGAAAAACAAAGGCACGATGGTCACGCTGGTCGGAATCGCCATAATGACCGTCATGATAGTGACCAAACTGATCCTGCCTGGATCATTGTTTTCCGGCTATGCGCTTATCGTCGGCATCGCTTCATTTTTTATTGTGGAAGCTCTCGAAAAAACTCCGGATGATGAATCCGGACTGCGTTTCAGGACGTTTCCGAACGATCTGAAAAAACCGCAGGTCCTGCTGTGGGTCCTGCTGCCGGTAGTTCTCACGATAGCGGTTTTGATCTGTGGAAAGCTTTTCTTTGAAGACTTTTACAGGCAATACATCGAACACGTGATCGGAAGGACGAGCCTAGAAATGGATCTTGGCAATTTCCTGACCTGGGGACTGACAAGTGTGATCACAGTCCTTGGCGAGGAGATCGCATTCCGCGGATTCCTTTTCGGTAAAGGCAGCAAGATCCTTCCGACGACGGTATGTCTGATTGGCTCGGCAACCCTCTTCGCACTGGCGCATATTGCGACCGGCAGTCAGGCGATAGTATTCTATGATCTCTTCGGAGTCTTCTATGACGCCGTCTTCTATGCACTTGCATTCCTAAGATCCGGAAACTGTCTCGTCAGTTATGTTCCTCATTGTCTCAACAACTTTCTCGGACTGCTGCTGGTGAAAGTTCTCTTCAAATGAGCGATCATTAAGATGATCATACATGCAAGTAAACCGATCGTCCTGTTATTTTCAATATTGTCAATTTCGATGACGGAAAAGTCGAGACGACTTTGACAGTGAAGAAGGCATCTTCACCGACGCCGACTCCTGGAGCGGAACCTGTCAGGATTCCGGTCACTTCTTATCAGATACCGGAGACAGGGATCGATTAAGTGCAGCTCAGACATGACAGACAAGAAAAAAGTACGGATGATTCCGTACTTTTCATATTCGATGGTCCCCTGACCCCTCAAAAAAAGAACCGCTTTGATAGCAGTCAATCAGCCTTTAGACGATAAAAGTTCTTTGAAAAACATCGGTCTGAAGGTTGATTTTAACTGATCATAACACATGATTATTACTAACTTAATCAGATACAAGTCTTTATCATCGAGCGGCTGCGTGCGCATGCGATCAACACAAAAGTGCTGCGATGACATGACGAAGATACTGTACTGTGACAATGATACTTGCGAGGGAATGCGTACAGCCAGATTGTACCGGTGAAAGTCCGATGAGTGTAATTCCTGACTTACACAGTAATCATGTATAAATAACATATGGAAAATAATGAATTGTTTTTGACACGATTTATGTCAATAAAAGGTATCCCGCTATCTATAAAATGATGGCGGGATATCTAACAAATATGAGCGACATTATCTATAATGGAATCAGAAAGACAAATCGGTTTTTGAACATAGGGAAGAACTTTATGGAATTCAAGGAAAATGCATTAACAGAAGAGATCTATCGCAAACTTCGTTCGAGTGTTGAATGGATGAATTTCAGTACAGAACAAATAAAACAAGGGTTGTCAAGAAGTCTATATTCTCTGGTAGCGTATGATGTAGAGAAGCCAATTGGTATGGGCCGCATTGTAGGAGATGGCATTTACAATACCATTTGCGATATTGTTATTGACCCGGCTTATCAAGGAAGGGGACTCGGGACAGAAATCATGAATCGTTTGCTGGCATATCTGGAAAACCAAACGCCTGAGAACGGAAGGGTATCGGTGCAACTGATTGCGGAAAAAGGAAAAGAGACTTTTTATAAAAAGTTTGGCTTCCAATCAGTACCGAATGAATCCAGCGGAAGCGGAATGAGAATGATTATCAGGAAATAAAACATTAAAACCATTTATCGATTAGAAGAATGGAGTCAAAATAAATAAAAAAGTACGGAATCAGCCGTACTTTTCATATACCCTGGTCCCCTGAACCCCAAAAAAAGAACCGCTTTTATAGCGTGTACTCACTGATATTTAGACAAAAGTTCTTTGATAAATATCAGTTTTTTGATCATAATACATGATTATACTTAATCAGTTGTAAGTCTGTATGCAAGAGCAATTAGGTACGCATGACGAATAATACGAAGATATTGCGAAGACTGTATCCAGATACTGCAGCTGTGATAATGATACTTGCGAGGGAATGCGCACAGCCATATTGTGCCGGTGAGACTCCGATGAATGTGATTTCGATTCACATAAGATCATGTATAAAACAAATCATTTTGATATATATCCACTATTGGATATTGTCTATCCAGTAGTGGATTTCATTAACAAGATTTTGAAAATGGAGATGTAGTTTTATTAATGAAAGGTGTTTTAATCATGGGAAAAATAATCAGCTGCAATAACCAGAAGGGCGGATCCGGAAAGACTGCCACTTCTATAAATCTGGCCAAGGGACTGGCCGATGAGGGATACAGGGTACTGCTTGTGGATCTCGATCTGCAGGGCAACAAAAGAGTTTGCAATTAAACATGTGGCTCTATAGGATTTCGAATATCTTTATCATTTGCGTAAAAAATCTCTACTTCATTTCCGTCTAGATCATATCTGAAAACATGGTATATATTATATTCTGCTATTATTTCTAGTTTTAATGAACCATTGTATTCGTATTCTACTATGATGCCATTTTTGTATTCAGAATGATAATCACCATCAATGATTACTCTAACCAGATTATTATACATATCGTATTCATGATAAACAAAAGAGTCTTTTTTTTCTCCTGATACTTCTTTAGCTACTCTTCCCCAATCGTCGTAAATATAATCCACATAACCATTAGATAAACGTTCTAGTCTTCCAGTCGAATCATAGTGGTATTGAACTTTCCAAAAAGGACTTAGAGAATGCATATAAGCAGAGATTAATCTTCCTTTTTCATCGTACTCTTTGCTTAATAGCGCATCGTTGTTCTTAGGATCGTTTGTTAGAATAAAATAACCAGGAAAATCCCAGAAAACCTGCCGATCAAACTCAAAATATGGAAAAGATATCGAATTATGTATTATTTCTATATTTGTATCATATGGAATAATCTTCAAACATGAAGTTTGTTTATTGCATATCCAGTGTAATGTTGATATACGACACCAAATGTCGCTGCCATCTATAAAAGTCTCATATACTTCGAATACATCATCCTTCCTAACGTATCCATATAATCCAGCATTAGTGTTATGATCATCGTGTATTTCTAAATCCTTTAGTGCCATAACTTTATATGGTGTTTCCGTAGGGTCAGGATATATAAGTTTGACTTCAATGTCATCGAATCTTTCTTCTCTATCATCTTTGCACACTACAAAAGAAATGAGGCTTTCGTTTTCGTTTATTTCATAAGAAATATCAGCCCCATCTTGAACGTCATAGAATACTGAAAATGGATTAAATTCTTCATTAACATGTATTTCAATCGGTCCATCTATTATTCTTGCTAATGGTTTTTCGCTACAACCCGAAATAATGATTGAGAATAAAAACAAAATGATTATAGATCTTCTCATTATTCAAAATCCCCCTTTATACTATTTCAATTGTATCATTGGAAAAAATGTTATGATATTCGACAAATCAGGAAGTGTAATTCCCGATTGATCAACATGAGCAAATTCAGTCAAGCATAACATTTTAAATCAAAAATTCTAATGATAAACAAAAAAGTACGGTCTCAGCCGTACTTTTCATATGCTCTGGTCCCCGAAGTCGGGGTCGAACCGACACGGATTTCTCCTCACGATTTTGAGTCGTGCGCGTCTGCCAATTCCGCCATTCGGGGATGCTTATTTATTTTAACATAAAACCGGCTATTTGATAAAATAATGTTTATATGGATCTGAGTGAACTGAAACTGACTCCTAAAAGAAAAGAGATCGCCGACAAACTGAATCTGCATACCGTAGAAGACGTTTTGAGTTACTATCCCTTCCGTTATGAAATGTACGAAAGAACGGCATTGAACGACTTCAAGATCGGAAACCAGATCTGTTTTGTGGGCGAACTGGTCAGTTTTCCTAGTACTTTCCGAAAAGGAAAACTGACTACTACCCGTTTCAAGGTCCTATACGAAGAGGAGATTTTCTCCGTTACCATCTTTAACCGTCCCTGGATCCGCAACATCGGAATGAACGAGGAAATAACGATCATCGGCAGATACGATGGAAACAACAAAATCACTGCCGGCAACTACTATACAAAAGATATTCTGGGAAGCATTATCCCGTATTATTCACTGAAAGAAGGGATTGCCCAGAATGATATCCGTAAACTGATACAGTTCGTATTGGAGAAAGGGAAGATCGAAGAAGATCTGACACCGGAAGAACTGATAGAAAAGCACCATCTGATCGATCATGAAACGGCGATCCGAAACATACATAGTCCAAAAAACAAAGATCTTCTGTCAAAGTCGCTCAGCAGACTGAAATATGAGGAGTTTTTAAGGTTCTATGTCGCTTTGGATATCCTGAAAAACGATACAACCAGAAACAGGAAAGAAAAAAAGAGTTTTGATGAAGATAAGATCAATCAGTTGATTCAGTCATTTCCTTATGAACTGACGAAAGATCAGATACAGACTAAGAATGAGATCCTGCATGACCTGGCTTCAGCCAGTACAATGTACCGTCTTGTTCAGGGAGAAGTCGGTTCGGGAAAGACGGCTGTTGCGATGATCGGCCTGTATGCGAACTATCTTGCAGGATATCAGGGCGCTTTGATGGCTCCGACCGAGATCCTGGCAAAGCAGCATTTCGAATCCTTAAACAAAAGTCTTTCTTCGTTTGGCGTTAGGATCGGCCTGCTGTATGGATCGATGGATAAGGAACAAATCGTCAAGAAACAGCTGGAAAACGGCGATATCGATATTATTGTAGGAACACATGCTCTGTTTTCAAAAGATGTGAACTACCGGAAACTGGGGCTGGTAATCGCGGATGAGCAGCACCGTTTTGGCGTAAAACAGAGACAAGCCTTAAAGGATAAGGGAGATAACTGCGACTTTATTCTGATGTCGGCAACGCCTATTCCCAGAACACTTGCTTCCTCCATCTATGGGGACATGGATATTTCCACGATTGCCACCATACCATCCGGAAGAAAGGGATGTAAAACCTTTCTGATTCATAAAAACAGTATCGTGGATATTCTGGAGGATATAAGAGCGGTTCTCGCTTCCGGAAGACAGGTATATATTATTGCGGCAGCAATTGAAAGAAATGAGAATTATCAGGCAAAGGATGTGAATGGCCTGTTTCAGGCTTTAAACAGCGTTTTAAGGCCATATAAGACAGCTCTGATGCATGGAAGGCTTAGCAGTGAAGAGAAAGACGAGATCATGGAAAAGTTCTCCAGAAACGAGATACAGGCCCTGATTTCGACGACTGTCGTGGAAGTCGGCGTCAATGTACCGAATGCCACGACGATGATCATATACGATGCCGACCGTTTCGGTCTTTCACAACTTCATCAGCTAAGAGGAAGAGTACAAAGATCCAGTATTGAAGGAAGCTGTTATCTTCTGACAGACAATAAAGATGAGAACGTTCTTAAGAGACTGAATGTGCTGTGTGAGACGAATGACGGATTTAAGATTTCCTACGAAGATCTTAAACTAAGAGGTCCCGGAGATATTCTTGGGACAAGACAAAGCGGTTTACCGACATTTGTTTTAGGCAATCTGATCGAAGATACAAGATTCATCAATGCAGCAAGAGAGGATGCCCGTTATGTCTGTGATAATCAGGATGATACAAGGCTGCACAGATACTATGAAAAAATAGAGGAAATCGCTGCCTCAAACTATATCAGCTAAGGTATAATATCTTTATGAGTGTTTTTGATTTTCTGGATCTCCATGGGATACCTTATAAGGATAAAGACCTGATTTCTCAGGCTTTTATTCATTCGTCCTATGTGAATGAACACAAGACGCCAAACGGCAATAACGAGAGACTGGAATTTATGGGTGATGCGGTTTTGCAGGTATACAGCGCAGAACGTCTTTACCGGATCGAGCCGGCATTGCCGGAGGGACTGATGTCGACTAGAAGATCGAATCTCGTTTCCGAGAAGGCCTTGGCACAGATTGTCAGAGAAAACGGGTTAAATGATTTTCTGCTTCTGGGAGCAGGAGAAGAGAAGACCGGGGGAAGAAACCGGGATTCGATTATTGCGGATATGTTTGAGGCCTTTATCGGTGCAGTATACCTGGATCAGGGACAGAAAACGGCATACCGCCTGCTGGATGACCTGATGGCGGAACACATTCGGGAAACGGATGAGAATACGTTTGATTATAAGACAAGACTGCAGGAATATGTTCAGGCGGATTCCCGGAAATCGATCGTCTACGAAACGGTTTCGGTAGAGGGTCCGAATAATAATCCGGTATTTGAAGTAGCTGTCAAGATCGACGGTTTGACTTACGGTTACGGGAAAGCTTCCAGCAAGAAACAAGCACAAAAGAATGCCGCAGAAGATGCTTTGAGAAAACTGGCACAGTTATGAGTTTTGATGTAAAGGGAATCATTGAGAGATTTGGATATAACGCGGAGAAAGCCGCTTATTTTGATCATTTTGCGATCATTGATGTTTTATATCAGAAAAACAAAAACTTTACGATCATCAAGGCGGAAAACGCCTGCGTGCTTCCGTATTCTCTTTATAAAGATGTGCTGGATTATTTTGCCGAACAGGGAATAGAACATTTGAAACTGTATCTGAAAGCCATGGAACAGGATCTGCCGATCCGGGAGATCAACCTATATCTGGACGAGTACAGAAGAGAAAACAATGTCTTTCTTTCTTGTGTTCCTTTGATCAGTGAAGACGGTTTTGTTCTTTCTTATACCGAACAGGAAGCATTCGAGAAGGATTACAGCAGTATCGATGACCTAAAGCTTTTTTTCTATGATCTGGGATATCGGAAGAACATTGCGATGAAACTCAAGAAGCGTGAGGAACAACAGGTCGTGGAGGAAAGAGAAGCTCTGCCTGTCGTTCATAAGGAAGAAGAAAATAAACCGAAAGAAAAGACGTACTACCGTCCTAAGAATAAAGAATATACACCGGTCAGGATCGACGACATGGTCGATACGCTTTACAACGTCAAATTCCAGGGAGAAATGTTCAAGATCGATGAAAGGGAAACCAGAACAGGAACCCTGATCCAGACGATTTATGTAAAGGATGAGAACAATGCAGTTGTCGTAAAACTGGTGGAAGGAAAGCGGTTCACCAGGGCTGTCCTCAAAGAAAATAAAGAAGGGCAGTGTGCAGTGTTCTACGGCAACTACCGTTTTGACAGTTATGCCAACGACTACCTCTTTGAGCCGGATCAGATCGAATTTATCGACGATATCTCTCCGCTGATCGATGACGAAAAAGAAAAGCGGGTCGAACTGCATATGCATACCAAGCTTTCTGAGATGGATGGCGTATCTTCACCGACAGAAGTCGTCAATGCCGCCTACGCCATGGGTCACAGGGCTGTTGCAATCACGGATCATCTGTGTCTGCAGGGTTTCCATGAAGCCCAGGCTGCATATAAAAGCATCATGAAAAAGGCAAAAGACGACAAGCCTGATTTTAAACTGCTTTTCGGCTGCGAGATGAACATGGTTTCACCGGAGTTGAATATCGTCTATAATACGAATGATCATCTTTTGAGCGAAGAGGAGTACATTGTATTTGACCTGGAGACGACCGGTCTTTCGACCAGATACGACTATATTATTGAATTCGGTGCTGTTCTGATGAGAAGAGGAACCGTGATGGAACAGAAGGATATTTTTATCAAACCTCCTGTCTCTCTTTCATTGAACATCAAGAACCTGACTCATATTTCTGAAAATGATCTACGTAACGCTAGAAGTTTTTCAGAAGCAAAACAGGAGATCCTGGACTTCATTCAGGGGAGGGTGCTGGTTGCCCACAATGCGGCATTCGACTTCGGTTTTCTGAATTCAGAACTGGAGAGGATCGGCGAAGCTCCTTTGACCAATCCCGTCATCGATACGCTGGATCTTTCCCGTTCTTTGCTGAAGAATAGAAGAGCCTACCGTTTAGGTAACATGTGCCGTGCCTACAATATTCCTTACGATGAGGAAGTTGCCCATAGGGCAAACTATGATGCGGATGTTCTGGGTCAAGTCTTCAGTTTCATGTTGAAGGATCTAAATAAATACGGTGTCAGGACACTGAATGATCTGAAGAATTTCCAGGATGCGGATGCTTTTGTAAAAAACAGAGCTTTTCATACGACAGTACTGTGCAGAAATCAGGAAGGTCTGAAGGATCTGTTTAAACTGGTATCGATCTCCAATACTGAAACGCTGGCCGTTTTTGGCAAGGCCAATACCAAGGATGCGAATTCGGAATTTATTGCCGAACCGCGCATTTTTAAGGAAGAGATCAACTCACATCGTAAGAATCTGCTGATCGGTTCTGCCTGTTTTAATGGAGAGGTTTTTGAGATCGCTTCAACCAGATCGAAAGAAGAACTGGCCAAGACCATTGCTTTCTATGACTATATCGAAATACAGCCGTTGGAGAACTACCGTTTTCTTTATGAAGACCGTGAACTTTTCACCAGAGAAAGACTGATGGATTATCTGAAGGATATTATTGACGAAGCCTTGCGACAGAATAAGATCCTGGTCGCTACCGGCGATGTTCATTATGTCAAAAAAGATGAAAAGATACTGAGAGATGTCTATATTTCGGCACAGGCGATCGGCGGTGCACATCATCCGCTGTATATTTATGACAAAGAAAAGAGAATGAAACAGATTACTTCCGATCAGCACTTCTTTAATACAAAAGAAATGCTGGAAGCTTTTGCCTGGCTGAAGGATGAAAAGCTGATTCGGGACATGGTCATAAACAACACCAACAAGATTGCCGACATGTGTGAGCGTATTAAGCCGTTCTCGGATGAATTAAGACCGCCTAAGATCTCGGATGCGATCGCGGTAGCCAGAAAATGCAATATCATTGAAGAACCGTTTACGCAAAGATACGATGTCATTACCGCCGACCAGTATCTGCGGGAATTCGTCTATTACAACGCACATCGGATCTACGGTGACGATCTGGATGAATTTATAGAAAAACGTATTGAAACGGAGCTGAATGCCATTATCGGCAATGGCTACGGCGTTATTTATTTTGTTTGTCATCTATTGATCAAACGTTCTAACAACGACGGATATATTGTCGGTTCAAGAGGATCAGTCGGATCTTCTCTGGTCGCGACTTTATCGGATATTACGGAAGTCAATCCATTGCCGCCACACTATATCTGTCCAAAATGCCATAAGCTGATCTGGATGAAAGATGTCGCTTCAGGATATGACCTGGAGGATAAAAACTGTCCTGACTGCGGATCCAGAATGAAGGGGGACGGCCAGAATATTCCGTTTGAAACCTTCCTGGGATTCAATGGAGATAAAATCCCGGATATCGACCTGAATTTCTCGGGTGTCTATCAGCCAAGTGCCCATCTGTTTACCAGGGAGATCTTTGGACCGGACAATGTATTTAGAGCCGGAACGGTCTTAACGGTTCAGGAGAAGACCGCCTTTGGTTATGTTTCCGGATATTGTGAAGATAAAGGGATTCTGAATATGTCCAGAGCGCAGCGTCAGCGTCTGGCTTCCGGCTGTCAGGAAGTGAAGCGTACGACCGGCCAGCATGCCGGCGGTATCGTTGTTCTTCCGGACGACATGGAAATTGAAGATGTAACGCCGATCCAGTATCCGGCCAACGATAAAGATGCAGCCTGGAAGTCGACTCATTTTGAATATCATGATTATTCCGATAATTTGCTGAAATTCGACCTGCTCGGCCATGATGACCCGACAGCTATGCGTCTTTTTGAAGATCTTTCCGGCATTGATGTCAAAACGATACCGATGAATGATGAGAAAGTTCTTTCTTTGTTCTATTCGCCAAAAGCCCTGAATATCATTAACCCGCATTACAAGGAAGAAACCGGAGCAGCAGGTTTACCGGAGTTCGGTACTTTGAATACCAGAAATACGATTGAAGAAACCAGGCCTCACGTTTTTTCGGAACTGGTACAGATCTCAGGTCTGTCTCATGGAACGGATGTCTGGCGAGGAAATGCCCAGGAACTGATCCGTTCGGGTATTCGACTCTCGGATGTTATCGGATGTCGAGATGATATCATGTCTACCCTAATGGGGTATCATCTCGAACCTTTAAGTTCATTTAATATCATGGAACATGTTCGTAAGGGTAAAGGCCTGACGGAAGATGAAGAAAAAGACATGCTGGAGCATGATGTGCCGAAATGGTATATTGATTCCTGCAAGAAGATCAAATATATGTTCCCGAAGGCGCATGCCGTTGCCTACTGTATTATGGCGGTACGAGTCGCCTGGTTTAAGGTCTATCATCCGGAATACTACTATGTATCGTATTTCTCTTTGCGCTGTGATGCCTATGAGCTGGAAACGATGATCAAGGATGCCGATGCCATCTATGCCAGGATGCAGGAGATACAGGCTAAGATGAACAATCGTGAGAATCCTGCAACCAAGAAAGAAAAAGATATTTTTGATACTTTGGAAGTCTGTTATGAAATGGTATCCAGAGGTTACCGGATGACGAACATTGATCTGTACCGTTCTCTGGCAACCGAGTTTTCCGTAAATCCGGACAATCCAAGAGAGATTATCCCTCCGTTCAAGGTTCTTGACGGTCTGGGAGATAACGTTGCGGATTCGATCGTCAGTGCCAGACAGGAAAGGGAATTTCTTTCCAAAGAGGATCTGATGGAAAGAACACAGCTGTCTCAGACATTGCTGAAGAAACTGGATGATCTTGGAGTACTGAAAGGTCTTGATGATTCTAACCAGATGTCGCTGTTTTAAATAGGAGGAGATACATGCTGATAGATAAACTGCTGGATTATGTAAAATACGAAACGACCAGTTTTGAGGAAAGCGAGACTTTTCCAAGTTCGAAAGGACAGTGGGAATTGGCAAAACATCTTAAGGAAGAGCTGGAAGAGCTTGGTCTTGAAGATGTAGTTCTGGACGAATACTGCTATGTTTACGGCTATCTTCCCGGTGATCCGGATTATATGACGATTGGTCTGAATGCTCATATGGATACCTCTCAGCAGGCTTCCGGAAAGGACGTCAGACCCCGCGTGATTGAAAACTATGACGGAAGCGATATCCGACTGAATGACAGTCTTTTTACGACAGTTGAACGTTTTCCGAATCTAAAGGACTATATCGGCAAAACGCTGGTCGTAACGGACGGAAATACGCTTCTGGGTGCGGATGACAAGGCCGGTGTAGCCTGTATCATGGAAACGCTGGAAAGACTTGTGAAACATCCGGAAATCAGCCATGCTTCGATCCGGGTCTGCTTTTCTCCGGATGAGGAAGTCGGTAGGGGAACAGATCATTTTGACTATGAACGCTTTCAGTGCGATTTTGCCTATACGATCGACGGCGACAAGCCGAATCAGATCGAATATGAAAACTTCAATGCCGCCAGTGCCAGAATCACTTTCAACGGCATCTCCGTTCATCCCGGCTCTGCCAAAAACAAGATGGTCAATGCCTTGCAGGTAGCTCACGAATTCCATGGAATGATGGATCCGGACGCCGTTCCGGAAAAAACGGAAGGCTATGAAGGTTTCAATATGCTGATGGAGCTGAAGGGAGAAGTAGGAAAGGCAGAAATGTCCTATATTATCCGTAATCACGATCTGGATCTTCTGAATCAACAGAAAGACAGCTTCCGAAAGATTGCCGATACGTTGAACCAGAAATACGGTTACAATGTCGTCGAGGTAAAACTTGCCGACAATTACCGCAACATGAAGGAAAAGTTTATCGGTCATGAAGAACCGATCGAGCTGGTCAAAAAGGCCATGGTAGAAACAGGGCTGGAATACAAAGCGGTCGCCATCCGCGGTGGGACGGACGGTGCCAGCCTGACCTGGAACGGGATCCTTTGCCCGAATCTAGGGACCGGCGGACAGAACTTTCATGGCGTTCATGAATTCTGGTGTATGGAAGATGGAGAGAAAACGGTAGAACTGATCCTGAAGATCTCGAGTCTGGCCAGGAAATAAGCTGTAAACCTTGCATTTAAAGGAAAAATCAAGTAATATTATGAGGTAGATAAAGGAGCGAGAAATCGCTCCTTCATTCATTGTTCTGGAGGGTTATGGATTTAAGTAAAGTAAAACAGTCGTTACAGGAGTTTATTGAAGAAAAAGGCATGAAACTGTTTGAAGTTTCATATCACAAGAAAGATACTACGTTGAGTGTGCTGCTGGATGAGAAACTGAATATGGATGAGCTGGAGAAGATCTCTCAGGAGATCTCGGATCATCTGGATCGTTTCGATGAAGAATTTGATGACAATTACTTTCTGGATGTCTCTACGGTCGGTGCTGAAAGACCGATCAGAAATGAACAGGAACTTCTGGAAGCAATGGGTGCTTATATCTATGTCAAGACAAAGGAAGCGGAATATTATGGAACATTGAAATCCTTCCGGGAAGGGATACTGATTCTGGAAGTGAAGGACAAGAACCGGAGAAAAGATGTTTCCGTTGACTACCCAAAAATCAAGAAAATGCGTTATGCCGTACAGTTTTAAAGGAGAAGGATTATGAGTGGCATTAGTTTAAAGAACAAGAACTTTATCGATGGTATGAGACTGTTCGAGGAAGACAGAAAGGTCGATGCGGAATTCGTCTTAGAAACGCTGAAAGAAGCGATTGCCAAGACTTATCAGAAACACATCGATGCTCCGGAAGCGATGGTCAGGGTCGCCATTGAGAAAAATGAGATGCATGTTTATCATCAGCTGATCGTTGTAGATGATGATACGGAAACGTTTGATGAGACGCTGGATATTCTGCTTGCGGAAGCGAAGAAGCTGAATCCTGAAGCAAAATCCGGAGATATTATCGAAGTAGAAGTGGATTTCAATGAAATTGGCAGAACATCAATCAATGTTGCCAAACAGATGCTGAAGCAGAGAATCAAGGAATACGAAAAACAGCGTGTCTACGATGAATACAAGGATAAGGAATATGACCTGATTTCCGGTATTATCAAAACGATTGAAGACAAGTTCATCCTTGTCGATATTAAGAATACGATCGGTATTCTTCTGAAGTCGGAACAGATTCCCGGAGAAGTATACAAGGAAGGTCAGAGTATCCGCTGCGTTATTAAAGAAGTATCGAAGAACTCAAAGGGTTCCCAGGTCGTTTTAAGTAGAGCGGATGCGATCTTTGTAAAGAGACTGTTTGAAAAGGAAGTTCCGGAGATTGCCCAGGGTCTGGTTGAGATCAAGGCGATTGCCAGAGAAGCCGGTGAAAGAACGAAAATGGCTGTTTATTCACGCAATGACGATGTCGATGCGATCGGTGCATGTATTGGTCCAAGAGGATCCAGAGTACAGGCCGTTATCGGTGAGATCAAGGGCGAGAAAGTCGATGTTTTTGAATGGAATGATGATATCGGTGAACTGGTCAAGAACGCATTGGCTCCTGCCGATGTGAGAGCCTGCTTCTATGCAAGCCCGCTGACGGATCCTGATCTGACGGAAGAAGAGATCGCTGAGAAGGAAAAATACTATAAACGTCCGCTGGTCGTCGTAGTCGACGATGAAAAGCTTTCTGTTGCAATCGGTAAGCGCGGTAAGAATGCTAAACTGGCTGTTAAACTGACGGGCAGAAAGATCGATATCAAGACACAGAGCGAAATCGATGAACTGGGTCTGGATGTCGATCAGCTGGTTGCTGAGTTTAAAGAGGATCAGGTCCGTATCGCCAAAGAGAAGGAACAGAAGAGATTCCTGGAACTGCAGGAAGAAGCTGCCAGAAGAAAAGCGGAATTTGAAGAGGAACTGGCTGCCAACGATACCGGATTTGATGAGACGACGATTGCAGAGATGGATAAGGATAAAATGGATGAGATCGTCGATATTCCTTCCGAGAATCTTTCTGAGAAACCGGAAGCTGTTATCGTAGAAAGTAAGGAAGCAGAAACCGCGGAAGTAGAACAGCCTGCGGATGAGAAGAAGACTGTCGAAGAGAAAGAACCGGTCAAGGAAGAAGAGAAACCGACAGAGAAACCTAAGAAGCAGCCTAGGAAACCTTTGACTCCGAAACCGGAATATAAATCTAAATTTGAAGATTTCGCGGATGCGTCCAAGAAGGAAGAGACAAAAGTCGAAACCAAGAAACGCAGAAAGAAAGACGATGAAGATCGTAGAGTAAGAGCGGAAGATCTGGAGAAGAAAGAATACGACGAGAAATTCAAGCCGGTTTATTCCGATGAGGAGCTTGAAGAGATCGAGGCGCAGGAAGCGGAAGAATTCGAAAATTCATGGATCAATGATGATGATATTGACTTTGATGAATACGAGGACTACTACGAGGAGAACTAAATGAAAAAGATCCCGATGCGCAGATGTCTGGCAACGAATCAGTCTTTTCCTAAGAAAGATCTGTTGCGTATTGTGAGAACTCCGGAAGGGGAAGTCAAGGTGGATCTTTCAGGGAAACTGAACGGCAAAGGTGCTTATCTTTCCCGAAGCGAAGAAGCTTTACAGATTGCCAGAAATAAAAAAGTATTAGCCCGTGCTCTTGAAGTAGAGATACCGGAAGAGATCTATCAGGAGATCGAAAGGATCATCAATGGATAATTGCCTGCAACTTCTTGGCCTGGCGTACCGGGCCAGGAAGACGGTATTGGGAGAAGAGGTTCTGAAGCAGATCAGGAAAGTAAAGATCCTGTTCATTGCTTCAGACATCTCTGCAAAGAGCAGGGAACGATTTGAGAAAAAATGTCGTTTCTATGATATCCGGCATATCGATCTGTTCAACGGATCGCAGCTGTCCGAGTCGATCGGCAAGCGCAACGTGAAAGTGATCGGAGTAACAGATCCGGGCTTTGCGGAAACGATACAGAAGAAGATTTAAGAAGGAGGAATGCCATGGCTAAACAGACGTACAAGAAACATCTCAATAAGAGACCAAAGAATTCACAGCCGTTTGAAAGAAAGACTGAGGAAAAAGTTACAGCGATCACTTATCAAGAGGGTATCACCGTTGGAGATCTGGCAAACAAGTTAAAGAAGAATTCCGGTGAAATCATAAAAATTCTATTTATGCTTGGCAAAATGGTTACAATCAATTCAACACTGGATGATGAGAATGTTGAACTGGTCTGTATGGAGTTTAATGTAGAAGCAACGAAAGAAGAGCCGCAGGAAGATGAAACGCTCTTTGATACAGAAGAAGACGATCCAAACGATCTGACGGAAAGAGCGCCGATCGTTACGATTATGGGTCATGTTGACCATGGAAAGACGACGCTTTTGGACTATATCAGAAATTCAAGAGTTGTCGAAGGAGAATTCGGCGGTATTACGCAGCATATCGGTGCATATCAGGTTGAAGTTAACGGAAAAATGGTTACTTTTCTGGATACTCCGGGACATGAAGCGTTTACGGCAATGCGTGCCAGAGGTGCCAGCGTTACCGACATTGCTATTATTGTTGTTGCAGCGGATGATGGTGTCATGCCACAGACGATTGAAGCTGTCGACCATGCGAAAGCTGCCGGCGTGCCGATCATTGTTGCAATAAACAAGATGGATAAAGCCGGAGCAAATCCGGAAAAAATCAAGAGTGCCATGGCAGAACTTGATCTGATGCCGGAAGAATGGGGCGGAGATACGATTTTTGTCGAGTGTTCCGCCAAGACAGGAGAAGGCGTTCAGAATATTCTAGAAACGATTCTGGTTGTTGCAGAAGTCAGAGATCTGAAAGCCAATCCGAAAAAACTGGCTACAGGCACGGTTATTGAAGCAAAACTGGATAAGGGAAGAGGCCCGGTATCGACTTTGCTGGTACAGAACGGTACATTAAAACAGTCGGATTCTGTTGTTGTCGGTACATGCTATGGTAAAGTACGAAAGATGACTTCCGACCTGGGCAAAGAAATCAACCAGGCCTTACCGGGTACACCGGTAGAAATCATCGGCTTAAATGATGTTCCGGTTGCCGGTGATAACTTCAAAGTATTTGAAAACGATAAAGATGCCAGAGCCGTTGCACAGGCTAGAGCGAGAGCTCGTATCGAGAAAGAAAGAAATGCCAGCAGTGCAATGACATTGGATGATCTGAAATCGCAGATCGATGCCGGCGGAGTGAAAGAGATTCCTGTTATCGTAAAATCGGATGTTACAGGTACGGCGGAAGCGGTTGCTTCATCTCTCAGTAAGATCGATGTGGATGGCGTCAAGGTCAATGTTATCCGTAGAGCTGCCGGAACGATTACGGATTCCGATGTTATTCTGGCATCTGTTTCTCATGCGGTCATTTACGGATTTAATGTAAGACCGGATGCGAATGTTAGAAAAAAGGCTCAGGACGAAGGCGTCGAGATCAGACTACATAATATTATCTATAAGGCTGTAGAGGAGATGGAAGCCGCCATGAAAGGTATGCTGGAGCCGGTATACGAGGAAGTTGTTATCGGTCAGGCTGAAGTCAGGAAGACTTATAAAGTATCGAAGATTGGTACGATTGCCGGCTGTATGGTTACAGAAGGCAAGATCGTCAGAGACAGTAAAGTTCGTCTGATCAGGGATGGTATTGTCGTTTATACCGGCAAACTTGGATCGCTTCGAAGATTTGAAAACGATGCCAGGGAAGTTACCGAAGGCTATGAATGTGGCATGACGATCGAGGGATACAACGATATTAAAGAACTCGATATCATAGAAGCATTTGCCGATCAGGAGGTCAAGGCGGAATAATGGCAAGGATCGACAAGATCGATTCAATCCTTTTACGAGAAATATCGATGATTATTTCACAAGAAATCAATGATCCGAAACTCGGTTTTCCAACCGTTACGGAAGTCGATGTTGCTCCGGATATGAATACAGCAAAAGTCTACGTATCTTTTTTAGGTAAGAATTACATGAAAAGAGATGGACTGGATGCCTTGCGCAGAGCAAAGGGTCATATCAAAAGTGAACTGGCAAAAAGAGTCAGACTGCGTAAGATTCCTGACTTGACTTTCGTTGTTGATGATACGCTTGACAGGGCAGACAGGATTGAAAAGATATTGAACAAGGATAATGAACAGTAAGGTGCTTTTAAGCGCCTTTTTTATAGGAGGAAAAGCATGAACAAGAAAGAAGCGATCAGGATCTACAAAGAATTCAACGAAAAGATCAAAGCCTATACCTTAGTGTTAAATACGACCGACATCGATAGACTAACGGTAGCGCCTAGAAAAGGAAGCGCTTATCGTAACAGGATGCTTTCGATCATAGAGGGAGAGTTGTTTGAGCTGCAGACGGATAAGAGTTATGTTGAAGCGATCCTTTTCCTTTCTGAAACGGATCTAGGCGAGATCGGAAACAGAGATATCGCTTTAGCAAAGAAGTCTTTAGAAAACATTCTGAAATTCAGCAAAGAGGAAACGATGGAATTCTCTTTGGCTATGATGAACAGTTATGAAGCCTGGTACGATGCCAAGAACAGAAATGATTATAAAATCTTTGAACCGCATCTTCTGAAACTGATTGAAATGTCAAAACAAAGACTGCAGAAGCGCAATCCAAAGATACATCCGTATGATCTTGCACTGGACGACTATGAAGAAGGGATGGACCGGAAGAAATACGATTTGTTTTTCTCGCTGATTAAGAAGGAACTGCTCCCTTTGATCCGGAAGATTGACAAGAAAAAAGGATATATTGATGATTCTTTCCTCTACCGTTATTATCCGGCGGATAAACAGGCAGTATTTATGAAAGACATCATGAAGTATATCGGTTTTTCTTCTGAATGGGGCTGTATGGCATTAACGGAGCATCCATTTACTGATGCTTTATCTAGAAACGATGTTCGAGTTACGACAGCTTATGATGAACACAACATCACATCTGCGATTTTCTCTTTGATTCATGAATGCGGACACGGTTTTTATGAACATCAGATCGATCCGAAGTATGATGCCTATCCGTATCTTCATCAGATCTCATCCGGTATGCATGAATCGCAAAGCCGTTTCTTTGAAAACTATTTAGGCAGAAGAAAATCTTTCTTCAGGATTCTATATCCGAAACTGCAGGAACTTTTTCCGGAAAATCTGAAGAATGTCTCAATTGATGATTTTATCCGGGCAGTCAATGTTTCGAAATGTTCTTTGATCCGAACGGACGCAGATGAACTGACTTATCCGGTACACATTCTGATCCGCTACGAACTGGAAAAAGAGATCTTTGAAAATAAGATCGATCTGAACAGACTAGATCAGCTCTGGGATGAGAAATATGAAAAGTATTTTGGGATAAAGTCCGGGAAAGCATCCGATGGAATTCTTCAGGATGTACACTGGTCGGGAGCTTCCTTCGGTTATTTTCCGACCTATGCTTTAGGCAGTGCGATCGGGGCACAGATCCTTCACAAGATGGAAAAAGATCTGAATGTTGATGATCTGCTGGAAAAGGGAAAGTTTTCAAGTATCACTGCATATTTAAAAAAGAATATCCAGCATTATGCCGCGCTGTACAGTTTTGAACAGATTCTTGAAAAAGCGACCGGTGAAAAGTTTGATCCAAATTACTATATTGGATATCTTAAAGACAAATACAAAGGACTTTACGGTATAAAATAACTATAAAAAAGCTCTCCTTCGAGAGCTTTTTTGTTACAACTATTTGCTTTTCTTGGCAACCTTCTTTGCAGGCTTCTTGACAGCTTTTTTAACTTCAGCTTTCTTTCCATGCTTGATTGCAGCCTGAGCAGCAGCAAGTCTGGCAATTGGTACCCGATATGGAGAGCAGGAAACGTAAGTCAGTCCGACTTTATCGCAGAATTCGATTGAAGCAGGATCGCCGCCGTGTTCGCCACAGATACCGAGCTTGATGTTCGGACGGGTCTCTCTTCCAAGTCTGACAGCCATCTCAACCAGTTTCCCTACGCCATGCTGGTCTAATCTTGCAAATGGATCCTGTTCATAGATCTTTGCATCATAGTAGGAACCTAAGAACTTTCCTGCGTCATCTCTTGAGAAACCGAATGTCATCTGTGTCAGGTCGTTAGTACCGAATGAGAAGAATTCTGCTTCCTTTGCGATCTCATCTGCCAGCAATGCCGCACGCGGGATTTCGATCATTGTACCGACATGGTATTCTATGTTGGACTTCGCTTTCTTGATTTCTTCATCGGCAGTCTTGACGACGATATCCTTGACATACTTCAGTTCAGCGACATCGCCAACCAGCGGAATCATGATTTCCGGAACGACATTCCACTTCGGATGTTTCTTGTTGACTTTGATCGCAGCTCTGATGACAGCCTTTGTCTGCATTTCGGCAATTTCCGGATATGTGACAGCCAGTCTGCATCCTCTGTGTCCCATCATCGGGTTGAATTCATGCAGATCGTCACAGACCTGTTTGAGCTTAGCGGCAGTCATGTTCATTTCCTTGGCCAGTTCTTTGATGTCCTTGTCATTGGTAGGAACGAACTCATGTAGAGGCGGATCCAGGTAACGGATCGTTACAGGGTTGCCCTGCATTGCTTCATAAATACCTTCAAAGTCTTTCTGCTGCAGTGGTAGTACTTTTTCCAAAGCGGCTTTTCTCTGTTCGGCAGTCGTTGATACGATCATCTCCCGGATCGCTTTGATCTTGTCTTCCTGGAAGAACATATGTTCTGTTCTGACCAGACCGATACCCTCGGCACCGAATGCCAGAGCCTGTGCGGCATCCTTTGGAGTATCTGCATTGGTTCTGATCTTGAGCGTTCTTCTTTCATCTGCCCACTTCATGAACTTTTTAAAGTCACCGGAAATGGAAGCAGGAACAGTCTTGATGGCTTCGCCATAGATGTTTCCGGTAGAACCATCCAGTGAGAGCCAGTCAAACTCTTTATATACTTCACCGTCTAATGTAAACTGTTTCTTTGCGTAATCGATCTTGATGTCGCCGCAGCCGGATACACAACATTCACCCATACCTCTGGCAACGACGGCAGCGTGGGAAGTCATACCGCCACGTACTGTAAGTACACCTTCAGCGGCAGCCATACCTTCGATATCTTCCGGAGAAGTCTCAAGTCTGACCAGAATAACTTTCTTGCCGTTCTTATGTTCTCTGACGGCATCTTCCGCATTGAATACGATCTGACCGCAGGCAGCACCCGGAGAAGCAGGGAGCGCTCTGGCGATCGGTTTTGCTTTCTTTAATGTTTCGGCATCGAACTGAGGATGCAGAAGAGCATCCAGCTGTTTCGGTTCAACCATCATCAGAGCCTGATCGATGGTGACTTTGCCTTCCTTGACCATATCGCAGGCGATCTTCAGAGCAGCCGTAGCGGTTCTCTTGCCATTACGTGTCTGCAGCATAAAGAGTTTCTTTTCCTGGATCGTGAATTCCATATCCTGCATGTCATGGTAGTGGTCTTCAAGCGTATTGCAGATCTTGACGAAATCGTTGTATGCGCCAGGCATGACTTTCTTCAGCTGATCGATCGTCTGAGGTGTTCTGACACCGGCGACGACGTCTTCACCCTGGGCATTCATCAGGAATTCACCGAACAGCTTCTTCTGACCGGTAGCCGGGTTTCTGGTAAAAGCAACACCGGTTCCGCAGTCGTTGCCCATGTTACCGAATACCATCATCTGTACGTTGACGGCAGTTCCCCAGGAAGAAGGGATATCGTTTTCTTTACGATAGAAGATCGCTCTTGGATTGTTCCAAGATCTGAATACCGCTTCGATCGCTCTTTCCAGCTGAACATTGGTATCCTGCGGGAAGTCTTCCTTCAGTTCCTTCTTGTAGAAAGCCTTGAATCTCTTTACCAGTTCCTTCATATCTTCGGCATCCAGTTCCGTATCGAGCTTGACGCCTTTCTTTTCCTTGATCTCGTCAATGATCTCTTCGAATCTCTTCTTGGAGAGTTCCATTACAACATCCGAGAACATCTGAATGAAACGGCGGTAGGAATCGTATGCGAATCTTTCGTTGTTTGTTTTCTTGGCAATTGTTTCAGCTACTTCATCGTTGATACCGAGGTTCAGGATGGTATCCATCATACCCGGCATACTGGCTCTGGCACCCGATCTTACGGAAACAAGCAGCGGGTTCTTGGCATCACCCAGCTTCTTGCCGGCCTGTTTTTCCAGTTTCTTTAAAGCAACCGAGATTTGTGACATGATATCCTTGTTGATCTTTTTGCCATCGTCATAGTATGCGTTACAAGCTTCTGTCGTGATGGTAAAGCCGTAAGGAACAGGCAGTCCAAGACTTGCCATTTCGGCAAGGTTGGCACCTTTTCCGCCAAGGAGCTCACGCATGTTTGCATTTCCTTCTGCAAACATATAAACATATTTCTTGCTCATTCTTTTCTCCTTCTATTTAGTCCATTTTGACCTTAATATTTTACCATAAAAAAATACTAATTAAATATTAAGTAGAAGGAAAGGGTAGAATAATAGAGGAATCGTAAGTGAATTGAATAATTTTATTTCGGTTGGAGTATTTGGTATAATGAAATAGTTATTTGGGGAGGACTTATTATGCCTGTCAATAAGAAGACGAAACTGGGACAAATAAAAATCTCAGATGATGCGATCGCGACTCTGGCCGGTACGACTGTAAATGAATGTTACGGCATCGTCGGCATGATCTCCAAGAACTATCTGAAGGATGGTTATTCTGCATTATTAAAAAAAGAAAATTACGCCAAAGGTGTTGTCATCAAATATGAAGACGAAGGTCTGCAGATCGATGTCTATGTCGTGATTTCCTACGGCATCAAGATTTCTGAAGTCGTAGCCAATCTGCAGCAGAGTGTAAAATACGCGCTGGAAAAAACGCTGAACATGGATGTCGCTTCCGTGAATGTCCATGTAGAAGGAATCAGGATCAATGAATAGAATCACAGTTGAAGAGTTCAAAGGCATGCTGCGATCGGCGTGTGCAAATCTGGAAAACCACGCTGCAGAGATCAATACGCTGAATGTCTTCCCTGTTCCGGATGGGGATACAGGGACAAATATGTCCATGACTTTTTCGAACGGTTATAGTGAAGCGGTGAAGTGCAGTTCCGACAGTATTTCTGATGTCGCAAAAGCTTTTTCCCGCGGTCTGCTGATGGGTGCGAGAGGGAATTCAGGCGTTATTACTTCGCAGATCTTCAGGGGTTTTTATCAGCACATCGACGGGAAAGAAACAATTGATGTACAGGATGTATCCCTGGCATTTGAAAACGGAGCCAGAGTTGCCTACAAGGCAATCATGAAGCCTGTTGAAGGAACAATCCTGACGGTCGTCAGAGAGGCTTCCTGGTATGCGAATCATGACTATGAAGCGGAACAGTTTGATCTGGAGACATACTTTACGAAGCTTTGCGAGTATTCTGCAGAATCGTTGGAACATACACCGGATTATCTTCCGGTCTTAAAAGAAGTCGGTGTTGTCGACTCCGGCGGTTCCGGGTTCCTAAGAATCGTAGAGGGTATGAGAGAATATGTTTTAGGCAATCCGGTCGATTTTGCGGAAAAGAAAGACGAGATACAAAGCAATCCGGCTTTGATGATCGACAATGATGAATTCGGTTATTGTACGGAATTCATTCTTAGACTGGATGAAAACTATCAGAAGAAATTCGACGAAAAGATTTTGAAGAAAAAACTAACCGATATGGGCGGCGAATCTCTGGTGGTTGTCAGAGACGAGGATCTTGTGAAAGTCCATGTCCATACCTTAAAGCCTGGTGATGCGTTAAATATCGGGCAGCGTTATGGAGAGTTTATAAAACTGAAGATCGAAAACATGCAGGAGCAGCATTCTACGATTATTGCGAACGCAAAAGAAGAAAGCCCTGCAGAACCTGCAAAAAAAGAAGAAAAGAAAGAACCAAAGAAGTATGGTATCATCGCCGTTGCGGCGGGAGAAGGAATCACAAAACTATTCTACGATCTTGGCACAGATGTCGTTATATCCGGTGGACAGACGATGAATCCTTCTACGGAGGATTTCGTCAAGGTGATCAATGACATGGACCATTGCGGGCATATCTTTATTTTCCCGAATAATTCCAATATCATTTTAGCCGCCAGACAGGCACAGAGTGTCATGAGCGACCGTCATATTGAAGTCATTGAAACCAAGTCGGTACAGGCAGGCCTTTCTGCCATCGGTATGTTCAACTACAACATGGAACCGCAGCAGATTGCGGACGAGCTGAAAGAAGTCATTGCCAATGTCAATGCTTCCAGTATCACGTATGCGATCAAGGATACCAGTTTTGAAGGCGTAGAAGTCCGGAAAGGGGACTATATCGCCATTGAAGGAAAATCCATCGTCGCATCAGGTCCTAACCGGCTGGATATCGTCCATGCGCTGTTGGATCATCTGTTTACGATCGAGGATAAAGAACTGATTACTGTAATAACCGGCGATGATCGAAATGAAGACGAAGTCAGAGACATCGAAGACTACATTGCCGCAAATTCGGATCTGGAGTGTGAATTTGTAGATGGCGGACAGCCGGTATACAGTTATCTGATCGGATTAGAATAAAAACGAAAGGTCAGCCTGGCTGACCTTTTATAAATCCAATAAAAAATCTCCGTAGAGGAGATTTTTTCTATTTGTTAGCGTTCTCCTTGATCTTCATCAGTTCCTCTTCTTCCAGAACACGGTAGGCAACTTTTCCGACCAGCGTCTTAGGCATATCATCGCGGAACTCGATGTCGTAAGGCATTTCATATTTCGCCAGATGCTTGCGACAGTGTGCCATAATGCTTTCCTTTACTTCATCACTCGGTACGATACCCGGCTTCAGGGTAACGAAAGCCTTGACTTTCTGCATCTTGTAGGTATCAGGAACACCGATGACACAGGACATCTGAACATCTTCATGAGCATCCAGAATGTTTTCCAGCTGAGCCGGATAGATGTTGTATCCGGAAGAGATGATCATTCTCTTGGAACGACCTTTGAAGTAGACAAATCCTTCCTCATCCATGGTTCCAAGGTCGCCGGTGTGTACCCAGGTCAGACCGTCGAAATCGGATTTTCTTAAAGTCATGGCTGTCTCTTCTTCGTTTTCCCAGTAATACTGCATGTTGGTAGGACCGGCGAGCAGGATCTCTCCCTCTGTACCGTAAGGAACTTCAGTATCTGTATCCGGTTCAACGATCTTGATGAAACAGTCAGGGAACGGGATACCGATAGATCCTTCCTTGTACATTGTCGGCGGAGTCAGGCAACAGGCTGTAACCGTTTCGGTTGTTCCATATCCTTCTCTGACCTGAATCGTCGCATGATGATCATATAGGAACTTATCGAATTTTTTCTTTAATTCAATCGAAAGAGAATCACCTCCGGAGAATACACCTTTCAGGAAAGAAAGATCTTTACCTTCCATGGAAGGAAGTCTCAGCAATGCTTCAAACAGAGTAGGAACACCGGCAATGAAGTTGCATTTGTATTTCAGGATCTGTTTCGCATAGGATTTTGGCGTAAATCTCGGAATCAGGATACATCTTCCGCCCTGAGAAAGAATAGAGTGGATGCAGACGCCAAGACCGAAGCCGTGGAACAGAGGCATTGCTGCCAGCATCCGATCACCTGGGCGGAACATCGGATTGGTTGCGACGATCTGTGAACCAAGAGAGTTGAAGTTGCTGTTGGACAGGACGATGCCTTTTGTTGTACCGGTCGTACCACCCGAATAAAGCATGACGGCCGGATCATCTCCTTTCCGTTCTTTCTTGTAGTTGTAGAAACAGCTGTTGGCGATCTTCATGAACTGGTTCCAGCGGATGACCGGAGCGTCTTTCGGGATCGGCTTGATCTTTCTGCCTTCCGTCAGCATGTATCCGGCACGGATCGGTCTGGAGAGTTCATCACGAATCGATGCGATGATGATATTGACAACACCGGTATTGGCTCTGATGTTTTCAAATTTATTGTAAAACTGGTCCAAAGTAACAGCTGTCGTCGATTTGGACACATTCAGATAATGTTCGATCTCTTTTTCGGCAGAGAGCGGATGGATCATGTTGGCGATACCGCCAACCAGGTTGACCGCATAGAACATGTAAATAGCCTGCGGACAGTTCGGCATGGCGATTGTTACACAGTCATTTTCTCTGACACCGATCGTACGTAATGCTTTTGCACAGCGATTGATCTCGTCAATCATTTTTCTGTAGGATGTCGATCTACCCATAAAATCGAATGCAATGGCATTTGGCTGTTTCTGCGCTATTTTTTCCAAGGCTTCATACATGGTACCGTCGAAGTAATTCAGTGTCAGTGGAATATCGCTGTTTTCTGACGCCTTTTTCCACGGAATTCTTTCAGTAATCGGCGTATCAAAAGCCTGCTTTATATCTTTTGTTTCTTTATTTGCCATGGTCATAAACCTCCTAGTTATATACAGACGGAAGATCCATTACGATCATCCGACAGGCAACTATTAAATTATAACCCATATTATCTTTTATTTCTAATGATAATAAAGGAATTCGAATGAATATTCGATTAATGTAATATAATTAACTTATGACAAGTGAAACAGAACGAATTATAGAACTAAGAAAGATTCTAAAAGAATACAGTTACCAGTATTATGTATTAGACCGGCCTACAGTCCCTGACAGCGAATATGATCTACTTTTTAGGGAACTGGAAGAACTGGAAAAGAAACATCCGGAAATGGATGATCCTGATTCCGTAACTAAAAGAGTCGGTTTTGGCGTACTGGATGAGTTTAAGAAAATCACACATGAAAGGCCGATGCTTTCATTGGGAGATGTTTTTTCTTATGACGAACTGAGAGAATGGTCGGCAAAGATCACAAATGTCTACAAAGATGTTGAATACTGCGTAGAATACAAGATCGACGGACTGGCGATGTCATTGACTTATGAGAACGGTCTGTTTCAGCGGGCGGTTACAAGAGGAGATGGAATCACCGGCGAGGATGTATCGATGAATGTCCGTACGGTCCAGAGTATTCCGATGTCGATTCCTTATAAACAGAAATATGAGATCCGTGGCGAGATCTATATGCCTAAGTCCTCATTTACAAGAGTGAACAGGGAAAGGATCGCCAACGGCGAAGAAGAATTCGCCAATCCGCGCAATGCCGCCGCCGGTTCGATCCGGCAGCTGGATTCCCGGATCTGTGCAAGCAGGGGTCTGGACGGTTTCTGGTATCATGTTCCGGACGATGTGAATTCTGATACACATTACGGTTCCCTGCAGTATGCCCGACGTCTGGGTTTTAAAGTCAATGAAGCAACTGTTCTTTTTCATGATATTGAAGCTGTCATAGAACATATTGCGAAGACAGAAAAGATCCGTCATGATCTGCCATACGAGATCGATGGTATGGTTATCAAAGTGAATTCCTATGCAATGCAAAGAGATCTGGGCTTTACTTCCAGAATTCCAAAATGGGCAATTGCCTACAAGTTCCCGGCAGAAGAAGTAAGGACTGTCGTAGAAGATATTTTCATTACGGTTGGCAGAACAGGCAAGTGTACACCAAACGCAAAACTGAGGCCGGTTAAAGTGGCCGGAACAACGGTCGGCTTTGCGACACTTCACAATGAAGACAATATCAGCGACAAGGACATCCGGATCAATGATACTGTCATCATCCGGAAAGCCGGCGACATCATTCCGGAAGTCATCCGTTCTATCAAAGAAGTGCGTGACGGCTCTCAGAAAAGATTTGTTTTTCCGGATACCTGTCCGGTCTGCGGAGGCAAACTTTACCGTTTTGAAGACGAAGCAGCTCATTACTGTGTCAACAGCGAATGCAAAGCCAGGCTGGTTTATTCCATCGCTCACTTTACTGAAAGAAACGCTATGAATATCGATGGACTGGGAGAAAAGAGAGTAGAAGCTTTCCTGAATGCCGGACTACTGAACAGTTTTGAAGACATCTATAAGCTTCACAACCGTAAGGATGAGGTCCTGCAGCTGGAAAAATTTGGAGAAAAATCATTTCAAAACCTGATTGAAGCGATAGAGAATTCCAAGAACAATTCTATTGAAAGACTGATCAATGGTCTAGGTATCCGTCAGGTCGGTGAAAAAGCCAGTAAGGTCCTGGCGGCCCATTTCAGAAATATGGAAGCTCTAATGAATGCCTCGTTTGATGATCTGAGCGGCATCAGAGATGTCGGACCGGTCACTGCCGAGTATATCCGCGACTTTTTCAATGAGCCGGATAATGTCGAGATGTTAAGACAGTTGAAACTATTTGGCGTCAACATGGACTATATCGATAACAGTATTTCTACCGATTCGGTCTTTAACGGAAAGACGGTCGTTTTGACGGGAACCTTGGAAAAATACAGCAGAAATGCGGCAACGGAACTCCTAGAGAATCTCGGTGCACATGTTTCCGGTTCTGTTTCAGGCAAGACGGATTATGTAATCTATGGAACGGAGGCCGGGTCAAAACTGGATAAAGCCAAAAAACTGAATGTTACAACACTTTCCGAGGAGGAGTTTGAGAAGCTGCTATAAAGTGTGCTAGAATAATGGTTGGAGAAATTATATGGCTGAAATGAGACATGGAAAACCGGCTGATGACGAATTTGGCATAAACGATGTAAATGCATCTTTGTCTGAAATGAAAGGCAAAGAAGATAGATCCGTTTTTCAGGAGAAACCGGGAAAAATAGAAGTGCCTGTATTCCGTTCGGAAAGCCGGCACGAGATACAAAAAGCGTCTGAAATAGAACAGGAAGAAGCGAAAATTCCTGCCGTTTCATCGCAGCATGCTACAAGAGAACTTGTAAAACCGCTGAAGAATAAGGAAACAGTAAATAGAAATATGAAAGAAAGACCATTGAAAAGAGAAAAAGCAGCAGTTACCGGTAATCAAGAGAAAAAACGTCTATCAAGATCAGCACTGGTTTTGATTGCCGGTATTGTGATTATTGCGATCCCGGTACTGATTTTTATCGGTATTCTGGGTATTTCTGCACTTCAGACCGGTTCACCGCGGATCGGTTCAAGATTTGATGGAGATCTGGATCCGGCAATCGCAGAGAAAGAACTTTCTGATTTAAAGACAGAGCTCTCTGCCATCGCATCAGTTGAAGATGTTGAAGTACTGCTGACACAAGGCCAGCTGAAAATCTTTATTGATACAAGCGACAGCCTTTCCGAGGAACAGGTCGACAGTATTCTGATGTCCGCCTATAACAAGGTTATCGGGAAATATCCGATCGCAACCTATTTTACCGGGGACGACAGCAGAAAGATGTATGATCTGCACATCCATGTCTATACTTCCGCAACTGCTTCTGCCATAGGAGACGACAATGGAAGACAGTATAAGCTGCTTCATAAGAATTCTACGGAAGATACCTACGGAATCGATGATATGGCACATCCGAAAGATCCGGCACTTGCCGCTGAACTGGAAGGTCTGACTCCTGAAGTGAATGAGGAAGAAACCGAAGAAGGAGATGGTGAATAAGCTTCATGGAAACATGAAGTTTTTATTATGAAAAACGATATTGTAAGATGTCAGTGTGTTGCTATGTCGGTAGAAGGAATGGGAATCGCCAGATCCGATGATCTGGTTGTTTTCGTCAAGGGAATGATAAAGGGGGAAGAGGCCGACGTCAGAATCATTGCCGAGAAGAAGAACTACAGTATCGGTATTATTGAAAAACTGCTTCATCCTTCCGATCAGCGTATTTCTTCTGCCTGCCCCGTTGCCTACAAATGCGGGGGTTGTGATTACAGGCACATCGATTACGGTTATCAGTTGAAACTGAAAAAAGAAGTTCTGGAAAATACGCTGAAAGAATATCGGATCTGCGATATCATTCCCACCGATGATCCTTTCTATTACCGTAATAAAGTTCAGATCCCGTATAGAGACCATAAGATGGGTTTCTATCGGAAGTATTCCAATGATATCGTAGAGTTCGATGACTGTCTGATTGAATCAAGGATGGCCAACCGGATCATCGCCGATCTAAAAGTCATGCTGGCGGAAAAAGAAGATGCTTATAAGATCCGTCACATCATCATCAAACATGCACAGGGCAGTGATGAAGTGATGCTAGGCTTCGTTGTCCGCGATTTTGCGGTTAATCTGAAGGATATTGTCGAAAACATGTGTCAGAAATATCCGCAGATCCAGTCGGTCATTCTCAACCGGAACGATCAGGAAACCAATGTCATTCTAGGAAAAGAAGAGAAGATCCTATACGGCCGCGATTATATCTGTGACGTTTATGACAACATCAGAGTAAAGCTCTCCCTGAAATCGTTTTATCAGGTCAATTATGCTCAGATGCTGAAACTTTACGCCAAGATCAGAGAGTTGGCTCAGATCGAACCTGATTCAAGGATCCTGGACCTGTATTGCGGGATCGGCACGATCTCCCTCTATCTGGCAAGATTTGCCGGTCATGTAACAGGCATAGAGATTGTAAAAGAAGCGATAAAAGATGCCAAAGAGAATGCCACCATGAATCGCCTGAACAATACGGAATTCATTCTGGCGGATGCTTCAAAGGGCATGGATCCCTATTTAAATGACAAAGATATCGTCATTGTCGATCCGCCAAGAAAAGGCCTGTCAAAAGAACTGATTGCTTCTCTTATCGACAGCAAGATAGAGAAGATCGTTTATGTGTCCTGCAATCCCGCAACACTTGCCAGAGATCTGGAACTCTTAAAAAAAGAATACGACATTTCAGAAATATATCCGGTCGACATGTTTCCGTTTACGGTACATCTGGAATGTGTTACAGCACTTACGAAAAAGAGTTGAAATAGAGAAGACATTATGTTAATCTCTTTCGTACAAAGAAAGAGAAAGGAATTCATACGAGACAATGAAAAGAGTTATCGTTAAATCGGTCTATGATGCGTTTGACTATGTTATGGACCACTATTATCCTTACGGGCTGGAAGAACTCGCGTCACTAAACGACAGCTATGCCGTGATATCGATCCAGGATTCCCATACCGGCGGATTCGGATTCCGTTTTGAGAAAAACCTTTTCTGTAGAGATGTCCTGACTCTCTATTTCGATGATATTGAAAAGGATGTAGAAGGTGCTGTTTTATTTGATGAGAATATGGCCAGATCTATTATCGATTTCATCAATCAGAACATTTTTGCCGATACTCTGCTTCTACACTGTTACGGCGGTTTATCCAGATCCAGGGCGGCAGGCGCTTTTGCCGTGTGGATGTTGGGAGGAAACAACGAAAAGTATTCCAAGAATGGTTCCTACAATCAGCATGTCTATACGACGCTGATGAAGGTCTATCTGAACGAATATTATAAGAAAGCATAGTATTCTTAATTGAAATAAAATCATGTAGAATAGGATTAGAATGAACGATTCAGAAAGAACCTATCTGACAATCGATCTAAAGTCTTTTTATGCATCTGTTGAATGCAGAGAAAGGAATCTCGATCCTTTGAATGTCAATCTTGTCGTTGCGGATGAAAGTAGAACAGACAAGACGATCTGTCTGGCGGTATCTCCGGCACTGAAATCTTTCGGCATACCCGGAAGACCGCGGCTTTTTGCAGTGAAACAGAAGGTTGCGAAAATCAACCAGGAAAGAAGAAAGAAGAGTAGAGGGAGAATAGGAAGAAAATCCATCTATCTGAACGAATTGAATCGCGATCCTTCTTTGGAACTGTCTTTTCTCGTTGCCGTTCCGAGAATGGCTCTTTATATGGAATACAGCCGTAGAATCTTTGAGATTTACATGCGTTACGTCTCTCCGAAAGATATTCATGTTTATTCGATCGATGAAGTATTTATTGATGTCAGCGAATATCTGAATACTTATCATATGACAGCCAGACAGCTGGCCATGACAATGATCCGGGATGTACTGTCAGAGACCGGTATTACGGCAACTGCCGGGATCGGTTCAAATCTTTATCTGGCTAAAGTTGCCATGGATATCGAAGCGAAACATCTTCCTGCCGACAAGGATGGCGTCCGGATTGCCGAGCTGGATGAATATACTTACCGTAAGAATCTATGGCATCATCAGCCGCTCACCGATTTCTGGCGTGTCGGAAAAGGAATCATGGCCCGTCTGGCGAAATACGGCATTGAAACAATGGGCGATCTGGCCAGGTTCTCGTTAAAAGCCGATGGCCTTCTATATAAAGAATTCGGGATCAATGCGGAACTTCTGATCGATCATGCCTGGGGCTACGAATCATGTACGATGAAAAACATCAAAGATTACCGACCGGAAAGTAATTCTCTTGGTTCCGGTCAGGTTCTCTCGGAACCGTATACTTATCGAAAAGCAGCTGTTGTCATTAGGGAAATGATCAATGATCTGGTTCTGGATCTGCTGGAAAAGAACCTGATGACCGATCATGTCAGCCTGATGGTGAATTACGATTCGGCAAATGATCTGGAAAACTACGACGGAAAGATCGTTTCCAACTGGTACGGAAAGGCTGTTCCAAAACCGGGCGGAGCTTCCGTTCAACTGAAAGAATACACATCATCGAGAAAAGAGATCACGGATGCCCTGATGACGGTGTACAGAAAGAATGTTGATCCGCACTTGCTGATCCGAAGGATCAATATTGCAGCGGACCGCGTTTTACCTTTTTCGACGGTTTCAAAAATTGAAAAGATCGAACAGACTGACCTGTTCAGTGATCCGGTTCAGGAATCGGAAACAAGAAAACTGATAGAGGAAAAAAGAAAAAAAGAGGAACAGATCCAGAAGGCGATCCTACGTATCAAGAAACGTTATGGACAGAATGCGATATTGAACGGAACTGACTTTGAAGAAGGAGCGACCGGGATACAGAGACACGAACAGATCGGAGGACATCGCAAATGAGTAAAGAAAAGAATTACGATGACATCATCCATCTGCCGCATTTCGTTTCCAAAAACCGTCCCCATATGTCGGAATATGACCGTGCCGCCCAGTTCGCACCGTTTGCCGCTTTGACAGGATATGGAGAAACGATCAAAGAAGCAGAAAGATGGACTGATTCTTTCAAGGAACTCAGTGAGACGGAAAAGGAGATTCTGGACATGAAGCTTTCAATCCTGCTGGACCATGTACAGGAAATGCCGGAAATCAGCATCCTGTATTTTGTTCCTGATGACAAGAAACAGGGAGGTGCTTACATTCAGAAGATGATCCGGGTTAGAAAGATCGATATTCAGAAGAAAGCTATTCTGTCTATGGAAAAAGAGGAATTCGAAATAAAAATGATACGTGATCTAAACGGCAGTCTTTTTGACCATTATCTACAGCTGATATAATAGAAACGAAATAAAATGACTAGAAAACACTCTGAAACAGAGAAATGTCCTGTAGCGAAATACTGCGGAGGCTGCCAGCTCCAGGGCTTTTCCTATGAAAAACAGCTGGAGATCAAGCAGAAAAGAATAGAAGAACTTCTAGAACGTTTTCATAAGGTAGAGCCGATCATTGGAATGAAAGATCCGTACCACTACCGTAACAAGATTCAGGTCACATACGGCTATGATGATCATCATCGTGTTGTCTGTGGCAATTATGTACCGGGAACACATCAGATCATAGAGATCGATGAATGTATGATCTGCGATGAAAAGGCGAATCAGATCATTCAAACAGTAAAAGAACTGATCATAAAATATCGTATTTCCGTATTTGATGAGAAGGCTATGAAAGGTTGTATCCGTCATGTGATGATTCGCTGCTCGAACAGGAATGAATACATGGTGATCCTGGTAACAGGCTCTCCTGCAATAAGAAACGGTGAACAGCTGACCAAAGAACTGCTGAGAAGACATCCGGAAATCACGACAGTCGTGCAGAACATCAACTCCCGTCACACCTCCATGATTCTGGGGGATAAAAACAGGACACTTTATGGCAGAGGTTATATTACGGACACTCTGTATGGACTGAAGTTCAGGATCTCACCGGCATCATTTTATCAGGTAAATAAAAGGCAGACCGAGATCCTCTACGCAGAGGCTGTAAAGGCTGCGCAGTTCAAAGGAAATGAAGTCCTGATCGATGCTTATTGCGGTACAGGAACGATCGGCCTGTATGCCTCAAAATCCGTGAAAAAGGTATTAGGCGTCGAGCTGAACCGTTCAGCGGTAAAAGATGCCCTGATCAACAGGAAAATGAACGGCATCGACAATGTGGAATTCGTCTGTGAGGATGCCGGCAAGTACATGGAATATCTGGCAAAACAGAAGATTCCTGTCGATACCGTCATCATGGATCCCCCAAGGACAGGGTCGGACAAAAAGTTCATGTCAAGTGTATTTGCGTTAAAACCGGAGAAGATCGTCTATGTCTCCTGCAACCCGGTAACCTTAAAAGATGATCTGAACTATCTTACTAAGAATTATAAAGTTGTCAAGATACAGCCTGTCGATATGTTTCCGTTTACGGAACATGTCGAATCAGTCGTATTGATTACTCGAGCCTGAGTTGAGGCTACAGGGTAGATGTAAAAAAAGTGAGGTGATACTGTGACGAAGATTGAAGCATATGAGAACAAACTCATCAAAGAAGGAATGCCCAAAGAGGCCTATGCTGAGTATGAAACACTCTTAAAACGAGTCCGGGGTAATTTCCATCGTCTTCAGCACTGCTACACCACAGCCGTTCAGTTTCCGATCAAGCGGTCACAAGAAGGAATTGACCTGATACAATGGGCTTTAGAGAAATTCCCTGATACTTGGTTCCCGACTTATTCTGCCTATTACAACATGGGTATTATCCACGAGCGTTGCAGCAATTACCCTGCTGCATATGAAGCATATCGGAAGGCAGCAGATGTTTTGAGCAATGATCAGATTTCGTATCAACGTACAATAGCCGGGAATCTGATGTGGATGCTCTTACATGTAGATGGCTTCAAATACTCCGAACAACTTGAAAAGTATTATGCGTTGTTCATGAAGACAGACGATTTTGAGAAAGCCTTCATCAACAATGAATTTCGTATAGCTGTCGCGGAGATCGTGATTAATTCATGCAAAGGGATAACAGATAAAGCTGCAACGGCGCTTGAAAGAGCACTTCGCTTGAGTAATCCAAATATTGTGAGCAGGATTCAGGGAATCTTGGATAAACATAGAGTCAAAGACCGTTTGAAAAACACACGCGAGTGCGCTGCATTTTTGAAAACAGTAAAACTTTGAGGGAATTATCAAAGCTGCCCACTCGACCGTTTCAGAGAGCGGGAACTGCTCCACGAAGGCGGACGAGCAATCAGCGTGAATAGACACCGATTTATTCACGCTATTGTCCCCAAGGCATGTGGAAACCGTATGCTGCCTATCTGAAGCAGCAAAAAACTGTCTCAAATGAAACAATAAACGGAACTATAAAGTATGAATTATTTTGTTGAAGGGATACAGGGAAGCGGAAAGAGCACACTGGTTCGAAAACTATCTGAAAAGTACCCCGGCTGTACGACCGTTATGGAAGGGGATTATTCTCCGGTAGAATTGGCCTGGTGTGCACGAATGAACGAGACCCAGTATCTGAAAGTCTTGGAACGATGGAAGGATCTGCAGGATCAGATCTGCAGCAAGTCGCATAAAGAAGGGAACTATTGGATCGTCTGTTATACGCAGGTTAAGAGTGATGACCGTGATTTTTATCGACAGTTGGAGAATTTTGAGATCTACAACGGAAGAACGGCATTTGAAGAGTATAAGAATATCGTATTGACGAGATATCGAAACTGGCATGGAGACGGCTTTATTTTTGAATGCTCCCTGCTTCAGAACGCCGTGGAAGATATGATCCTTTTCAGAGATATGTCAGATGATGCCATCCTCGGCTTTTATAAAGAAGTGCGATCTGCCCTTGATGACAAAGAATATGAGATCTACTACATCGAGTCACCTGATATCGAGAAAAACCTGAATATCGTCCGAAAAGAACGAGTGGACAAAGATGGGAATGAAATATGGTTCAAGATGCTGCTGGAATTCTTCATCAATTCGCCGTATGCCAGGAAACACTCTATGAATCAATACGAAGATCTTCTGATACACCTTCGGCATAGACAGGCATTGGAATTGCAGATATGCCAAGAGATATTTGAGGATAAGGTTACGGTAATTCAGTCCAAAACATACGATTTATGATTTGAAACATTCTATATAATGTGTTTCATTTACTTGGAATATCGTGAAAGACAGTAATTTAAAATCCGGATAGGAGGAAGTAGAAATGTTTAGAGAAATGCTTCGTAACAAGCAGCGGCTGACAACAAAAGAGTGTATCGAAATCCTGAAATGTGAACCGCGTGGCATATTGTCTGTGCTAGGAGAGGACGATTATCCTTACGGGATGCCTCTTAATCATTATTACTGCGAAGAAGATGGGAAACTGTATTTTCACGGGGGAAGAAACGGTCACAAGATCGATGCCATAAGGCATCATGACAAGGCATCTTTCTGTGTCTATGACCAAGGCTTTCGGCAGGAAGGAGAATGGTTTTTACGTATTCGCAGTGTAATCGTCTTTGGCAGAATAGAAATCATCGAAGACCAGAAAAAAACCTATGAGATCGCCCGTAAGCTCAGCTATAAATTCACAAAAGATGAAGAATATATCGAGAGTGAGATACAGAAGTCGGGACCGGGAACGCTTTTGTTTGCGTTAAAACCGGAATATATGACAGGTAAGCTGGTAAAAGAATCGTAGTAATGTATGATAAGAATATAGGGTAGAAGAAGATGGAAGCAGGGAAGAGGAAATATCAGATTCTCAGCAACAGTATGCTGAAGGTATTTGCGGTAATAACGATGCTGATCGATCACACGGCCGTCGTTTTCCGTTCGCGATTCAATGATGTTTTTTTGTTATTCTCCAGCTTCAGTATGACCTATTATGAACTGATGCGTTTCATCGGCAGATGGTCATTTCCTGTCTATGCCTTTCTGATCACAGAAGGTTTTCTGCACACCCGCAACCGTAGAATGTATGGCCTTCGTCTTCTGCTTTTCGCTTTCCTTTCCGAGATCCCATGGAATCTGGAGCATACCGGAATACTGTATTATGAAAAGCAGAATGTCTTTTTTACCCTGTTTCTGGGATATGTCGGCCTTTGCATGATCGAAAAACTGGAGAAAAGGGAAGATGAACTTAAACATGAGATCCTGCTGCTGTTCCTGCTGCTGATCTCGTTCGTACTGAATGCCGATTACGGCTACATCGGATTTGCCTTTATTCTTGTCATGTATCTTTTAAGAAAAAGTCTCATATGCCAGGCAATCATCGGGATCTGTCTCTCTTCGAGTCACTGGAAGATCGTTCCTTCTTTTGCTTTGATAAGTCTTTATAACGGGAAAAGAGGTTTCATCAGGAATCGTTTCCTGCAGCTTCTTTTCTATTCCATCTACCCGTTGCATATGCTTCTGTTCTATTTCATTAAGCATTCTCTGGGAGGTTATTGAATCGTATGACTTTATTGCTTGAAAGCATCGTATTATGCATATTGTTTACACTCGCCATCTCTCTGATTTCCAGAGAGCCGATTAGGAATCTGTACAACTATCCGCCTCAGATCCAGGAAAGAGTCAAGATGCTGGAGGAATACAGAGACCGGATTCCGACCGGAGAAAAGAAGATTGTCAAAAAACTGGCAGCAGTCGTTGTGATCGTTGTTTTGTTTAGTCTGATCTTGCGATATATCAACGGTTATAGAACATTTTTAAATGGTTTCGCTTACGCATTTTTACTCTGGTCCGTTATCAACTTCTATGACTTCATCGTATTGGACGTCATCTGGTTCTGTCACGATCCGCACTTTGTATTGAAAGGAACAGAGGATATGACGGAAGCCTATCACGATTATCTGTTCCATTTTAAAGGTTTTCTGATTGGCGAATGTCTCGCCCTAGTCGTGTGTGTGGCAGTTGGCTTTCTTGTGACACTTCTGCCATAAAAAAACCGTCTCTTTCTGACGGTTTCACATTCAGTGGCGTGCCTAGCAGGACTTGAACCCGCAACCTTTTGGTTCGTAGCCAAACACTCTATCCAGTTGAGCTATAGGCACATCGATTATTATCTTACCATCTAATAAAAGATTTTCAATATTGAATTTGTAAAGTAAAGATGTTAGTATATTTATGCTGTCCATGTAGCTCAGTTGGATAGAGCATCCGCCTTCTAAGCGGACGGTCAGGGGTTCGAATCCCTTCATGGACGCCATCAGAAAAAGCAGCCGCAATAAAAATGTTGCGGTTTTATTTTTATTCACCAGACAATTTCTATAGTTTACGCTGTTTCTTACCTGAATAGTCCTTACATTTATGCCATAGCATTGTTAAAATAGAAGAGATGAAACATGTAAGTGTACATGTACGGCTAAGAAGGAGAAACGATGAAAGGAATACATGTAACCAGTGAAATAAAACCTTTAAAGAAGGTCTTGCTTCATCGTCCGGGAAAAGAATTGCTGAATCTTACTCCCGATTCGCTAAGTGAACAGCTGTTTGATGATATTCCATATCTAAAAGTGGCTCAGCAGGAACACGATGCCTTTGCCAAGGTTCTAAGAGAAAACGGCGTAGAAGTGGTATATCTGGAAGATCTTATGACAGAAGTTTTGGCTTTGCATCCAAAGCTGCTTGAGCCGTTTCTGTATCAGTGGCTTTCTGAAGGAGACGTCAAGACTAAGAGATGGCAGGACAAGCTGTACCGTTATCTGATAAAACATTATCAGGGCAAGGAACTGGTCTTAAAAACCATGGAAGGTATAACGATGAAGGAGATGGAAGAAGAAATGGGTTCTTCCTTAAAGGCTTATTCTCTGCAGGATAGGATCGCACCGGATGATGATCTGATCATTGATCCGATGCCGAATCTATACTTTCAGAGAGACCCGTTTGCTTCGGTAGGAAACGGTGTATTCGTCAATCGAATGCGGTTTCCGACCAGAAACAGGGAGACGATTTATGCCGATTATATCCTAAAATATCATCCGGATTTTGCCGGAACGGTAAAACGTTACTATGACCGCGAATATCATGCGAGTATTGAAGGGGGAGATATTTTCAATTTAACAGATACTGTTCTTGCAATCGGTATCTCGCAAAGAACGTCGCCGGATGCCATTGAACATGCAGCTCTTAATCTCTTCAACGACCCGGAATGTACGATCCGTACTGTGCTGGCATTCAAGATACCCGAATCACGGGCATTCATGCATCTGGATACTGTATTCACAAGGATAGATTACGACAAGTATACGGTACACCCGGCCATTATTGGCCCGTTGGAAGTCTATGAAATCAAGCCGGCAACAAGAGAGGACAGAAATCCCGATGATCTGCAGATCGTCCGTTTGGACATGAAACTGGAAGAGATTCTAGAAAAGTATACAGATGTAGATAATGTTGAACTGATACGGTGCGGGGGCGATGATATGATCGCTGCTGCCAGAGAACAATGGAACGACGGTTCTAATACTTTGTGTATCGCTCCGGGAACGATTATCTGTTATGAGCGAAATGATGTAACCAACGCAATTCTTCGGGAAAAGGGACTGAATGTCATTACGATCCCGAGCGCTGAATTATCAAGAGGCAGAGGAGGCCCTAGATGTATGTCCATGCCTCTATACAGAGAAGACTAAGAAGGAGAAGAAAATGGGAGTTAATTTAAGAGGACGTAGTTTTTTAAAACTGCTGGATTTCACGCCTGAAGAGATCCGCTATCTGCTGGACATGTCAAAAGAATTCAAGAATATGAAGAGAAACGGCATTCCACACGATTATCTGAAAGGAAAACAGATCGTACTGCTTTTTGAAAAGACATCCACAAGAACACGTACTTCATTTGAAGTGGCAGGCAGAGATCTGGGCATGGGTGTTACTTATTTGGATCCGGGTTCATCCCAGATGGGGAAGAAAGAATCTCTGGAAGACACGGCGAGAGTTCTGGGAAGAATGTATGACGGTATTGAATATCGCGGTTTTGATCAGTCTATCGTCGAAGAACTGGCCGAAAAGTCCGGCGTACCGGTTTGGAACGGCCTGACGACCCAGTTCCATCCGACCCAGATGCTGGCAGATATCATGACTGCAGAAGAAAATCTGGGCGATATGAGAGGCAAGAAAATCGTTTTTATGGGTGATGCCGGAAACAATGTCGGGAATTCACTGATGGTGGTATGTGCCAAAATGGGTATTAACTTTGTTGCCTGCGGGCCAAAGAAACAGATGCCTGCTCCTGAACTGGTTGAACAGTGCAGAGCCATAGCTGCAGAAAACGGGTGTACGATCACCTTGACGGAAGATGTCAAGGAAGGCACAAAGAATGCCAATGTCATTTATACAGATATCTGGGTATCAATGGGTGAACCGGATGATGTTTGGGCAGAGAGGATCTCTTTATTGGAACCATACCGTGTTACGAAAGAGGTCATGGCCAACGCCGATGAAAAAGCGATTTTCATGCACTGTCTTCCTTCCTTCCATGATACAAATACGACGATCGGCGCAGAAATCGCCAGGAAGTTCGGCGTAACGGAAATGGAAGTAGCGGATGAAGTATTCGAGTCGAAACAGTCGAAAGTATTTGATGAAGCCGAAAACAGAATGCATACGATCAAGGCAGTCATGTATGCCACATTGAAATAGCCATGGGAAAAAGACTTGTTATTGCATTAGGCGGAAATGCTTTGGGTAATACGCCAAAAAAGCAGCTTGAACTGGTCAAGACGACCGCTTCTACAATTGTCGATCTGGTAGAAGAAGGATACGATGTCGTTGTCGGCCACGGCAATGGGCCTCAGGTGGGAATGGTCAATCTGGCTTTTGAAAATTCATACAACAGTACTGGCGCCACTCCGGAAATGCCGTTTCCGGAATGTGGTGCCATGACCCAGGGATATATCGGTTATCATCTACAGCAGTCGATCGGCAGAGAACTAAAGAAAAGAGGAATCCGAAAATCCGTCGTAACCGTCATAACGCAGGTGGAAGTAGACAAAAACGATCCTGCTTTTCAGAATCCGACAAAACCAATCGGTTCTTTTTACACGAAAGAAGAAGCCGAAAAGATTGCCAAGGAGACAGACTATACTTTTTCTGAAGATGCGGGTAGAGGCTATCGTAGAGTCGTTGCATCACCAAAACCGGTATCGATCATCGAACTGGAAACAGTTGAGAGACTAGTTTCGGACGGCTGCGTTGTTATCACGGTCGGAGGAGGAGGAATTCCGGTCATAAAAACAGATGACTGGTATGAAGGCGTTGCCGCCGTTATTGATAAGGACTGGGCATCTTCAAAACTGGCTCTGGATCTGAGAGCGGATATGCTGGTAATACTGACGGCCGTAGAGAAGGTAGCGGTCAATTTCAAGAAACCGAATCAGCAGGATTTAGATGAAATGTCACTGGAAGAAGCCAGAAAATACATTCAGGAGGGACATTTTGCAAAAGGAAGCATGCTTCCAAAGGTTGAATCCTGTATAGACTATCTGGAACATATGAAGGATGGAAAGGCACTGATAACTTCTCTGGAAAAAGCCAAAGATGCTTTACAGGGGAAAACCGGTACAGTCATCCATGTTTAACACAAAAGCGAAAGCTACGATTCAATAAAGGAAAACAGAATGATCCGGCTGGCAGAAAAAAGCGATTTGAAAAGACTGAAAACTTTTTATGATGATGTGATCGATCATCAGAAATACGATTGCTATGGAGCAGCCTGGACAAAGGATATCTATCCATCTGAGAATGATTTACGAAAGCACCTAAAAGATGATCTGTTCTATATTCTGGAAGAAAAAGGGAATATAGCCGGTGCTGCCTGTATCTCCATGGGCGAAGACGACAACTATCGGAATGCGCCTTGGAGCTTTAAGCTGAAAGAAGATGAAATTGCCGTTCTGCATCTTATGGCGATTCATCCGGATTGCAGAGGAATGGGTCTATCAGAAAAACTGCTTTGCTTCATCATGAAGGATATATCCGGAAGAGTAAAAGTCATTCATCTGGATGCCATCGAGGGAAACAAGCGGGCTGTCAAACTGTATGAGAAAGCAGGTTTCCGGTCGATTGGACTATATGAGGTGTTTTATGAAGATACAGGCAAAATTAAGGTCGAACTGATGGAATATATCTATTAAAAAAACTGTAGACTAAACTACAGTTTTTTAATGAATTCTTTCTGAATCAACTCATTATTCTTTTGTCATCGATTCCGGAGCATTTACACCAAGGAGATACAGGGCGTTCTTCAAGGTGATTCTGGTAGCGTCCGCCAGAGCCAGACGTTCGTTACTGAGCGTTGGTTCAGCCGGATCGTTGATCTTGCAGGCACCATAAAACGAGTGGAAATAGGTCGCCAGTTTCTGGATGTAGTTGCAGATCTTGTTTGGACTTCTTGTTTCCGCCGCATCCGTTATGACATCCGTAAAAGAGGCGATGTATTTCAAAAGATCGATTTCTTTTGGATGTTTTAAAAGAGAATAGCTTGCCTGTGTCTGATATGCGTTTGGTGATTGTCTTAATACGGAACAGATTCTCGCATATGCATATTGTGCATAGTAGACCGGATTATCATTGGTCTTTGTCCTGGCAAGAGTCAGATCAAAATCAAGATGGGTATCAAGAGCTTTTGACAGGAAGAAGTATCTGGCACAGTCGACACCGATGTCGTCGATCAGTTCCCTTAAAGTAATTGCGTTGCCGGTACGTTTTGACATCTTGACTTCCTGCCCGTTTTCGACCATTCTTACCATTTGGCAAAGATCAACCTGCAGGTTGTCGCGAGGATAACCAAGAGCTTCCATCGCAGCTTTCATTCTAGGGATATAGCCGTGATGATCGGCACCCCAGATATTGACCAGGAGTTCATAACCTCTTTCGTATTTATAAATATGATTGGCGATATCCGGAGTCATATAGGTATAGTAACCATCGGATTTTTTTAAAACACGGTCCTTGTCGTCTCCGTATTTTGTCGCTTCAAACCAGATGGCACCATCTTTCTCGTATAGAAGACCCATAGATGCCATTTTTTCAACCGCTTTTTCTACCAGACCCTGTTCAACGATCCACTGTTCCGAGATCCAGGAATCAAACTTGCAGCCATAGTATTCCAGGTCTTTTCTGATCCTGTCAAGTTCTTTGGCTTTGCCGACTTCCTTTAAAGCAAGAACGGCCTCTTCTTCCGGCATCTTTAAATACTTGTCGCCTTCTTTCTCTTTGATCTCTTTCGCGATTTCAATGACATCCGGTCCATGATAACCGTCTTCCGGAAGGGTAAAATCCAGACCGAAAAGTTCTCGGTATCTTCCTAACAGCGATTTGCCCAGATTCATCATCTGCGCACCGGCATCGTTAATGTAGTATTCCCTGGTCGTCTGATAGCCGGCAGCATTCATGATTCTTGCACAGGAATCCCCCCAGCAGGCGCCACGGGCGTGGCCGCAGTGTAAAGGCCCGGTTGGATTGGCACTGACGTATTCTTCCAGTACTTTCAGCCCTTTCCCGCTATCAGAGTGACCGTATTTCTCTCCTTTTTCAATGACTGTATTGATGATATCCGCCATTGCATCTTTTTTCAGCCAGAAATTGATAAAACCCGGTCCGGCAATGTCGATGTTCTGTACATTGTCCAGTTCTTTCAATAATCCGTCCCGGATCTCCTGGGCGATATCTTGAGGACGTCTTTTCAGGATCTTGGTAAGACGCATAGCAATGTTGGTGGAATAGTCGCCATTGCTGTTGTCTTTCGGAATCTCAACCATGATCATTCCGTTTTCAGGAGTAATGTCGTATTTTTCTTGTACGATCCTGGTGATCGCCTGTACCAGTTTTTCCTCAATATTCATAATTGATCTCCTTGTATCCTTATTATTCTAACATAAATGAAAGTACGTTTCCGCTGAAGCTTTTATAGAATCTTTGTGATTGCAAAAAACGTTTCGTACCGATAAGAGGAAATGGAGTATAATACAGGCGTATATATTTGGAAAACCAGATAATGAAGAAACTGCTGTTTATTGAAATCGTGATCCTGATCCTTTGCTCTGTTTTTGCTTATACGGCATATGACAAGTACCGTTTTTTTGCTGTGGAAGCTGAACAGAAAAAGCAGATTTTGAGACAGGAAAAAGAAAAACTGGAACAGATGGACGGAGAATATGGCCGGCTAGTGTACAGACTGGAGGAATTACGGAGTGAGGAAAGCTCCAGGCAGTTAGATTTATGGAAAAGAAGACTAAAAACGTTAGAAGAGGCATTGCACTGATTCTGATTGTCTCTATATTTGCGGTCTTGATCATGATCTCGGGAATCATGGGTTTTTTCTTTACAAAAGAGAATCAGAAAATGCAGGAAGAAATCGTAAAGATGGATGAAATGATTGAAGACAAGCGTCTGCAGCAGAAAAACAAAGAAGCTGAAATCGTCGAATTAGAAGAAGAATGTCAGGATTATAACGATGTCTTTCTTCAGCTGGAAAGAACAAAAGAGGCCTATTTTTCAAGTGCGGCAAAGCTTGAAAAACAGATCCGTAACGGAGAAAACGATGCCAAGATAGCCTATCTGACTTTTGATGATGGGCCATATCTGTTAAGTGAAAGTTTTCTGGATATTCTGGAAGACTATGATGTCCCGGCTACATTCTTCTGTCTGATGAAGTGTTCAGAGACAGGATATGCCGAACAGAATGAAGCCTATGACAGAACCTATAAAAGGATTATCGAAGATGGACATACGCTTGGGAATCACACTGCTTCCCATAAGCTTGGAGAAGAGGGGATATATCAGTCTTTGGAAGTCTTTATGGATGACTTACTAAGGAATCGTAAGTTCATCTATGACCGTTACGGATATACGACCGAAGTCATGCGTTTTCCTGGCGGTACAGGCACTGCCTACAGGATTCCGGAAGTAAAAGAAGAAGTGCATCAAGAAGGCTATACCTATGTAGACTGGAATTCCATGACGGGAGATGGGAAATCTGTACTGTCACCGGAAGAATATGTTTCTAATGTTCTGAACGATACAGAGGGAAAAGACATTCTGGTCGTTCTAATGCATGATTATTCGCGCAATACCCTGATAGCGCTGCCGGATATTATCGAAGGTCTGCATACACAGGGATATATTTTTCTGCCTCTATTCCACGATTCTGTTATGTGTCATTAGATTGAAAATATTTTCAGAAAATAATTGTTGACAAATTTTCATTGTTTTCATAAAATAAAAGCAATTAAAAGCTTTGAGGTAAACAGTACCACTGATGTTTCACTGTAGAGAGACTGTGTCCGGTGAAAACAGTCGTGAAAGTCAGATGAGAATACATTACCGAGTGAATATCTGAATAAAGTAGGATATTACGGAAAGTCCCGTTACAGACTAAGGCCATGCTGGTGGCCGAATGAGGCCGGTATAGCAATGTATCGGTAAAAAAAGGTGGTAACACGACTGGATCGTCCTTGTAGGGACGTTTTTTTGTTTAAAGGAGAAAGTTATGAAAAAAGCATTATGTATCTTGTTGTCTGTATTGTGTGCGATTTTGCTGTTTGGCTGTCAGAAAGCGGAAGAACCGAGTGATGGAGAAGGCAGTGAAAGAGTGTTCCGTGTCGGTGTCGTTCAGTTGGTTCAGCACGAAGCACTGGATGCTGCTACGCAGGGTTTCATTGATGCCTTGAATCAGCAGCTGGGAGAAACACATGTCAAAGTCGATGTTCAGAACGCTTCGGGAGAACCGACAAACTGTACCACCATCGTCAATGCCTTCGTATCGACGAATGTCGATCTGATCATGGCGAATGCTACACCTGCTTTACAGGCGGCAGCCTCTGCTACGTCCGATATTCCTATTCTAGGAACAAGCGTTACCGACTATGCATCGGCTTTGGAAGTCGATAACTGGAACGGTACGGTTGGTGGAAATGTTTCCGGAACCAGCGATCTGGCCCCGCTTGATTCACAGGCGGCCATGATCAAAGAACTGTTCCCTGAGGCCAAAACCGTCGGTATTATTTTCTGTTCCTCGGAATCCAACAGCGCTTACCAGGTCGAAGTCATCAGCAAAGAACTGAAAGAGCTGGGATTTGAAGTAAAAGAATTCTCGTTTACAGACACCAATGACATAGCTTCTGTTACACAGAATGCCTGTGAAAGCAGTGATGTAATCTTCATTCCTACCGACAATACTGCTGCATCCAACACGGAAGCAATCGCCAACATTGTCCTTCCTGCAGGAGTCCCTGTCGTTTCCGGTGAAGAAGGACTTGCCAGGGGCTGTGGTGTTGCGACGCTTTCGATCAGTTACTATGATCTTGGTTTTGCAACAGGACTCCAGGCAGCAAAGATACTGACCGGTGAGGCAGATGTATCGACTATGCCGATCGAATACGCTACGGAATTCACCAAGAAGTTCAATGAAGAAAACTGTAATGCTTTGAATGTCGCAGTTTCGGAAGAGTATCAGCCATTAGATTAGTGTATAAAAGGCAGGCTTAACGGCTTGCCTTACATCTTAGAATAGAGGTTTATGAAATGGTCTTATTAAATGCTTTACCCGGTGCCGTATCCCAGGGAATGTTATGGGGAATCATGGCGATCGGACTATATATTACTTTTCGAGTCATTAATGTTTCTGACCTTACGGTAGATGGCTCTTTGGCAACCGGCGGAGCGACCTGTGTCATGCTTGTCAGATCAGGGTTTAATGTCTGGATCGCCGTTCTTTTAGCAATGTTTGTCGGCATGCTGACGGGGCTGGTAACAGGACTCTTACATACCAAGTGCGGTATCCCGGCTATTCTTTCGGGAATCCTGACCCAACTTGCGCTTTATTCCGTCAACCTTAGAATCATGGAGGGTAAGGCAAACCAGCCGGTAAGTGTCGATAAATATCAGCTGCTGGTTTCTCAGAGATATGTCAGAGAACTGTCTTTCAGAAATCCGCTGATTCTGTTGATGATCATAATCGTTTCTCTAATCGGCATTCTTTACTGGTTTTTTGGAACAGAAAAGGGAAGTTCGATCCGCGCTACCGGTGCCAATCTGAATATGGCCAAAGCCCAGGGTATCAATACAGAAGCAAATATCAATCTTTCTTTGGTGATATCCAATGGACTGGTAGCTTTTGCCGGAGCTTTGCTGGCACAGTTTCAGGGAGCAGCCGATGTTTCCATGGGAAGAGGTGCTATTGTCATCGGACTTGCTGCCGTTATCATCGGTGAAGTTCTTTTTTCTAAGATATTCGTGAATTTTGCTTTAAAGCTGTTCAGTGTTGTGATCGGAGCGATCCTTTACTATATCGTTCTGCAGTTTATACTGATGATGGGACTGAATACAAACGATTTGAAGCTGTTCTCTGCGCTGATCGTTGCTATCTTCCTCTCTGTGCCGTATTTTAAAGAACGTTACTTTAGAAAGACCGTTATTCCGGCAAAGGAGGGAAAATAAGATGCTAGAGATCAGACATGCATACAAGACTTTCTTCCCGGGAACGATCAACGAGAAAATCGCCCTTAGCGATCTGAATCTGTTCATTGAAGACGGCGAATTTGTGACGGTTATCGGCGGAAACGGTGCAGGAAAATCGACGATGCTGAACATCATTGCAGGATCCTTGTCGGTAGACAGCGGACAGATCATTGTGGATGGACAGGATATTACCCGTCTTCCGGAATACAAAAGAGCCGCGATCTTCGGACGGGTTTTCCAGGATCCGATGATGGGTACCGCTCCAACTATGCAGATTGACGAGAATCTGGCGATTGCGGCCAGAAGAGGTGAAATCAGAGGGCTGAAATGGGGTATTGATAAAGAGGAAAGAGAAAAGTACAGGGAGTTATTAAAAGAGTTTGATCTCGGTCTGGAAGATCGTCTCTCTGCTAAAGTCGGTCTTCTTTCCGGAGGACAGAGACAGGCGTTAACATTGCTGATGGCCACATTAAAAAAACCAAAGCTTCTGCTTCTGGATGAACATACGGCCGCTCTTGATCCGAAGACTGCTCAGAAAGTTCTGGATATTACCGATAAGATTGTCGGGAAATCAAAACTGACAACCTTTATGGTAACTCATAATATGCGTGATGCAATCAGACACGGAAACAGGCTGCTGATGCTGAATGAAGGAAAAATCATCCTGGATATTAAAGGGGAAGAAAAAAAGAAGATGACGGTAGAAAAGCTGATCAACCGCTTTGAAAAAGCCAGCGGCGAAGAATTTGCCAATGATGCAGCAATACTGGGATAAAAGAAATGCACCTTGCGGTGCATTTTCTTATTCGTTGGTATAATTGTCGAAATAACCCTGAACCAGTACGACCGGTGTACCTTTGTCTCCGGAACCCGATGTCAGGTCGCACAGAGAACCGATCAGATCGGTCAGTTGTCTTGGTGTCGTACCTTCCGATACCATCTTGCCGACGAGATTTGAATCCTTTTCTTTAATCGATGACTTGATGGCTTCTTTCAGCTGTTCGCCGCTGAGATCTTTATAATCGTTATCTGCAAGATACTTGATCTTGATCTCGTTTGGTGTACCTCTTAATCCTTCAGTAAAAAACGGCGATACGACCGGATCAGCCAGTTCCCAGATCTTGCCCTGAGGATCCTTAAAGGCACCGTCGCCGTAGACCATCACTTCCATATGTTTACCTGTTTCTTCCAACAGCTTGTTTTGTATCGCTTCAACTAACGGCTGTGCATCACGCGGGAAGAGTTTAACCTTCTCATCGGTTGCTTTGTTTGAACCAAGCAGGCCGTATTTTTCGTTGTATCCGCTGCCATTTACCGGTTCCGACATAATGTCATCCAGACCGCAGACATTCGCTCCCAGCCCCTTTAAGATCCTCTTGGATCTGAATCTGGTATGAATGTCACAGCACAGGACATTGTTTGTATAGTTCAGGATCGTCTTCGCCTGATTCGCAAAGATGATCTCACATTCGCATTTTTCTTTTTCAATCAATTCGCGGTAGTAATGAATATAATCGACACCGGTAAATTCGTGAACCGGATTTCCGAACAGTTCATGATATCTTTTTTCATCTAGTACGTCAGAAAATGGATTGATTCCTTTTTCATCCAGTTCATCATAAGTCAGGAAGGCATTCCCGACTTCATCAGAAGGATAAGAAAACATCAGATAGATCTTTTTTGCTCCTCTGGCTATACCGCTGAGCAGAACAGAAAAACGGTTACGGGAAGTAATCGGAAAAACGACGCCGATGTCGTTTCCGCCCAGTTTTCTTTTAACATCGGCAGCGATATCATCGACGGTGCAGTAGTTGCCCTGTGCCCTGGCTACCACCGATTCCGTGATTGCCACAACATCTCTATCATGCAGCGGGAAAGCTTCTGCTTTTGCCGCCTGAACGACGGAATCTGTAACAACAGAAACAAGATCGTCTCCTTCTTTAATGATCGGGCAGCGAATGCCTCTAGAAACCGTACCTGTCAGTCTTGTCATAATAAATCACCTCTAACGGAATTATTATAGAACATTTTATTCATTTTTATTTATTTTTTTATTAAGTTATAATAATATCGTTATGGGTGAAAAGAAATGAAAAAATACGATGTTGTAATTGTTGGAGCGGGGCCCGGCGGTATTTATTCTGCCTATGAACTGAGCAAGATCGCTCCAAATTTGAAAGTCGCAATCGTCGAATACGGAAACCGTCTGGAAAACCGGAAATGTCCGATCGACGGAAAGAAGATCACAAAATGTATTAAATGTAAGACTTGTGCGATCATGAACGGATTTGGCGGAGCCGGTGCTTTTTCCGATGGCAAATACAATATAACCAACGATTTTGGCGGAACGCTGTATGAACACATCGGCAAACAGAATGCTTTAGATCTGATGCACTATGTCGATTCGATCAACATACAGTACGGCGGCGGAAATACAAAGCTTTATACGACTGCCAATTCCAGAATCAAGACGGAATGCATCCGTAACGGCCTGCATCTGCTGGATGCAAAAGTCAGACATCTGGGTACGGATATCAACTATGAAGTGCTGGGTAATCTTTATGCATATCTGAAAGATAAGGTCGATATTTATTTTAATACGGAAGTTACCAGTGTCAGAAAAGACGGTGAAGAATATGATCTAATCACCGATAAAGAAGACTTCCACTGTCGATACTGTATCATCTCTGCCGGAAGATCCGGAAGCAAGTGGATGGAAACGGTATGTGAAGAGCTGCAGATCCCTACAATGTCCAATCGGGTAGATATCGGTGTTAGAGTAGAGCTTCCTTGTGAGGTTTTCAATCACATTACGGATGAGCTTTACGAAGGAAAGATCGTTTATCGGACTTCCAAGTATCAGGACAGAGTCAGAACTTTCTGCATGAATCCAAAAGGGCTTGTCGTTAACGAAAATACCAATGGAATCATAACGGTCAACGGGCACAGTTTTGAAGATGAAAGAAAGAAAACGGAGAACACCAACTTTGCTTTGCTGGTGTCAAAGCACTTTACGGACCCGTTCAAGGATTCTAACGGTTATGGCGAATCGATTGCCAGACTCTCCAACATGCTTGGCGGAGGAGTCATTGTACAGCGTTTTGGCGATCTGATCCGCGGGAAGCGTTCAACGATCGGCAGGATCGAGAACTCTTTCATCACTCCTACGTTAAAAGCTACACCTGGAGATTTGTCTTTGGTTATTCCGAAGAGAATACTGGATGATATCATTGAAATGATCTACGCCCTGGATAAGATCGCTCCGGGCACGGCAAACGATGATACGCTGCTGTATGGCGTAGAAGTCAAGTTTTATAACATGGAACTGCAGCTGGATGAAAATCTGGAGACCAGACATAAGAATCTGTTTGTCATCGGTGACTGTTCCGGTGTCACTCATTCTCTTTCACACGCGTCGGCAAGCGGGGTCTATGTTGCAAGATACATCAGTGAAAACCTATAATATAGTGAATACTAACAGGAGTATATATTATGAACAGCAAATACAGTTTTGAAGAAATCGTTTCTCATTTAAAGAGTTCCGGCTTTGTTTACCAAGGCTCCGAGATCTACGGAGGTCTTTCGAATTCCTGGGACTTCGGTATTCTGGGATCTTGGTTGAAGAAAAATATCAAGGATCTCTGGTGGAAGGAATTCATTGAGAAATCGCCATATAACGTCGGTATTGACAGCGCCATTCTGATGAATACCCGCACCTGGGAGGCATCCGGCCATCTGAAAGGTTTCTCGGATTCGATGGTCGATTGTAAGGAATGTAAGGGCAGATTCCGTGCCGATAATATGATTGAGGAAGCTACAGGATTATCAGCCGAAGGCAAGACACCGGAAGAAATGGATCAGATGATCGAGGAAAATCACATCGTCTGTCCGATCTGCGGGAAACATAATTTTACCAATGCCAGACCGTTTAACCTGATGTTTAAGACTTATATCGGCACGCTGGAAGATGCCAAATCCGTGGTCTATCTGCGTCCGGAAACGGCACAGGGCATTTTTGTCAACTTTAACAACGTTGCCCGGACTTCCCGAAAGAAGATACCGTTTGGAATCGGCCAGATCGGCAAATCATTCCGGAATGAGATCACGCCAGGTAACTTTATTTTCCGTATCCGTGAATTTGAACAGATGGAACTGGAATTTTTCTGTCAGCCGGGAACGGATCTGGAATGGTACAAATACTGGGTCGATTACTGCTACAACTTTGTAAAACGTTTGGGCATCAGGGAAGACAGACTGCGCATCAGAGAACATGCCAAAGAAGAACTGTCCTTCTATTCCAAAGGAACCAGCGATATTGAATATGCCTATCCGTTTACCGACTGGGGTGAGCTTTGGGGTATTGCCGACCGTACCGATTATGACTTAAAGCAGCACTCTGAATACTCCGGCAAGGAACTGAATTATCTCGATCCGGATACGCATGAAAAATATGTGCCGTACTGTATTGAACCTTCGGTAGGCGTAGAGAGACTCTTCCTGATGGTCTGTTGCGATGCTTATGATAAAGAAACGATAGGGGAGAACGATGAGAGAGTCGTCATGCATCTGCATCCTGCCCTGGCTCCGGTCAAGGCCTGTGTCTGCCCGCTGTCAAAGAAATTATCGGAACCGGCAACGGAACTGTTCCGGGAACTTTGCAACGAATTCCATTGCGAATATGATGAAGCAGGATCGATCGGAAAGCGTTACAGAAGAAATGATGCCATCGGTACACCGTTCTGCATTACTTATGACTTCGATTCCCTGGAAGACAGCTGTGTAACGGTTAGAGAACGCGACAGCATGCTTCAGGAAAGAGTGAAGATTTCTGAATTAAAAGACTATATTAAAAACAGAATTGCATTTTAATGAAACTTACGGACGACGTAATCAATGATATAAGGAACAGTGCCAACATTGTTGATGTGATCGGACACTACATTCCTTTGGTGAAAAAAGGCAAAGGCTATAGCGCGCTTTGTCCTTTTCATGATGATCACGATCCGTCCCTTTCCATCAGTGAAGATAAGCAGATTTACAAGTGTTTTGTCTGCGGCAACGGCGGTAACGTTTTTTCTTTCGTTTCTAATTTCAAAAAGATCTCTTTTCCGGAAGCGGTAAAGGAAGTAGCCGATATCATCGGCAAGCCGATAGACATCGATCTGGTTCCCAAGAAAGTATCTCCCTATCAGAAGTACTATGACCTGTTAAGTGCGATGATCGCCTACTGCGGATATCTGTTGAGCGCGTCTAAAGCAGGGGAAGAAGCAATGGCTTATCTGGAAAACAGAGGGCTGGAAAAAGAAACGATAGACTACTTCAACATCGGTTTCAATCCAAAAAACAACATGATCTACAAATATCTGAACAATCATCATTTTTCGGATGAGGATATGATCAAGACCGGAATCTGCAGGATGCTGGACAGCGGCATGGCGGATGTATTCTACAACCGTATCGTATTCCCGATCCACGACCGGGAAGGAAATCCGGTCGCCTTTACTGCCAGAGACCATACAGGGAATTCCGATTCTAAATACATCAATTCGGCAGAGAATGTGATCTATACCAAGGGTGATCACCTATACAACTATCACCGTGCCAGAGAAGCGGCCAGAAAAGCCGGCTATATCATCGTCTGCGAGGGTGTCATGGACGTAATTGCCTATTATCGTGCCGGAAAGGATAATGTTGTTGCGACTTTGGGAACGGCCTGTACAAGGAAACAGATCGAACTGCTGAAAGAACTGAAATGCAGGATCGTTCTGTCTTATGATGGAGACAACCCGGGACAGTATGCCAATCTTAAGATCGGCGAGATCCTGCTGAATGAAGGAATGAATGTTCTGGTTGTAGATAATAAGACGGAGCTGGATCCTGATGAGATCATTTCGCAATATGGAAAGAATTCCTTGCGTGATCTGGAGGCAAAACAGATCTCGTATATCGATTATGCGATCGCTTACTACAGGAAACGATATAATCTGGATAACTATAATGATCGCAAGGAAATGACCTTAAAAGTGTCGGCGCTGATTGAGAAACTTGCGGATGAATATGACCGTGACAATTACACAAACGAACTGTTTGAACTGACAAGAATACGTAAAAGAGCCACACAGACTGATAGAAAAGTAGAGTATAATAATAAAGTGGCAGAACTCGGTTTTACCGTTGACGGACTGACAAAAGCCGAGTATACGATACTGACCCAGATGGCAGTATCCCGCAAAGCACTGGATCAATATCAGAGACAGCTGGGCTGTCTTCTAGATGACAGCGATCAGAAACTGGCGATGATGATTATTGACGATTACCGCAGAAACGGTTCTTGTTCCCTGTCGAGGATTTATGACCAGACCGATGATGAAGCAGTCAGAAATATTATTACTTCGCTGGCTGTGGTAGAGACACTTCCTTCCGATTATGATGAGAATGCTCTGAGCGGAGCGATTGAAAAAGTGAAGCTGGAGATTAAAAGAAAAAAACTGGAAAATCTGAAAGAGAAGATCTCAAAGACGGCGGTCGTAGATCCGCAGAAATCCTTTGCATATTTACGGGAATATGAAGAACTGGTTAGGGAATTAGGGGGTACAAATGGCAAGAAAAGCTAAGAATACAGAAACAGAACTGCTGGATGAAGTAAAACCGGAATCCGGTTTACAGAAAGAAAACGAAGATAAGAAAGTCCAGGAAAAGACCGAGAACGTAAAAGAGATCATCGGTTCCGACGGGAAGGCGATCAAGGCTGTTAAATCTGTTAAGAAATCTTCATTAGGCTTAAAGAAAAAATACAATGATATCGAAGATCTGAAAAACGATCTCTTTGAGCTGAATAAGCAGGGAGTAGATATCGTGCAGGCTGATGTTGTAACGGCCCTGGATCGATTTGAGATGAACGACGATGAGATCGACCAGTTCTACGACTGGCTTTCCGGTGCGAACATCGATCTGATCGATGAATCGGAAGATGAGGAAGAACTGGAAGATGATGACTATCTTTCAAGCGAAGAAAGCGATGAAGATGAAGATGATGATTCAGAAAAGAACATCGTCATCAACTACGAACAGGCTTCTGCCTATACAAAAGTCAACGATCCGGTCAAGATGTATCTGAAAGAAATCGGCAGAGTTCCGCTTCTGAAAGCGGATGAAGAGATCCTGATCGCCAAAAGAATTGAAAATGGTATTAATAATCCGGATGACCCGAAACTGGTCCAGGATGGCATTGATGCCAAAAATGAGCTGATCAGCGCCAACCTGCGTCTGGTCGTAGCAATTGCCAAGAAATATACCGGGAGAGGAATGCTGTTCTTGGATCTGATTCAGGAAGGCAATATGGGACTGATCAAAGCCGTCGACAAGTTTGACTATACCAAAGGTTTCAAGTTTTCTACTTATGCTACATGGTGGATCAGACAGGCAATTACCAGAGCCATCGCCGATCAGGCAAGAACCATCCGTATCCCTGTTCATATGGTTGAAACCATCAATAAGATGACCCGCATTCAAAGACAGCTGGTTCAGGAACTTGGAAGAGATCCTTCCGCAGAAGAGATCGCCAGCAAGATGGGTTCCGGTATGAGTGCCGATAAAGTCAGAGAAATACAGAAGATCGCTTTAGATCCGGTTTCTTTAGAAACACCGATCGGTGAAGAAGATGATTCCCACCTTGGCGATTTCCTTGAAGATAAAGACGCTCTATCTCCTGACCAGTATGCAAATAACGAACTGTTGAAGGATGAGATTAACCTGATCCTGTCTACTCTGACAGACAGGGAAGAAAAGGTGATCCGTCTGCGTTTTGGGCTGGAAGACGGTAAGACCCGTACGCTGGAAGAAGTCGGAAAAGAATTCGATGTTACCCGTGAAAGAATCCGGCAGATTGAAGCCAAAGCTTTACGAAAGCTAAAAAATCCTACCAAGAGTAAGCGTTTAAAAGAATTCCTGGAAGACAAGAAATAAATGATCTCAGCCAGACTTTTACAGATCGCAATGCTGGTAGAAAAGAATAAGGTAGTATTTGACGTAGGAAGTGACCACGCCCTGCTGCCTTGTTTTTTAGTTGAAAACGGCATTTGTTCTAAGGCTTATGCGGGCGATATTGCACCCGGTCCTTTGAAACAGGCAAAAAACAACATTGAAAAACGCGGTTTAAATGGTAAAGTGATCCCTGTTTTATCCGATGGTCTGGCAAAGGCACCTGAGGATGTCGATATCGTCATCATGTCGGGTATGGGTTATCATACCATCAGGCATGTCCTGGAAAGCTGTGATATTGGCAGATACCAGTATTTTCTATTACAGTCGAATACGGACACGGATCTGTTACGGGCTTATCTGTCGGAAAAAAACTATACGATTGAAGACGAGAGAGTCGTATATGACGGTTTCTATTATGAAATTATCCGTTTCAGTGCCGATATGCATGAACCGTACAGTGAAAAACAGATCCGTTATGGACCGGTATTACTGGAGAGGATGGATGAAGTATTTATTGCATATCTTGAAGATAAGAAAAGACATCTCTTTGTGATCAATCAGCAGGCGAAGAAAGCGGAATATGAACAAATAATGAAAGAGATCGACGAGATATTGTATAATTGAGGAGTTGAGGTAATAGCTTATGGCAAACGATTTTAGAAACTATAGAGATGAAGCGTTTCAGAATAAAGAGAATTTCAAAGAATATTTCGATTATTTTGCCCATATATACTATGGCAAAGAACTGTCTGAAACAGGAATGATTGAAAAATACGTCGTTCTGGCAAAAATGGTTCGGACCTATATGCTGGAAGACTGGCGGGAAACAAAATATATCGTAAGAACTGATAACAAGAAACAGATCTACTACTTCTCCCTGGAATTTCTTTTAGGTAGAATGCTGAGAAACAATCTGATGTCTTTAGGCATTTATGATGTCGTTAAGGCAGGATTAAGAGACCTGAATGTTTCTCTGGATGATCTGGAGGAGATCGAAACGGATGCGGGATTAGGAAACGGCGGTCTGGGAAGACTCGCCGCCTGCTTCCTGGATTCCATGGCAACACTGAACTATCCGGGTTCCGGCAATACGATCCGTTATAAAAGCGGTCTGTTTAAACAGTTTATCATCAACAATGAACAGGTAGAAGTTCCTGACCAGTGGTTAAGAATCGAGAACCCATGGGAGATCCGCAAAGCCGATAAGACAGTCGATGTCAGGTTCTACGGTTATGTCGATGTAACCCGTGACAGCAATGGTGAACTGGAGTTCCATCGTAAAGACACGGAACATGTTCTGGCGGTACCTTACGATATGCCGATCGTCGGTTACAATACCGAAACTTCCAATACTTTAAGAATGTGGAATGCCGAACCTTCGGATGATCTGCCGAAAGGTAGAGATTACCGCGAATACTTAAGCGATGTTGACGATATCTGTCTGAACCTTTATCCGGATGATACGACCGAAAAAGGGAAGTATCTTAGAATCAAACAGGAATACTTCTTTGTTGCCGCAGGACTGCAGTCGATCATTAATGACCATATGAAAGTATACGGTACTTTAGATAACTTTGCCGAGAAGGTCGTCATACAGCTGAATGATACCCACCCGGCTCTGGCCGTTCCGGAACTGATGCGCATTTTCGTGGATGCCTATCACATTCCTTGGGCAAAAGCCTGGGACATTGTTACCCATACATTTGCCTATACCAACCATACCGTTATGCAGGAAGCTTTGGAGAAATGGCCTGTAGTCTACATCAAGAAACTGCTGCCTAGGATCTATATGATCATCGAAGAAATCGATGCCCAGTTTAAACGTGAACTGATACGGATGGAAAAGAAACATAATTTTATTGATTCCGTCTGTATTATTCATGAAGGGAACATTCGTATGGCGTATCTGTCTATCGTCGGCTCATTCTCCGTTAACGGTGTAGCCAAGATCCACAGCAATATCATCAAGAACGACACCTTTAGGGATTTCTATGATATTTATCCGGAGAAGTTCAATAATAAGACCAACGGCATTACACCACGCAGATGGCTGATGTACGCCAATCCGGAACTCTGCCAGCTTCTGGAGAAGTATATCGGTCCTGATTTCCGTTATGACTTCAACCGGATCATCGATCTGATGAATCATGTAGACAACGAGGAACTGCAGAAAGAATTCCTTGCCGTCAAACAGTTAAAGAAGGAACAGCTCTCCAACTGGCTGAAAAAGAATTACGACATGAACATCGATCCGAATTCCATTTTCGATTCGATCGCCAAGCGTCTTCACGCATATAAGAGACAGCTTCTGGATATCATGTATGTGATTTCACTGTACTTCAGGATCAAGGAAGACCCGGGTTTTACCATGCCAAAAACGACTTTCCTGTTTGGAGCCAAGGCGGCAAGTGCCTATACTTTTGCCAAAAAAGTCATTAAACTGATCAACTGCGTAGCCGAGAAGATCAATAACGATCCGGAAGTAAACAAGTTCATCAATGTGATATTTATTCCAAATTACCGTGTTACTGTTTCTGAAAAACTGATGCCTGCTTCTGATATATCGGAACAGATCTCTACCGCCGGTAAAGAAGCCAGCGGAACCGGAAACATGAAATTCATGATGAACGGAGCAGTTACGCTTGGAACATTGGATGGAGCCAATGTGGAAATCAGAGAACTGGTAGGGGACGACAACTGTGTAATCTTCGGTTTCCATGAAGATGAGATCAGGCATTTGAAGAAATACGGTTATGATGCGTATGCCTATTATGAGAAGAATCCGGTATTAAAACAGATCATCGATTCTTTTACCGATGGAACATGGTCCGATAATCTGGCTGATTTCAAGGATATTGCCGATGAATTCCTGCTAAGAAACGATGAATATATGGTATTGGCAGATTTTGACGCTTATGTCGAAGCCCATGATAAAGTCTATCAGTATTATGCCGATCCAAAGAAATGGGCGAAGATGTGTCTGATTAACATTGCCAAATCGGCTTACTTCTCTTCCGACCGGACGATTGAAGAATATGCCGGCGATATCTGGAAGATTTCCAAGATCCGATAATACAACAAAGGGATCAATTGATCCCCTTTTTTATAGAATGATTGGACCCTGCAGCTCTTTTTTCAAATAAGCCTGCGGATCTTTTGTAAGCGATGCATAGAGTAGAGAAGTCTTCCATTCCATCTGCTTGTATGCATCCGGAAGGTTCTTAAACTGCGTAATGATTTCCGTTTCATCCTTCAGTTCTCTTAAAAGCCGCTGTCCGGACCGGTTGAAACCCAGGACACGAAGATAATCCTGCTTTGACAGCGCTTCAACATCCTTCTTTTTGATCTGGCAGGCGATATGAAGCAGTATTCTCTGTATCCGGGATCTGGTATATCTTCTGGAAATGCAGCTGCTGATGAAATGTTCATAGTCTTCACAGTCTATGGCATTCTTTATCAGCATGTTTTCAATGCCTTCCGATACCATAAAGATATCCTGCAGATCTTCTCTTGAACTGGTAAACAAAAGTCTTCTAAGATAGGGATACAGATCTGCATTAAAAACCGGATCGCTGATCCGTAAAGGTGTAGCCTGTGAAACGTCCTTGCCGGCCTGCAGCGCGTTCCTGATGGCGCTTGCGGAAGAAACCAGTTCAAGGTCATTAGAATGATAGTCGTTCGTGCGTTGGATACTGACAGGCTGGATCCCGCTGCCTCTCAATGCTTTCAGGTAGCATACCGCCAGCATGTCATTGGGATAAAGCGATCCCGAAAGCAGGCCGTATGATTTCGGATAAGAGTTTCCGTCATGCATCAGCATCTTCAGTCTGGTCACGTCGACTTCAAGTTCACTGTACTTTCGTAATTCTTCAAGATTGTTGGTCTCGGATCCAAAAACCAGATGATCCACATGGAGTGATTTCAACAGGTTTACGGCAGAACTTCCGAAAACATAGGCATTCTGTACGGTTTGAATATACGGCAGTTCTACGACCAGATCAACGCCATGCTCCAGTGCGGCCTGTGTTTTCTGAAACTTGTCGATGACCGAAACATCGCCACGCTGATTGTAGTTTCCGCTCATGACCGCAAGCAGAATATCCGGATCAGTCTGTTCCTTGGCTTTCTGTATATGATAGATATGGCCGTTATGAAAAGGATTATATTCCGTTATGATGCCTGTAATTTTCATATGATTATTATATAATACTCTTATGAAAATCTATTTGAAAGATCTGATGAATATCGCGGATGAAAAAATCTATTCGGTAGATATCAAATCATACCCTGTAGAAGGCAATCTGTTTCTTCGAAGACTGGAAAACGTAAAAGGGGATATCCGTTTCTACTACGGTCCTACAGACGATTTGAGAATCAACTATTCCCTTGCCGGCGATATGATCTGCCCCTGTGCCTTTTCTCTGGAAGACATTGCGGTACCTTTCGAACTGAGTGATGACGATAAAGTCGTCAGCAGACAGGAGGAAGAAGGATTCTTTCTGGAGAACATGATCGAGATCGAAAACGCCGTTCTGCAGATCGTTTTACCGGAAGTTCCGATAAAAGTTGAAAAAAAAGAAAAAATAGAGTATTCTAGTGGGGATGGCTGGTCTTTTGTATCCGAGGAAGACTATAAATCGTCCCGAAAAGATGAAATAGATCCGCGTCTACAGAAGCTTATGGAATACAAATTCGAGGAGGAAGATTGAGATGGCTGTTCAGCAAAGAAGAAATTCAAAAACACGCAAGGCAAAAAGAAGAACCCATTATAAATTAATGACCCCGGCTATGGTAAAATGCCCTTCATGCGGCGAATACAAGCTGGCTCACCGTGCTTGCCCGAACTGCGGTGCAAAGTAACTTGTAAAGGAACTTTCTATGCTAAGATGACCGGAATCAAATCCGGTTTTTTTGTATCTCATCGTTGATTTAAATCAAAAAAACAAAAAAACATAAAAAGAAAAACAGTCAGAAAAACAGAAAAGTACAGAAAAACTGTACTTTTTTATTTACTTTTATTATTCAAAATGCCATAATGGTGGTAGAAAGTGGCTGTTTGTGGGGGAAAGTGGTAGATGTTTATCGGTGAATATCAGCACAATCTGGATGCCAAGGGACGTATTGTCGTACCGGGAAGATTCCGTGAAGAGCTTCATGCGAATTTTATTCTGGCAAGAGGATTGGATGGATGTCTATCAATTTATTCATTAAAACAGTGGGACAAAATGTTTGAAGAGATCGACCGTCTTCCTACGACCAAGAAGGCCGCCAGGCAGTACATTAGAATGCTGACAAGTACGGCAACAGAGTGCACTCTGGATTCACAGGGAAGAATACAGATCCCGTCTTTCCTGTCAAAACCGGTCAATATCGTGAAAGAATGCGTCGTGATCGGAGCGAATGATCATATTGAGATCTGGGACAAGGCTACCTGGGACAACTATTATCTGGAAGCTTCCGGCAGTTTCGAGGAAGTCGCTGAAAACCTGAACGAGCTGCTACATGATGAATAAACATATCAGTGTAATGCCGGAAAAGGCGATTGAAATGCTGAATATAAAAGAAGACGGCATCTATGTCGACGGAACGCTGGGAAGAGGCGGGCATTCAAAAAGGATCCTGGAAAAACTGAAAAACGGCAGACTTTACTGCTTTGATCTTGACGAAGAAGCGATCAGGGAATCAAAAGAATTCTTGAAAGATTACAATAACGTGTTCTTCATCCATGACAATTTTAAAAACATCGCAAACTATGTAGAACATGCCGATGGTATCCTGTTGGATCTGGGCGTATCATCACCGCAGTTTGATGAAGGAGACAGAGGTTTCTCCTACCGATATGACGGACCGCTGGATATGCGCATGGATAAAGACGGAAATCTCAGTGCCTATGAAGTCGTAAATGAGTACAGTATAGAAAAACTAGAAAAGATCCTGCGGGAATACGGAGAAGAAAGATTTGCCAGAAGGATCGCCGGCCAGATCGTGAAACAGCGGCCGATCAGCACGACTCTGGAACTTGTTGAGGCAATTAAAAGCGCTATTCCGGCTAAGTTCCTGAACCGTAAGGGACATCCGGCAAAACAGACGTTTCAGGCCATCCGGATCGAAGTAAATCAGGAACTGGAAAATCTGAAAGCATTCCTGGAAGAAACGGATCGGATCCTGAATGAAAAAGGAAGACTGGTTATTATCACATTCCATTCCCTGGAAGACAGGATCGTAAAGCAGTACTTTAAAAAACTGACAACCGTTGTAGATGACAAACGGATTGCCTTAAGACCGGAAGAAGTTAAAACGGCCGATTACAGGCTGCTGAATCACGGGGAGAAGGCATCCGAAGAGGAGATATTGATGAACCGTCGCTCAAAAAGCGCCATCATCAGAGGAGTAGAGAAAGCATATGGCAAAAATCGTTAGAAGAAAAAGAAGAAGACTTAGTTTAAACGGAATCGCGCTGATTGTTTTTACTTTTTCCCTGATCGCCTGGCTGATTACCACACTTCTGGTTAATACGATCAATACTTCACTGACGATGAAGATTCAGACAATGTCGGAAGAACTTGCTATGCTGAAAACCGAGAATCAGTCCCTGAACTACGAAATACAGACACTGGAAAACAAGGACAGGGTCTATGAAGTGGCACAGGCTGCGAATATGGATCAGATATTAGAAAACATCATATCTGTAACAGGAAACTAAAATGAAACGAAGCAATCTTAGACTTCGTTTTCTCTATTTCATCTTTTTATCAATTGTGCTAATAGTGATCGGCAATGTTTTTTTCGTTACGATCGGAAAGAAACATCTTAGATCCAATACCTCATTAGATGATTATATCTATTCGGTATCCAATGTGGAAGAAACGATCTTCGCCTCTAGAGGAAATATTTATGAAGCCTCAGGAACGATCGTGGCACAGGATGTACAGACATATGATATTATCTGTTTTCTTGATCCGGATCGTCTGTCCAGCGGCAACGAAATCGCTTATGTCGACAATCCTTCCTATACCGCTTCGATGCTTGCACCGATCCTGGAAATGGATGCTCAGGATATTTACGACATCCTGACAGACAGCCGAGATCTTTACCAGACGGAACTGGGGGCAAATGGCAGGAATCTATCCGAAGAACAGAGAGATGCTATTTTGGCAATACCTGATCTGCATGGCATCGGTTTTAGAAACTCCTATCGTCGTTATTATCCGTATGGCGAAGTGTTTTCTCCTCAACTGCTTGGCTTCGCACAATCTGATGAAAGCGGCAAGCTGGTCGGAAAACTCGGTCTAGAAGCCTACCTGAACGATGAACTGTCAGGAACAGACGGAAGCCATTCATATCAGCAGGATAAGCACGGTTTCATTCTGCCGGGAATGTATGATGAAACGATACCGGCCATAGATGGTTTCGATATTTACCTGACCATAGATCTTTCTATCCAGGAAGCCCTGACAACGGCATTGGATACGACAATTGAATACAAGAATGCCAGCAGAGCCTGGGCAGCAGTCGTTGAAATCGATACCGGAAAGATACTGGCATGGGGCCAGTATCCAAGTTACGATCCGAATCATTTGCGATCCGATGATGTTCAAGTCAATTTCGGCTCACAGCTGGCATATGAACCGGGTTCGGTCATGAAATCAGTCATCTATGCCAGTGCCATGGATCTGGGCGTATATGACGGAGATGCCTTATTTGATTCATCTTCCTACTGTTATACGGAAACAACCGCCAGAACTTATTCGGATCATTCCTTAGGCTGTATCCATAATGTATCTTTTAGAGAATGGGGGGACATTCCTCTGGATTATGGCCTGATCTATTCAAGCAATGTCGCAACGGCAACTTTATTGTCACAATATGTGGGAATCGAAAACTATAGCAAGTATCTGGAAAGATTTCATCTGTATCAGCGAGTGAATTCCGACGGCATTGATGAAATCGCCGGTTACACGAACTACGACAATTCACCGATCGATAAAATTACCGCGACTTATGGCCAGGGTTCTTCCACGACCATGCTCCAGCTGCTGCAGGCATACACAGCTATTTTTGGAAACGGAGAAATGGTAAAGCCTTACTTTATTGATAAAATCGTTGATCCAAACAGCGAAAAGATTGTTTATCAGGGCAGAAGAACCGTAACGGATACACCGATCAGCAAAGAAACCGCATCACAGATGCAGGATCTGTTACGAAGAGTTGTTTCAGATCCCGAAGGAACCTGCAGGCACTATGCGGCAAATAGCGTAGAAGTTATGGGCAAGACGGGCACATCGGAAATCCCGATGGATGGAACATACGCAGAAGATGACAACATCATTTCCTGCATGCTGGGTTTTCCTTATGAAGATCCGAAATACATGCTGTATTTTGCCTATGTATCTCCTGAGACCGTCTATTACAATTATGAAATCAAGCCGATTCCCGATCTGATCGACCGCATTGCTTTGCTGGAAAATCTTAGTATTCCGGAAGAAGGAACCGAATCCGGAACCTATCTGAAACGATATGAAATGCCTTCACTGCTTTCATTAAGTCGAAACGAAGCAGAAATTAAAATGGATCAATATGAAGCAGATCTTTATCTGATCGGCGATGGAAACAGGATCATAGCACAGATTCCGCAGAAGGGCGATGATCTATACACTGGGGAAAAAGTGTTCCTTTTAACAGATGGAGATACGGTTTCTATTCCGGATTTTACCGGATGGACAAGAAAAGATCTGATCAATTACTGGTCACTGACAAAACTTCCGATTGTTATCGATGGATATGGCGTTGTTTATGAACAGTCTTTATCTCCGGGAAGTATTGCCGACAAGAAACAGGAAATCAGTGTCAGATTACATGAAATTCATTATCCGGAACAGAAGAATGAAAATTCAGATACAGAATCAGATGAATAGTGTATAATAATCAGGTATGGATTTCTATCTTATCTGCTGTATAGCAGCAATATTAACATTTGTATTGATGCTTGTTCTGATGCCGCAGTTTATCAGATATCTGAAAAACAGGAATATCAATCAGGTTGCATCTGAATATGCGTTAGATGAATTTAAAAACAAGGATAAGACCCCGATCATGGGCGGACTGCTTTTTGTAGTTATTCCGGTTGTGGTTTATCTGATTATCAACCACAAGGGTATCTTTGACCGCGGTTTTCTATTTGTTCTTTTGTCTTATGTCTTGTACTGTTCAGTCGGATTCATCGACGATGCGCTGGTTATTGCCAGTCATAAGAACGACGGTTTATCGCCAAAAACAAGACTGATTATGGAACTGGTTTATTCTGCAGGACTTTTCTTTTTATTCAGAGATATTCTGCCGATGCAGGTCAGTATCCCGTTTACATCGCTTGTTATCCCTTTAAAATGGTATTTCTATCTGCCGTTCATGGTCCTTCTTTACATGGCAGAAGCCAATGCTGTGAACTTTACAGACGGAATGGACGGTCTATGTGCAGGCGTATCCCTGATTGCACTGATTCCATTTGTGATCCTGTTCTTTCTGCAGAATAATTACTATCTCGCTTTATTCCTGATCTGCATTCTGGCGGGTTTGATCGGCTATCTGTGTTTCAATTTCCATCCGGCAAAGATCTTCATGGGTGACAGCGGTTCGCTCGCTCTAGGCGCTTTATTTACTTCTCTTGCCTTACTGATGGATCAGACGATTGCCTTGTTTGTGATCGGCGGCGTTTTTGTCATTGAAATGTTCTGTGTCTGTCTGCAGCAGTTCATGGTTCGTGTGTTTCATAAAAGAGTATTCTCCTACACACCGATCCATTACGCTTTTGTAATCAAAGGATATAAAGAAACAAGAATCGTACTGTGTTTCTACCTGCTGCAGTTCGTGTTATCTCTCATTGGCACCTTTATCGGTATTTCCTTGCTATGAAATACCGTTACAATTCTGATGACCTGAGCCTGAAGGAAAGAATCTGCAGGATCAACGGGGTCTCGCCTGAAAAGCTTGATACATCAGGTTTTCATCCGGATCAGGAAATGGAGGTTTTAAAGTCATTTCGCCAGAAGCTTTTATCTTACAGGGATAAAAGATTTTTTATTGTTGGCGATTATGACTGCGACGGCATCTGTGCGACCGTGATCATGAAACGTCTGCTGGATTGGCTTCAGATCGCAAATAATTATTATATTCCTTCCAGAAGCAAGGATGGATACGGGATCAATGACAGGATCGTATCTACAGCAATCGAAAACGGTTTTGAAGTGATCCTATGTGTTGACAACGGCATTACAGCCGGACAGCAGCTGAAAGTTGCCAGAGATGCCGGACTGGTTGTTCTTATTCTTGACCATCATGAGTATAGCGATAGCCCCGAAGCAGATGCCTATCTTCATCCGGATCTGTTTCCTGAAACTTATTCCGATATGTGTGCGGGAGGTTTGTGTGCCTTAGTGGCAAACGGTTTCCGCGACGATGTTCTTAGCACGATATATGGCGGATTGGCTACGCTCGCAGACATGGTTTCCGTTTTTGGCTATAACCGCTATCTAATGAAAGAAATGCTTCATCTTCTCCATGAAAAAGAGATCCTGCCGCTGAATTACTTAGCCGGCAGCAAAGACATCGATTATGATGTGCTTTCTTACCAGGTCATTCCCAAGATCAATGCCGTATCAAGGATGGATGAGAAAATGAATGTCAATTATGTCGTACGCTATCTGCTGGAAAATAATAGCGACTGTATGGTCTACTTGAATCGGATCGAAGAAATCAACAAGTCCAGAAAAGAGCTAAGCAGACAGATGTTTTCATTGGCGGAAAGGATCATGGATCCTAATGAAAAGGTGATAGCTGTCTGTTCAGAGGCTTTCAAGGAAGGTCTGTGCGGTCTGATCGCCAATCGGATCATGTACGAGTTTCAGAAACCTGCGCTTGTTTTTTCTAAAAACGGAAGAGAACTAAAAGGATCCGGCAGAAGTCCAACGGGCAGTGATCTATATTCCTATTTAAAGAATGTTGAAGATCTTTTTCTTACTTTTGGCGGACATGAACAGGCTGTCGGACTGTCTCTGGATGAAGAGAAACTGCCGGTTCTCCTGGACTATATTTCAAAAAACGACTTACAGATCGAGGAACAGATCAGGGATGTTGTTCTTCTTGAACAGGAAGAAATTGACTTTGCCCTTTTAGATCAGCTGGAAGAATTAAAGCCTTTTGGTCCGGACTTTTCCGAACCTTTGTTCGGGATCAAAGATCCTGTTATCGTAAAAACATACAGTTCGGCAGGCCGATTCAAAAAATACAGTTTAAACGAAATACTGGAAGCCATAGATTTCCGCAACAAGAAAGAGAAAGATACTTTTTCACGAATGATCGGCAAGGTGAAAAGGGACGATTATCACAAGAACAAAGTCTCGTTTGTAATTGAAGAAACAGTCTAGTTTTACTATAATTGATATGTATTTGCAGAGGTGAATGCTATGAACTTAAAAGACTATATTGCATCAATACCTGATTTTCCGCAGGAAGGCGTACTGTTTCGTGATATCACGCCGTTAATGGCTGATGGAGAGGCTTTCCATGAGGCTTGTGCATATCTGATCAATTTCGCAAAAGAGATCGGTGCTCAAGTTGTTGCCGGTCCGGAATCCAGAGGCTTTATTTTCGGTTGCCCGGTCGCATATGAACTGAAAATCGGTTTTGTCCCAGTCAGAAAGCCAAACAAACTTCCTAGAAAGACGATTTCCTATAAATATGATCTGGAATACGGATCAAATGAACTGCATATGCATGCGGATTCCATCAAACCAGGACAGAAAGTCCTGATCATCGATGACTTACTTGCTACAGGCGGCACCGTTGAGGCGACCATTAAAATGGTTGAACAGTTGGGCGGTGAAGTAGTCGGATGTGCTTTCCTAATCGAATTAGAAGCATTGGGAGGCAGAGAAAAACTGAAAGACTATAACGTTTGCGCCTTATTGAAGTATTGATTAGAATCGAAGCTTTGCTTCGGTTTTAATATAGAGGATCATGGTTAAACTTATATCGACAAAAGAAGAGCTTTTCAATGAGATTAATAAGTATATAAAAAACAAGGAATCCCTGGATCTGATTGAAAAAGCCTATGCCTATGCCTACGAAAAGCACAAGGATCAGAAAAGGTCTTCAGGTGAACCTTATTTTGTGCATGTTTTGAATGTGGCCTATGAACTGGCAAAATTGAAGACAGATCCAAATACGATCTGTGCCGGTCTGCTGCATGATGTTCTGGAAGACTGCGGCGTAGAAAAAGAAGAATTTGTCGCTGAATTCAGTGAAGAGATTTACGAAATCGTAGAAGCCGTGACCAAGATCTCCAATCTGAAATTTACCGATGAGAAAGAGTATCAGGCAGTTAATCATCGAAAAATACTGATTGCCATGGCGAAAGATGTGCGTGTGATCCTGGTAAAACTGGTAGACCGTCTGCATAATATGCGTACTCTGGAATATCTTCCTGAAGTAAAGCAGAAAAGGATCGCGAAAGAAACACTGGATGTATATGCACCGATTGCACACCGTCTGGGTATTGCCGAGATCAAGAATGAACTGGAAGACCTCTCTTTCTATTATCTGGATAATGAAAAATACCATGAAATTGCCAGACTTGTAGAATCAAAAAAATCCGAAAGGGATCAGCAGATCGATATTATGATTAAAGATATTTCTATCGTTCTGGAAATGCATAATATTCCTTTCAGGATCTTTGGACGTTCAAAACATCTATATTCCATCAATAAGAAGATGGTAACCAAAAACAAGCGTTTTGATGAGATTCTGGATCTTCTTGCGATCCGTATCGTCACCAAGACGGAAACGAACTGTTACGAAGTTTTAGGCTATATTCATGCTGTTTACAGACCGATACCCGGCAGACTCAAAGATTACATCGCTATGCCTAAGATGAATATGTATCAGTCGCTCCATACGACCATTGTAGGACCTGACGGACGTATTTACGAGGTACAGATCCGTACGGAAGAAATGGATGAAGTTGCAGAAAGAGGTATTGCCGCCCACTGGTCTTACAAAGAAGGGAAAAAGAGATCGCAGAAAGATCTGCAATCGGAACTGCAATGGCTGAAAGCGTTTGAAGAGAATTCAGATACGGATGCCAAGGAATTCATGAATGATATTACGCATGACATTTTTAATGCGAACATCTACTGCATGACTCCTAGAGGCAGAGTCATCGATCTGGCCGCCGGTGCGACACCGATCGACTTTGCCTACCGTATTCATACAGAAGTAGGAAACCAGACGGTTGGTGCGCTGGTAAACGGCGTCCTTGTTCCGTTAAATACACCGTTAAAGACCGGCGATGTCGTTGAACTTCGTACCAACAAGAATTCCACACCGTCGGAAGACTGGCTGAAGATCGTTAAGACCAATCATGCCCGAAACAAGATCAAGGCCTATTTCCTGAAGAAGGAAATGGAAGATAAAGAAACTTTCATCAAGAACGGTGAAAATCTGCTTAAAGAAGAAATCCGAAAGCACGATCTGGATCTGGACGAATTCTACGATATGAAGAAACTGGATAAGGTAGCCGGTACTTTTCAGCTGGCTAACGCCAATGATCTTCTTTATGCTATAGGATGCAGATCGATGACACCGATTGCCGTCATCGAAAAACTGACCAAATTCGGAAAGAAAGAAGTTGATCTCTCTATTCTGGAAAAGATCGCCAAGAAAAATTCCGCCCGAAACCAGTTCGTTTCCAAAACCGGCATTGTCGTTACCGGAATCAACTCGATGAAGATCGCTTTATCTCCTTGCTGTTCTCCGGTTTACGGCGATGAAGTCAAGGGATTTGTATCCAAAGGGCAAGGCATCAAGGTCCATCGCTGTGACTGCCCGAATATCATCAATGAAAGACGTCTGATCGATGTAGCCTGGGATCCGGAAAAACCGGATATCAAATACCAGACCTCTGTTAAAATATTCTCAAAGGACCGTTCTTATCTTTTGACAGATCTCGTTACGGTCGTAGCACAGTTTAAGGCCAATCTGACGGCTGTAAACAGTGTTGCGAACAATGAAGATCTGACGGCTACGACCAATCTATCTTTTATGGTAACCGATAAGGAACATCTAGAAAACATCATGGCAAATCTTAGGAAGGTCGAAAGCGTAATCTCAGTTGAAAGAGCGATCAAATAGTGCTAGAATTCAGTTATCGATAAGGAAAAGAATCATTGTTCCGATTCAAAGCGAGAAGTATACGGTGAGAGGCTTCATGAGGAATACTGAGGGACACTTCCTTGAAGCTTATGAGAGTAAGCCGCAGCAGCTGCGTTAAAGCGTAAAGTGCATATCTTCGGATATGAACTAAGGTGGTACCGCGTGATTAACGTCCTTAGACAGGACGTTTTATTTTATAAGGAGGATGAAAACTATGCCGTATCAGACAGTTAAAGGAACCTATGATCTTTTACCGGAAACATTGCTGAAATTCCGGGAACTGGAAGATCTGTTCCGTCATTTTCTGGAACTCTATGGCTACCAGGAAATCAAGACCCCTGTTTTTGAATATACGGGTGTATTTCAGAAAGAGAACGATACTTCCGATATGGTAACCAAAGAGATGTACACCTTTTCTCCTAACGGGAAAGATTCACTTACTTTGAGGCCGGAAGGAACGGCAGGTGTTGTCCGGAGTTTCGTTGAAAACAAAATGTACGGTTCACCGGAAATGCCGGTAAAACTGGCTTATGTGGAAGAAATGTTCCGTCATGAAAGACCACAGAAAGGCAGACAGCGCCAGTTTACCCAGATGGGTATCGAAGCCATAGGCGATAAGGATCCGCTGATCGACGCAGAAGTGATTGCCCTGGGTTATTTCTATATCAAGGCAATCGGACTTAACGGCGTTAAAGTTCTGTTAAATTCATTAGGGGATAATGAATCAAGACTGAAATACAAGGATCAACTGATTTCGTATTTCGAACCACATCAGGATGAGCTTTGTGCCGACTGCCGAAGCAGGTTGTATAAGAATCCTTTACGCATCTTGGACTGCAAGGTCGACCATGGCAGTGAACTCATCGCAAATGCTCCGAAAATGGTTCTAAATGAAGAATCGCAGATTTATTTTGATAAAGTTAAGCACTATCTTGACATTATGCAGATCCCTTATGAGATCGATGACAAACTGGTCAGGGGGCTTGACTACTATACTGATACAGTATTCGAAGTCGTGAGTACAAATGAAGCATCCGGTTCACAGGCAACGATCTTTGGCGGAGGCCGCTATGACAATCTGATCAAAGAGATGGGAGGACCGCAGATGAGCGGAATCGGCTTTGCGATCGGCGTCGAGAGACTGCTGATCCTGGCCGAAGCGGAAGAGATCTTCGAAGCGTATCAGACATCCGTTGACTGTTATGCGATCAACCTGAATGAAGATCCTGATTACATGATACAAGTTGTTAATGATTTAAGAAACGAAGGGCTGACCGTTGAGATGAACTATTACAGACGTTCTTTAAAAGCTCAGTTTAAATCTTCGGAAAGAAAGAATGCCAGATTTGTTTTGATCATCGGTGAAGATGAAGTCAAGGAAAAGACGGTTACTTTAAAAGATACACTGACCAAGGCTCAGGAAACAGTAAAGAAAGAAGAACTGTCTGCAAGGCTGCAGCAGCTCATGGAGGACTATTATGAATAGAGATCATACATGTGGTGAATTAAGAAAATGCGATGCGGGAAAACACGTCAGACTGGCAGGATGGGTCGCGAAGAGAAGAAATCTCGGATCTATCGTTTTTATCGACCTGAGGGACAGATACGGCATCACGCAGCTTACTTTTGACGAAAGCCATTCCGAACTGGTAAAAGATATCAGAAACGAATATGTAATTGAAGTGGAAGGCACGGTAGGAATCAAAGAGACTGCTAACCCAAAACTGGAGACCGGTGAGATCGAAGTGCTGGCGGAGAGCTGCAAAGTATTATCTACGGCCAAAACGACGCCAATGATCATTGCAGATGAAACAGATGCCTTGGAAGACATAAGACTGAAATACCGTTATCTGGATATCAGAAGAAATCCGATCAAGGAAAAGTTACTGTTAAGAGATAAGGTGACGACGATCGTCAGAAAAGTCCTGCACGAAGATGACTTTGTTGAAGTTGAAACGCCGATCCTGTCGAAATCTACACCGGAAGGAGCACGTGACTATCTGGTTCCTTCCAGGCTGTATAAAGGAAAGTTCTATGCACTTCCGCAGTCCCCACAGCAGTATAAACAGCTGCTGATGATCGGCGGCATGGACCGTTATTTCCAGATCGCCCGGTGTTTCAGAGATGAAGATCTGAGAGCCGACAGACAGCCCGAATTTACACAGATCGATATCGAGATGTCATTTGCCGATGAAGAAGATATTTTCTGTGAAGTCGAAAAAGTCATGAAAGCGATCTTCAAGGAAACCAAGGGTATCGACAATCTTCAGTTTCCGAGGATCCCTTATGTCGAAGCAATGGATCTTTACGGTTCCGATAAACCGGATCTTCGCTTTGGAAACCCGATGTGTGATGTCACGGAATTGTTCAAGAATTCCCGGTTTGCAGTATTTAAAAACAGTATTGCTGCAGGAGCCATCATTAAGGCTTTGGTATTTAAAGGAGCTTCCGATAAACTTTCACGTAAAAAGTTCGATGAATTAACGGAGTTCGTCAAGATATACAAGGCAAAGGCGCTTGCTTATCTGAAATATGAGAATGACGCCTTTAGCGGATCCCTTAATAATGCACTTCCAGATGAGGAGAAACAGGCATTAAGAGATCAGCTGGGTCTTGAAAATGGAGATGTTGTCCTGATGATCGCCGACAAGAAATCCGTTGCCCAGACGGCTCTGGGAGCGGTCAGAAAGAAACTGGGTGAAGAACTCGGACTAATCAACAAATCAAAATACTGCTTTGAATGGATCACCGAATTTCCGATGTATGAGTATTCCGAGGAAGAAAATAGATGGGTCTCTGCTCATCATCCATTTACTGCACCGCGTGACGAAGATGTTGATAAACTTATCAGTGATCAGGCAAACTGCTACTCCAGAGCCTACGATCTGGTCTTAAACGGATATGAGCTCTTATCCGGATCTGTAAGGATCCATAATTCTGAAATGCAGGCAAAAGTCTTTGATGCTTTAGGACTGACGAAAGAGCAGATCAGAAACAAGTTCGGATTCTTTATTGAAGCCTTTGATTACGGCGCTCCTCCGCATTGCGGTGTCGGTATTGGTCTGGAAAGACTGATCATGATCCTTTCCGGAACAGACAATATCAAGGATGTTGTCGCGTTCCCGAAGACGGCAACAGCCTACTGTCTGATGTCGGATGCACCGAATACGGTCGATCAGGATCAGTTGGATTTCCTATCTCTGGAGATAAAAAAAAGTAGTTGATCTCTCTTTACTTATTAAGAATGATTTATGATATAATTTTTATGTATTATAGGAGGTATCAGATATGCCAGTAACGATTGATCGCGATTTATGTATTGGCTGTGGCGCATGTACAGGTGTATGCCCGACCGGTTCTCTGGAACTGGATGAAGAAGGCAAGTCAAAATGCAACGAAGAAACCTGTATTGACTGCGGTGCCTGCGTTGCTACATGCCCGGTAGAAGCTATATCACAATAAAACCAAGTCCAACTTGGTTTTTTTTATACTTTTCATTAGAATAGTGTTATGACAAAAAAGGATTATGTACTGCCGTCATTAACGGATGCCAGAAGAAGAAACAGAGAAATTTCTGAAAAACTGGATTTTCAACTGGATGAAAAATATCAGGAATTAGGCAAAAACAAGAAATACTATATCGTTACGCATGGCTGTCAGGCGAATCAGCGCGATTCGGAAACAATTGCCGGGATCCTGGATGAAATGGGCTATGTTCCTTGTGAAGATGAGAAGTATGCTGATCTGATCCTCATTAATACCTGTGCCGTCAGGCAGGGTGCAGAAGAGAAAGTGCTAGGCGAGATCGGTGCTCTAAAAAAACTGAAGACTTATAATCCCGATCTGCTGATCGGCATCTGCGGCTGTATGGCACAGGAAGAGAAAACGGTACAGCTGATTTTAGAAAAATACCGTCAGGTAGATTTGATTTTTGGCACCCATAACATTACTTCTTTGCCGAAACTGCTTTATGAGATCTATACAGATAAAAAAAGAAAAGTCGAAGTATTCTCCAAAATGGGCGAGATCATTGAAAAGGTTCCGGTCAGCCGTTTCATGTCACATAAGGCTTGGGTTAACATCATGTACGGCTGCGACAAGTTCTGTACCTACTGTATTGTCCCGTATACCAGAGGAAAGGAAAGATCCAGACAGAAAGTAGACATTATTGATGAGATCAATGCCCTGATTCAACAAGGCTATAAAGAAGTCTGTCTACTGGGGCAGAATGTCAATGCCTATGGAAAAGATCTAAATCAGGGATATACATTCGCCAATCTGCTGCAGGATGTCGCGCAGACAGGGATCCCGAGGATCCGTTTCATGACTTCTCATCCTTGGGATTTTGATGATGCCATGATTGAGGCCATCAAAAACAACCGTAACATCATGCCATACATTCATCTTCCTTTACAGTCAGGAAATACGCTGATTCTAAAGAAGATGAACCGCAGATATACCAGAGAAGAGTATTTTGAACTCTATGACAAACTAAAAAGAGAACTTCCGGGTTTTGCCTTTACAACCGACATTATCGTTGGTTTTCCGAATGAATCGGATGAGGCTTTTGAGGATACGTTAAGTGCTGTAGAACACTGCGAATACGATAATGCCTTTACTTTTATCTATTCAAAAAGGGAGGGAACTCCTGCCGCCGCAATGGAAGATACTGTAGAACGGAAAGTAAAAGAAGAAAGGTTGCAGCGTCTCAACGAAAGAGTAGCCTTTTATGCAAACAAAAACAATCAGCGCTTCAAGGACCAGATCGTCGAGGTTCTGGTAGACGGTTTCAGTAAACGAAACAGTTCCGTCTATTCGGGATATACCCCGGAAAACAAGCTGGTGAACTTTACCGGAAAGGGCATTCATGCCGGCGATCTTGTTAAAGTAAAGATCATCGAAGTGCAGTCCTTTTCGTTGAATGGCATTTTGGTTGAATAGTTTTTATCCGTTTCCCTAAGACTTTTTTATCATGTTCAGAAGTGTTTATGCGATTTGAAAATATCACATATTTAACATATAATTACATTGAATTTTGGAGGAATATAATAGGTGCAGAAAATTAGATTAATGGCGCTTGGCGGTCTTGATGAAGACGGCAAAAACATGTACCTGGTTGAAATAGATGGCGATATTTTTATCATTGATTCCGGTCTGAAATATCCCAGCGAATCGGAACAGCTGGGAATCGAATACATCATTCCGGATTTTACATATCTGCTGGAACATCGTCAGAGAATTAAAGGTCTCTTTATTTCTCACGGACATGACGATGTCATGGGAGCCATCGGACATCTGCTGAATCAGATCGATGTAGATATTTATGCCACGGCTCTTACCGCAAGACTTTTGAATGAAGAATTCAAGAAACACAAACTAAAAAACAAACATATTCATGTCGTCAAGAGAAACGATACTTTTAAAGTCGATAATCACGTCGTTCATACTTTCCCGGTCATGCAGTCGATTGCCGACGGGGTCGGATTTGCTTTCGAAACAGACTCCGGTCTGATCGTCTATACTTCCGAGTACGTTTTTGACTATGACTTCCTGAACAAGGCTTTTTCCATGGATATCAACGCCTTGTCTCTGATGGGACAGCAGGATGTCCTGGTCATGATGTCGGAATCGGTAGGATCCAACCGTGGCGGATATACGGCTCCGAAACACCGTATTACCGATCATATCGAACACTACTTTGAAGAAAACGACAGACGTCTGATTATTACGCTGTATAGACAGAATCTTTTCCGTATCATGGAGATTCTGGAACTGGCGGCCAAATATAAGAAAAAAGTCTACTTCTATGACCAGGAACATATCAGGCTTCTGAATGATGTCGATTCTCTGGATTATTACAAGATCCCTAGAAACATCATTCTTGACGCCAAAGAATTCAACAATGATATGAATGATGTTGTCTGTATTATATCGGGTTCCGGAAATGAAGTGTTCAAACTTATGAACAACATTGCCATTGGCGAAGATCGGAAAATCGAACTGCGACAGGACGATACTGTGATCATCGCTTCTCCGGTCGTTCCGGGCACGGAAAAAGACGCTACCGCAATGGAGAATGATCTTTATAAGGCGGGTATATCGATCGTCAAACTGAATGCAAAAGAGATTCTTTCAATGCATGCTTCAAAGGAAGACCTGAAGATGATGCTTTATCTGATCCGTCCGAAATACTACCTGCCGATTAAAGGACAGTATTCCGACCTGATCAACAATGCCGATATCGCCGTAGAAATGGGCTATACGCCGGACAGAATTATAATCCTGGACAATGGACAGTTCGCCACTTTTGAAAACGGCAGGCTGGCTTCTACATCCGACCAGATCGAACTGGAAGATAAAGCGATTGATGCTTCGGACATGCGTGACGTATCCGGTATGGTGCTGCGAGATCGGGAAAAACTGTCGACCGATGGCGCCATCATCTGCGGTGTTGTGCTTGATTTCAATACCAAAAGAGTAATCGGCGGACCGGATATACAGTCCAGAGGCGTCATCTATCTGAAAGATGCCGATTATATCCTGAATGAAATCGGAAACATTCTTGTCTCAACGATCGAAAAGAATGTCGCCGAAGGTTCTTATGACAATATGCAGACGAGGATGGAAGCAAGAGAGCTGATATCCCGTTATGTACTGAAATCGACCGGCAAGACACCGATGATCCTACCGGCAATCATAGAAATTAATGCGGGAGATACAAGTGGCAAAGAAGAGCAGTAAAACAAGAAAGGCAAAGAAAAACAGACAGCTGATACAGGGAATCTGTTCCATTGTTGCTGTTTTCCTGGTTTTCTTCTCAATAAGCAGAATGGGAATGGTCGGAATCATTCTTGATAATCTTTTTACGATTGTTCTCGGTTCTTTCTATATCGTTCCGATCCTCACGGTCCTGGGATATTTCATCTATGTTCTGTTTTTTGACAAGAAAATGGGACTTTCCTCAAGAACGGTTACAGGTATTATCCTGCTGAATTTATCAATCATCCTGCTTTCAGCCTATCTGGCGGAAGAATTGAATTCATTCAGCCAGTTTTTACCTTATATTCAAGACTTTAAAGGAAAACTTTTAAGTGAAGCGAGATTTCCTTTGAGCGGAGGAATCTGCGGCAATCTGGCCTATCTGTTACTGCTTTCGACTGTTTCACAGAAAGGAACACTCATTACTTTATCGACTCTGATCGTATTATCTTTGATCCTGATGATTCCCGCCCATGTGTTAAGGAATACACTTCGCTCTGCCAGAACGACGATTGTGAATGAAAGCAAAGAGCGTAGAAAGAAACACGAAGAAGAAAGAGCAGCGGCAAGGAAAGAAGCCGAACTGAAAAGAGCGAAACTGGCGGAAGAGATGGCCAGACTGAACGAACAGGAAGAAGAAAGAAGACAGAAAGAGCTGGAAAAGCAGGAAAATGAGCGGAAGATCGCCCAGCAGAAGGCTGCCAGGGAAGCAGAAGAGAAGGCGAAGAGAGAAGAAAGGGAAAGGATCCTTTCAAAATCACCGACTTTTATCAATCTGAATGAAAAAGAGATTTATGGCAATCAGAAAAAGACTGAAGAAAGCCCTGCAGTAAGGAAGGAAACGGAGAACTTTATACCTACTTCATCTTCTGAGAATACTCCAAAAGTATTAAAAGTAAAGAAAACAGCCGGATCTTATCATCTGCCGAAGCCGTATGAAGACTTTCTGGAAAGCATTTCTTCACGCTCTTCTAGCATCAACAAGACTTCAGCAGGCGTTAAAGGAGAAAAGGTAATAGAGATTCTGAACAACTTCGGCATTGGAGCACAGCTGCTGAATACTTATATCGGTCCTTCTGTGACGAAATTTGAGATTAAACCGGACAGTTCCGTCAAGATCAATAAGATCATGAACATATCCGACAACATCAAGATGGAACTGGCAGCTAAAGATATCCGGATCGAAGCCCCGATTCCCGGAAGAAGCGCAGTAGGTATTGAAATTCCGAATGTTGAACCGATCCCGGTAAGAATGCTGGATCTGATCCGGAACATTCCGAAAGATAAGAGAAACAATGAACTGCTGTTCACTTTGGGCAAAGACCTGATGGGCCAGGGTGTTTACTGTGATTTAACAAAAATGCCCCATCTGCTGATAGCGGGAGCTACCGGTTCCGGTAAGTCCGTATGTATTAACAGTATTATCGTATCTCTTCTGCTTCGGGTGCATCCGGATAATGTAAAGCTTGTTCTGGTCGATCCAAAGAAGGTGGAATTTACTTCCTACAAAGATGTTCCGCATCTGCTCTGGCCGATCATCGACGACGCCCAGATGGCCGCAAACATGCTGAAGAAGATCGTCGTGATCATGGAAGAAAGATATGAAGCCTTTGCTGCAGCCGGTGTTCGGAATATAGACGGATTCAATGCTTTTGTAGAGGAACACAATTCTCATCTAAAAACCGGTGATTCACCAATGAACAGACTGCCGTACATGGTCGTCATCATCGATGAGCTTGCTGATCTGATGGCAATCGCCGGGAAAGATGTCGAACTTTCCATCCAGAGAATTACTCAGCTTGCTCGGGCTTCCGGCATACATTTGATCGTAGCGACACAAAGACCGTCTACAGATGTTATTACCGGACTGATCAAGTCAAATATACCTTCCAGGATTTCGTTCGCTGTAGCGTCTTCTATTGACTCTAGGACGATTCTGGACCAAACCGGTGCAGAAAGGCTTTTAGGCAACGGCGATATGCTGTATTATCCGCAGGGAGAAACGGCTCCGATCAGACTGCAGGGTGTGTATGTGACTGACAAAGAAATCAACAAGATTACCGACTATGTCAAATCCCAGGCAAAACCGGAGTATGAAGATTCCTACTATGAATTCTTAACAAACATGAACGGTACGACAGTGATGGCTGCCGGAAGTGTGAATGCTGACTCGAATGATTCCCTGTATGATGATGTCGTGGAATTTGTGAAAGCGCAGCAGAAGGCTTCTACTTCGCTCCTACAAAGAAGGTTCGGGATCGGCTACAATAGGGCAGCCAGACTGATCGATACGCTGGAAGACCGCGGTATCATCGGACCGGCGAACGGTGCCAAACCAAGAGAAGTCTATCTAAAAGAAGATGAAGAAGAATAGGGTACAGAAATGTACCCTTTTTCATGAGTGATAACAATTTGACTTTTTTTGATCCTTTTCTGAGAATTCTTAAAAATGGAGAAATGATAGATTAGAAATGCAGGTAATAGAAAGGATAAGAATGAATGCATTTTATTTAGTCGGCAGGATTATTGAAGAGCCTGAAAAGCTGGAGACCGCAAGCGGCATAAAACTCTGTAAATTAAGAGTAGCGGTAGAAAAAAACGGAAAGGATGCCGGAGAGACTTATGAAGTCTATGAAATCGTCATGTTTAGGTCTCTTGCCGAAGAAAATTATGAAGTCGGACAGTACCTGGCTGTGAATGGAAAACTCCAGGCAAACAATTATGAAAAAGACGGCAACTACTACTATAACGCCAAGCTTCTGGCTAATTCTGTCGCTTTTGTTGGAAGCTAAAAGATTCCCTGTCTGAGGACAGGGTTTTTTAGTATAATGAAACTATGTTTGATTCATTACAAGAAAAACTTACAAAGTCTTTAAGAAATATTCAGGGCAAGGGACGTCTGTCTGAAAGAAACATGGAGGACACCCTGAAAGAGATCCGTATTGCTTTGCTAGAATCGGATGTGAACTATACAGTTGTCAAGAACTTTCTGGAAAAGATCAGACTTGAATCCATTGGACAGGATGTTCTGAATTCTGTAGAGCCAGGGCAGCTTCTTGTCAAGATCGTTCATGACGAGATCGTCAAACTTCTAGGAGACGAAGATAACTCTCTTCATTTTGATGAGAAAGGTCTAACAACTATCATGATCGTCGGTCTTCAGGGCACAGGAAAGACGACACAGGCCGCAAAACTGGCTTCTCTGCTTAAAAAACAGGGACGTCATCCAATTATGATTGCCGGTGATATCATCCGTCCTGCCGCTATAGAACAGCTTGTAAGCTTAGGGTCACAGATCGGCGTTGAAGTCTATTCGCAGGGTCTGGAAGTCCCTGCATTGACGCAGATCAACAACGGAATTGCACATGCGAAACGGAAAGGATATGACACTGCGATCATCGATACGGCAGGACGTCTGCAGATCGATGAAGTTCTGATGAACGAGCTGAAAGACATTAAGGACAGTGTGCATCCGCTAGAAATACTTCTGACGGTTGACGCCCTGACAGGACAGGATATTGTCAATGTTGCCAGTGCTTTCAACGACTTGTTGGAAGTGACCGGTCTGATCCTGACGAAATTCGACGGCGATTCCAAAGGAGGCGCTGCATTATCCGTAAAGGCCGTAACCGGTGTACCAATCAAATTTACCGGTACCGGAGAGAAGATCTCTGATCTTGAGACATTCTATCCGGATCGTCTGGCACAAAGAATACTCGGCATGGGTGATGTCGTATCTTTCGTGGAAAAAGCACAGGAAGAGATGGACATGAAAAAAGCCGAAGAAACGGCAAATCGTCTTATGCACGGCAAGTTCACAATGGATGACTTGCTAAATTCGATTGAACAGTCCAGAAAACTTGGGCCACTTTCTTCAATCATGAGAATGATGCCGGGAATGTCCGACATGGCGAATGCCATAAACGACCAGGATGCCGATAAGGAACTGAAGGCGATCCGTGCCATCATCCAGTCAATGACGCCGGCAGAAAGGGAAGAACCTTCCATCATGCGTTCATCTCATAAAAGAAGGATCGCAAAAGGTTCGGGTACATCGGTCGATCAAGTAAATAAACTATGCAATCAGTACGATAAAATGAAAAAGATGTTCAGGAATCTTTCTTCATTACAGTCGATGTTCAGAATGTAGAATGTGCGGAAGATATCATTTTGGGATCCTTCCCGATAAAAAAGGAAAGAAGATCAAGGAAAGAGCTGAAAAACTGAATCTCGTCTATAAGGAAGGCGAGATTTTTCCTAGTGATCGAGTATTGTGCATCGTTCCTGCCGAAAACAAGATCGATCTTGTTTCCATGAAATGGGGGATACAGAACAAAATCTTGCAGATCAACGCCAGAGTAGAATCGCTTAACGACAGACCGACATATGAGGAAATCAGAAAAAATCGTTGTGCCGTTATCTGTAACGGTTTCTATGAATGGGACAGAAACAAAAATAAACACTATGTCACTTTTGAAGAAGACTATATGTATCTTGCCTGCATCTTCAATAAAAAAGGGGAACTTCTGATTCTTACCAGAAGTGCCGATGAAAACTTTACAAGAATACATGATCGCATGCCGATCGTTATGAATCAGGCAGAGATGCTGAAGTTCATTCACAACGAAGATACTGTTTTCCAGAAAAAGAAAATGAATATCTTAAATCTGAATGAAGAAATCAGTCTGTTTTAAGTGTCAAGTAAAAATACTTGACTCTTCTTATATTCTGTGCAATTATAGTGTAGGAATAAAAGGAGGAAGAAGATGGTAAAGCTTAGATTAAAGAGAATGGGTGCCAAGAAAGTACCTTTCTATCGTATTGTTGCTGCCGATGCAAGATCCCGCAGAGACGGCAGAGATATCGAAACAGTTGGAACTTATGATCCGACAAAAATGCCTGCAATCGTTAACATTGATGAAGAAAAAGTACTGAACTGGTTAAACAAGGGCGCTGTTCCTACCGATACTGTACGCAGTTTATTAGCGAAGAACGGCACGATGAAGAAATATCTGGATTCAAAGAAAAACAAATAAATGATCGATCTGGAAAAAGTATTACTGAATATCGTTAAACCTTTGTGTTCTGACAGCGAATCTGTTACGGTAAAACAGATGGAGAGTCTTAACGCCAACGAGCTGCTGCTTTATGTCTATGCTCCAAGCGAAGATATCGCAAGACTGATCGGAAAAAAAGGTTTAATGGCTAATTCGATTCGTCAAATGTTACAGGTTGCTTCGAAAATTGAAAACAAGCATATTTCGATCAAGTTTGAGGCTTTATAAGAGGTGAATATTCATCTCTTTTTTTATATAATGAATGCATGGAATTTATTGAAATAGGCAAAATCGTTAATACATTTGGAATCAGAGGCGAACTAAAGATCGCTTCAAACTCGGATTTTATTGCAGAACGTTATAAAAAAGGTTCTACTGTTTATGTATCTGATGAATACATTCCTTTGACCGTTAAGTCGTATAAAGAACACAAGGGCTTTCTACTTGTTCTTTTTAAGGATCATGAAGATATCAATCTAGTCGAAAAATTCAAGAACATGACGGTATACAAGGCAAAAGAGGATATCAAACCATTAAAAAAAGGAGAGTACTATTTTTCCGATTTGATGGATCTGGATGTCTTTGTGGAAGGCAGACTGAAAGGTAGGGTTCTGAAAGTCGAAGAGGGAATCAGAAACAATAATCTGCGTATTCGAAAAGAAGAAGACGGCAAGGAATGCCTCGTTCCGTTTCTACCGGTATTCATCGAGAAAGTCGATCTGAAAGAAAAACGTATCGATGTAGTCAAGATGGATGGGCTTTTATGAAAATCACTGTTTTAACGCTATTTAAAGACATGTACGAGGGTTTTCTGAATACGTCGATCATTCATCGTATTCTGGAAAAAAACCTCGCTGAAATAAAAATAATCGATATCAGAGATTATTCACAAGACAAGCATCGTCATGTGGATGATACGCCATATGGCGGAGGGGCAGGAATGCTGATGAAAGTCGATGTGGTACATCGGGCACTGCTGGACAACAGCAACGAAAATACCCATGTTATTCTGACATCGCCTAAGGCAAAGCCCCTGAAGCAGGCAGATCTGCTCCGTCTTTCTAAAGAAAAGGAAATCCTTATAATCTGCGGCCATTATGAAGGAATCGACTGTCGTATTGAAAAATATGTAGATGAAAAGATCAGCATCGGAGACTATATTCTTACCGGCGGTGAACTTCCGTCGATGGTAGTGATAGATGGGATACTGCGTCTTCTGGAAGAAGGAATTTCATCGGCTTCTCTGATGGAAGAGTCTTTCAACAATGGTCTGCTGGAATACCCGCAATACACCAGACCGGCTGATTATAATGGAGATAAAGTCCCTGAAGTACTGCAGAACGGCAATCATGCCGAGATTAGAAGGTATAATCTGAAGATGGCATTAAAGGAGACTATGCTGTACCGGAAAGATCTGCTGGAAAGCAGGGAACTGAGTGAAGAGGAAAGAAAACTGTTATCGGAGATCGAAGATGAATTACAGCAAAGAGATTAAAGCGATCGTTTTTGATTTTGATGGCACTTTGATCGATTTTAACTATCAGGCATCTGAATATACCAGAACAGCATTAGAACGTTTAAAAGAAAAGGAATACAAGATCGCTCTGGCAAGCGGAAGACCCTGTTTTCTCGCTTTAAAGGCTTTTTATGATGTATTTGGCGACTATCCTTTGAACTACGTATCCGGATGTAACGGAAGTGAATTCATGGATGTAGAAACAAAAGTGACTGAGTTCATTAATCCTTTGAAAAAGGACGATATTGCCAAGATTGAAACGGTTTTTCATGACATTGATTATCTGACATTAGGAATCTATGAAGAAGAACGCTTTCTGGTAAATCGCCTGCCGGTAAACCCGGTGATTATGGAATGGATGAATGCCAGATGGCTTAAGCCGGAATTCTATGACTATCAGAATAACGACCAGGAACGTTCTAAAGTGCTTGTACTGAATGATCCGGTTGATAGAAAAAGGGAAGAAGAACTGGTGGCAGAGCTTGATCTGGATCGTTACAATCATGTTTTTTCTTCTCCCTACTGTTATGAAATAACACCGAAAGGTGTCGACAAGGCAGCCGGCATCAGAAAGCTGGCAGATGTTCTGAATTGTGATCCGAAACAGATTCTGTCCTTTGGCGATATGGAGAATGATCTACCTATGCTTCTGAATTCTACCGGTGTTATTATGGACAATGCTTCAGAAAGTTTAAAAGAAAGAATCCCTTTGCATACCGGTTCCGTCGATAAAGAAGGGATATATACGTTTTTAGTACAGAATCATTTGATTTAATGTTTATCTTATGATAGACTAATTAAGCGCTGTTCCGCTTTTCGAAATGATTATGAACAGATGTCTAAATTGTGTAAAGGAGAAAAGATGAATTTAAACTTAGTAAATGAAATTACAAAAGAGCAGATGAAATCAGATCTTCCGGAGCTTCGTCCAGGGCAGACTGTTCGTGTCGACGTTAAGATCAAGGAAGGCGATAAGTCTCGTATTCAGGCTTACGAAGGAATCGTTGTCAAGGTGCAGGGTTCCGGTATCGGTCAGACATTTACTGTCAGAAAGATATCTTCAGGTGTCGGCGTAGAAAGAACTTTCCCGGTTCATTCACCGATTATTGACAAGATTACCGTTATTAGAAGAGGTAAAGTCAGAAGAGCAAAACTGTTCTATCTGAGACAGCGTTCCGGCAAGTCCGCAAAACTAAAGGAAATCAGATAATCTTAAAAGCTGCGATATGCAGCTTTTTTATACTATAATGGTAGAGATGAGAAAAAATTCGATCCTAGAACTGATTCGTTTTGTATTTAGTGTAGCGGCAATCACGTTTATTCTGATGCGCTTTGTTCTGCTTCCATGTGTTGTTCAGGGCGACAGCATGTATCCTTTCCTGCATGACGGCGATTATGGTTTTTCTTTTATCATCAGCAGAAATGTTTCGATAAACCGTTTTGAAGTGGCGGTAATCAAAGTAAAGGATTCTAAGCTACTGGTAAAAAGAGTGATCGGTCTTCCGGGGGAGGAGATCAGCTATATCGATAACAGGCTTTATGTTAACGGAAATTATGTTGAAGAACCTTTTCTGAAGGAAGATGTCAGCACATCGGACTTCACGATAAAGCTGTCTGATGACGAATATTTCTGTATGGGAGACAACAGAAACATCTCCCGCGATTCACGTTACTACGGTCCTTTTCATGAAGATATTATTTTATCTACTCACTTACTGGTCATTTACCCCTTTGGGGATTTTGGTTTTAAATAATCAGTAATATATATTGATCGGAGTGCCGATATCCGCCAGTTCATAAAGTCTGGCCACCATATCGGTAGGCATATTTATGCAGCCATGCGACGGATCGTTCTGCCAGATGTTTCCGCCGAATTCATTCCTCCAGGAAGCGTCGTGGAAACCGATGACATGACCGCCATCATAATAGCTTTCTGAACCAAAACCGATCCAGTATTCCACATATTCCGTATAATCGGCGCCGGAAAGAGTTGCGCCTCTTTTTTTGTATTGCACATGGTAGGTCCCCGCCGGGATCGCTTCAGATTCCGGAGCGAAATCGTCATTTCCGGTTACAACATCACAACTGAAGACCAGTTCACCGTTTTCATAGTAATAAAGCTTCTGTTTACTGTAAGAGACTTCGATAAGTTTTTCATCATAATCGGCAGTACTGTAAACCCAATCCACATCAATAGTAGTATCTTCACTGTCAAGCAGAACTTCTCTTAACGAAGCCTTTAAAGCACTTCTGTCGATATATTCTTCATCCGAAACATTGTATTGATCCGCTACTTTACGGCTGTATTCTTCCAGCTTAACATCATCATAGGTAAATTCGTTGTCTTTTAGAATCAGCAGATCTCCCAGTTCATCATCCTGCAGAGAAAAGGAAGTAGAAGCATCCACATTGATAGTGATCGTCTTATCCAGAATCTTCTGTAGTGTTGACATTTTTTCATCCAGATTAACGTTTCCGGTCTGTTTCTCCGCTTTCTCATATAAAGACCGCAGATCGATAACATTTCTTCCGGAACCTTTGACAAAAGCATCGGTATCTTGAAGGATCTTTTCAATGGCAGTTTCTTTCTTGATGTAAGAACCGTCTCCTCCCTCTACGATCTGCAGTCTATGATCCAGATATTCAATATGTGAATCGGCGGGATAGACGATGTTTTCTTCCTTAAAACAGTAGAGATCATCAAGAAGTTTAAGATACTGGTCTTTATTGTATTCTCCGTAAACATTGACACTTTCCAGCTGCTGCGGTTCAAATAACGAAAGAAACCACAGAGAAGTATCCTGTGACGCCAGTAAAGGTTCTAAATCATGTGTCAGAACGGCGGATGCTTCATTAGTAAGATCGATCATTTCTTTATAGGCTTTCACCCCGTCACTGTTTCTCTCAATAATATAGACCTTAGAAGGAATCATCGATGTCAGTTCTTCAGCACTCTCTTTATTCATCATGGAGACTTCGATGTTATTGATATAGGTCCTAGGCATAAAATGTGACTGGAAAAAAATCAGCCCAAAAAGATATGTTCCGGCAAGAAGCAGAAAGAAGGATAGAATGCAGATCAGCGTGATCTGTTTCTTTTTATTCATTTTTTTCATCAATAACAATTATACTGTTTCAAAGAAAAAACTTCTATCAGAAAGAGAATTTCGCGGCATGTAAAACCACTTGCAGTAGCTTTTAAAGGTTTTTTCGCTAAAATATAAGATAAAGGAAAAACCATGAGTGAGAAGAATGTAACAATAAACTGGTTTCCCGGCCATATGGCGAAAGCCAGAAGACAGATGGAAGAACAGCTAAAAAGCGTCGATATCGTCATTGAACTGAGAGATGCCAGAATCCCGGATGCTTCGGCAAATCCAATGATCGGCGAACTGGTAAAAAACAAACCTGTTCTGGTGATACTGAATAAAGCCGATCTTTCCGATCCTGTACAGAATCAACTCTGGAAAGAACGTTTTACACATTGTCTGATCTGCGAGAGTACGGGAAAATCGATCGAAAAGGAAGTCGTAGGGAAAGTTAAGGAGATATTAAAAGACAAGTTGGAGAAAGCGAAGGCCAGAGGAATTAAAAAGAAAGTCTTAAGAGCCATGGTCGCCGGTATTCCGAATGTAGGGAAATCGACTTTTATCAATAATATTGTGAAAAAGAAAGCCGCAAAGGCAGAGAATCGGCCCGGTGTTACAAAATCACTCCAGTGGATCCGGATCAACGAAGATGTGGAGCTGTTGGATACGCCGGGTGTTCTATGGCCGAAATTTGAGGATCAGAATGATGCCAGACTGCTGGCACTGCTGGGTTCCATTAAAGATGAAATTCTGGACAAGGAAGATCTTGTTCTGTTTGGACTGGAATATCTAAAGAAAGTATATCCGGGTGCAATAGAGAAAAGATATCAGGTTAAGGAAGACAGCGAAGATCTGATCGATGAAATCGGAAGAAGCAAGCAGCTGCTTGAACCGAATGGTACAGTGAATCGATTAAGATGTATGGAGATGATCCTGAAGGATATCCGCGGCAGCAAGATCGGGAGGATAAGCTGGCAGCATGCTGGAGAATAGATATGAGAAGGAATACTGGTCACTGGACCGGTATGTCATGGGAATCGATGAAGCGGGAAGAGGGCCTTTGTGCGGCCCTTTGGTCGTTGCCTGCTGTGTCTTGCCGATCAACTATCAGAATGAAGAGATCAATGACTCCAAACAGCTGAGCGAAAAGAAAAGAGAGGCTCTTTTTAAACAGATCATAAAAGATGCTCATCATTATGAATTCCGTATCGTTTCACCAAAACAGATCGATGTTCTGGATATTTATCATGCGACACAGAAAGCGATGGACGAACTGAGCAGATCTACATCCATTCATTCGGTAACCCTGACGGATGCCATGCCTTTGAAACGTCATGATGTGATTGACATCATTAAGGGAGATGCGAAATCGGTCTCGATTGCCGCCGCAAGCATTCTGGCAAAAGTACTACGGGATCATATTATGCTGGGATATGATGTTCTTTATCCGGAATATGAATACAGGAATCATAAAGGCTACGGTACAAAAAGGCATCTGGAACTGATGGACCAGTACGGTTTAAACGATATCTACCGTTATTCCTTTAAACCCTGCAGAGACAGACAGCTGAAACTGTTCTAATTCATTTAGGAATTCCGTTGTTTTTTTGTGAATAATGTATTGAATGACAAGAGAAGAACTGATCTCATATTCCTTATACTATGGCGGTAACTATCAGAAGATCTATCAGGCAATCAAAGAAAACACGACAGTTCCACAAAAGAAAACGGAAAATGTCCTAACGATCCTAGATGACGCCTATCCTGAAACGTTGAAAGATCTGAAATATCCCCCCTTTGTCCTGTATTACAAAGGAGATCTTAAACTGCTGGAAAACGAGAAGATCGCCGTTGTAGGGTCCAGGAACCCCTGTGCTTACGCTTTAGAGGCGACCAGAGCCCTGATAAAAGCGAATCGAGATAAAACAGTAATTTCAGGAATGGCGAAAGGAATTGATGCCTGTGCCCATCTGAATGCTTCTAAAACGATTGGGATATTGGGATGTGGAATCGATTATATTTATCCAAGATGTAATTCCGGTCTATTTTCTAAGATAGAAGAAGAAGGTCTGCTACTATCTGAATATCCGGATCATGTAAAGCCTTTGTCCTTTCACTTTCCTTTTCGTAACAGACTGATTGCGGCACTCTCCACAAAAGTCTATATCATGCAATCGGACATAAAGTCCGGGACTATGACAACCGTACATGCCGCATTGGAACTGGGAAAGGAGATCGGTGTTCTGCCGTATGACGTTTTTCATCCGAAAGGAAGAAACAACAATCAGTTGATCTACGAAGGTGCACAGCCGATCTCCCATGAGGAAATTGCAATTTCGAATAAATTATGTAAAGATAGTTAATTGTTAAAGGTAAAACAAATGAAAAATCTGGTAATTGTGGAATCTCCATCAAAATCAAAAACGATAGAAAAGTATCTTGGAAAGGATTTTACTGTAACTTCTTCGAAAGGCCATATCTGTGATCTGGCAACAAAAGGAAAAGAAGGACTCGGTGTTGATATCGAAAACGGTTTTAAACCGACCTATGAGATCTCGGAAGATAAGAAAAGTGTCGTAAAACAGCTGAAACAGCAGGTCAAAAATGCCGATTTTGTTTATCTGGCAACCGACCCGGACAGGGAAGGGGAAGCGATATCCTGGCATCTGGCAAGAGAGCTTGGACTTGACCTGGATGAAAACAACCGGATCGTTTTCAACGAGATTACTAAAAATGCCGTTATGAATGCATTAAAGGAACCAAGGACGATCGATATGGCCCTTGTCCGTTCACAGGAAACGCGTAGAATACTTGATAGAATCATCGGTTTTAAGCTTTCTAAACTGCTGCAAAGAAAGATCGGTTCCAAATCGGCAGGGAGAGTGCAGTCGATTGCCTTAAGAATGATCTGTGACAGAGAAAAGGAAATCAACGCTTTTGTACCGGAAGAATACTGGACGATTACAGCGAAGCTGGGAAACAGTCTGGACTGTGAACTTGCCAAATATCGGAACAAGAAGATAGAGATCAAGAACGAAGCGCAGGCAGATGCGATCCTGAATGCTCTGGGAGAGGATTTTACTTTAAGCGATATCAGTGAAAAGAAAAAGAAACGTTCGGCATTCCTGCCTTTTATTACTTCTACACTGCAGCAGGAAGCTTCGATCAAGCTCGGTTTCGGTTCAAAAAAGACGATGATGATCGCCCAGACACTATATGAAGGTGTTGAATTAAAAAATGGCGCACAGGGTCTGATTACCTACATGCGTACCGATTCGACCAGACTTTCGAATGAATTTATTGCTTCTGCAATGGATAAAATCGAAAATGAATACGGAAAACAGTATAAAGGATTCTACCGGGTAAAGAACGACGAAGGTTCACAGGATGCTCATGAAGCGATCAGACCTACCAGTCTAAACAATGATCCGGAATCCATTAAGCCTTATCTGACGAACGATCAGTATCGTCTGTACAAGTTTATCTACATCAGATCTTTGGCATCGCTGATGTCTGATGCTGTTTTCAGCGGCGTTACATACTCTTTTGAGAATAATGAATATCTGTTTACGGTTTCCGGATCCAAGATGGAATTTGACGGTTTCCTGAAAGTGTATAGTGAATACGATAAATCGAAGGATGTTATTCTGCCGAAACTTTCCGTTAACGACGTCCTGCAGGCAAAGAAGATCGAAAAGCTTCAGCACTTTACGGAAGCACCTGCTCGATATACGGAAGCGAAACTGATCAAAGCACTGGAAGAAGAAGGTGTTGGCCGGCCTTCCACCTATGCGACGATCATCGATACGATCGTAAAAAGGAATTATGTCGAGCTTAAGAAAGCCAGCGATTCCGGAAAAACGAAATTCTTTTTTCCGACCGAACAGGGAACGATAACCGATGAAAAACTAAGAGAGTATTTTCAGTCGGTCATAAATGTTAAGTATACCGCCCGGATGGAATCCGAACTGGATGAGATCGCTGAAAACAAATTGGACAATACAGAAGCATTAAATAAGTTCTATGCCGAATTTCAGCCTCTTGTGGAATCGGCATATGATTCAATGGAAAAGCTTCAGCCGGAAAAAACAGGGGAGATCTGTCCGGAGTGCGGAGGAGATATCGTGATCCGAAACGGAAAGTTCGGAAAGTTTAAATCCTGTATCAACTATCCTACCTGTAAGTGGCATGAATCTTTAACGAAGAAAGAAGTACCGGAGGAGACAGGAAGAACATGTCCGGAGTGCGGCAAGCCTTTATTAAAACGCAAATCAAGATACGGTACATACTTTATCGGCTGTTCGGGTTATCCGAAATGTAAGTATATTGAAGCGATAGAAGGTCAGGAAAAGAATAGATATTCTACGAAAAAGAAGAAATCATGAAAGTAAAAGTGATCGGTGCCGGTCTGGCAGGATGTGAAGCAGCCTATCAGCTGGCAAAAAGAGGAATCGAAGTTGAACTTTATGAACAGAAGCCTGTTAAAAGGCATGCGGCTTTTAAAACCGACAGATTTGCGGAACTGATCTGTTCGAATTCATTAAGAAGCGATGATCTAAACAACGCAGTAGGACTGCTGAAAGAAGAAATGCGGATCCTGGATTCTTTGATTATGTCAGCTGCGGATCAGTATCGTATCCCGGCAGGCAAGTCATTGGCCGTTGATCGGAACGGCTTTTCGGCTTATATAACCGAACGTATCTGCAACAACAGCAATATTCATGTGATTCATGAAGAAGTTACAAATATCGATCCTTCCGTTCCAACTTTAATTGCCGCAGGTCCTCTTTGTGAAGGGAAACTGGCAGAGTCTTTGTCAGAACTTTGCGGCAACCGTTTTCTGCATTTCTATGACGCGGTATCGCCGATCGTCGAAAAGGATTCTGTAGATTTCCGTTATGCTTACTACAAATCGCGTTATGACGAGGAAAATACGGGTGATTACATAAACTGTCCGTTGACCAGAGAAGAATTTGAAGACTTTTATCAGACAATTATTGAAGCAAAAAAGATCGATGTACATGAAATCGACGATGAGAAATACTTCGAAGGCTGCATGCCTTTTGAAGAAATGGCCAAAAGAGGCATCAAAACGCTTCTATTCGGACCGATGAAACCGGTAGGTCTAGAACACGACGGAGTACGTCCTTATGCCGTTGTGCAGTTAAGAAAAGACAATGCCATCGATACTTTATATAATGTAGTAGGTTTCCAGACTCATCTTACTTTCAAGGCACAGGAGGAAGTTCTCAAGAAAATCCCGGCTTTACATGATGTTCATATCGTCAGATATGGCGTTATGCATCGAAACACCTATATCAATTCGCCGGGTATCATTAACGACAGGTATCAGTTTATTGCTTACCCGAAACTGTTTATCAGCGGTCAGATATCCGGGGTAGAGGGCTATGTAGAGTCCGCTGCCAGCGGCCTTTATGCCGCCATACAGTTAAGCAGATTCCTGAAAGGTGAGAAAGATCTCTGCCTGGGTCCGGATACAATGATCGGTGCCATGGCGGCTTATATTTCGGATTCAAACATCAACAAGCTGGAACCGATGAACGCCAACTTCGGCATATTCCGCTGCGATTATGGCGGTTCAAAAAAAGATAAAAGGGCATTCTACGTAAAACACGCATTAGAAGCCGTCAGGGAGTTCGCGCAATATGTATGAACTTCTAGATGAATTCATAACATATATCAAAGATAAAGGGAGCGGTTCAGAAGCGACTGCCGATTCTTACGGCAGAGACATCCGCCGTTTTATCGAGTATCTTGATGAAAAGGGAATTGATGATTTCTCAAAAGTTGAAAAAGATACTGTATTTGATTACATCAGTGAATTAAGAACCGGAAGAATTACACGGGGAAAGATCACAAATTCTACCTATGCCAGAAACATGAGTTCTTTACGCTCTTTCTATCGTTTTCTATGTGAAAGAAAGATCTGTGGCAAGAACCCTTTTTTAAGTTTTAAGAAGATCCATGTCGAAAAACATCTTCCGGATGTACTAACGATTGATCAGATCCGAAGAATCCTGGATGTTTTTAATATGGAAGATCCGATAGAAATCCGAAACAGATGCATTGTGGAGATAATCTACGCCTGTGGCTTGCGTATTTCGGAGTGCTGCAATTTGAAGCTGAGCAATCTTGACAGACAGCAGATGCTGGTAAGAGTACTTGGAAAAGGAAACAAAGAAAGACTCGTTCCATATTATCCGGCGTTGAATGACATTCTGTCTTTATATCTCAAAGAATACCGCAGTAAGTATGCAGATTACGGTTTCGATTATTTGTTTGTTTCTACCCGTCGTGGTAGAATATCACCTAGGAGTGTTCAACTCCTGTTGGAAGAAGTCAGAAAAAAAGCCGGTTTAGAGATCGATATTCATCCGCACATGTTAAGGCATTCCTTTGCTACGCACCTGCTGGACAACGGCGCCGATCTTAGAACAGTGCAGGAACTGCTGGGTCATGAAAACCTGTCAACGACGCAGCTTTATACCCATCTGACTTTCGACCGGTTGAAAAATGCGGTAAAAAAGGCGCATCCACATGCAAAATGAAGAAATACAAGTTAGATTTAAGATTTCTATATTTATTTATTCCGCTGCTTTATCTGGAGATCGTTTTTCATCTTATCCAGTTTAAGAGTTTTGAGATTTTCAGTTTCCTAAGGGTTTTGTTTTTTGTTTCCTTTTTTTCCTTTCTGGTCAGCTTCATCTGTACAAGATTCAAAAGCCGTAAAGTATACTTTGTTATCGGCCTGATCATCGTCTTCTGGTTCAGTTTTTATACTTTTGTCGAACTGATTTTCAAAAACTTCATGGGCGATTTCTATTCTTTTGGAACCGTATCGGACGGTGCCGCGAGAATTGCGCAGTATGCTTTGATTTTCCTGTCTAATGCCAAGCCTGTATTCTATCTCTGCCTGTTGACGATCGTGATTTATATTCTTTTATTCCGTTTTGTGAAATTCAACGGAAAAGGACCATTTCAGCTTCCGCTGATTCTCTGTATTCTGTCTTTTCTGCTGATGATCCCGATTTTCAATCTGGGAAGCGGTTTGACTCCTTTGTCAACGGTTTACGATACTTTCTCCAATAAAGATATTCTTATTGATAAAACCGGAATTGAACATTTCTTTTTCAGGGATATCAGTGCGCTAGTATATAAGGCCCCTGAACAGATCGTTATCGATATTCCGGATGAAACGGATGAACCGGAACCTGCAGAAATACCGGCCAAGAAAAGAACGATCAATGATACAGAGTGGAAGAAGATCGCTGAAAGCGAAGAGAATTCCAATATGCAGATGATCGATAAATACCTCATGAGCAAGCAAATCACCCAGCCGAATGAAATGACCGGTTTGTTTGAAGGATATAACTTTATTTATTTCATGGTAGAAGCCGGTGACTATATGATGATCGACAAGGAACTGACTCCGACTTTGTATAAAATGTACAATGAAGGTCTGACTTTCTATAATCACTATACGCCGGTATATTCCTGTGCTACCGGTGAATCCGAATTTGTATCTTACACATCTATCTTCCCATATGTAAATGTGTGTACACCGAATTACGTTGCCGGCATTGAGTTTTATGAAGCTTTGCCTTATTTGTTCAAGAACAAAGGATACAAGACGTTTGGCCTGCATAACTGGAGAGACGAATTTTATGAGCGTAAAACCATTCTGCCTGCTTTGGGTGTGGATGAATTTTATGATATCGACGATATCTGGGAAGACAAATCTATCGTACATACCAACGGCTGGCAATCCGATACGATGCTGATCGAACAGGCGATCAAACACATCGAAGAGAGCAAAGGAAAGTTTTTCTGCGACATTATTACATCCGTCATGCATTTCCCGTATGATGAATCTTCCTACTGGGGAGACTATTATCTCGACGAGATCAATGAAGTGCATCCGGACTGGCGTATCGATTACAAGCGGTACATGTCCAAGTGTATGGATTTTGACAACGGGATGAAAGTACTGCTGGATTACCTGGAAGAAAAAGGCATTGCCGATAACACTGTCATCTGTTTCTACTGTGACCATCGGCCATACTGGATCAGTTATAAGGAAACGCCGTATGATCTGATCATGGAATACAGCCGATGGCTGAATCCGGACCGTTCAGGAGAATACGGACAGTATCGTTCTCCGTTTGTGATCTATAACCCCGCAACACAGAAGAATGTCAATTACAACTACTGTTCGACTTTAGATCATGTACCGACAATCGCCAATCTTTTCGATTTAAACTATGATCCAAGACTGTATATGGGCATTGACGCTTACAGTGGAAGCAACACGATCATCTTTCCTAGCGGCAACTGGCTGAATGAGACCGGCGTTTATGATGCAACGACCGAAAAATTTACGCCTGCCGATCCAAACAATGCACCGGATCAGTCGCAGATCATGAAGACGAATACATACGTACAGAATACCATCAAGATCTCTTATCTGATTTTTGATGAGGACTATTTTGCCAAGAGAAGAAGTATATGCAATCCGAAATAGACTGTATTTTTCCCTTTAGGAACAGCGGTATTTATGAATTTAAAAAAAATATTTGAGACGGATGACGATAAAGAAATTCGATCGATCATGTTTGATTCGAGGAAGAAGAATCCTGATTCGATCTTTTTTGCCATGAAAGGCAAGATCAACGACGGTCACCGTTTTATCGAACAGGCGATCGACAACGGAGCTGTCGCTGTTGTCTATACGGATGAAATCGCTCATAAAAGAGATCATATCGCTTATATCAAGGTAAAAGATGCTACGGATGCCTACGTTTCTTTCTGTAATGCATTCTACGATTATCCGACAGAAAAAATGAATACCATTGGAATTACCGGAACCAATGGAAAGACGACCATTGCCTGGATCATCCGTTCGCTGATCGCCAATTTCAACAGATGCGGCTATATCGGAACGATGGGCTATTGCTATGACGATAAAATCATTGATTCAAAGATGAATCTGACTACTCCTAAATCAGATGAACTCTTTCGAATCGGGAAAGAAATGCTGGATCACGGATGCAAGACACTGGTACTGGAAGCTTCTTCAGAAGGGCTTTTGACTCATCGTCTTGATCAGGTAAAGTTTTCCACTGCTGTATTCAACAATCTTACAAGTGACCACATGGATATTCATCATGACATGGAAAGCTACTTTCAGGCCAAATGTCTTCTATTTAAAATGCTTGGAACGGATGGAAAGGCGATCATTAATATTGATGATCCTTACGGTGTTAGATTACTCAAACAATCGAAGGCAGTGAATGTTACATACGGTATAGAGAATGCAGCCGATTATCAGGCGCAAAACATCTCTCTTCATAATGATCGCAGCGAATTCGATCTGATCTATAAAGAAAAGAGTTATCACATCTGCACAAATCTGCTTGCGCGATTTAACATCTACAATCTTCTGGCGGTAATCGCAGTACTGAATGAAAACGGCTATGAGATAGAAAGAGTATTGCCATATATCACAAAACTGGAAACGACTCCCGGCCGTTGTGAAATGGTTGAAGTTGGACAGGATTTTAATGTCGTTATTGATTATGCGTTTACACCGAATTCATTTGAAAAAGTTTTTGCTTTTGCCAGATCTATAACGGCAGATGATAAAAAGATCATCGCCGTATTCGGCGCTTCGGGAGACAGGGATCATCTTAGAAGACCGGGTACTGCTGCTGTTGCCGACAGGGAAGCGGATATCGTGATTCTGACTTATGATGATCCGTCAACGGAAGACATGCTGGAGATTCTGTGTGATCTGAAATCATACTTCCAGAGACTGGATCCGGAAATCATCCTTGACCGCTTCGAAGCAATCAAAAAGGCTGTTTCTCTGGCAGGACCAGGCGATACGATCCTCCTGTTAGGAAAGGGCAGCGATGAGTTCATCTTAGATAAAAACGGCAGAATTCCGTACATGTCTGACAAGAAAGCAGCGGAAAAAGCAATTGAACTGAAAAAAAAGAAAATTATTTAAGGCAATTTACATTGCCTTTTTTTATTTATTAGTGATAAAATATTTAAGCATTTATGCATACACACACTATGGATTCGCCACTCCGTGCTGAAATAGTTAGTGGCGCCGGAAATAGTGGAGGAGTAACGGAAAGAGAGGAATTTTAAATGCAATTAGTTTCAATGAGAAAGCTGCTGGAAAACGGCGCTCACTTCGGACATCAGACCAGAAGATGGGATCCGAAATGCAAGCCGTTCATCTATACAGCGAAGAACGGTATCTACATTATCGACCTGAACAAGACACAGGAAGCTCTGGATGTCGCTTATGCGAAGATGAAAGAGATTTCCGAACAGGGTGGAAAAGTTCTGTTTGTCGGAACAAAGAAACAGGCACAGCAGATCATCCTGGATGAAGCAACCAGATCAGGAAGCTTCTACATCAATCAGAGATGGCTTGGCGGTACACTGACAAACTTCCGTACAATCCAGAAGAGAATTAAACGTCTGATTGAAATCGAACAGATGGAAGCGGACGGCACGATTTCTGTTTATCCAAAGAAAGAACAGATTCTGATCCATAAGGAAGCGGTTCGTCTGGAGAACTTCTTAGGCGGTATCAAGGAAATGAAGAAACTGCCTGATGCCGTTGTTGTCGTAGATCCGAAAGAAGACCATAATGCGGTAGCAGAAGCGAAAAAACTGGGTATCCCTGTATTTGGTCTTGCCGATACCAACTGCAATCCTGCGATCGTCGATTATGCAATTCCTGCAAACGATGATGCGATCAAGTCGATCAAACTTCTAATGTCTCTGCTGGCTGATGCCATTGTTGAGACCAAGGGCGGTATTCTTCAGGACGCTTATCAGGAAGGTGAAATCGAAAATGATATCACAATGGAAGATGTAATCATCAACGTTGAAAAGCACGCCGAAGAACAGGAAAAGAGAAGAAAAGCAAGAAACGAAGAAAGAAACAACCGTTTCAATAACAGAAACCCTCGTAAATACAACTCTGAAAAGAGATATATTGGAAAGAAAGAAGAAACTCCTGCAGAAGAAAACAAGAGTGATGTAAAAGAAGCTCCGGCTGAGGAAACCGTAGCTCAGGTAGAAACAGAAGTAAAGGAGGCTGCTGAATAATGGCTGTAACTGCTGCTCAGGTTAAAGAGTTAAGAGATAAGACAGGTGCCGGCATGCTTGACTGCAAGAATGCCTTGACTGCATCGGACGGCGATATGGAAAGAGCCATTGACTGGCTGAGAGAAAAAGGTATCGCAAAATCCATTAAAAAGGCATCCAGAATCGCTGCGGAAGGTCTTTCTAAAGTCCTGGTAAAAGGAAACAAAGCCTGTATCGTTGAAATCAACTCCGAAACGGACTTTGTCGCCAAGAATGAACAGTTCCTGAAACTTCTGGATACTGCTGCTGAATGCATACTTGAAGCTTCTCCTGCAAACAACGAGGATGCTCTCGCATTAGCGGTTAACGGCGGAACATTGAATGACGAATTCATCAATGCAACGGCTACGATCGGTGAAAAGATCGTTTTAAGAAGATTTGAAGTTTTAACAAAAAACGATGATGAACTCTTTGGCGATTATACGCACATGGGCGGTGCGAAAACTGCTCTTGTTGTCTTGAAGGGCGGAAATCCTGAACTCGCTCACTATATGGCGATGCAGGTTGCTTCCATGTCTCCATCTTATGTCAGCGCAGCGGATATGCCTGCTGATATCGTAGAGCGCGAAAGAAAAGTCCAGACTGAAATCGTAAAGAACGATGAGAAATTCGCCGGAAAACCGGAGAATGTCATAAATGGAGCAATCGAAGGCAAAGTTTCTAAAGCGTTAAAAGAAATGTGTCTCGTTGACCAGGAATACTTCATGGATACAGCGAAAAAAGTATCCGCTGTTCTGAAAGAAAACAATGCTGAAGTTAAGACATTCGCAAGATATGCGGTAGGCGAAGGTCTTGAGAAGAGAGAAGAAAACTTCGCGGAAGAAGTAGCAAAACAGATGAACGTCTAAAAGAAATGTCTCTAAATATTTAGAGACATTTTTTTATGTCTAAAAGTCTGTTAGAATAATAAAGAGGTAATGAAAATGTATAAAAGGATCTTACTAAAACTTTCAGGTGAATCGATTTCTGCTGATGATTTCCCTTATTCTGCGGAAAAATTGGATGATCTTGCCGAACAAATCAGAAAGATCAAAGAAATGGGTGTTGAAATCGGCATTGTCATCGGCGGAGGAAATATCTGTAGAGGAAAACTATTTGAAAAGCTGGGATTTGAGCGGGTTCAGGCTGATTACGCCGGAATGCTTGGAACAGTTATCAATGCTTTGATGTTATGTGCCAAACTGAATCAGATCGGTATCAAGGCAACAGTCATGTCTGCCGTAAAAGCCGAGAGCGTCTTGATGTTCGATAAAGAAGAAGCCAATCGTCTGCTGGAAGAAGGAGAAGTTCTGGTATTCGGCGGCGGTGTAGGAAAACCTTATCATTCTACCGATACTGGAAGCGCTCAGAGAGCGATCGATATCAATGCCGATGTTATTTTAATGGCAAAGAGCGGCGTTGACGGTGTTTATGACAGCGATCCTGATACAAATCCGGATGCGAAGCGTTTTGATGAACTGACGTTTGATGATATACTGAATCTTGAACTGAAGGTCATCGACCTGCAGGCTGCACAGCTTTGTAGAGATGCCGGTATCGGCGCTTTTGTATTCAATATGTCCGGTGAAGACAATATTGTAAAAGCTGTAAAAGGAGAAACGACCGGCACTGTAATCAAGTGCTAGAAGGAGGTTTTATGGATAATTTATTTGTAGAAATCGCAAATGAGAAAATGGAAGCTGCAATCAGTTCTTTTCAGAACTGCTTAAGCAAGGTAAGGACCGGAAGAGCCAATCCGAATATGCTGGATGGCATTATGGTTGATTATTATGGATCTCCGACTCCGATCAATCAGATCGCATCTGTTTCGATTCAGGAAGGCAAAACGATCTGCATTAAACCATTTGACCGTAACTCTGTAAAGGATATCGAGAGAGCGATCAATACTTCAGATCTGAATCTTCCGCCACAGAACGGTGGAGATATTTTAAGAATAACAGTACCGGCATTGACCGAAGAAACCAGAAAAGGCTATTGCAAGGATGTCGATAAGATGGCTGAAGAAGCAAAAGTCCAGATCCGTAACATTCGTAGAGAAGTCAATGAAGAAATCAAGAAAGATAAAAGCATCCCGGAAGATTTCTCTAAGAACTATCTGGAAGACATCCAGAAAGAAACCGATAAATTTATCGGCAAAATCGAAGAAATGGCCAAAGCAAAACAAAAAGAGATCATGACGATCTAATGAATACATTAAATCATTTGGCGATCATCATGGACGGAAATGGTCGCTGGGCTAAAACAAATAAACTTCCGCGTACTGCAGGACATTATAAGGGCGTAGAAGTCTTAAGAAGTATTACGATCTACGCAAACAGTTTGGGTATCCGTTGTCTGACTGTTTATGCTTTTTCTACGGAAAACTGGAAAAGATCGGAAGATGAAGTAAATTACATTATGTCTTTGCCGAAAATCTTCTTTGCTTCCTATATTAAGGAACTGATGGAGAATAATGTAAAAGTCATGATTATCGGCGATCGGGATAAGATTCCATCCGAAACAATGAGAGTCATTAACGATGCGATAGAGACTACGAAAAACAATACCGGTCTGATCCTGAATTTTGCTTTTAATTACGGCGGCAGAGATGAGATCGTTCATGCCGCAAAAGCATTTGCCAAAGATTATGTTGAAGGCATCCGGACGGAATTGGATGAAGATAGTTTTAAAGAGTATTTGTATACAAAAGATCTTCCTGAGGTCGATCTTCTGATCAGAACCGGTTCAGAGATGAGACTATCTAATTTTCTCCTTTACCAGCTGGCTTATTCCGAACTGATCGTTATTGATACGCTTTGGCCGGACTTTAACAGCAATGTTCTGGATCAGTGCATTGCCGAATATCAGAAGCGGAAACGTAATTTTGGAGGTCGTAATGAAACAGAGAGTCATTAGCGGTGCTATTGTTCTAGCTGTAACCGTAATTGCCGTTTTATTCGGTTCTTTTTTCATGAAAGGACTGCTTCTATTTATTCTTGGCTGGGGTTCCTATGAATTCGTTAAAATCAGAAAAGAAAGTTTCAGCTATCCGCTTTATTTTATTCTCTTAATCACTTCTTTACTGATTTATCTCTTTCACCGGCACGCTCAGGAATTCATGCTACTGGAAATGCTGCTGTTACTCAGCGTTGCCGTCTTTCAGGAAAAGGAAAGCTTTACGGATGTTTCTGCACTATTTCTGATGTCTGTACTGCTGGGTTATGCAGCTTACTATATCGATTATCTGGAAAACTATAACAAGTGGCTTCTGGCTTATGTAATCATCATTTCTTATCTGACAGACACATTCGCTTTCTTTGTGGGCAGAAAATTCGGCAAACACAAGATGAATGCCAGAGTATCGCCGAAAAAGACGATCGAAGGTTCCCTGGGAGGCTGGTTCTTTGGTTTCCTGACATCCTATCTTTGGGCGGCACTCTTTCATTTCTTTGATTTAAGCCCGATGCTGATGCTTACTGCATCTTTCTGTCTGCCGTTTGTCAGCGAAATCGGTGATCTTATTTTCAGTCTGATAAAACGTTATTACGGCGTTAAGGACTTTTCAAATCTGATTCCCGGCCATGGAGGAATTCTTGATCGTCTGGATTCAAATCTTATTTGTATAATATTATTTGGTACATTAATGAATCTATTCTTATGAAAAAACTGATTTTATTAGGAGCTTCAGGCTCTATTGGCACGCAGACCGTTGATGTGATCAGAGAACATCAGGATGAATTGGATCTGATCGGCGCATCTGTCGGTTACAATATCGATTATCTGATCGTACTTTTAAACGATTTTAAACTGAAATACGCCTGTACGATTGAAAGGAATACTGTACTTGAGGAAAAATTCCCCGAAACCGAGTTTTTCTATGGCGATGATGGTCTGACAAAAATGGCAAAACTGCAGGAATATGATCTGCTTGTAAATGCATTACTAGGCTTTACGGGATTTAAACCAACAATTGCTGCGATCCAGAATCACAAAAACGTCGCTCTGGCAAACAAAGAAACACTTGTTGCCGGCGGCAAAATCATTAACGACGCATTAACAGAAAACAATGTATCGCTGTATCCGATCGATTCGGAACATGTAGCAATCTGGCAATGTCTGCAAGGACATAAAAAAGATGATGTCAGAAGACTGATCATTACCGGATCCGGCGGTGCTTTCCGGGATATGAACCGGGAAGAACTTAAAGATGTTACTTTGGCTCAGGCACTTAGGCATCCTGTATGGAGTATGGGTGAAAAGATCACGATCGATTCAGCGACGATGATGAACAAGGGATTTGAAGTAATCGAGGCGCATTATCTGTTTGATGTTCCTTATAATCAGATCGATGTCGTTTTACATAAAGAAGCTGTCGTACATTCGATGGTTGAATACAAAGACGGATCCATCATTGCACAGATGGGAAATCCGGATATGCGTACGATCATCAAATATGCCTTGCTTTATCCGGATCATAAAGCCGACCGACTGACACATTATGTCGACTTCGATGTCATTACTTCGTTAAGTTTCAAAAACATGGATTATCAGCGCTACCCGCTGGTAAAACTGGCAAAAAAGATCGGCAGTTTCGGCGGTAATTTCGGAGCCATACTGATAGGCGCAAACGATGAGGCGGTCTCTTTGTTCTTAAAAGAAAGAATTTCATTTATTGACATCGAGACATATATATTTGATACTTTGAAGGCCGCTCATTTTATCAAAGATCCGACGGCAGATCAGCTGATTGAATCCCATAAATGGGCAAAAGAATATGTCGATAACTTATGGGCAAACTCCTAAACAGGAGTTTTCTTATGACTTGGTGCTATAATTGTAGAGATGGTTATGATAAAAAACATACTTTTATTTGTTATATTGCTTTCTATTATTGTATCGGTCCATGAATTTGGACATTTAGTTGCAGCAAAACTTTTTGGTGTTTATTGCAAAGAATACTCGATCGGAATGGGTCCGAAGATTTTTTCCAAGAAAGGCAAAGAAACAGAATACTGTTTACGTGCAATCCCGGTTGGAGGATTTGTCGCAATGGCCGGTGATGCAGACAACCAGCTGGAAACATCAGTTGACACAGAGAATATTCCTTTTGAAAGAACTTTACCCGGAATTGCCGTATGGAAGAGAATCATCGTAATGATGGCAGGGATTTTTATGAACCTGATACTTGCTATTCTGATTTATTCGATGCTTATTCTTTACAATGGACAGTATGTCGCTTCCAGCAAGCCGCAGATTACTTCTATTGTCGAAGACTCTCCGGCAGCGATATCCGGACTACAAGAAGGGGACATAGTGACCCGTATCGGCTTTTCAAACGGTTTATCATTAGCTCCGGATTCTTATCGCGAACTGATATCCTTTACCGGAACATATGATGGAAACGGATCCTGGCAGCTTACCGTTGACCGTAACGGAGAAACGCTTCAATTTGAAATCGTTCCGGAATACTACGAGGACGAACAACGTTATCTGATAGGCATCGCTTTTTCAGACAAAGCAGTTCAGATTGTTGATGTAAATCTCGTCAACTGCTGGAAATACGGTTTTGAGTATGCGATATTTATTCTCAAACTGACTTGGTCATCTTTCTTGTCCCTGTTTAGAGGAATGAATCTAAACAGCGTTTCTGGACCGATTGGTATCTACTCTACGGTTTCAGAAGCGGCATCGCTGGGAATAGACTACTATATACAGCTTATCGCTATGATCTCGATCAACGTCGGTATCGTCAATGCCTTACCGCTGCCGATTTTTGACGGCGGCAGAGTCCTGCTGGCTTTAATTGAACTGATAATCCGCAAACCACTAAACGAGAAAATGCAAAACATGATTATGACTGCTTCCGTAATCCTGCTTATGCTTTTATTCTTTTTCGTTACATATAATGACATTTCAAAACTGATCGGAGGTTAAAACATGAAGATCCTTGTTACAGGAGGCACCGGCTATATCGGTTCTCATACTTGTGTCGAACTGATCAACAGCGGTTATGATGTCGTGATCGTTGACAATCTTTATAATTCTTCAATTGAAGTATTAGACAAAATAGATCAGATCACAGGAAAAAAACCCGTTTTTTATCAGACGGATATTCTTGACAAAAAAGAGCTTGAAAAGGTATTTACAGAAAATAAACTGGATGCCGTGATTCATTTTGCCGGTTATAAGGCTGTAGGGGAATCCGTCAGAATTCCTTTGACATATTATGAAAACAATATCTCGGGATCCATTAACCTTTACCAGCTGATGCAGAAATACCAGGTAAATAATCTGGTATTCTCATCAAGTGCAACGGTCTATGGTGATGATTTTGAAGTTCCATTTAAAGAAGAATACGGCTTAGGAACGACGACAAATCCTTATGGTACGACCAAGAAAATGAACGAAATGATTATCACTGACATGAGCAAGGCAAATAATGAACTTTCTTGTGTTTTACTGCGTTATTTTAATCCGATAGGTGCTCATGAATCAGGACTGATCGGGGAAATTCCTAACGGCATTCCGAATAATCTGGTACCGTATATTGCACAGGTAGTAACAGGACAGCGGGATTATTTGCGCGTCTGGGGGAATGATTATGATACGCCTGATGGAACAGGAGTCAGGGACTATATTCACGTTGTCGATCTGGCGAAAGCACATGTGAAAGCCATCGAATACGCTTTTAATCATAAGGGTTCAGAGGTAATCAATATCGGCACAGGAAAAGGTTATTCCGTCATGGAAGTATTAAAAGCTTATGAGAAAGCCTGCGGGAAGCCGATCCCATACCAGATCATGGAAAGAAGGCCGGGAGATATCGCGGTATGTTATGCCGATACGGAAAAAGCGGAAAAACTGCTGGGCTTTAAGGCACAGTTCGATATTGACCGCATGTGTGAAGACTCCTACCGCTTCATGGTTAGTACAGAAATAGATAAAAATAACGATAAATAAATAGATAATAGATATATAAATACATCGATAAATATATTGACAAATATTATGCCATGTTTTAATATTTAATTATGAAATACAAGTCTGATCTAAGAGTCACTTTAAATTCTCTTCTTCCTATTTCATATTTGAATCAGGGAAAAGCAGCAAAGATTATTTCACAGCTTGGTCCTGATGACGTAAAGATCATCGTTAAAAACAATGAACCAATGGCGGCAATCATTCCAATCGCCAGATTTTCTGAACTGATTGAAAAAGAAGAAATACTGGAAGGAAAGATCTGATGGCAAAAATACGTAAAGTAAGAATTGACCGCATTCTTCTACTGCTCTTAATATCCGTTTCATTGATCGGACTTTTTGTTTTTGGGATCTCAAAAATCTATAACATCTGGAAAAACAGACCTGCTGATGATAACGCTGCAGATCCATTGCCTGTAAAAACAGATGAGAATGTTCAGATACAGCTGGAAGATTATAGCGTTTATAAAGATGACGAAGATGAACTTGGGTTCAGTTTTATCATTGCAGTAATGAAATTCGATTCTGCTGGAGAAACCGGCATTTCATTTGATTTAGGAAATCTACAGACCTCTGAAAAAATCAAACTGAACAACGTTTCCAAATATATCAACCAGCTGGAAGAAAAAGGCTATAAGACAGGCAGGATGAACATTGTAAATGTCGTTGTCTCAAATAACAGCCCTTACACATGCAATATATTTATCCCATATAAAACCGATAGTGATACCTTAAGAATTATGAACGGAATCGATGCATCCTGGATGGAATTTGATCTTGACAAAAATGCAAATGATTTATCAGTCCTCAAGTTCGATACGGAGCAGAATATTGAAATCGGAAACTCCAATGTAACGGTTTCTTCCTGTTCTATCTCTACGATGATGCTTCATAACGGTGAAGAATATCAGATACCTTCTACTTTAAGTGTTTATACGTTCCGGATCCATGTAAACAATGCCGAAGAAAATCTGATCATAGAAGATGCCCGTTTTGTTCGTGATAATAATGACGAAGTTATAGAATGTCTGTCAGAAGAATACGAATCGGTAAAAGTCGGCAATTGTTTGCATAAAAAACTTGTTTCGGGCGATAACGGCGCTTTGTTTTTTGAAACATCTTCCGGGAATTCCGATCCTGATTACAAGGGATGTTTAATGCTGAAGTTTTCAAGTAGCAACAATTGGGTGAAAATATCAACGACATTAGAATAATGAAAAAATTTCGACTGATAAATATTGTGCTATGTGCGCTGCTCATCTGTATACTGATACCGGTCTCCGGCAGTTTTTCCGTATCGGCCGATTCCTATTATCCGATGGCATGCTCAACCGGACAATTTGAAGTATCTTCGATCAATGATGACGGCTCCTTTACCAAGATCTCATGTCATGCAAATTTCAATGACGCAATAAAAGCCATGAAGAAAAACGACGATTATGTTGTTCGTTATGGAAAATCTTATTCTCCAACAAGAATCGTTGCGATGAATTCCGGACTGGCATATTCTTACCCAGGAAGAAGAAATTCCTCCACCATGTATTTATTCCAGAATCCGTTAGAAAGAAACAGCAGTGCCTACAAAAGCACATATATTTCAAATCACTATGAGATGACTTATATTGAAACACTCGGTCCGGACATTTATGATATCGCGCCTGCAGGAAAAGGCTATATCCGGATCGTTATGAACGGTTTCGAAGGTTATGCCGATCTGGAATATATCGATCTTGTTCCGGAAAAATATATCCGTAACCAGATTCCTATCTGGCTCGGTGGAAACAATACCTATGAAGATGAAGAACCGTTTCTGGTAAAAGTAAAACAGAACTACTATGAAATCGTAAAAAACGGCAAATACTACGATCTGGTCTTTCACTATTTCAGAGCATACCCAAAAAGTGGGAAAAACGGCAATGAAGCATTAGAATATACAATAAATGCCGATAATGCCGAGAATTATCTAAATGCCGGAATGCAAACCGGTAAAAAATACTATTCTAACGATGGGATCCGTTTCTATGCTGATCCGTCATTAAGCAGTTTTGTTGCGGAATGCTACAACTACTACCAGTTCTTGCCGATCCGCAGTAAAACCAACATTTCGGCCGCTACTTTAAACCAATTCATGAAAGAAACTAAGGGAAGCTCGAGTGTTATGTATAATCAGGCGGATGCCTTTATCAATTCACAGAACAAGTATGGCTGCAATGCGCTGATGATTTATGCGATGGCCTGCCTGGAGTCGGCATACGGTACATCCGGATATGCCGTAAACCGTAATAACCTCTTTGGCTGGGCTGCATATGATGATTCGCCAAACAATGCCACATATTTTTCATCAGTATCCGCATGCGTTAAAGAACAAATGGGAAGAAACCTGGCCTGGTTCATGGATTATACCAACCGCAGGTATTTTGGAACCTGTGTTGGAAACAAAGGTTCCGGATTTAATGTTTCCTACGCTTCCGATCCTTATTGGGGCGTAAAGATCGCCTCAATTGCTTATCAGATCGATAAATATGCCAATAATAAAAACGGCAATCTGAGCGATTACAATGCATATACTATTGGTTTTGTAAAAAATAATTACAATGATGTTTTATACGATTCAAATATTAAATGGGATCCGAACATCTACAAAAGCAATGACGGCAATCAGGTGCTTTATACTGGTCGATTCGGGAAACATTATCAGAAAGATCTGACAGTTCTGGTAATAAACCAGACCGATGGAAGATATAAAATCCAATCGACAAATCCGGTTAAAAACGGATCGATCAATACGGAAGACGGTATTTTGACATATGACTGGGATAAATCGGTTGGATATATTGATACGGAAGATGTAATTCTCCTCAATAACAAATCAGTGCAGCAGATTTTGACGAATCCGGTCGAAGCAGAGAGTTTTACGATTGTTGATTCAATCAAAATGGATGATCAGATTCTAACGATTTCCGGCATCGGCGGACTCTCCTCCTACGATTTTAAAGAAAAAGATTCCGTTTCTCACAAAATAAATATTTATGATCTTTCCAATCAGGAACTGGTTGATTCGTTTATTTGTGAGAATATCGATACCGCCTGGTACAACCTGAATGACGGGCATAATTATACCTGGGCTGGTTTCAGAGGATCCTACGATATTTCAAACTTGGATGAGGGTTCTTATATTTTCAGAATTGAAACAAGGATTGAAAATACGGCATATGCGCAATCCTTGCTGAAATGCAACCAGTCTGAATTCAGTCTGCTTACCAATCAAAACGAAAATAAAGTATATAAAATAGCGTTAAATGAAATATATGGATATCGTATCGAACTGGATATTGATTCAGCAGAGCTTGATTATACCGCTGTAAATAAACCATCCATGCGATCTTCCTTGGCAACGATAGATAATGTTACATATCAAAATGATGACGGGAAAGAATACGCACTGTTCGATGGTGTGGGAATGATCTACTATCTAAACTATGATTCAGAAGACAATATGCACCAGCTTTATCTCGTCAATCGGAATGAAACAATTCCGGTACCGACAGAAACAAAGCCTTGTTCTTTCGATTATTCATCTTTCTATGATTCAAGTTACAATATGGATCATATCTGTTATAGTGCGAAAGCGGACCTGAGCGGACTGGAAGGCGAATATCGGATCATGTTGAAGATAAGAAACGGTTCTTATTCTGATCTGCTTGAAATCGATAACCGCTTCAATACGCAATACGAATCCCATGAATATAACAACAGAAACATTTCATTTCTAACGGATTCTATACGATATCGTTTGTTGATGAAAGTCAATACGTCGAATTGACAGGAGGTAACTCATGAAAAAGATAAATATATTACTTGGAATACTTTTAGCTGCTGTTATTGGCCTTGGCACATTTGTTACATATCGTGTCATAAAGGATAACGGCTCTGTTACAGTGCCGGATTTTTTAGGTAAAAATAAACAAGAAGTATTCAATTGGTGCGGATCTCTTGATCCGAAGTATTCCTGTGTGATCGAATACGAAGAAAGTACTTCGATCGAGAAAGATTATGTTTTTTATCAGTCTGTCAACAGCGGAATGAAGTTAAAAGATCAGCTTACTATTAAAATTTCAAATGGTATCGTAGAATTGATTCAATTACCTGTACTGAATGAAAATACAAGTAAAACAGCGATTGAAAAATGGATAACAGATAATGGCCTTACAGCTGTAACTTTTGTCGAAGAAAAGAGTGAATCTGTAAAGAAAGGCAATGTCATCCGGATTGAAGCGCCAGAAGAAATAAAGAAAGATACTGAAATCATTGTCTATGTTTCAAAAGGAACAGAAGATGAAAAAAGAAGTATAGAAGTAAAATCCGGAGAATATGTCAATTTAACCGTAAGTCAGTTTGAAACAAAAGCAAAAGAACTTGGATTAAGAGCGAACCACAATACCGCAAGAGATGATTTCAGCAGTTCTATAGCAGAAGGAAAAATCGTCTGGCACGGTTCGGGCACTTATGAAGAAGGTGAAACATTCAATTACGGTATTTCTTTAGGAAACAAAGCGGATCGTATCATTGTGCAAGCAGGCGATTATATTGGCAAAACAGAAAATGAATTTATAACAATTGCCGGTAACCTGGGACTCAATCCGAATCATAACAAAGAAAGAGATGATTATTCCGATACCGTAACAAAAGGAAGAATTGTTTGGCACGGTTCGGGAACTTATGAAAAAGATGAGACATTTAACTATGGTTTATCTTTAGGAAAAAAGAATTCTCAGGAAAGCGATGGCGATGAAGAAATCGTTATCACAAAAGGACAATATGTCGGTAAGACCGTAAAAGAATTTGAAAATGTCGTTAAAGCTCTTTCGCTGGATCCTTATCACGATCCGACAAAAGATGAGTATTCCGATAGCGTTGAGCTAGGAAATATTGTCTGGCACGGTTCGGGAACGTATGAAACGAATGAAAGAATAAGGTATGGACTGTCTTTAGGAAAAAAGAGTACAGACGGTAAAGTGATGGTCAGCAGCGGTTATGAAGGAAAGAGTGAATCTGAATTCAGACAGTATATTATCAGTTTAGGCTTGGTTCCGAATAAGGCGGAAGAAGAATACTCGGATAGTTATCCAAAAGGAACGATCATTTCCTATATATCGGGTGAATATAATCAAGGAAATTCGGTATCATATAAGCTTTCATTAGGAAAAAAAGACGCGCAAGAACAGACAATAACGATTACGAAAGGACAATATGTCGGTAAATCGGTTGATGAATTCGAAAGTTCTGTTAAAGCACTGACGCTGGATCCATATCATGATCCATCGAAAGACGAATATTCTGATACTGTTCCGCAAGGCAAGATCGTCTGGCACGGTTCGGGAGAATATGAAACAAATGAAAAAATCCGTTACGGACTTTCGCTTGGCGCAAATCAGGAAGAAGCGACTGCCTACATTATGAGACCGAATTATTATGAAGCAGGCGAAACATTTCAGCAGACAAAAGAAAAGATTCAAAACTATCTTTCTGCATTTACAGATTTGACTTTTGTTGAAACAACTTCAGATCTAAGAGTAGGGATGATCGTGAAGATCACAGTGAATGGCAATGAATCCTATACGGCAGGCAACTATCCGATATCTACTCCGATAAAAGTTTATATCGTCAGCAAACAGACAAACTGATCAAAATCAATATACACAAGTTTCCTCCTTTGTGAGATAATGAAAGCGCATAGGAGGAGACTTTTATTATGGGAAAAATTTTCCAGTCAATGGATGGCAATACAGCTGCCGCCCATTGCGCGTATGCTTTCACTGATGTTGCTGCAATCTATCCGATCACTCCGTCATCAACAATGGCAGAAGTTGTCGATGCTTGGGCAACTGCAAAAAGAACCAATGTATTCGGCAATATCGTAAAAGTTGCAGAAATGCAATCAGAAGCCGGTGCTGCCGGTGCCGTTCACGGTACTCTACAGGGTGGTGCTTTAGCAACTACATTTACGGCTTCTCAGGGTCTTTTACTGATGATTCCGAACATGTACAAATGGGCAGGCGAACTGCTTCCAGGTGTTGTACATGTAGCCGCAAGAGCGCTTGCAACGTCTGCATTATCCATTTTTGGTGACCATGAAGACATTTATGCAGCCCGTCAGACAGGCATCTGCATGCTTTGTTCAAATTCCGTACAGGAAGCGATGGATCTTGCTGGAGTCGCTCATTTAGCGGCAATTAAGGCCAGTGTTCCATTCCTGCATTTCTTTGACGGTTTCAGAACTTCTCATGAAATTCAGAAAATTGAAGTCATGGATTATGACTATCTGAAATCATTACTGGATATGGATGCTGTCAAGAGATTCAAGGCAAATGCTTTAAATCCGCATGGTAATGCCGTTACAAGAGGCGGAGCCGAGAACGACGACGTTGTATTCCAGACCAGAGAAGCACAGAACGAACATTTTGCAAAGGTTCCTGATGTTGTTGCATCTTACATGGAAAAGATTTCGGAACATACCGGAAGAGACTATAAACCGTTTACTTACTACGGTGCTCCGGATGCCGAAAGAATCATTGTTGCTATGGGTTCTGTTGTTGAAACAATCAAAGAAGTTGTTGATGCATTAACAGCAAAAGGCGAGAAGATCGGCGTTATTTCCGTACATCTGTACAGACCGTTCTCCGCGAAGTATCTGTTCAATGTCCTTCCTAAATCAGCTAAAAAGATCGCTGTTCTTGACCGGACAAAAGAAATCGGAACAAGAGAACCGTTATATCTGGATGTATTAAGCGTACTGAAAGATACCGATATCAAACTGATCGGAGGCAGATACGGAATTGCTTCTAAGGATACCGCTCCAAACCAGATCAAGGCTGTATATGACGAACTTGCGAAGGATGCTCCGAAAGAAGAATTCACGATTGGTATTAACGATGATGTTACACATCTTTCACTGGATGTTGATCCGGATTTCAAGATCGATGGAACTTATACATCCTGCCTGTTCTGGGGCTTAGGCTCGGACGGTACGGTCGGTGCCAACAAGAACTCTGTAAAGATCATTGGCGATAATACAGACCAGTATGCTCAGGCTTATTTCCAATATGACTCAAGAAAAGCCGGCGGCGTTACTAGATCGCACCTGAGATTCGGACCTGATCCAATCAGAAGTACTTATTATGTAAACAACGCTGATTTCGTATCCTGCTCGCTGGATTCGTATGTTCTGAAGTATGACATGCTTTCCGGATTAAAAGACGGCGGCACTTTCCTTCTGAACACGACCATTGAACCGGAAAAGATCGAAGACTATCTGCCAAACAGAATGAAAGTCCAGCTGGCTAAGAAACATGCAAAGTTCTATATCATTAACGCTACTAAGATCTGTACCGAAATCGGTATGGGCAGAAGAACCAACACGACTTTACAGTCTGCATTCTTCGCCTTAAATGAACAGATTATGCCATACGACAAGGCATTGGATCTGATGAAGGCTGCTGCTAAGAAATCTTACGGCAAGAAGGGCGATGATGTTGTTGAGATGAACTGGAAGGCTATTGATGCCGGTAAAGCAGGTCTGGTTGAAATAGAAGTAAAACCGGAGTGGGCTCAGCTTCCTTCCAAATTTATCGTTGAAAAGACCGGTGACGATTACTTTGATGAATTCGTACAGGGCTTCGATACATTATCCGGATATGATATGCCGGTTTCCGCCTTCACGAAATATGGTGTACTTGATGGAACTATGAGAAACAATGTATCTTATGCCGAGCACAGAAATATCGCGTCTTATGTTCCAAAATGGAATCCTGAAAACTGTATCCAGTGCGGATTCTGTTCTTTCGTCTGTCCGCATGCTACAATCAGACAGTTTGCGTTAACGGAAGAAGAAATCAAGAATGCTCCTATGGCCTTTGAAACGATTCAGGCAATGGGCAAGGGCGCTGAAAACTATAAGTTCAGGATCCAGGTTTCTCCTGATAACTGTGTAGGCTGCGGTCTGTGTGCTGCAGAATGTCCGGGTAAGGGCGGAAACAAGGCTCTTGAAATGGTAGATGTTCATAGTCTTATGAATGAAGCTCCGCTGGCAGATTATCTGTTCAATGAAACAGAATACAAGAGTGAACTCGTCAACGATACACCAAAGGGAACACAGTTCTTAAAACCTTATTTTGAAGTTCCTGGATCATGTCCTGGATGTGGTGAAGCTCCATATTACAGACTTGTGTCACAGCTGTTCGGTCCGGATATGCTGGTCGCAAACGCAACAGGATGTTCTTCCATCTATTGCGGTTCTACACCATCTACTCCGTTTGTAACAGATAAGAATGGCAACGGTATCGCCTGGGCGAACTCATTGTTTGAAGATAACGCAGAATACGGTTACGGTATGGCGTTAGCGAAGAACTATAAGAAAGCCGTTCTGCTCAAAGTCATGGAAGACAACCTTGATAAAGTCGAACCGGAACTGAAAGGACTCTTCGAAGAATATCTGAAGATCAACGGAAACAGAGTAGAAGAAAAGAAACTCGCCGGAAAGATTGGTGATCTTGCTGCTAAATCCGCTTGTGCTGATGTACATGTTCTGGCTGAAGAAGTAAGAGATCTGGTTTCCAACTCTGTATGGATCGTCGGCGGTGACGGATGGGCTTACGATATCGGTTACGGCGGACTGGATCATGTCATTGCCAACAATCTGAATGTCAATATTCTGGTTTTGGATACTGAAGTTTACTCTAACACGGGTGGACAGTCATCCAAGTCTTCTCAGGCTGCTTCGATCGCTCAGTTTGCTGCCGGCGGTAAGGCAGTCGCCAAGAAAGACTTAGGCCAGATCGCTATGAGTTATGGCCATGTCTATGTTGCATCTGTATGTATGGGTGCAAACAGAATGCAGGCCATCAAAGCTCTGAAAGAAGCTGAAAGCTACAATGGTCCTTCTCTGATCATTGCCTACTGTCCATGTGAACTACACGGAATCAAGGGCGGTCTGTCAAAACAGCAGCTGGTTCAGAAGCAGGCAGTCGAATGCGGTTATGTCACATTATACAGATATGATCCGCGAAACGAATCTCCTCTGACGATCGATTATAAGACACCTGACTTCGACAAGTTCCAGGATTTCCTGATGGACGAAGCAAGATACAACAACCTTGTTAAGGTCAATCCGGAAAAGGCTCAGGAACTCTATGACAAAGCCAGAAGCGATGCAAAGAGAAGATTTGAAAATCTTCAGGCTAGAGTTAAATAATAACTGAACGTGTCAAAAAAACGCTTCCGTGAAAACGGAGCGTTTTTTTGTTTGTCTATTTATTGAAATTTGTAAAGTATTATATAATGAAATCAGGAATTCACATGAATAATCATATCATTCGTGTAAATTAAAATAATTCATTAAATAGCTAAATATAAAGGGGGATAATATGGCTGTTTATAAAGAAACAATAAATGGAATCATGTCAAAAGGAGTTTCTCCTACTTACACAAACATTACCGATGAAGTACGCGGAATCATTCATCGAAGCGGCATTAAAGATGGCGTTGTACATGTCATTTCACCACATACGACTTGTTCGTTGTTTTTTGAAGAATATGTTCACGACACATTACCAAACGGGAAAGAATTCATTCAGCAGGATCTCGATAATGCCTTGGCAAAAATTATACCGGACCAGACGGCCTGGGGACAGTATTTTTATCCGGGATTGAAGCATTTTGAGGAAGTTGAAACCTGGCCGGAATATCCGAAATACCTTCCTAGCGGAACCAGGGAAGAACTATTTAATGCAGATGCCCATTTGAAGGCTACAATACTGGGAAATTCGGCCACTTTTGAAGTTGACAACTCAGAACTTGGCGTAGGAAAAACCGGATATATTTATTTTGTCGACTTTGATCGAACACACGCACGGGAACGCAGATGTAAGGTCGTAGTGATCGGCGAATAATATATAGCTATCTTCTTTCGAATGAAACCGGATTAGAAATCCGGTTTTTTTATTTCAGAATTATAAAGAATAGAGAAATTTAAATGATTTATGAAAGTGATTCCCTTATAATTGAACTATGCTGAATCTTTATTTTTACGTCATGGCGAAACAACATATAACATTCAGGAAATCGTTCAAGGATGGAATGATTCTCCATTGTCTAAACTGGGAGTATTACAGGCCAAATGCACCGGCTATGGACTTCGTAATATTTCTTTTGTGAAAGCATATTCCGGAGATGCATCAAGACAGATCGATTCTGCCGTTAATTTTATGAACGAAAACTTAAATCCGGCAGAGATCATCTGTGATTATCATTTTCGTGAAATGTGTTACGGAAAATATGAAGAAGGTTCATATGAAGCGATGCTGGGACCATTGTTCGAAGCATTTCAGGAAAAATATCATGGATATGATGGATTATATCGTTATTATGATGATTTTGAAATTGTTGAACAGCTGTTGAAAAGAGATGAAACAGGAAGATTTGAAGGTCTGGAACGCGTTTGGAAAAGGGTCTCACAGGGGATCGATGCGATTTTAAAGGAACATGATGAAGGTAACATTCTGATTTCTACTTCCAGTTTTACGATAGCTACTGTAATCCATAAGCTTTTCCCGGATTTTAAACAGCCTCGTCTGGTAGAAAACGCTTCGATTTCTATCATTTCCTATAACGGTTCTTACCGGTTGCTTGATTACAACAATATCGAATATCGCAAGAAAGGCGAGAAACACTTCGCTGATAAACTGTAAAAAGATAAAAAACTAATAATTTTTGACTGTATTTCCATGATTTATCTTTACAAGAAAGAAGATATACTTGATATATGAAAAGCGACAATTCATTCAATAAAAAACCGACAGAATCAAACAGGACAACATCTTTAATTAAAAATCTTAGGATACGGGAGGATTATGTCATGATCATTCTGGAAGAAGACAAGATCATGATACCGATCGAAGCCTATTTTTCTTATCGATTAAAAGATCGAAAAGAAATCGATGAAGAATTAATAAAAAAACTTAAGGACGATGAAAGGTATTTGAAAGCATATCGTTCCTGCCTAAGGAAACTGTCTGTTAAAGATCATACAGTCAGACAGATCAGCGATCATCTATGCAGAACAGAGCTCAATGAAAAACAAAAAAAGGAAATAATCGATAAACTGACCGCCTATGGAATGCTGGATGATGAAAAATATGCCGAAAATAAAATTGCCTTTTATGACCGGTCTAATTTGTCGGTACGGGAAATCAAAAACCGATTGAAAAAAGATGGTATCTCAGAAAGAATTATCAGCCGATATATCCGGGAAGATGAGATGCGAGAAAAAGAAAAAGCGTTACTTGTGGCGGAAAAATACGCAAAATCTATAAAGAATAAATCACTGATCAGTAAGAAACAATCTATCGTAAATAAACTGCTGAATGCAGGTTATAGTTATGAAATGTCGAAGAATGTCGTTAATACATTAGAAATAGAAGAGAACAATGAGATAGAATTATTACAGAAGGAATTTTTAAAAAGCCTAAAGAAATACGCAAAAAAGTATGAAGGTTATGAATTAAGGCAAAGAATCTACGGATCATTACTGAATAAAGGTTTTGGCAGTGAAGACATTAAACGTGTAATGGAGGAAAACGATCGTGAAACAAGTAAAGGATTTTAACGAAGGTGAAAGAATAACGACAAATCTTTTGATCTCGCAGATCTTAAGAGGTACGACAAATTCAGGCGCTCCGTATCTGACACTGACACTTCAGGATGCAACGAAATCGATCGATGCCAAACTCTGGGATGTAAAACCGGAACTGGAAAAAGAGCTTGAAGTCGGGAAGATCTACGAATTTGATCTGGAAGTGATCAAATACCGTAACAACCTGCAAGCTAAAGTTCTCAAAGTCCTTCCTATTCCTCAAGCTGAGCTGAATATGGAAGAATTCGTATTTAAATCACCGATTTCTAAAGATTCCCTTAGAGCCAGCATTCAAGAAGGAATCAATCTTATTAATAATGAAAACATTGCAAAGATCGTTTCCAGCGCCCTAAATTATTATGAAAACGATGTCTACGAATATCCGGCAGCAGCCAAGATCCATCACAATTTCATCGGTGGTCTTGCTACACACACTTCAGGCATGATCAAGGTGGCGATTTCACTTTGCAGCATATATCCTTCCATAAACAGGGATTATCTTCTTGCCGGCGTTATCCTTCACGATTTGGGAAAGATCGAAGAGCTAACATCTCCTGTTGTCACAGAGTACTCTACTAAGGGAAAACTTTTGGGTCATATTTCAATCATGGATGCCAGACTGCTGGAAATCGGCAGGCAGCTGAATCTTGAAGAAAGCGAAGAACTGCTGATTTTAAGACATATGGTTCTTTCACATCATGGACAGCAGGAGTTCGGTTCGCCGATCAGACCGGAAACTATCGAAGCCGAAATGCTTAATCTGATCGATAACATTGACGCCAGAGTAAATATTATTGAAAAAGCTCTTGCAGAAGTAAAAGAAAGAGAATTCACACAGAAAGTGTTCGCCTTGGATAACCGCTGTTTCTACAAACACAAATAAGTAAAAAAGCCTTGAAATAAGGCTTTTATTTATTGTAAAATATTGAAGCATGTGGAAGGAGAGCAACGCTCCGTTATTCCCACAACCATAAGGAGGAAAATATGGCAAGAAAGAAAGTTGCAAAAGTCTGCAAATTAAACTTCAGAGCCGGTGAAGCAAAACCGGGTCCAGCTCTGGCTTCTGCAGGAATCAACATGCCTCAGTTCTGTACTCAGTTCAATGATCAGACCAAAGACAGAAAAGGTGACATCGTTCCTGTAGTTATTACGGCATACGAGGACAAATCTTTTGATTTCGTATTAAAGACAACTCCGGCTGCATTCCTGTTAAAGAAAGCTGCCGGCGTTGAAAAGGCATCCGGAACACCGAATAAGGTGAAAGCCGGAAAGATCACGAAGGCTCAGTTAAAGGAAATCGCTGAATATAAGATGCCTGACCTGAATGCCAACGATGTGGAAGCTGCGATGAACATTATCGCAGGTACTGCTAGAAACATGGGAATCGAGGTAGTAGAGTAATGAAACGTTCAAAGAATTATAACAGCTCAAAAGCCTTGATCGAACAGGGAAAGAAGTATTCTCCTGTTGAAGCATGTGAACTGGCAAAGAAAACTACTACCGTAAAGTATGATGCTTCTATTCGAGTATCATTCAATCTGAATGTCGACCCTCGTCAGGCTGATCAGCAGATCCGTGGCGCTACCGTTCTTCCAAACGGAACCGGCAGATCCCAGAAGATCCTGGTCGTTACACAGGGTGCGAATATGGAAGTCGCAAAGAATGCCGGTGCAGATTATGTCGGTGATAAAGAGATCCTGGAAAAAATCAAAGGTGGATGGTTTGATTTCGATATCATCGTCGCTACACCTGACATGATGGGTGAACTTGGTAAGTTAGGTAAGCTTTTAGGCCCTAGAGGTCTGATGCCAAACCCTAAAACCGGAACTGTTACACCGAACATTGCACAAGCTGTTGAAGAAATCAAAAAAGGTAAAGTTCAGTACCGTGTTGACAAGGAAGGCAATATCAACTGTCTGATCGGAAAGTCTTCTTTTGAGACAGAAAAACTTGCTGAAAACTTTGATGCTTTACTGGGAGTCATAAACAAAGCAAAACCGGCTGCTGTAAAAGGTACATACATTAAGTCCTGCACCATTTCCAGCAACATGGGTCCTGGTATCAAGATCGATATCGCTTAAGAATCGCATAAAGAAGACTAGTAACTGATCCTGAATGTTCAAGAGAATGAACTATATGCTGAGATGTTCTAACAGGATGATCAGGGAATTCACTTCTTAGCTGGATTAATACTCCACGTGTCGTTCGCGTTAAGAATAAGAGTTAGAAATAAAGGTGGTAACGCGCTTTTGGCGCCCTTAGTGCCACCTTTTTATTTTAAAGGGGGGAAATTATGCTTGATCTCGAATTACTTAAAAATGAGGCTTTAAAGGCCATCTCTGAAGCCGACAGTAAAAAACTGGAAGATCTAAGAATCGAATATCTTTCCAAAAAAGGAAAGATACAGGGGCTTATGGCTCAGATGAGAGATCTTTCAGCAGAAGAGAAACCGAAGTTCGGACAACTGGTTAATGATTTGAAAAATGCTGTCTCTACAGCGATTGACCAGAAAAAAGAAATGCTTGAAAAAGAAATTCTAAATGCCAGACTAAAAGCAGAGAAGATCGATGTTACATTAGATGCCTATGTGCCTAAGACAGGAACGATGCATCCTTTAACACTGGTTCAGAAAGAACTTGAAGATGTCTTTATCGGCATGGGATACAATGTTGCAGAAGGTCCGGAAGTAGAAACAGATCTCTATAATTTTACCCGCGCAAATACACCGGAGGGTCATCCTGCCAGAGATATGCAGGATACTTTCTATGTAGATCCGACACATCTGTTACGTTCACAGACAACTGCTATACAGATGCGTGTTCTGGAAAAGGAAGCGAATCATTTACCGATCAAAGTGATCTGTCCGGGAAAGGTCTACCGCCGAGATGACGATGATGCAACACACTCCCACCAGTTTATGCAATGCGAAGGTCTGGTGATCGGTGAAAGTATTACGGTTGCCGACCTAAAAGGAACGCTGGAACTGATGATCCGTGAGCTTTTCTCAAAAGACGCGCATATCCGTTTCAGACCTTCGTACTTCCCATTTACGGAACCTTCTTTTGAAGTCGATATGACATGTCATATCTGCGGCGGGAAAGGCTGCCCAACCTGCAAAGGAACCGGATGGATCGAGATTCTTGGCTCCGGAATGGTTCACCCGAATGTTCTGGAGATGGCCGGCATTGATTCTAAGAAATATACCGGATTTGCTTTTGGCGCCGGAATCGAAAGAATTGCGATGTTGAAATATGGAATAGCGGATATTAGAGATCTGTTCACGAATGATATCAGATTTCTTGAAGGGTTCAAGAGATAGGAGGCCTTATGAAATTAAGTTTAAAATGGCTTAGTACATTTATGGATATCAGCGACTTATCGGTAAACGAAATCGTTGATAAGATGGTTAAATGCGGTTTTGAAGTAGAAGAGATCGTTCATCTTTCTCAAGGAACAAATCTGGTTGTCGGTAAGGTGATTGAGTGCAAAGATCATCCGAATTCCGATCATCTTCATGTAACAAAAGTGGATATCGGATCAGAAATTCTGAACATCGTCTGTGGCGCTCCGAACTGTAGAGAAGGACTGAAAGTCATTGTTGCTAAAGTTGGAGCAGAACTGCCTGGCGGGGAAATCAAGGCTAGTACGATACGAGGCGTTGCTTCTGACGGTATGCTTTGTTCCCTGAAAGAACTTGGTGTAGATGAAAATCTTCTACCGGAAGAATCTTACAGCCACAACGGAATTGAAGAACTTGATGACAGATTTGAAGTAGGAGATACCGATATACTGGAAAAACTGGGATACGATGATACGATCCTGGATGTTTCCATTTATGCCAATAGACCGGACTGCCTATCCATGTTTGCGATGGCAAAAGAAATGGGTGCAATTCTTAACCGGAAAGCTGTTCTTCCTGAATTTGATGAAAAATCAGCGGTTGGAAAGGCTACTTCTTTTGTATTAAAATCAGAATCCAATAACTGTCCGCATTTTCTGGCGAAAGTAGTCAATCATGTAGTAATCAAAGATTCTCCGGAATGGATGAAACAGCATCTTCGTGCCAACGGTGTAAAATGCATTAATAATCTTGTTGATATTTCCAACTACGTCATGCTGGAAACAGGACAGCCGCTGCATTTCTATGATTTAAGATCGAATCCGGCAATGGAGATTACAGTAAGGGATGATTATGAAGGTACCTATACCGCTTTGGATGGAATTGACTATCCGATAGAAAAAGGCGATCTGATGATTACTTCGGAAGGAAAACCGATCGGTATTGCCGGAATCATGGGCGGTGACAATACCAAGATCTTGAATGATACTTCTTCCTTGATTATTGAAGCGGCATTGTTTGACCATGCCCAGATCAGAAGAACAGCAAACCGTCTGGGCCTACAAACGGAAGCTGCAGCCAGATTCTCTAAAGGACTGGAACCTCTCTGCCAGAATAAAGCCATGGACAGAGCTGTCCAGCTGCTGATCGAACTGGCGGATGCCGATGATTTTGAAGAAACAGTCGAATATGGTAAACCTGACTATGAACCTTATCAGATTAGAGAGACTTTAAAACATCTGAATTCTTTGATTGGCAAGAATTACAATATGAAAGAAGCGACGGATGTCTTGGATCGTCTTGATCTGACATATGCGGTAGAAAAAGAAAGTTTTGTTGTTGATATACCGTCATATCGTTCTACAGATTTGAAGATACCAGAGGATATCGATGAAGAAATCGTAAGACTGACTGATTTCGATGACCTTGTTTCGACTTTACCTTTAATGCCGCAGACAGTTGGTAAATTAAGCAAGATGCAGAAGATGCGCAGAATCATCAGAGAAACGCTGAATGATCACGGCATGTTTGATACCGTCAACTATACTCTGGTATCTGACCGCTATATAAAAGAAGCGATCCTGCCGAAAGGAGAAGCAGTAGAACTGATCTCCCCGTTATCCGATGCCAGAAGATATGTCAGAACTTCGCTGATGAATTCACTGCTGGAAACTTTGTCTTATAATCTTGCGCATTATAATGAGAACGTTTCTTTATTTGAGATTTCAAAGGTTTATGCGAAAGACTATGAAGAAGAAAGACTTGGCATTGTCATGCAGGGCGATCTTATTGACAACAAGGTGAAGCACATCAGTGTCAAATCGGATTTCTATGTCTTAAAGGGAATTCTGCTGCAGATTCTTTCTAAGCTTGGTTTTGAAATGGGTAGGATCAGCTTAAGAGAAAATAAACTGGATACGATACATTTTCATCCATATCAGTCAGCGGTACTATACATGGGCGATCAGGTATTATGTATTTTTGGCAAGCTGCATCCGGTATATTTAAAAACATTAAAACTAGATGATGTCTGCTATGCCGAAATGATTCTGAGCGTGCTGGATGAAGCAAATCCTTCTAAAGTAAAAGCACCTGTATTAAGCAGATATCCTTCTGTATCCAGAGATATTTCATTGCTGTTAAACGAAGATATCAAAGCAGCCGATCTTCTTGATGAAATCAGAAAAGCAGGCGGTAAACTTGTTAAGAAAGCAGAGGTCTTTGATGTTTATCAGGGCGAGCACATTGAACAAGGCTATAAGTCCGTGTCTTTGAATATTGTTTATGAAGATAAAGATAAGACATTAAAAACCGAAGAAGTGAATGAGATCCATGAAAGACTTCTGAATGATCTTCTAACGCATTTTGAGGCGGTTCAGCGCTGAATTGAGGAAAAGAAACATGATTTATACTTGTACGACAAATCCTTCTCTAGATTACTTTATTACGATTCCATCGATAGAACGCGGTAAAAACAATCGCTGTGACATGGAGATGTTTGATGCAGGCGGGAAAGGTGTCAATGTTTCTATTGTCTTGAACAATTTTCGTATTCCTTCGGTTTGTCTAGGTTTTTTGGGCGGATTTACAAAGGACTATTTCCTAAGTTTTATCAGAAACTATCCAAATATACAGCCTTTGTTTACGTCAATCAAAGACAATACCAGAATCAATATCAAGATCATGGATGAACAGTATGAGACCAGTATTAACGCAAAAGGACCTCATATCACGGATGATGAATTCATAAAGTTTAAATCGAGACTGAGTAATATCTTTTCAGATGATATTTTTGTTCTTTCCGGAAATATAGAAGATGAAATTAAAGACAGGATGATCGAACTTGTTCATGAATTGAGCAAGGAAGACGTAAAAATCGTTCTGGATACAGACCGGGATATTCTTGACAGGTGTCTGGATACGAAGCTATTTGCGGTTAAACTGAATAAGAATAATCTTGCAGGCGATGATTTAAAAGAATGTGCAAAAAAGATGATCGATCAGAATGTCGGATATGTTCTTTACAGCGCACCGCACAAGTCATCTTATATTTTTACAAAAGACGCTTCCTATAAATGTAAGAATTTGAAAGATTCACTGGTCAATACAACAGGTTCAGCCGATTCAATGGTTGCCGGATTCCTGTACGGCATTATCCGCGGCGCGGACTGTGGGGAATGTTTCCGCTATGCCAATGCGGCCTCTCTGGCTACCTGTATGAGTAATGATCTTGGTTCAAAAGAGAAGATCGAAGAAGTGTATAAAACGATTGAGATCGGAGATTGCTGATGAAAAAGATAGTGCTTTTGTTTATAACATTGCTGCTTCTATGTTCCTGCAATACGGAAAAGAAAGAAACGGAGATTCCGGAATATACTTTTGTGATTCAATCGACGACGATCGACATGTCCGGCTATGATGGTGTCACTTCAACAAAACATAAGTTCAGACTGGTAAAGCTTTCGGAAGTATTCCGTACCATCGACGAAAGTTCCTCCGGCGTGTTCTTTCTTGGAAGAACTAACTGCGGGTGCTGTCAGGAAGTGACGAAAGTATTGAATGAAGCGGCAATGGAAGCGGATGTAAATGTCTATTATATCGATCCGTATGATGAAGAATTCGATTTAGTTTCAGACGGTGAAATGCGTAAGAAAACGATGGAATACTTATATGAAATACTTGATCCGAACGAAGAAGGGGAAAAGGATCTGATGACTCCACATTTCTTTACGGTTATCAACGGCCATTTCGGCGATTCCCAAGTCTGTTATGATCATATGAAAGTAGAAGGTAATGATCCAGATACGAAAGCGGCAAAGTTAAAAGCCAGATATCTGGAGATGCTGGAACCGTTTAAAAGCAAGGAGTAATTATCATTTCTTAAACGGAAAGTCAAGACTAGTAAATCGTCATGATTCCATTTATAATGAAATTACCTAATGGGAACATTGAAATTCCTACATGATATTTACGGACTGTTGAAAATTAGCTGCCCTTGTTGAAGACCTTAATCAGGGATCCTGAAAGCAGCTATAGACGGACCACCTTTTGAGAAAAGGGAAATTTCTCACCCATTAGGCCTGAATAGACAAATATCAGTTTTTTATATAAAATTGATTGATGAGGAAGGTGTGTTATGAATCCATTTGTTAGTTCAATTCTATATTTTGTCGGAGGAGGCATCATTGGTGCCGTTATCGCTTACTTTGTTACCAGAAAGCAGTTTGAGAAACAGTTAAAAGAGAATCCTCCTATCAATGAGAAAATGATCCGTGCAATGTATGCCCAGATGGGAAGAAAACCATCAGAAGCACAGATTCGTGCAATCATGAAATCCATGGGACAGTAAAAGCTATGTAAATAGCTTTTCTATTTAAAAAACCTTCTGATCGAAGGTTTTATTTTTGACCAATTCTCGATTCCTTTCCCTGTAAAATACGCTGTATATTGGATCGGTGACGGTAAATAACAAACAAGGCAAGCGCCAAAACGATCAAGCCTGTTTTCCTGTTGACAAACAGGAAGATCATGATTCCACCGGATAAGACACCGCACATAGAAGAAAGCGAAACATATTTACTCAAATAAAGGACTGTAAAGAATACCAGGATCGGCAATAAGAACGTTATTATGAACTCGTGATGGATAAAACAGGCCAGACCCAGAAGAAAACCGTAGGAACAGGCAACTGCTTTCCCCCCCTTGAATTGCGCAAACACAGGGAAACAATGTCCGATACAGACAGAAACACCGCACAGCAATTCATATTCATTTCTTAATAGATGACATAAGAACATCATCAAAAAAGCTTTCAGTCCATCCAATAAAATAACCAGATAACCGACGTGAAGCCCTAAGACTCTGCCCGCGTTTGTACCTCCTAGATTTCCGGAACCGTATTCTCTGATATCTGTTTGAAAGAATGTCTTTCCAATTACCAGACCCCAGGGAATTGAACCAATCAGATATCCTAATACAATCCAAATCAACTTATCAAACATCGTTCTTTCATAGCCTCGATTTTATATCTGGATTATAACACAGTATCTATCTTATGATATAATTTTAAAGGTTATGACGCAGAAGTATGATGACAGCAGTATAGAGATTCTGGAAGGTCTGGAAGCAGTCAGAAAAAGACCGGGTATGTATATCGGTTCGGTTGATTCCAGAGGACTTCACCATCTGGTATGGGAGATCGTTGATAATGCGATCGATGAAGCATTAAACGGTTTTGGCAATGAGATCATTATCGAAATAAACAAGGATGGTTCCTGCAGTGTAACAGACTACGGAAGAGGTATGCCGGTCGGAATCCATAAATCCGGAAAAAATACATTACAAGTCATTTTCACCGTTCTGCATGCCGGCGGAAAATTCTCTGACCAGGGCGGTTATAAAACGGCAGGCGGTCTGCATGGTGTCGGTGCTTCCGTTGTCAACGCTCTTTCGGAGTGGCTAGAAGTAGAAGTATGCAGAGATAAGAAACGTTATTTGATGCGTTTTGAGAACGGCGGAAAGAAAGTATCGAAACTGCAGGAGCTCGGGACGACGAACCGGACCGGTTCTAAGGTCACTTTTATGCCTGATAAACGGATTTTCCAGTCGACTATATTCAATTATCAGACAATTCTGGAACGCGCTCAGGAAGAAGCATTTCTGCTTAAAAACGTTAAACTGACTGTGAAAGACTTAAGAAACAATGAGGAACAGTCCTTTCTTTATAACGATGGATTAAAGGCATTTATGGACTACCTTCATGAAGACAAGGATGTCATGCATGATACGGTATGTTTTCATGGAGAAAAAGAGGGGATCGCTGCCGATATCGCTTTTCAGTATACCGATGGATATCAGGAAAACACTTTCTCTTATGTTAATCTTGTAAGAACATCCGATGGCGGTACACATGAGATAGGCTATAAAAGCGCATTTACAAAAGTAATTAATGAATTTGCCAGAGAAAACGCTTTGTTAAAAGAAAAAGATAAAAACTTTGAAGGAAGCGATGTCAGAGAAGGTTTGACTTCTATCATTTCCTGTTCTATCCCGGAATCGATCCTGCAGTTTGAAGGACAGACAAAAGGGAAACTCGGAACACCGGAAGCCAAAACGGTTATTGACAGTATCGTAAGTGAACAGCTGACATATTTTTTACATGAAAACAAGGAGACTGCTCTACAGCTGATAAAGAAAATACAGAGAGCTTCATTGGCAAGAGAAGCGGCAAGGAAAGCCAAGGATGAAGCTAGATCGGGCAAGAAATCATCTTTAAAAAGCAAGGAGATTCTCAGCGGTAAACTCGCTCCGGCACAGACAAGAGATTCCTCTAAACTGGAATTATTTCTCGTAGAGGGTGATTCCGCAGGCGGAAGTGCCAAAAAGTGCCGAGACTCGTCTTTTCAGGCAATACTCCCTTTAAGGGGAAAGGTTCTTAATACAGAGAGAGCTTCTATCAGTGAAATCGAGAAAAACGAAGAACTGAATACGATCGTACATTGCATCGGTGCCGGTGTCGGCCCGCATTTCAATATCGATGATATTCATTACAACAAAGTTGTCATTATGACGGATGCTGATACCGATGGCGCTCATATCCAGGTTCTTTTACTGACATTTTTCTATCGTTTCATGAGAGAACTGATTGAGACAGGACATGTATATATTGCAATGCCTCCTTTATACGGGGTTATGAAAAACAAGGAACGTATTTATCTGTATTCGGATGAAGAGCTCAATGAGATGAAGAAGGAGCTTGGCGACCGGGCCGATATCCAGCGTTACAAAGGTTTGGGAGAAATGGATGCGGATCAGCTTTGGGATACGACAATGGATCCGGAAAGAAGGACACTGATTCAGGTTTCTATCGAGGATGCGGCATTATGTGAAAGAAAGATTTCGGTGCTGATGGGAAATAATGCGGAAATCAGAAGAAAATGGATCGATGACAATATCGACTTTACTTTGGAAGAAGACTATAGAGTAACAAGAAATGGCTAGGAAGAAGAAAGAAGAAATTATTGAAAACTTTGTCAACGAAACGTTGGATGATATTATGTCCGACCGTTTTGGCAGTTATTCAAAATATATTATTCAGGAAAGAGCTCTTCCTGATGCCAGAGACGGTTTAAAGCCTGTTCAGAGGCGCATTTTATATTCGATGTATATCGATGGGAATACCTATGAAAAACCGCACAGAAAGTCTGCAAAGACCGTAGGAAGCGTTATGGGAACTTTCCATCCTCATGGTGACAGTTCCATCTATGAAGCTATGGTCAGAATGTCTCAGGATTGGAAAATCAATGTTCCATTGATTGATATGCATGGAAACAATGGATCCATCGATGATGATCCGCCGGCGGCGATGCGTTATACGGAAGCAAGATTAGGGAAAAGCGCACATCTCTTACTGGATGATATCGATTATGATGCCGTAGCCATGACCAACAACTATGACGACACGCATCTTGAACCGACTGTTCTTCCGGCAAGATATCCGGTTTTGCTGGTAAACGGATCTACCGGTATTGCTTCTGGCTATGCAACAAACATCGCCCCGCATAATCTGAATGAAGTTATAAACGCCTGCATTTACCGGATGAAACATCCGGACTGTTTCGTCGAAGAACTGATGCAGTACATAAAAGGGCCGGATTTCCCGACCGGCGGCATCGTTCAGGGAAGAAAGCAGATTGCGGAAGTATTTAAGACCGGTAAAGGAAAAGTTGTCGTTAGAAGCCGATGCGAGATCGAAGAAGGAAAGACATCATCTCAGATCATAATCAGTGAGATTCCTTACGAAGTTGTAAAATCACAGCTGGTTAAGAAAATTACGGATATTTATCTTTCTAAAGATATTGAAGGAGTCGTTGATGTCCGTGATGAATCCGGCAGGAACGGCCTGCGGATCGTCGTTGAATGTAAGAAAGATGCCAATTGCCGTCAGATCTTGAATTATCTTTATAAGAATACTGATCTTCAGGTTAATTATTCCTATAATAATGTAGCGATCGTAAATCATAAGCCGGTGCTGATGTCTTTGGGGGATGCGTTGGACGCTTTTATTGCCCATCGCAGAAGTGTCGTTTTAAACCGTTCCATTTATCTTAGAGACAAAAAACAGGCGAGACTTCATATTGTGGAAGGTCTTATCAAGGCTGTTTCAATCCTGGATGATGTAATCGCTTTGATCCGTAGATCACAAGACAAGAAGGATGCCAAGGAGAAACTGAAAGCCGCCTTCTTATTCTCGGAAGAACAGGCAGAGGCCATTGTTTCATTAAGACTGTACCGTCTCTCTTCTACCGATATTACGATTCTTAAAGAAGAAAACAATACTCTGATAAAAGAGATCAGTGAACTGAATGCGATCATTTCTTCTTCTGATGTACTGGACTCTGTACTGGTAAATGAACTGAAAGAGATCAATGACAGATTTATCATTCCGCGTAAAACGACTATTGAAGAAGAAATCGAAGAAGTATTCGTTGATAAACTGGCTATGATTTCCAATGAGGCGTGCTACATCTGTGTGAGCAGAGACGGATATCTGAAAAGATTTTCCGAAAGAGCGTTTAACGCTAACGAGAATCAGTTTCCTTTTGTGAAAGAAGGAGATGCCTTGATCGGCATGAAATCCTGCGATACTCTTGATACATTACTTCTATTCACAAACAAGGGAAACTATGCCTATGTTCCTGTTTATAAGATTGAAGAATGTCGTTTTAAGGATCTAGGCAAACATGTTTCACATTATGTCAGAATGGAAGGAATGGAAAAGATCGTCGGTGCCGTAATTGTCAAGAATTTCGATACGTTTGCTTTCCTGATTACGGCGACAAAAAACGGTATGATCAAAAAGACCTCATTCCCGAAGCTGAAAATGGAAAGAACATCTAAGGCATTAACCTGCATGAAGCTTAGAGAAGACGATGAGATGATTTCCGTCTGTGTCTGTTATCCGGGCGATGATCTGATTCTGATCACCAGAGACGGTTTCTGCAACCGTTACTCTTCCGATATTCTTTCTGATGTGGCAGCAAAAGCTCTGGGTGTAATCGCAATCAATGTCAGAAACGATGAACTTGCTTCTGTTGTTGTGGATAGACATGGAAACGAGGAACTTCTTTTATGTTCCAATAAGGGAGGATTTAAGAGGATCCATAAAGAAAATCTGGAACTGACTTCCAGAAATACGAAAGGCTTTCGTGTATTCAAGCAGATCAAATCTAATCCGCATTTTATCTACCGATCGATGATGGTTTCCGCTTACAGCAATCTATATATCTGTAACGATGGAAATATCAATGAGATGCCTGTTTCCAATGTTCCGTTTATGGATCTGGAACAGTCTTTCTCGATTCCTTTAAAACTGAAAAGCGGATATTATATCGTAAAGAAGGATATGTCGGATATTTCTGATGTCGAGATTATTGATCTTCCGGAAGGATATTATGAAAGCGAGAAAGAAGAGGAACAGACTTCTCTGTTTAACTGAAATGAATCTATTTAGACCAAAACAGATACTGCCGATCTTTACTGATTTTGATGCAGTGAATTATAAGAAACAGGGATTTGATACGGTATTTCTGGATATTGATAATACGATTGCCATCCCTGATACCGGAACTTGTGATGAAAGAGCGGAGAAGTTTATAAAAGATTTAAGAAAATGCGGATTTCAGGTTCTGATTTTTTCGAATAACAATCGGAAAAGAGTAAGAATGTTTCTTCGCGATATCGATGCTGAAATCTGGTTTTGGGCAGGAAAACCTTTGCCTTTTGCCTACTGGCTGGCTTGTCTGAAAATGAAAACAAGGCCTTCAAGAACGATAGTAATGGGAGACCAGCTTTTAACGGATATACTTGGTGCAAACTTAAGCGGCTGTTACGGCATTTACTGTAAACAGCTGCAGGAACAGGATACACCAACCACGGCAAGGAATAGAAAGATCGAAAGAATGATCTGGAAGAGGATACTACATGAAGAAGTGTAAAGGGTGCGGTATCGAACTGCAGCAGAAGGACAGAGAAGGTATAGGCTATGTTTCCAATATGGAACAAGATTACTGTCAGAGATGTTTTAGGCTGCTTCATTACGGTGACACAACACACTTTAAGACGAATTATGTAACGAATGAAAAGATCTTGAATATCTTCCGGAAATACAGCAATGAGTTATTTGTACTGATTATCGATATTCTTGATGTTTTCTGTTTGAAAGATGACGATCTGCTGGAGATGTTCCGGGATAAGAATGTTTTGCTTCTGATAAACAAGACGGATATTCTTCCGGAAAACATATCGGATAAAAAGATCAATGCTATTCTGACAAGGATACTGTTTGACTTGAACAGAAAATACCCGAATATAAAGGCAGCGATCATGACAAATAAATTCGAGAAGGCCTTCAATGAGCAGTTCTTCCTGATTCTTTCTGAAATGAAAGCGAAAAGAGTTGTTTTCTGTGGCTGGGCGAATGCCGGTAAATCTTCGCTGATCAATAAACTTCTGCATATGTCATCCTTAACCGCATCAATGTATCCTGGTACAACGCTGGAAGAAATACAGATCAACTATAAAGATTATCAGTTCATTGATACACCGGGATTAGTGGATGTGAATAACTACACAACCTATTTGAATCTGGAGAAATACCGTTTATCCAAAATCGACAAAACAATTAAGCCACAGATATTTCAGTTGAGTGATCCCCAGAGTTATTTCTATGACGGTCTTCTTAGAGTAGACATAATTCCTGAAAAGAAAGCGTCAGTATCTTTCTATATCAACAGTCAGAATAAGATTCACCGCACGAAATATGAAAATGGGGATGATTATTATCAGATGCATTACTGTGAATTCATCCTGCGTATTAAGCCTTTAGGTATAACTGAATATAAAATAAAGAATAAACAATTGTTTATTATTAAAGGATTGGGCATGTTTAAGGTCAATGGCAGGTGTCGAATCCGAGTTCATTCATTAAACAAAGTAAAGATATTTGAAAGTGAGGTCGATATCTAATGCTGAATGGGAAACAGAAGCGTTATTTAAGAAGTATGGCGGTAAATGAAAAAGCTCTTTTTCAAATCGGCAAGGATGGCCTGTCACAGAATCTTTTTCGTTCTGTGAAAGAAGCTTTAAAAGCGAGAGAATTAGTTAAGATCTCTATCTTAAAAACCTGTGAACTTTCCATGAATGAAATCGCAGTCGATCTATGTGCCAATACGAGTGCAGAGCTTGTGCAGAAAATCGGAAAGACCTTGGTTCTCTATAAAGCTTCCAAAGAAAGAAAAATCATTCTGCCATGAATTATGAAGAAGTAACATTCGAAGACTTCATGTCTTTACCCTCGGGAGAAAGAAAAAGAATTCTGAATGATCCGGATCTTCTGAAATTACTTGTAAAGAAAAAACTGAATCCATCCAGATACAGCCATTCGCTTTCTGTTGCTTCCCTTTGCCGCGAACTGGCCGTTTGTCATCATGTTGATCCGGAAAAAGCCTATCTTGCCGGTTTGCTTCATGATGTATGCAAAGGACTCGAAAAGACCAATATCACATTTCTTGAAGATTATCTGAGATACTATGATCATGATAAACTTAATGGGATATACGGTGCATATCATGCCTGGTCGGCACGTTATTATCTAAAAGAAATGCTGAATTTTCATGATAAAGACATTCTGAATGCGATCTATAACCATACGATATGCAATTCCAGAGATAAACTGTCGCTTATTCTTTATATTGCAGATAAAAGAGAACCTTTAAGAGGAATAAAGGATGATATCATAAAAATAGCCCGAAAAGATCTTTATCAAGCATTTAAGATTTTATCGTGGGATGTTGAGAAGTACATAAGAGAAGTAAAGAATGAAAGATTTATTGAAAATCGCATTTGATGCAATGGATGAAAAACAGGCATCTGAGCTGACGGTGATTGATTTTAGAGAACAGTCTCCGTATATCGATTATTTTATAATCGGAACAGCGAGAAATGCCCGAATGGCCAGGTCGATCATCGATAATGTTGAAGAAAAGGTTCTGGAAGCAGGATACAGTATTAAACACATTTATGCGGAAAGTACGACAAAATGGTTTCTGATCGATCTCGGGTCGATTTTGTGTCATGTTTTCTATGAAGGAGAAAGAGAACTATACAACTTGGAAGGATTATGGAAAGATCTGCCAACAGTAGAAATGTAGAAAACTACGAAATGCTAGCGGAATATTATGATGCGCTTCTTCAGGATGAAGAAGCTTTGTCACTATGGCTTAGATATATTGAAGAAGAACCTTTTTTGTCGGTTCTTGAACTGGCATCCGGTTCCGGAGTAATGGCAGGAATATTGAAGAAAAAAGGTTATGATATTACTGCTTCGGATATTTCACCGAAAATGAAAGAAGCGTCTTTCAAAAACTACGATGGCGAATATCTTCTGTTGAATATGACCAACTATCATTTAAACAGGAAATTTGATCTGATCCTGTGTATCTGCGATTCGATCAATTATCTATATGAAGAAGAACTTGATGATTTTTTCCGTTGCGCATATGAACACTTAAATAAAAACGGCAGACTCTTGTTTGATATGCACCATATAAAAAGACTGGAAGAATTTAAGGATCAGTATATTGAGGAGGGTTATGTCTGCGGTATTCCGTATCAATGGACGATACAGTCTGAGCCGGAAGAAAGAGAGATCAGTGAACATTTTACCTTCTATACAGATGAAGGCATGATTCAGGAGAATCACAATCAGAATGTATTTGAAATAAAGGATGTCGTAAAGCATATGGATGATATGTTCCGTGTTAGATACATCGAAGATTTTATTGAGGATGAAAAAGTATTGATAGTGGGGTACAGAAAATGATAGCGGTTTTATGTGCAATGAAAGAAGAACGAGATGCATTTCTGAATCGGATGGAAGATGTCAGAGAGATGAAAAGCGAACAGATTCATTATCATGGAGAAATGCTGGACAACGAATATTATGTCGGAAAGATTGCGAACAAAGATGTTGTGTTAGGCAGATGCGGTGTAGGTGAGATCTATGCGACGATCAATACTCTTCTAATGATTCAGAAGTTTGATCCCGAACTGATGATAAACTGTGGCGTAGCCGGATCATTAGATAAAAACATTCATGTTGGCGATATAGTGGTTGCGAATCGTGCAGCCGACTGGAGAATGGATGTTCCTGGGTGGGATAGGAATATTGATTCTGTACATTTTTCCTTTGCATGTGATGAAAGAGTTCTGGAAATCGTATCGAATATGCGGAATGTCTTTATCGGTCCTATCGTTTCGGCGAACGAATTCATTTATGAAAAGAATCAGCTTCAGACGATTAAAAAGTTCTTTCCGGAAGCTTTAGCGGGAGAGATGGAAGGGGCAGCCGTAGCTAATACCTGCTACGCATTCGGAAAAAAG
>JAFRIE010000017.1 GCA_017432885.1 Erysipelotrichaceae bacterium | reverse complement strand
GGTGGAGGATCATATCTGATCTTTAATATACGAGTGATTCATATAGATGAACATATCCAATCAGGTAATAATTGTTCAACTTAATATTAACTGACCGTATGCAATCATTTATTGAGGATTTGCAATAATAAATTCCAGTTTGCAGAGATGCCGTTGGTAAGAGAGGTATGCCATGATACTTACCGATTTTGTGAACACTTTTCAGTGCTGATTAGTCAAAAACAAGTTTCATTTTTTCTAACAAAAAGCTATACCGTCAATGATGACAGTACAGCTTTAGAGGCAATGCAAACACGAATCAGAAGATCCGTGTTTTTTCAAATTGCTCATTACGTAAGTGTTTTGATTTTCTGTTCAAAATATTCAAATTTCGCAGTTTTCAAATAAAGGATTAACCTGCTCAAATTGTTCACTTTTCCTCAATAATTTTTTCAGATTTTGTGAATCACAGATTCCTTGATCCGTCTAGAAAGCAGAGTCTTTCTTGCCTGATCTCCGTTGTGGGTGATGCAGTAATCAAGAGCTTTGCTTCCGTCGCTGACGATCACGATCCTGCTCTTGGAACGGGTAAGACCGGTATACAGCAGCTTCTTCTGGAACAGAGAACAGATCTGGCTTGATATCAGCGGTATGATGACACACTGATATTCGGATCCCTGGGATTTGTGGATCGAAATCGAATAGGCAAGACTGATGTCAGCCATCGTCTCCCTGTTTTCTTCGCTCTCGTTCCCGTTTTCCCATTTGACTTTGACAAACACGCCGTCATCCGTCTGAATGATATCGGCAATCGTACCGACGTCTCCGTTGGCGGATGTTTTGGTGTTTTTCCATTGCAGGACCCTGTCTCCGATCCTGAATTCCCTTCCGTTGAATGTCACGGACGCGTTGGATGACGGTATGACCTGATTCTGAAGAATCTGGTTCAAACTGTCAGACACGCAGATAAATCTGTTTTGAGTCCTTCTCAGCGGAGAAAGCAATGCGACATTGTCGATCCCCCATCTGTCGGTTTCTTCCGCATAGATCTCTTCGATCTTTCTGACGGCTTCGTCCTCGTCTGACACGCTTACTATCTGGAAACTTTCGTCGCAGATCAGATCTGTCTGACCGTGGTTTACCTTGTAGGCGTTGTCAATGATTGAAGCTTTGTCTTTCTGCCTGAAGATCTCGACAAGCTCGGATTTCGGTATGACACCTGATCCGATCATTTCCTTCAAGACGAGACCAGGCCCCACGGACGGGAGCTGGTTCACGTCCCCGATGAAAATAAGCTGAGAACTTCTCGGATTGATTGCTCTTAAAAGCTTGGCGAGAATCAGATTGTCCAGCATCGACGTTTCATCGACCACGACAAGTCCCGGGCTGATCATGATTCCGGAAGACGAAATGTCCTCGTAGATCTGAAGTTCGGAATGGATCGTGTGTGCCGGATAGCCGGATGTCTCGGTCATTCTTCTTGCGGCTTTGCCGGTTGGCGCCAGGAGGGTTATCGCATCATCGGGATGCAGCCTTCTGAATACGGCAATGATCGCCTTCAGAATGGTCGTTTTCCCTGTCCCGGGACCTCCGGTAATGATGGACAGCCTTGTCATCAAAGAACGAAGAACCGCGTTCTTCTGGTTTTCCGTAAAACGGATATCAGATGATCTGCAGTAGTCATCGAGACACTGGCTGACGCCTTTGACATTGAGGCCAAGCATATTGTTCTGATCCAGCAGCCTGGCAATCATTTGCGCCGAATCGTTTTCGGCATCGTCATACTCTTTTAGGAATATGCATTTTCCTCCTCTGAATACGATCTTTCCATCCTTGGATAAAGATCTGATGCAGTCCCTGAACCTATCAAGCGATACAGGTGCTGGATCCAGTTGGCTATTGAGCAGCTGCAAGGCCTTCTGTTCGAAGTCCTCATACAGCATGAACATATTGCCTGCATATTCAGAATCGGACGTCAGAACGTTTCTGGCAGCGCCTTCGATCCGTGCAAACGAATCAAGGGACACGCCTTCTGTTCTGGCGATTTTCTCACAGGTAGAAAAACCTATGCCCTTTACATCCAGAAGGACATAAGGGTTTGCCTTAATGTCCTCCAGGCTCATTTCAGACTCATAGACGCTTGACGCAGCATTGCCGGATATCGAATATGTTGCCAGATAAGAGCACAGCTTTGAGTATGCTATGTTCTTCTGGTAGCATTCTGCGATGATGGCGGCCTTGTCGATATTGATGCCGGGAACCCTCAACAGAAGGTTCGGTGTCTTTTCGATGACGTCAAGCGTTTCGGCCTTGAATTCCTTTACGATTGATTCGGCGGTTTTGATACCGACTCCCGGAAACGTCTTGGACGCAAGGAAGCGCGTTATCCCCTTCAGGGTCGAAGGAGTAAGCAGCTCGTAGTGGCTTGCGAAGAAGGTGTATCCGTATCCTTTGGAGTGTTTCCACTCCCCTTCAAAGCGTATGGTCCAGTCCGCAAGGCGCGGAAGACTCTGACCGATCACCTTCACAACAGCGTTGCCCGATCTATTGACTTTCCTGACTTCCGGCGGCATATTGTCGAAATCATTCGACGAATAGATGCAGAAAGAGTCGGAAAACCTGGTCGGACTGTTGTAGGTAGAGGAGAATTTACATAACAGTACTGTCATGCTCTGTCCCCTCAGGAACGCTTCTTGATTCTGAAGAACTTGAATTTTCTCTTACCGGGCTCGGCTGGCTTCTTGTACTTCTCCCAGACATCCGGCATTTCTGCCTTCAGTGTTTTTTGATCGAAACCGGCTCTTCCGTTTCCCGGCTGGAATTCAAACTGATAATCATAATCATGATCTGTAGACATGAACCCCAGAGAGTTTTCAGACATGACTTCCTCGATCGGAAGCTGCAGCTTGCGTATCTGTTCCTCCAGACGCTCGATTTCCTGCTCACTTGCTTTGATCTTCTCGTTGATCTTTTCGATCCTTTCGATGTTTTCAAGCAGCGCTGCAGGAATCTCCACCGGCTCATCATCAAGAGTATCCGGTGTCATTGATGCGACCAGGCTGTCGTGCATCTCCTCGTTAAGCTGTTCGACTTCAGGAACTTCAAGATTTTCGATGTACCTTTCCCAGGCGTCCTGCGCATTTTCACAGAGATACTTCTCGAAATCGACATTACGGTACACGGTCGTTATCGTGAAGTCGTTCGGAGTATTTCCGCAGGTCGCAACGATATCGAACCGGTCGATATTGCATACGGCCATGTAATGTTGAACCTGGTAGTAGTATTCCTCATTCTTGATCTTTCCAGTTTCACCCAGAACGCCAGAAGTGAAGCATCCTTTCGTGGAATTATGCGTATAGGTCTTGCATTCTATGCCTCTTCTGGTCCCGTCCGGCTCGATACAGAGTCCGTCCATATCACCGATCATCGACCGGTAATTGGGATTGATGTACTGTCTTCTGTCCACACAGACAATGCCTTTGGCATCGTACAGGGCGTGTTCTTCGGCGGTAATATCCCGGACGTCCTTTGGATCGTTGCTTTCCTGCTTCACGATAAACGATGCCGGATAGGGATTTTTGATCCGAGCCAGAAGCTCGTTTGCCTCCTTCTCATCTCTTGTGACATAAGAATAAAGCCCTTCCTGGGCTTTTCTGAATTTGGGATACTGTAATGATAGGTCGCTGTTTGTTCTGACCAGAACAAAATAATCGATATAGGTCAGAAACTTGTAGCCGTTCATCGCAGCATACCGCTTCAGCATGACCCACTCCAGAGCATGACCGAAATCAAAGATATACTGCCTGTCATCGTCAACTTCGGCTTTCCTGTTTAGAAGCTTTTCGTTGACGAGTTCAGGCATAGACGAAAACTTTGAAATTCCGTTC
>JAFRIE010000016.1 GCA_017432885.1 Erysipelotrichaceae bacterium | reverse complement strand
CGTCATGGAAGTCGAACACGCACAATCTTCCGTAAAGTGGCGAAATACGCCTTTACGATAATATGTCTCTTTGTCAATTACTTTATAGTTCATTTTCTTAACCCTTACAAACGAGAATTTGTCTTATTCTCTCCGATTGTCCAGAGTATAGATGATGCATCCAATTCCGGAAATCATGGAAAACAAGATTGCTCCTCCAAAGCTGTTATCCAAGGTTGAGCCGATAAAGAAGCCGATGATTCCGACGAGAATCATGATTATGACAGAAACGATGGTTCTTTCCTTTTTCATTTAATATGCCTCCACAAATCTCGATTTGTCGAGCTCTTTTCATCAAACTCTAATCCAATTGTAGCAAGTTGCTACAAATTAGTCATCAATCCATACCTGATAGGATCTGGTCTCCTCGGGATGATGGACCGTCTTGTATTCAGGATCATGGTAGACATACCTGTACTCGGCATCGTGATGGATGTATTCGGTCCGGTATTCCAGACAATGCTGCTCGCCTACGTTCTCGTATTCATTGTGCCATCCGGAATGGCCTGTCTCGGAAAGATGCTGGTTGATCCCTCCATGGAATCTTGCACCGCAGGTATTGCAAACCTCCACCTCTACCTGATCGTATCCGAAGGCATAGCAATAGGTATCCTCCTCGTCCCAGGCATCCTTTACCAGGATCTTCTCGGTCCAGCCTTCCTTTACCAGCACCTGTTCGTCCCAGGCCGGTATGGTCTCGTACCTGGTCTCCCAGTGTCCTTTCTTCTGCGAACCGGTATCTCCTGATGACGAGCCGCTGTCAGGTCTTTCCGGTCTGGTCGTATCCTTGTCTGTATTATCGGTGACATCCGTACTGCTCAAAAGCTCATCTTTGGTTTCTTCAGTTATGTCATCGACCAGATTGTCTGTGTTTTGGTCAATGGCATCTTCCTTTGTTTCATCGATGTGTTCTTCTTCCTGCTTCACGCTGCAGGCTTTCAGGATACGGTCCAGATATCCCTGCCGGTATCCATATACCCCCATACAGCCGATCAGCAGCAGGACGATGGCTGCGATGACCGGCCATTTCTTTTTCTTCTTCAGTTTTATCTCACTCATATCAGTTCCTCCAGTAAAGCGTTTCTTCTGATCCTTTCCATCAGTTCCTTTTCCGCATGTGACGGGGCAAGGATGACAAAGGGATACACACATCCCCTGTCATCCTCGTCAAATGAATATAGAAAATTATTCTTTCTGCACCAGTTTCTGATTATCTTGCAGATCCTGTCGTTTGATGTGCTGTATCTGATCATTTATCCTCCTGTTTCTTGTATCTCTGATTCTCCGTATAGAGATCGAAATTCATTCGCACATATCCTTCAATATTCCTGATTTTCCGGTTTGACGAATCCTTCCATCCTCTGGCCTTCATCTTCTTGAAGTATTCGATAAGGCTTTCCTTGCTGGAACGAATCTCTCCCCTGATTGACGCTTCAAACAGTCTGATAAAGGCTTCATACTCTTTCTTGTTCAGATGTCTGTAGAATTCATCATCATCCCAGGCCATAATTTCCTCTTCGGAATACTTGTCTGTATCTGCTCCGGAATCTGATTCATACGTATTTATTAAGTCCTTGATTGATTGGATAGTACTTGATTCTTGTGTACTTAATTCTTTAGTACTATATTGTGTCGGTTTTCCCGATGTCGGTTTTGCCGTCGTCGGTTTCTCCGATGTCGGATTTCCCGTCGTCGGGTTTACCGTCGTCGGGTTTTCCGACAACGGTGATTTGCTGCCGGTTTCATCCGTTAGTGGATTTTCCACCAGTGGGTTTTCCACCGATGGACTGAAATCGGGATTCTCTTCCGGATTCTGATATATGTAATAGTCATAGCCGGAGAACGATCCTCCCTCATCCCTTGCCTGCTTTCTGGTAAGGTATCCATATTTTTCAAGGTTTTCCATCCCTGCTCTTATACTGTCTTTGCCGTCATCGCACAAAGCTGTGATTCCTTTGATGCTGAAGTTCCAGTTGTCGGGCAAACTGATCATCTGGCAAAACAGCCCCTTATCCTTCAGAGACAGTCTCGTATCCTTGAATATGGTGTTGTCTATCACCGTAAAATTCTTCTTGTTTCCTTTAATCAGTTTTGCCATTCTTCATTCATCCTTTCTTTTCCGGGACACCCGGAACTACTTGATGTCCCTTTTCTGTATTCCGTATCTTTCCATAATGGTCTTTATTGTTTCCAGGGCATTGGTCCTGAGGTCTTCGATCTGGTATTCCCTCAGTCCCATCTTCTCGAAGTTGAGTTTCTGATGATGGGACTGTATCTTGTCCAGGAACCTGTACTCCCTGTTGAAGCTGTCCAATCCTGTATCGGAAGAATCGCTTCCTTTACTTTGATTCTTCTGTTCGACATAGGCGGCATAGCTGCCGGCTTTCTTTACATCCATATAGTTTCTGCTATTGACGATCCAGGAATCATCCAGCATCTTCTGTATGGTCCTTTCGGAGACACTGAGATAGTCGGCGAGCCACTCGACCTTTCGGCCGTCTCCCCTGACGATCTCTCCCTTCTTCTTCTTGGATTCGTAGGTCTGATTGGCCGTAAAGAAGAGATTGTACTGTTCCAGAGGATCGTAGTCCCTTGCCTTGTTGCCGATCAGTCTGATCAAATCCCTGTCCTCATCCGATAGGTTTCTTCTGTTGACAGTGCACGGCAATCCTTTATCAACAGGTGAAATCAGTTGGTTTCCCTTCCACTGATATCTGAAGTCAGGGTCTTCTCTGATCAGCGAAACAAAGGCGGTGTACCTTCTTTCCCCACTGGAGATCTCGTATCTTCCGTCATTCAGTTCAATGACATCCAGAGGTACATTGAGTCCAATCTCCCTGATCGATTCCTTGAGGGAATCATCTACAGAGAGCTCCTTCGAGTTGATCGGGTTTGGCACGAGCTGTCCGATCGGTATGAATACCAGCTTGTTGGCTTTGGCATCGTCGATGTCGGCCATGCTGTTGATGTTGTTGAGCTTAAGATCCATCATTACAGGTTCATCTCCTTTCTGATCTCTTCCACAAGAGATCTGTAGTCCTTTCCCACCTTCGTGTTGGGGTTGTCGATCATGAAGTAGTCGTCGAAGAAGGTCTGCTTCTCGGCAGGAGCGATCTGGTTCGCGATCGTCGTGTCAAAGACGATGTCAGGAAAAGATCTCCTGATCAGCTCTACGCATTCTCTGGAGACCTTTGTCCTGGTCGTCTTGGTGATGAGAATCATGAAGTCGGGTCTGATATCCTCTTCCGCCTCATTGATTACTTTGCTGATATACCGGATCGTATAGTCGACACCCTTGATGGCATTCTTGTCGATATTGACCGGAACAATGATAAGATCCGCCGCATAGACGCAGTTCTTCAGTATCGTCTTGTAGCTCGGGTTGTTGTCCAGGATGATCACGTCGTATTCGTCCCTGATCGGATCGAGCAGCTTCCGTATCCTCATGATGGAAGTGTTGGTCTTCTCCTGCTCCTCCATCAGATAGTCTTCCCTTGCCATCTCCTCCAGACAATCCAGCCATTCTAGCTTGGACGGGATAATGAAAAGGTTCTCGAAGTCTGTGCTGTAGATGACATCCTTTATGAGAACCTTTCCGTTGATCGCTTCTACGATTCCGTCTGTATTCTCGAAGTCCTCCAGGAACTTCGAACTGGTGTTGCCCTGCAGATCCAGATCCACAAGCAGCACCCTGTATCCTTCATCGGCCAGTCCCTTGGCCAGGTTTATAGAAGTGGCAGTCTTTCCGGATCCGCCCTTCTGGTTGTTGCAGCTGATTATTTTTCCCATAATAAAAACACCTTTCATTAATAAAACTACATCTCCATCTTCAAAATCTTGTTAATGAAATCCACTACTGGATAATCAATATCCAATAGTGGATATCTGAATGAATTGTTTATTTATACATGATTACTGTATGAATCGTTATCATACTCATCGGACTTTCACCGGTACAATCTGGCTGTACGCATTCACCTCGCAAGTATCATTATCACAGAAACAGTATCTTCATCATGTCTTCGCAGCACTTTTATGTTGGTCGCTGTTGCCCATGCGCATGCAGCCGCTCGATGGTAAAGACTTATATCTGATTAAGTTATTTATAATCATGTGTTATAAAAAGCTAAGTATTGCTTTTCTTTTTCAAAGAACTCAAGCAAATTCTTAGCTTTTTTCTTTTTTCTTGATTTTTAGCCAAATCCTGGACAAGAGTTCGAGTTTTCCCAAAGGGTCGCAACTCGAACTTTTTTAGCAAGAAGATGAAAAAAGCCTGTTTTCATCGCATAAAACAGGCTTTTTGCATACCCTTGGTGGAGTTGGAGGGACTCGAACCCTCGTCCTAGAATAATCCCACATTTAAACGTCTACAGTTTAGTTTAACTTTAAGTAAGACAGCACCCATGGCTTAAACTACCGGATACTGAATCCGTCTTTTCGGTTTTCGGATGGCAAGAGAAAGAACGAAACTTGCTTCACCTAGCTTGTGTATACGACCGACTGCTACAAGCTTTACAGCCGGAAGCGCCTAAAGTCTACGTCGACTTATTGGTTAGGCAAAAGCTAATTCAGTGTTAGCGTTTAATTTGTTTTGATGATTAGGTCATCACTCCACTGCAGTTTAAATCAAACTAGACCAGTCGAAACCAATTCAACCCCAAATGGCATTTCTATTAAATAACAGAAACGCCTCTTCGTCAACTACTTCTTAAAGAACTTGATCAGCAGGACAATCGCCAATACTACGACTACACCGATCAGGATGACCGGCAGAAGAGCGATCGTTCTGGTGACAGGATCCGGTGCGATATCCGCATATACGCCGAAAGCGAGAACACGCATCAGCAAGAAAGAGAACAGAAAGGATTTTAGAACATTCTTTGCCATAAAAGACCTCCTATAACAGAAAACAGGTTCAGCATCAGCGACAGGATCAGACAGTTTCTTTTTACCGGAAGATATTTCCTGTAAAGGAGATATTCGCTGAAAACGACCAAGGGTTCCAGTAAGAGATAGGTGATGATCTGACCTTTTTCTATACCTATATGATACATCAGAAGCAGGGAAATGTAGACCAGTATGGGGTTTGTTATGAGGTTGATTAAAACCGTCAGGAGAAGCTCTTTCTTTCTTAGACCCAGAACATAGGCAAGACCGCATTCCAGCGTCAGGGTCAAGAACAGCGGCTTTAAAAAGAGATAGAGATCACTCATTGTTTTCTCCCATGACTGCCGCAGCAAGCAGAATGACCAGTGAAACAATGGAAGCGACGGATCCGAAAGGATATGGAGGAATATTGCGGATCATTCCGTAGAGTACCGGGAGGTAGCCGAGGAACAGTCCGAAAGTCAGGATGCCGAAAGCAAAACCGGGCATCTGTTTCATGTTTCTTGCCAGCAGATACAGCGTCAGCGGCATGGTCATGTTGAAGAAGAAGAGAGCCAGAAGACCCGGAAGCATCTGATTGGAGAAGGCATAGAAAACGGCGGAAAGAAACAAAGTGATCAGAATCGTCTTCTTCATGCCGAAACGTGCGGAAAGAAGACCGCCTGCCGTCTTGCCCGAAGCAAGAAACAGCACGCTCAGGAAAATATGCCATGGGGTATCCTTCCACGGAAAGCTTATCGCCATGCCGGTCAGGGAACGAAGCACGACTACCGCAAAGCAGCACAGGATCAGATACAGGATCTTTCTGTTTCCCGGAAGGATCGCATCCTTGTTCATTTCCATCTCTTTCCGGTTTCGGTAAGAAACAAAGCCCAGGAACAGCAGTCCAGCCGATACGAGTATCCGGATCGCGGAATACCATTCCGTATCGTAAAACAGCATTCCCAGACTCAGACCTATCGCTCCGGGAGCCACAAAGATCCCCAGTCCTCTTCCTTTCATCTCCGAGAGATCGTCTTCGTGGATCGTCAGAACGCCTCCTCCGGCATGAAACAGGGCGTTTCCCAGTCCAAGGATAAGCGGAGACAAAAAAGACCCTGCTGCCGTCAGAACGATCCCGGCGATCATGCAGAACAGAGCCGGATTGAACATCTTTCCGTTCTTTCTGCTGTAGAAATCGATCAGAATGCCGATCGGCATCTGCAGGGCAAAGGCACAGTAGTTGTATAAGAGGAAAACTTCAGGATAGGTTCTGAAACTGCGGTACAAAGAAAAGGCACAGAGAAAATCGATGCCGCAGTGGCACAGGGAATATACCGCGATCTGCTGAAGCGCCTCTTTCTTTCTGCTATTCATTTTATTTTGTCATAGTGATCTTCCAGCCGCTGCCGACTCCGATCCCGTACACCTTGGAGAAGGATCCCTGATTGATGGCTACCGCCATATCGTAGGCGGAATTCATGTAGATCAGCGGCTCATTGATTGCAACGTCTGCAAAGGACTTGCCGTAGTTGATCTTGTTGGAGTAGACCTTGACATCGTCGTGGTAGATCTCGACCAGGATATCATCCCCGAAATCGAAACCGCAGGCTTTGAAATCGGAATAAGGGATCGATGTCCACAGGGAACCGAAACGCACATCCAGGATATCGATCTGTCCCATGACGCCGTTTGGGATCTTCTTGCAACCGTACAACTCCAGTTTCACGATATCTTCCTTGTTCATCAACGGTCCGACTTCTTCAAAAGAAATCGTTTCCGAAGCCAGTCTGGCTCCCGTATAGGCATAGACATCCCTGCCATGGAAAGTATAGGACAGTTCGGAATTCTTCAGCCGGTTCGTTCTTTCTTCGATCTCCCGGATCTCTTCGATTCCGATAAAACGGTCGATATGGGTCAGCGTTCCGTTATCCGGTGTGACGATATACTGCTTCGTCACCGTCCTGGCGACGACAGATTTCCGGTTGGAACCGACACCCGGGTCGACGACCGAAACAAAAACCGTTCCTTCCGGCCAGTAACTGATTGCCTGATGCAGACGGTAGGATGCGTCGAAGATGTTGTACTGCGGAATGTTGTGAGTGAGATGACGGATATTCAGATCCTGGGATACGCTGTAGGATACGCCTTCCATGGCGCTGATCGCGGCATCATCCAGTCCAAAATCCGTCTGAAATACGATGATCTTATTCATGAAGAAATACCACCTTGTAGTCCTGGCCGTAGCTCAGGCCATAGTCTTTGCACAGGTTGCCTACGACTTCCGCCATAGCCATCCTGTTCAGTTCGTTGTTGTAGATCATTACGCTGCGATCGGGAGCTTTTCCGAAAGAGTCGTAATAGGGAATCGTGCGGTCGAATACAATCTGATCCTTGTGATAGATCAGGGTATGGATCCGATCGCCCATCCTAAAACCGGCCTGCAGGAAGTCCGGCAGCGGAATATTGGTCCAGAGATTACCGAAGTTCGGATCGCAGATCTCGAACATTCCTTCGATCTGTCCTTTCTTCACGACAGGTTCCATGATCTCGTGTCTTACGATCAGACGCGTATCGTAGACAGGGCCGACTTCTTCGTAGGTGATCTGCCCCGAGACAAGTCTGGCGGCGCAGTAACCGAACAGATCCCTGCCGTGAAAGATCGATACGGCACCGTTATCTTCCCGGTGCAGCCGGTTGATCGTTTCATCGATCTCCCGGATCTCTTCAATGCCGAAATGCTGATCCACATGGGTCAGGGAACCGTTGTCCGGTGTCACGATATAATAGCCGTTCTTCGTCTTTGCCACACAGGCTCTTCGGGAGGTCCCGACACCCGGGTCGACGACCGAAACAAAAACCGTTCCCTTGGGCCAGAAATCGATGTACTGATACAGACGGTAGGATGCCGACCAAGTGTCATACTGCGGGATCTCGTGCGTGGCAGTGATGATCTCAATGTCTTCATCGACGCTCTTCACTACCCCGTACATTGCGGCAACGGCACCTTCTTTATAGGTAAAGTCGGTCTGGAATACCAGCATCTTTTTCATGATTCTACCTCCGCAAGAGCGATCTTCTCGATCGCTTCGTAGTATATTCTAAACATCAGTATACATCTTTCCAGATCGATATTTTCGCCTTTCTGATGGGCGGTATGTTCTTCCTTTGGGAAGAACGGGCCAAAACTGACACAATGTTTCAATACTTTCGAATAGGATACGCCTCCGGATATGATCGGTCTCGACATGTCACCGGTAAGTTCTCTGTATGTTTCCAGCAGGATCCTGACGTAAGGATCATCTTCCTGACACAGGGTCGGATCGTCATTGTAGTCCAGAGACAGTCTGCACCGGTTAAGAGCCTGCAGATCTTCTGTCAGTTCTTGAGCGCTTAAACCGTAAGGATAGCGGCAGTCGATCTGTCCGAATACTTTTCCTTCAGAGATTCTTAAGACACCGAGGTTCAGACTCAGACATTCCATCTTTTCCTCGCTGATGAAGTGACCGAATCCTCTGCCGTAACTGTCTGCATAGACCTGATACAGGTTCTTACAGAATTCATCCCGGTAGACATCGGCAATGATTTTTAGAAGGTCGACAACTGCACTGTGACCTATCGCCGGCAGGGAGGCATGGGCAGCCGTTCCATAGGTTTCAATGCGGGTCCGGCCGTTTTCTATGACGGCTTCCCCGTTGATTTTACTGTCATTTAAATATTCGCAAAGTTTCTGATAAGATCCTGTGTCATTGACAACACAGGAAGCCCTGTCGGGTATGACGTTGCATTGCCTTCCGCCTGTAAAAGAGGAAAGAATGCCATGATAATCGCCTTCCATGGTCCACATGATCGCTCCCTTTTCACCGATGCCAACCGGAAAGCTTCCATCTGGTGTAAAGGCGAAATCCGGCAGTCCGGCTTTGGAAACGTAATGGCGCATATCGTTCATCGTTCTTTCTTCATCTCCGCCCAGGACGATCCGAATCTCCTTGTTGATCTCCGGATGTCTTTCCTTCAGGAGCTTAAGGGAAAGATAGGTCAGAAACATCGGCACTTTCATGTCCGTCGTCCCTCTTCCGACCAGTTTTCCGTTCTCCGTTCTGATCCTAAAATCTTCCGGATCGGCGGCTACGACATCAAGATGAGAGACGACATCGATACGTTTCTTCCCTTTTCCATGAGAAAAGCTTATCGCATGACCGTCGTATTCCCGGACTTTGAAACCGTCCCGTTCGGCGATCCGTTTCATATACGCAAAAGCCTTACAGACGTGAATTCCGTAAGGCATCTGAGCATTTGCGCTTTGGGCATCGTAGACGGAAGGGATCTCCAGCAGGGAGACGATTTCCGGCAATGTCTCGTAAAACAGTTTACGGTAGTCGATCAGATCCATGGACACCATACCTCGTATAAAGGCTTGTACAGAATCTTCAGGACGATAAGAGTCAGCAGGATGCCGCATAGAAGCAGTACGACCGGAGCCAGGACTTTGTCGCCCTGCGTGTCTTCGTGCTCACAGTAGTAGGTCTTGTCCCTGTTTTTGCCGAAGCCTCTTAGATCCATACCATTGGCAATATTGCCTACCCGGTCAAAAGAAGTGATGATCAGCGGTACGAGAATGAGGATGTACTGTTTCAGTCTGGTAAACAGGGAGGATTTTCTGGAATCCAGTTCCAATCCTCTTGTCTGCATGGATATCCTGATGTTGTTGAAGTCTCTGGTAATGTCCGGAATATAGCGGAAAGCCAGAGATACGATCGTACAGATCTTGTAGGGAATCTTGACCGAATGCAGTCCTGCCGCCAGTTCACTCGGCGTAATGCTTTGGATGAAAGCCAAAGAAAGCAGGAAGGATGCCATGAACTTGGTCAGACGGACCAGAAAATACCACAGCGTCTCCGCCGTAACGATGAAGAAGTCCGTAAACCGGAACAGGACCGTAGAACCGCCCACCATCTCCAGACCGTAGTTCGGCTTGATCACCCAAGTCAGGAACAGATTGAACAGGTTCATCAATAGTACGAAAATAATGATTGCGACGTTTTTCTTTTTGTCCGGTTTGATCGAAAGTAAAGAGACGATAGAAAGGATCAGGATCGGCAGCATGATCCGGATATCCCAGGTAAAGGTCAGGATGAAGATCAGCAGGAAAAAGATTCTTACCTTCGTCTTACCGGTAAGTCTGTCTATGAAAGTGTTTCCCGGAGTCAGAGTAATAAACAGTTTGTTATCCATTTGCTCTCTCCTTCTTTTCACATTCAATGAAATAGTGGATATACTCTTCCGGATCGATACCGACCTTCTCGGCGATCGTTACCAGTGAGGTCTTCTTCAAAGAAGCGCGGCCAATGATGTCGTCATCGGAAAGGATCCTGTAGACCTTGTCATCCCCGATCATTTCCCCGTCGGTAAAGACGATGGCCCGGTCCGTATATTCGATTGCCAGATGCATGTCGTGGGTCACGAACAGAATCGTGATATTGTGCTTCTCATTGAGTTCACAGATGAAGTTCATGATCTCGGTATAGTGGAAGTAATCCTGTCCGGCCGTCGGTTCATCCAGGATGATGACCTTTGGCTGCAGGGCAAGGATCGAGGCGATCGTGACTCTTTTCTTCTGCCCGTAACTCAATACGGAGACAGGCCAGTTGCGCATCGGGTAGAGCCCGGCCATCCGAAGCGTTTCTTCCACCCGCTGATTCGTCACTTCCTGCGAAAAGCCGTTCAGTTTCAGTGCCAGTTCGATTTCTTCCCGGATGATATCCTTTACCAGCATCTGGTTCGGATTCTGCATGACATGACCTACGATCTCTCCCAGTTCCTTGATCGAATACTTCAGGTAGTCTTCTCCTTCGATCAGGATCTGTCCCTTGGCAGGACGGATGATGCCGCAGAGCAGTTTGGCCAGGGTCGATTTTCCTGCGCCGTTCTTTCCGACGACCGCGATCCTTTCTCCTTCGTAAAGATCAAAGGAAATGTCTTTCAGTGCCGGATAGTCGTCGTAATAGAAGAATGCATTTCTGACTTCAATCAGTTTCTTATTCTTCTGCTTTGTTTCACTTTCTTTAACCGTGTGGAAATGTTCCAGAATCTTATCTTTATAGCGGTCGATATCCAGGTCTTCGATGGAAGCCAGCTTGTCTTCCGCGGTAAATTCGACGCCGGCATTCTTCAGGGCGGAGATGTACAAAGGCTCCCGGATGCCGTTTTCCTTCAGCATGTTTGAGGAAAGCAGAAGATCGGGCGTCGTATCCAGCAGGATCTTTCCTTCATTCATCAGAATGACCCTGTCAACATGACGGTACAGGACATCTTCCAGACGGTGTTCGATGATCAGGATGGTCTTGTGATGGTCGCGGTGTATCCGATCGATCAGATCGACCGCGCTCATTCCCATCGCCGGATCCAGCGATGCCAGAGGCTCATCAAAAAGCAGGATCTCGACATCGTTGTGCAGAATGCCCGCCAGAGCGGTTTTCTGTTTCTGTCCTCCGGAAATATTGTAAGGAACAGATTTCAGGAACTTCTCCATGCCGACGATCGTTGCCGAGGATTCGACCCTTTCCAGCATTTCCGGTCTTGGGACCATGTCGTTTTCCAGAGAGAAGGCAATATCTTCTCCTACGGACAAACCGACAAACTGGGCATCCGTATCCTGCTGGACCGTTCCAACATGTTCCGAGATTTTAAAGATCGAAGCGTCTTTCGTTTCCAGACCGCAGACATTACATGATCCCTTGATTTCTCCGTCAAAGGAAAAAGGTATCAATCCGTTAATACAGCTGCCCAAGGTAGTTTTCCCACTACCACTAGGGCCCAGGATCAATACCTTTTCACCTTTGTTAATAGTCAGATTGATGTCATGTAATGTGAATTCATTCTGCGTTTTGTAACGGAAACTGAAATCTTTGAATTCAATTACAGCCGACATGTTATTAGTCTTCTTTGCTTAAGTTCGTGCCGCGGGCATTTCTTCTCGCCAGAGCGTAAAGAACAGGAATGCCGACGACGATCAGTACAGAAGCGTCAGAAATGATGGCAGCCTGAGCCTGTACCCAAGTGATCGTCAGTTCGCTGGAATACCACAGATAAGTCAGGATCGGTGTAACCAGGCCGAAACCGATTGCACAGCCGACGATGCAGAGAACCGCGTGAATGATCGCATGTTTTGTTGTGAATACGCCGTTTTCAACATCAGCACCAAAAGCGCCTACCAGACCGGCAAAATAGCCTGTCACGAAGTTGCCGAAGGACCAGTCGAACCAGAAGCCCCAGCCGCCGATCAGGTCAGCGACACAGTTTCCTAAACCGGCTGATAAAGCGGCAGGAAGCGGACCGAACAGTGCACCGACGATTGCCGGAATGACATATGCGGATGTTAATGATGTGTTGGTCGTGACCTTAATGCCGCCGTAGTTCATCAGAACGCCAAACAGTGCAGCACCGATCGCAACACCGACGATAGTCCTGGTATTCCAGGTACCAAGCAGTTTTTTTGCTAAACTCTTTTTCATAATTAATCCCCCTTGATTCATTTCCATAAAATAAGGCCTATCATCAGATGGGCCTTTGCTTTGTTTTCATACCCATCGTTCAAGCTTTAGCACCTTGTATACAGGTTGCTGAGATTTCACAGAGCTTGTCTCTCCACCTCTCTTTATGGACTTAATTATATTACCATTTAAGTCGTTTCGATTCAATAATATATCCCGATGAAAACGGATACACCTTTCCATCAGGAAAGTTTCTTGTACAGATAGTTTCCCAGCATCTGTACCAGCTGGACAAAAACGATCAGAATGGCCGAACATACCAGCAGATATTCCGTCTTGTACTGCTGATAACCGTAACGGATGGCCAGATCGCCAATGCCTCCTCCGCCTACCGTACCCGCCATAGCCGAATAGCCTACCAGCGAGATGATCAGCAGGATGACGCCGTTCAACATTCGCGGAATGGATTCTTTGATATAGACCCGCAGCAGGATCTGGAAATCCGAAGCTCCGAAAGACCTTGCCGCTTCGATTACGCCCGGATCGGTCTCTCTTAGACTGGTCTCAAAGATCCTGGCGATATACGGGATAGCCGAAACCGTCAGAGGTACCACCGCAGCTCTGGTTCCGATCGCTTTTCCGGCAATCAGTCTGGTAAAAGGAATGATGATGACCAGAAGAATGATAAATGGAAAGGAACGGAAAATGTTTACCAGCAAAGACAGCGTTTCATAGACGATCTTGTTCGGTCTAAGCCCATCAGGAGCCGTCAGTGTCAGAATGATCGCAGGAATAAAGCCCAGGATGACCGAGAACAGTGTCGAGAAGAACACCATGTACAGCGTCTGTCTGGATGCCGTAAGAATAATATCCATCATATCAGCTCAACACCTCCCACAACACCTTTACCTCATCAAGGTATTTCAGTACCTTGTCCTTGTCTTTTTCGTCAACGGTAATTACCAGGGAACCGTAAATATTGGAACGGAAATCCTCCAATTTTGCCCAGGAAATGGAGAAATCCAGATTCAGTTTTCTCGCCATCTGTGAAATGACCGGTTCATCTGCACTCTCATCGGTGAAGAACAGCTGAATGTTGACGCCGTTGTCCGGAAGCAGTTCACTGCTTTCATGCAGGAAGGCCTTGATCTCTTTGGAAGGACGGATAAACAGATCTTCCGGCTTACCGATTGCCAGAACTTTTCCATCCTTGATGAAAGCGACTTTCTCACAGATCTGTTTGACGACTTCCATCTGATGAGTTACGACAATGATGGTGATTCCCATCTGCCGGTTGATCCGCTGCAGCAGATCCAGAATTTCTCTGGTAATCGCCGGGTCCAGGGCAGATGTCGCTTCGTCACAAAGCAGGATCTGCGGATCCAGGACCAAGGCTCTGGCGATCGCCACTCTCTGCTTCTGACCGCCGGATAGTTCTCTTGGCCGGACATGGATCTTGTCTTCCAGGCCTACCAGTGAAATCAGTCCTTCAATCTTCTTCTTCGCTTCCGGGGTATTGGTCTTCATGCCCCAGAATTTCATCGGCAGAGCGACATTGTCGTAGACATCCAGCCTTTCCAGCAGATTAAAGTTCTGAAAGATCATCCCCATTTTCTTCTGCAGCTGATGCAGCTGTTTCTTGTCTTTCACCGATACGGGGACGCCATCTACGGTAATCCGACCGAACTGATAATCCTCCAGCCCATTGATGCAGCGCAGCAGAGTAGATTTGCCTGCTCCGCTCTGACCGATGATACCATAGATCTCATGATCCTGTATCTCGATGGAAATATCTTTCAGCACTCTTAGATCAGAGAAACTCTTGCTGACATTCTCCAGTATAATCATTCACTATTCTCCTAACTAAAGTGCGGAAATGTTCAGAGTCTTCTGAACATTTCCCGCTTGATTCTGTATATGCTTTTTACTGCGGATCGACAAATGAAGTAATGACCGCACCCTTGTAGGTATCTTCAATGTATTTCTGGACCGCTTCAGAAGTAATGGCTTCTACCAGTGCCTGAATCTTTTCGGAATTTTCATTTCCTTCCGTTACGACGATGAAGTTTGTACGACGGATCGCCGTTTCGTCATCGAATTCTTCTACCAGCAGGGCAGGATGACTTGCAGGAAGGCCCGCACCCAAAGCATAGTTGCCGTTGATAACGGACGCATCAACATCAGCCAGAGCCAGAGGCAGCTGTGCCGCTTCCAGTTCAACGATCTCGTAGTTATGAGGATTCGCTTCCGCATTGCCGTTGATCGTAGCAGCAGAGAGTTCGCCTTCGATCGCATTCAGGAAACCGTTGGCGATCAGGAATTCCAGCGCTCTTGTTCTGTTGTCTTCATCGTTCGGTACGGAGATGGTTGCTCCATCCGGAAGATCGGCGGCATTCGTATATTTGTCAGAATACAGTCCCATCGGTTCGATGTGTACACCCTTGACAGCCGTCAGATTCCAGCCGTGACTGTCGTTCTGACCGTACATGTAACCTAAGGTCTGGAAATAGTTGGCATCCAGTTCACCGGCAACCAGATTCTCGTTTGGCAGAACGTAGTCCTGATAGACGACGACTTCCAGATCCCATCCGGCTTCTTTCAGAACGGATTTAACGGCATTCTCCAGAATCTCCGCATGCGGAACAGGATTCACACCGACAGTGATCGTCTTGTCTTCAGCCGGTTCTACCGGGCTTTCTTCTTTCTTGCCGCAGCCGGCAAGCGTCAGCACCAGTGTCAAAGCAAGCAGTAATGTAATAATCTTCTTCATCTTTTTCTCCCTCTCTTTCTTGGTTCTTTGTATCCTGAAACATAGAAACAAAAAAGCCGCCCCTAAGGACGACTTATCATCGTGTTACCACCTTAATTCGTGTATTTCTACACCTCATCCGGATACAAACATATCCCGGCACTGTAACGTGTGCTCTACGTCATCCTCTCATATCGAAGATGCGGCTCCAAGACCATGTTCATCTGCTCTCCGAGGTCTCCTTTCACCGGACGGAGACTCTCTACGCTCTTTAAGCAGGTTACTCTTCTCTTCCAAGCCTTTTCTAAATTCTAATATAGGAAGATACGGAAATGCAATATTCTTTGAAATAAAAACTACAGTTTCTTTACATTTTTTCTGTTTCTTTGAAAATTCTTTCAAACAAAGATAAAGAAAAGATCCGTTATGCAACATAACGGATCTTATAAACTAATCAGTTAGTTCCTCAAGAACTTCTGCCGTTTCTTCCTCGTTTACGAGATCTTCGCTGTTTTCACCTAGGATCTCGCTTGGAAGTTCCGGATCGTCCTGGGATGCGAGCAGTTTCTCTTCCCGGATCTCATCCAGTTCAAGAGCTCTTTCCTCGATCTGTCTGGTCGTATCTCTGTCAAATTTCGAACCTGTTCCCGCAGGAATCAGTTTACCGATAATGACATTTTCCTTAATACCGAACAGATGGTCGGTCTTGCCATTGACAGCAGCATCCGTGAGGACCTTTGTGGTTTCCTGGAAGGATGCAGCCGACAGGAAGGAATCCGTCTCGACAGAAGACTTGGAAATACCCAGAAGCAGCGGTCCGAACTTGGCTGGAATCTTGCCGTTGATCAGCAGGTCGTTGTTGATATCGGTCAATCTCTTTAAGGAGATGGTCTGACCTGCAGACATCTCGGAGTCTCCCGGTTCAATGATGATGACCTTCTTCAGCATCTGCTTGATGATGACTTCAACGTGCTTGTCGGAAATGTCGATACCTGTAGCGGCATAGACCTTCTTGACTTCCTTCAGGATATACTGCTGTACAGCCTGCACACCGGCAATGCTTAACAGCTCCTTCGGGTCGACGTTGCCTTCTGTCAGTTTCGCACCGGCTCTGACCTGTTCACCAACCTTCAGCCATTCCCGGATCGTCTGAGAGATGCCTGTCCGATGGGCGATCGTTTCCTTTTCGCTAGAAATTTCTACGACATAAGAGTGATCTTCCATTTCTTCAATCTTGGTGATCTCACCGGCAATCTTCGCCAGCAGAGCAGGATGTTTCGGACAGCGCGCTTCGAACAGTTCTTCAACACGCGGCAGACCCTGCGTGATATCGTCATCGGCATTCGCAACACCGCCGGAGTGGAAGGTACGCATTGTCAGCTGTGTACCAGGTTCACCGATCGACTGTGCAGCCATAATACCTACGGCTTCACCGGATTCAACCAGCTTGCCTGTCGCCATGTTACGTCCGTAGCACTTACGGCAGATACCATCCTTACACTTGCAGGTGAAGGAGTTGCGGATATGCATGCCCTTATAACCGGCTTTGATGATCTTATCGGCAACGGCTTCATCGATAAAGGAATCTTCCTCGACGATGATCTCACCTGTTTCCGGATCCGCCAGCTGTTCCTTGGCATAACGGCCAACGATACGGTCGTAGAACTTCTCGATGATCGAATTATCTTTCATATCAACGATATCTTCTACATAGTAACTCTGGTCGGTATGACAGTCTTCTTCCATGATCATGACATCCTGGGCGACATCGACCAGTCTTCTGGTCAGATAGCCGGATTCGGCTGTCTTTAAGGCTGTATCGGTAAGACCCTTACGGACACCATGGGTGGAAATAAAGAATTCGGATACGTTCAGTCCTTCACGGAAGGAAGAATAAATCGGGACCTCGATGATCGAAGGCTGATATTCCTTCTTCGACTTGGACTGGGTAGGTCTTCCCATCAGTCCACGCATGCCGGCCAGCTGGGTAAAGTTGGACTTGTTACCACGGGCTCCGGATACCGAAGACATATTGATAGGAGACTTACGAGGCAGGTTGTTCATGACATCGTCACCGATGGCATTGGTCGTATCTGCCCACAGTTTAGAGAAGTGCTTTTCCCATTCAGGAAGGGTCAGCTGACCTCTCCTTAAGAGATTCTGCAGTACATCGGCTTTCGCTTTCGCTTCTTCAACGAAGTGCTGCTTGTGTGGTGCGACATTGATATCGGACAAAGAGATGGTCATACCGGCAACGGTAGAATACTCAAAGCCCAGATCCTTGATCGCATCAAGTACTTCGGAAGAACCTTCCGTCTTGTATCTTGCGAAGACTTCCGCAATGACCTTAGAAAGATTCTTTTTGTTGAATTCCGGAGCGACTTTCTGATTCTTGATGTGTTTCCTGATATCCGTTCCAAAATCTACAAAACATCTATCAGGCGTTCTCTTCAAAGAATCTCCCTCAACATCGTTGATATAAGGGAAGTCACTTGGGAACTTGTCGTTAAAGATCAGTTTTCCGATCGTCGTGATCAGATACTTCTGATTCTGTTCCTCACTGAAGCAGGTTTTATGCAGCGCTGCGGCAGGCAGGGCGACACGGGTATGCAGGTGAACTTCCTTGTTCTGATAAGCCATCAGAGCTTCGTTGAAATCCTTGTACACATGACCTTCATTGTCACCGAATTTCCGCCACATGGCAGCCGTTTCCTTGTCACCCAGCGATTCGATCAGATCAGCCTTTTCATAGAACTCTTCCGCAGTCTCTTCCATATTCAGATAGAAGTTACCAAGGACCATGTCCTGCGAAGGTGTAACGATCGGTTTTCCATCCTTAGGACCAAGAATGTTGTTGGAAGCCATCATCAGGATTTCGGCTTCGGCTCTTGCCTTCTCCGATAACGGAAGGTGAACGGCCATCTGGTCTCCGTCGAAGTCGGCATTGAATGCCGTACATACCAGCGGATGCAGACGAATCGCACGACCTTCTACCAGTTTCGGCATGAAAGCCTGAATACCTAATCTGTGCAGTGTCGGTGCACGGTTCAGGAATACCGGATGATTGTTCATGATCTCTTCCAGTACGTCCCAGATCTGTGGATCGGACTTGTCGATCATCTTCTCGGCAAACTTGGAAGACTGGGCGATCTTCTGATTGACCAGTTCATTGATCACAAACGGCTTATACAGTTGTATTGCCATTTCTCTAGGAATACCGCACTGATACATCTTCAGATCCGGTCCGACCGCAATAACGGAACGTCCGGAGAAGTCAACACGCTTTCCTAAAAGATTCTGTCTGAAACGTCCCTGCTTTCCTTTTAAGGAATGAGAGAGAGATTTTAACGGCCTGTTGGCAGAACCCTTAACCGGATTGCCTCTTCTGCCGTTATCAATCAGCGCATCTACAGCTTCCTGTAACATACGCTTTTCATTCTGCACGATGATACTAGGTGTACCGATCTCCAGCAGTTTCTTTAAACGATTGTTACGGGTTATAACTCTTCGATAAAGATCATTCAGATCGGATGTGGCAAATCTGCCGCCATCCAGCTGAAGCATAGGTCTCAGATCTGGCGGAATGACCGGAAGGACAGTCAGGACCATCCATTCAGGCTTATTGTCCGATTCAACGAAAGCGTTGATCGTTTCCAGTCTCTTGATCAGCTTCTTGCGCTTGTCGCCCTGAGCCTTTTCCAGCTCCTTGACGATCATCTGCTTCTCTTTTATGACATCGACCTGTTCCAGCAGCGTCTTGATCGCTTCCGCACCCGTCTGGGCCTTGAAAGCTTCCTTGCCGTAAAGAGCTTCATAGTTTCTGACTTCCAGCTCTGACAGCGGCTGCTTGTATTCTAGATCGGTAGTACCGGGATCGGTAACGATCCAGGTTACGAAATATACGACTTCTTCCAGGATCTTCGGAGATACATTCAATACCAGACCCATTCTGGAAGGAATGCCCTTCAGATACCAGATATGTGCGACCGGAGCCGCAAGGGCGATATGGCCCATACGCTCTCTTCTGACGGAAGACTTGGTGATTTCAACACCGCATCGGTCACAGACAACACCCTTGTAACGGACTTTCTTATACTTTCCGCAGTAGCATTCCCAGTCCTTGGTAGGACCGAAGATCCTCTCGCAGAACAGACCGTCACGTTCCGGTTTCTGAGAACGGTAGTTGATCGTTTCCGGTTTTGTTACTTCGCCATGAGACCATTCCAGGATTCTTTCCGGAGACGCCAGTCCGACTTTAATAGCTTCAAAGTTGTTCTTTGCCATGTCTACATGTCCTCCTCATCGCTGTATAATCCCATAACCGCTTCCGGAACTTCCTCGTCATCGATGCTGTCTCTGATGTTCAGACCTGTCGTATCGTCGACGATCTTCGCATCTCTTGCCTTCTCGACATCGCGGTCGTCATCATCGTTTCTGGAGATACTGACTTCGTTTCCGTCCGCATCCAGCATTCTGATATCGACAGCCAAAGCCTGCAATTCGTTCTTCAGGACATTAAAGGATTCCGGAATACCCGGTTCAGGGATCTTCTTGCCTTTAATGATCGCATCGTAGGTCTTCGTACGCCCGTTGATATCATCCGACTTGACCGTCAGGATCTCTTCCAGCGTATGCGAAGCACCGTAAGCTTCCAGTGCCCACACTTCCATTTCACCGAATCGCTGGCCGCCGTTCTGAGCTTTACCGCCAAGAGGCTGCTGCGTAACCAGAGAATATGGACCGGTAGCACGTGCATGCAGTTTATCGTCAACCATGTGTGCCAGCTTGATCATGTACATGACACCGACAGCGATCCTTTCATCGTAAGGTTCACCTGTCTTGCCGTCTCTCAACGTAAGCTTGCCATCCATGGAAGTCTGCGCTTCCTGCATGATCTCTGTCAGTTCTTCGTTGGTGATTCCGTCGAATACCGGAGTAGCGAACTTGACCGGTTTGCCCGTCTTTTCGCTTAAGGCCTTGGCAGCCATACCTAAGTGGATCTCCAGAACCTGTCCGATGTTCATACGTGAAGGTACACCGAATGGATTCAGCATGATATCGACCGGTGTTCCATCCGGCATGAACGGCATGTCTTCGACCGGCAGGATCTTGGAAATGACACCCTTGTTGCCGTGTCTTCCGGCCATCTTGTCGCCTTCCGAAATCTTACGTTTCTGAACGACATAGACTTTGATGACTTCCGTAACGCCCGGACCCAGTTCGTAGCCTTCCGATCTCTTAAAGACGCGGATGGACTGAACGATACCGGCACCACCATGCGGAACGCGCAGAGAATTGTCTCTCACTTCGTGTGATTTCTCACCGAAGATCGCCAATAACAGTTTTTCTTCCGGTGAAGCATCCGACTGACCTTTTGGCGTTACCTTACCGACAAGGATATCTCCTTCCTTGACCTCAGCACCGACCATGACGATACCTCTGGAATCCAGGTTACGGCAGGCGCCTTCCTGAACGTTCGGGATATCTCTGGTAATCTCTTCTTCACCAAGTTTCGTCTTTCTCTTCTCGATCGAATATTCATCGATGTGGATAGAGGTATAGACGTCATCTTTCACCATTCTTTCCGACATGATGATGGCATCCTCGTAGTTGTAGCCATGCCATGTCATGAAAGCGATCGTGACATTCTGACCTAAAGCCAGTTCGCCGTCGTCCATCGAAGGACCGTCGGCAATAATATCGCCGTCCTTGACCTGATCGCCGTTGGTGACAATCGGACGGTGGTTGATACATGTTCCGGCATTGGAACGCTCAAACTTCGCAAGTCTGTATTCGTGATCCGTGCCGTCTTTCGAAGTGACGATGATCCTGTCCGCATCGACAAAAGTAACCGTACCTTCATCATGACAGATCAGACCTGTTCCGGAGTCTTTGGCGATCTTGGCTTCGATGCCTGTGCCGACATACGGAGCATGCGGTCTTAACAGAGGAACCGCCTGTCTCTGCATGTTTGCACCCATCAGGGCACGGGAGGCGTCGTCGTTCTCCAGGAACGGGATACAGGCTGCCGCAACCGAAACAATCTGCTTCGGCGATACGTCCGCCAGTTCGACATCTTCTCTTCTTGCCAGGATCGTTTCACCGGCTTTTCTGGCAACGACCTGATCGTTCACCAGTCTGCCGTCGATGACTTCGTTCGCCTGGGCAATGATGTAGTCGTTTTCATCATCCGCGGAAAGATAAATGTAGTCATCCGTGACCTTGCCATCCTTTTCAACCTTGCGGTACGGTGTCTGGATGAAACCGTACTCGTTGGTCTTGGCATAGGTCGTCAGATAAGAGATCAGACCGATGTTCTGACCTTCCGGGGTCTCGATCGGACAGATCCTTCCATAGTGCGAGTTGTGTACGTCACGGACTTCAAAGCCGGCTCTTTCTCTGGTCAGACCGCCCGGTCCAAGAGCAGAGATACGACGCTTGTTCGTCAGTTCCGCCAGCGGATTCTGCTGATCCATGAACTGGGACAGCTGCGAGGAGGAGAAGAACTCCCGGATCGCACCGGACAGCGGACGGTTGTTTGTCAGCGTCTTCGGCGTCGCGTTTTCAATTTCCGTGATGGACATCTTTTCCTTGACTGCCTTTTCCATTCTGGACAGACCGATACGGAACTGGTTCTGAATCAGTTCGCCTACCGTTCTGATCCTACGGTTCCCCAACATATCGATGTCATCGGTCGTACCTACGGAATCCAGCAGGGTAAACATGTAGTTGTAGAATGCCAGCATGTCGGACATCGTGATGCACTTCTTGTCGTTCAGCGGATCGATGCCGATCAGCCGGATGATGTTGTTTTCATCTTCCGGATGTCTGATGTTGACGACCTGGCAGGCCGTACCTACCAGCCATGCGGAGATCTTTTCGCCGTTGGCGACTCTCTCCCTGATTGCGTCTTCTTTGTCTGACATCAGCATGTAGCTGTCATGATCCGGCAGATAGTAAGGCATTGCCTGTTCCTCTTCAACCTTGACATCTTCACCGTTTTCATCGGTCAGACGTCCTAAGACAAAGAGTCTCTGTCCGTAATCCATGACGGCATTGTAGTTTTTCGCAGTAAGTTTCACTTCTCTGGCGGTGATGCCGGAATAGATTCTTACCGTCTTGATTTCTTTGGCGATCTTTTCCACATCGGCAAGCGTCAGTACGGTTCCCATGAAGTAGGTCCTGTCCGCAAGATCGATGTCATTGGCAAGGATCCTGCCCTTCAGGGCCAGCTTGTTTTCTGTAGGAACTTCGACGATCGTCGGATGCGAGAAGATATGCCTGAACGGGAACGCCTCGACATGGCTTCCCTTGACCAGATATTCTCTTAATACCTTACGTTCCGCCTTCTCGATCAGGGTACCCTTCTTGTAAAGGATGGAACCGTCCGCCTTGTACAGGTCTTCCGCCAGGACATGGTGCTCGATACGGTCGATCACACTCAGTTTCTTTCCCAGCTTGTATCTGCCTGCAGGAGTCAGATCGTATTTCTTCTGATCGAAGAACTTGGCATTCATCAGGTTGGCAGCGCCTTCAACCGTAGGAACTTCATCCTGTTTCTGGTTCTTATGCATTTCCAGCAAAGCCGCATCCATCGTCTTGGTCTTGTCAGCCTGAAGCGTATTGGTGATTTCTTCATAGGCACCCAGGAAAGACGTATAGATCGCTTCATAGATATTCAGGAATTCACGGTCTTCATTCTGATTGATCAGATCTTCGTAAACCGGAAGATCCATTGCCTTCAGGAACGTCTTGACACGGTCAATATCAAAACCGTCCTCGCCCTTTTCCAGGTTCAGCGAGAAACCGATACATTTCAATAAGATCGTAGACAAGATCTTACGCTTTCTGTCGACCGACATGTTCATCAGTCTGCCCAGGGCGTTCTTCTTGTCATCCGTCAGGAATTCCAGCCAGGTTCCGCGGGATGGGATCAGTTCGCCGGAGAATGTGTCTCTGCCCGTCTTGTCGTCGGACTGGCTGTCAAAATAGGCACCCGGAGACCGGACGATCTGGGAGACAATGACACGCTCCGCACCATTGATGATAAATGTTCCTGTCGGGGTCATCATCGGGAAGTCGCCTAAAAAGACTTCTTCTCTTCTGGTGATCACCTCACCGGTATCTTCATCAATGATTTCCAACTCCATGTTGGCTTTTAATGGCGCACGATAATCCTCTTCACGGAATTTCGTTTCGGCAACATCATACTTCGGTTCACCGAATTCATAATCGATCAGCTTCAGGCGGATATTTCCGCCGTAGTTCTGAATCGGGTAAATGTCATCAAATACTTCTTTGATTCCATACTTTTTAAACCAGTTAAAGGAATCGGTCTGTACCTCTACTAAGTTAGGCAGTTCCAGATTACCGCTAACCTTCGAGTAGTCACGGCGAGTAGAATGTTTACCCGAATTTACAATCTTGTATTTTTCTTTCATTAGCGCCGTCCTTTCAAATAATTGCTTAGAAAATCATCTTCGGCTGTCGATGACCAGGTAACCCTTGTCTTTTCCGATAACCTCGACGTTTTCATATACTGTTTCAAGTTTCTTTATGGAAGACATCGCCCCCTGAGCCTTGCGGATCACGATATAGAGATGACCTTTCTCATTCAGCATCTCTCGGGCTTTTTCATAGAGTTCATAGATGACCTTTTTTCCTGCCCGGATCGGCGGGTTTAAAACGATCGTATCGAACTTATGATCCAGTCGTAGAATATCCTCGCATAAATGCACTTTAATATCTTCTGTATGATTGTTTCTGTTATTCAGGATCGCCAGTTCAACAGCTCTGGAATTGACATCGACCATCTCCACCTGCAGCTGCGGATGAAAACGTTTCAGAACGATCCCGATCGGACCGTAACCTGAACCGAGGTCAAGCAGACTGTTTCCCAGATCCCTTTGATAAACAGTTCTAAGTAAGATATAACTTCCGAAATCGACGTTGTCTTTCGAAAAAACGCCGTGATCGGTAGTGAAACGAAAAACCTCATTATCGAAATAATAAGTAAACTCTTTCCTTTCGGATGACAGATCCTTATTATCCGTATAATAATGGTTCATCAATTATTTGATATCGACAGTAGCTCCTGCTTCAACTAATTGCTTCTTGATTTCTTCGGCTTCTTCCGGAGAGATGTTTTCCTTGATTGGGCTTGGGCACTTGTCAACCAGACCCTTAGCTTCAACCAGACCTAAACCGGTAATCGTCTTGACGACCTTGATAACGGCAGTCTTAGCTTCACCGAAGTTCGTTAAAATAACGGATACGGAAGTAGGACCCTGAGGTGCTTCTTCTACAGGTGCAGCAGCAACAGCAACCGGAGCAGCAGCAGTAACGCCGAATTTCTCTTCGATAGCCTTAACTAAATCATTTAATTCCAGGATGCTGGCTTCTTCCAAATAAGCCAGAATATCTTCATGTGATAATTTTGCCATAATTAATTTTTTCTCCTTCTTTTCTTTTCACATTACGCTGCAGCTTCTGCTTCAACGGCAGGGGCTGCTTCTTCTGCCTTGGCGGCAGGGGCTTCACCTTTCGCATCTGCTACGGCCTTGACGGCTCTGGCAAATGAACTTAACGGTGACTGCAGACAGCTCAGTAACATAGACAGCATACCGTCACGGTTTGGCAGAGCAGACAGTTCTTTGACTGTAGCTTCATCAACGACCTTACCTTCGACGATGCCTTTCTTAAGTACCAGAGCTTTGTGCTTTTTCGCAAACTTGGCCAGAACTCTTGCCGGTGCAGTCGCATCTTTCGAGAATGCAAAGGCGTTAGGTCCGCTCAGGGCGTCTTTCAGATCTTCAAAGCCGCTCTCGTCACATGCTCTCTCGAACATCGTGTTCTTGTAGACCTTGAAATCTATGCCTTCCGCTCTTAAGCTACGTCTCAGTTCTGTCACTTCAGCAACACTAAGTCCGCGATACTCGCAAACGACTGTCGAATCGGAATCCTTGATCTTGTCGACGATCTCCTTGACAACAGCCTGTTTGTTACTTAATACAGCTTGATTCATAGTTCCTCTTTCTAACACCCATATACACATAAAATAAAACCTGTGCCCATAGACACAGGTTAAAAATCATCTTCAGATTAACCTCGGTAACATGATTAAGCGATAGCGCCGTTACTGTCTATGGTATATCGATGCCTTAATATATTACCTTATTTCTTCTTGTTTTTCAAGATAAAAACGCTATTTTAGGATCTCTTTCAAATCTTCTGCACATTCCGGAAGAATGTGCCGGTTTCCTAGAGGAGATACGCTGACATAGCCAGCCATGACGGCACAGTAATCGATCCTGAGATCCGAAGGATCGGCTTCGGTCCACATGTCCTTGCTGGAGATGTTGATGTATTCCGTTCCGTCTTCCTCGATTAGACTGTATTCGTCCCGGTAGTGGATCTTTGTCTGTCTGTCACAGATCAGGATTCCTTTGATTTCTTCTTCTTTCCGATCCGGAACGTTGATGTTCAGGAAGAAATCCCTTCTGCCGCTTTCATAATACCGATAAGCCAGTCTTTTCCCGTATTCCGCAGCCGTTCGGTAGTCGGGATCATCGCTCCTGTACAGACTGACTGCAACGGATGGAACACCCTGCAGATAAGCCTCCCTGGCTGCCGCATCCGTGCCGGAATACATGATGTCCGAAGAGACGTTCAGTCCTCTGTTGATCCCGCTGACGACCAGGTCGATCCTGTTCTTAAATAGGAAGCACAGCCCTGTATGGATACAGTCCGCCGGCGTTCCCCAGAGAACATAGGCCTTTACGGTTCCGGGAATCTTTCTTTCTTCGATCCTCAGTTTTCCCCTGAAATTCAGATGATGGGAATTGGAGCTTCTTTCTCCTTCCGGCGCTATGACATAAACGTCTGCGTCTTTCGAAAAAACATCGACCAGAGCTTTTAATCCGGCCGAATCGATCCCGTCATCGTTTGAAATCAATATGCTAAGCTTTTTCATCTTCTTTCTCCAGTATTTCAAACAGCTGATCCAGTTTCTCGATGCGGTAGCCGTGGTAATCAAGAGCCGGTCTCTCGGTATCTTCCAGAATCCATACCGGAAGCATGCCTGCCTTGATCGCACCAAGGATATCGCTGGAAAAGACATCGCCGACCATCAGACATTCCTCGCAGCGTACTCCGAGCTGTTCTGCGGCGTATTCGAAGATCTTCACATCCGGTTTATGGATACCCAGATCTCCCGATACAAGGATCGTATCGAAGTAGTCCTCGATTTTGACCTGGCTGATCTTATGGTGCTGGGAGAAGGGGTTCCCGTTGGAAAGAATGCCGAGTTTATACTTTCCTTTCAGCTTTTCCAGCACTTCGATGGTCTCATCTTTCAGGACGGTAAAACGGTACATGTTCTTCAGGCTGAATTCCGTCAGTTTCTCTTCCAGATCATCCGGAAGCAGATCTCTGTACTTGTTTCGGAAAGGGATCAGTCGAAGATGCATATCCATGATGCCGTTGCAGTCGTATGTCAGCATATCCTGCAGCACGGCTTCAAACTCGATCTCGTTCAGATCAGGAAAATAAGATTTCAGAAAGTCCCTGTACATCAGATAGGCGTTCATCTGCCGGTTTGACAGCGTACCGTCAAAATCAAAAAGGATCGCCTTAATCATCGACCCTCTCCGCCTTTTCTATGATCTTCTTGCATTTCCGTTCAAATTCGGGTCTCTCCATCATCACGATGGCGCCGCATCCCTCGCACTTGATCTTGATGTCGACGCCCATCCGGACGATTTTCCAGTAGTGCGATTTCCTGCAGGGATGATCCTTCTTCATCTGAACGATATCGTTTAACGCATAACCTTCTACCATAATACCTCGCTATCCAGAACGATCGTTACCGGCCCTTCATTGCACAGTTCGATTTTCATTTCTGCGCCAAAGACGCCTTCTTCCACTTCCAGATCCAGTTTTCTGAGACATTCATTGAAATACCGGTACAGATGTACGGCTCTTTCACCGCCCAGGGCATCCGTAAAACTCGGACGGTTCCCTTTCCGGCAATCGGCATACAGGGTGAACTGCGAGATGGACAGTACTTTTCCCTCCACGTCATAGATCGACCGGTTGATCTTGCCGTTCTCATCTTCGAAGATCCTGAGTTTGCTCATCTTTTCAGCCATCTTCTCTACGACGGACTCATCGTCCCTCAGTCCAAAACCGACTAAAACCATATAACCGGTATTGATCTTTCCGGTTATATGGTTGTTAACGGTACAGCTTGCCTGTGATACTTTCTGAATGACAAGACGCATCAGTGTGTGTTCTTGACGTTGACCCAGAGTTCGGAAATCGTCTTCAGAACGGCTTCGTTGCTGTGGAACACTTCGTCGTTGGCGTTCTTGTCGCGCGGAATGTAGGCATCGTTGCCTTCGAAATCGCCGCCGGCTGCCGTCAGGTCAGCCAGAACGTCCTTGTTGACGGAACTGTAGCCGACAAAGACGGAGTTCTCATAAGCGGCATCATAGCCGGTAATGTAATCCATGAACTTGTAGGCCGCATCCACGTTCTTGGCATCCTTGTGGATAACCATCGCATCGACGAAATAGTTCGTGCCTTCGGTCGGAGCCCAGAAAGCGATATCCTCGTTGTCCGTATAGATCAGAGCCGCATCGCCGGAATACATCATGCCCATGGCCTTTTCGCCATTGGCCAGACCGTCGATCGCCTCATCCGTAACATAGGCAGGATCCATGTTGACGGCAATGTCAACCAGCCATTCATAGGCTTTCTGAAGTTCTTCCTCGTCATCCGTATTCATGGAATAGCCAAGAGATTTTTCAGCCATCATGAAGGCGTCGCGGATCGAATCGTACATGTAGATCATGCCTTTGTACTTGGTGTTTCTTAATACATTCCAGCCCTGGCTCTCGACATCGGCCGGATCGACCAATGTCTTGTCGTAGCAGATGCCGACGTTGCCCCAGAAGTAAGGAACGGAATAGTCGTTGTTCGGATCGAAATCCATGTGCAGAACCTGATCGTAAATGGAATCCAGGTTGCTCAGTCTGGACTTGTCCAGTTTCTGTACCATTCCTTCGGAGATCAGTCTTTCGATCATGTAGTCGCTTGGAATAATGATATCGTAGACGGTCCCGCCCAACAGTTTCGTATACATCATTTCATTCGAATCAAAAGTCGTGATGTAGACCTTGATGCCTGTTTCATCTTCAAAATCATTGATCACGTCATCGGAAATGTACTCTCCCGGGAGAAATACGTAAAGCTCGCCTTTTTCTTCTCCGCCCTTGGAACCGCAGGCGGCAAGCAGAAGCAGCACCATCAGTAAACTAAGCAGCTTTTTCATTCTTAATCCTCCTTGTTTTGATCATAGGAACTACATTAGTAATAATCAGTATAATCGTAATCACCAGAACAATCAATGTCGAAAGCGCATTGACGCTCGGATTGATCCTCTTGGTTGTAGCGTAAACATAAGTGGAAATATTGTTGATGCCCGGACCGGTCGTAAAATAGGAAATGACGAAATCATCGAAGGACATCGTGAATGCGACCAGCGCGCCGGAAACGATGCCTTCTTTGATCTGCGGAATGATGACCTTGTACAAAGCCTGAAACGGCGTACAGCCAAGATCCAGTGCCGCCTCCGCTAAGTTCTCGTCCAGCTGTCTCAGCTTCGGCATAACCGACAGGATCACATACGGTATGCAGAAGATGATATGCGCCAGCAGCAGCGTACCGAAACCGGTCGGAATATTGAACGTCGAGAACAGCAGCATCAGTCCGATCGCGGTAACGATATCCGGATTGAGCATCGGCAGATTATTGACCTGGGTCACGATTTGTTTGATCAGACGGGAAGACTTGCTTAGACCGATCGCAACAATGGTGCCGACGATCGTCGATACGATCGTGGCGATCACGGCAATCAGCGTCGAGTAGTAGACCGATTCCATCATCGCTCTGGTCTTGAACATCTTCTCGTACCACTGCAATGAGAATCCAGTGAAGTTCGTCAGCGAACGGGACTCATTGAAAGAGAAGAAAATGACATAGACGATAGGCAGGTAGAAGAACGCCATGATCAGGATCAGATAAATGCTTTGAACATTCAGTTTCTTTTTCATTATCTTTCCTCCTCGTCATAATCGAATTTCCTGGTAAAGTACATGGAAATCAGGATCACGACCGCCATCAGCAGCGAAACCGCAGAACCGAAGTTCCAGTCGCCTGTCGTAACGAAATAGTTTTCGATCAGATTACCGATCAGGACATAGGATCCGCCGCCCAGCAGTTTTGGTATAAAGAAGCTGGAAACGGCAGGCAGGAACACCAGGGTAATACCCGAGATGATGCCCGGAATGCTTAATGGAAGCGTTACTTTCAGAAAGGCCGTCTTTTCATCGCAGCCCAGATCGTATGCCGCCGGGATCAGAGACGGATCCATCTTGGATAAGGAAGTATAGATCTGCAGGATCATGTATGGCAGGAAGTTGTAGACCATGCCGATATAGACCTTGACGGCCGGAGAAAATGGCAGATTCAGCAGCAGTCCTCTCCAGGCATAGGTCCTGACAAGCATGTTGATCAGCTGCGGGAGCGTAACCAGCAGGACCATAACCGACTGGTTGTCCGGGGACAGTTTGGCAATAAAGTAGGCTGCAGGATAACCCAGCAGGATACAGATGATCGTCGTGATCACGGCGAGCCTGACGCTACGCCACAGTACTTCAATAAAGATCGGGTCGGAAAAGAAACGGACAAAGTTCTGCAGCGTCAGTTTTACCGGGATCACATCGTTTCCCTGCATGGAGAAAGCGTAGAATACGATGATCAGCATCGGCAGCACGATCAGTGCGCCGGCCCAACCCAGATACGGGTATACCAGTCTCTTAAAGCTCTTCATTGCCGATACTCTTTTCCATTACATGAATGTCTTCCGGATCAATACTCAGAGAAACAATATCCCCTTCTTCCTGGACTTCAGTGGTATGAACTTTATAAGTACGTCCTTCGGTAACGAAGGTTACGTCGTAGTTTCCTTCCTTGATCTCCATCGGATCGAAATCAAAACGGACATCATCGATCTCGACTTCGTTCTCCGTTTCCAGATCCCAGGCATAGGCATCGGCCCAGTTTTTCAGGTCGACGGAAATCGCCATGGATTCCTGGATCTCATCGATCGTCTTGTATACATCGAAGGCCTGAATCCCGATCTTTTCGTCCTTGTCTTCAATAACCTTCGGCTGAACAACGTTGACATCCGCATTGACACTCGTACCGGCATCCGTCTTAAAGATTACCGGATATTTGCCGGGTTCCGCCTTAATGCTGTGGGCGACATGGGTGATCGAAATCTCATCTTCCGTATCAGCCTTCCAGGCCTGGGCGTTGGCACGCAGGATCAGTTCCTGGTCTGTCAGAGAAGCGACGTCTTCAATATCCATCGTAAAGTCGGCAGCACTCATCTTTTCGTTGGCTGCCTCGTTGTAGACATCCTCGTTGCCCATGACATGCAGCTTGATCGTCTTGGCGGCACCGCGTTTTGTCTCGACGATGACCTCATAGTGAACACCCTTGAACAGTACAGAAAGAACCTGACCGTTCATCTGTCCCTTGCCCTTCTTGCCAAGGTGAATATCCTCCGGTCTGATGACGACATCGACTGGCTCTTTCGGCTTGAAATCGTGGTCGACACAAGGGAAATCCTTGTCATCGAAGTTGACCAGATAGTCTTTCTTCATGATACCGTCGACGATATTGGACTGACCAATGAAGTTTGCGACATAACGATTTACCGGTTCGTTGTATATTTCCGTAGGCGTACCGATCTGTTCGATATTTCCGTCTTTCATAACGACGATCTTGTCGGACATCGTCAGAGCTTCTTCCTGATCGTGGGTAACAAAGATAAAGGTAATACCGACTTCTTCCTGAATGCGTTTCAGTTCCTGCTGCATTTCCTTACGCAGTTTGGCATCCAGAGCACTCAGCGGTTCATCCAGCAGAAGCACATCCGGTTCGTTGACCAGAGCTCTGGCAATGGCGACACGCTGCTGCTGTCCGCCGGAAAGCTGGGTAACATCTCTTTTCTGATAGCCATCCAGACCGACCAGTTCCAGCATTCGATTGACCTTCGGTTCGATCAGGTCGTTAGACATTTTCTTGATCCTTAAACCGAAAGCGACGTTCTCATAGACGTTTAAATGAGGGAATAAAGCATACTTCTGGAAGACCGTATTGATAGGACGCTGATAGGCAGGTACGTCCGAAATCTCTTCCCCGTTAAAAATAACCGAGCCTTCATCCTGATCTAGAAATCCGCCCAGGATCCTCAGCAGGGTCGTCTTGCCGCAGCCTGATGGTCCCAGTAAAGTAACAAATTCATTCTCATAGATATCCAGATTGATACCCTTCAATACCGTTTGACCATCGAAACTCTTTACAATATTTCTAAATTCAATCAGTTTTTCCATAGTCAGGTCCTCCAAATAAATATATTATAAGTTATTTTTTACAGGTTTTATCATTATTTCAGGAAGAAAAAGAAAAAGGCCCTTTCCAGGCCTTTTTTCAATCATTGAACTTCTCTTACTGTAAAGTCTCGATGAAGGCTTTGACGCCGCCTTTGTCGCGGTATCCGTTCATCTTGGCAGCAACCGCCCCATCCTTGAACAGATAGACCGTAGGGATCGACATAATGCCGTAGCTTTCCGCCAGATCCATATTGTCATCGACATTCACCTTAACAAACTCTATATCAGGGTACTCTGCCGATACTTCTTCCAGAACCGGTCCCAGCATCTTGCAAGGTCCGCACCATTCCGCAAAGAAATCTACCAGGACAGTACCGCTCTTAATCAGTTCATTGAATTCTTCTGTATTGATAATTCTCATATTCCACCTCCTCTTACTATTATCTCTGTCTTTTCCAGAAATGGAAGTAAAATGCCCAGACTATCCTTCCAACAAAGATGCAGCAGCTTCGTCGGCTATTACTGTTACACTCTCGTGCCTCTGCAGGATCGATGCAGGACAGGCTTCGTCGACCGGTCCTTCGATCATGTCCTTGACGGCTTTCGCCTTGTTTGCGCCGGTAGCGATCAGCAGGATGTTTTTGGCTTTCATGATCGTTCCGATACCCTGGGTAACGGCCTGGGTAGGGACTTTTGTAATGTCGTTGTCGAAGAAACGGCAGTTGTCCTTGATCGTGGATTCTGCCAGATCTGTGACATGTGTTCCGGAATCAAACGGCGTTCCCGGTTCGTTAAAGGCGATATGCCCGTCGGAGCCGATACCCAGAAGCTGAATATCGACCGGGGAAGCATCGATCAGGGCATCATAGGCTTTTGCCTGTCCTTCCAGATCTTCTCCCAGCCCCGAAGGAACATGGGCATTCTTTTCTTTGATATCGATATGATCAAAGAGATTCCTGTGCATGAAAGCGTAGTAGCTTTCCGGATGGCTGGTAGGCAGACCGACATATTCATCCAGGTTGAAAGACTTGATCTCCTGGTAGGATGTTCCATTCTCTTCATGGTCAAAAACCATTCTTGCATAAAGGCCTAAAGGTGTCGAGCCGGTTGCCAGACCCAAAACCTTGCCCGGTTTCAAGAATTCCTTCATGACTTCAAAAGCCTTATCGGAAGCTTCGTCATAGTCTTTGACTTTAATTAAATTAATCATATTATTCATCCCTCTTTTCAATTCTATTATAGTCTATCTGTTCTGTCAGAGGATCGCAAAGCTATAAGCGATCCGGTATTCTTCTCCCGGAATAAGACGGATGTTTCCGGGTCTTTCTTCAAACGGAACACCCTCTTTGGTCCCATCCAGAGTATTGACCCAAGGTTCCAGACAGATAAACGGCGCATGCGGTGTCCAGAGGGCAAAGATCCTATATTGATCCGATATCTCCATAACGACCTTGTTTGTGCCGTCACTCAAGGTAAAAGTCCTGCTTTGCGGTTCTCTGACGACGAAAGTCGGATACTTTTCGAACAGTTCGTAGGAAAGATCCAGTCTTCCTCCCTCAACATCTTCCTTTTCAAATTCTATGTAATAATCACTGAAGGACTTTTCGGGAACAAGCGGACAGTTGAAAGCAGGATGCTGGCCGAAACCGAAATACATGTCTTCCTCATCTTTGTTGATAATCCGGTAATTGATGAAGACCCGATTCTCTTTCAGGGTATACTTTACCGACAGTTCAAAATGATAGGGATACTGCGCATAGGTCTCTTCACTGTCCGTAAGACAAAACAGCAGCGAATCTTCCGTCTGTTCCACGAATTCGAATTCACTTCTCCTGCAGAAGCCGTGATTGTTTACCTTGTGATCCTTTCCCTTGAAATTCAGGACTTTGTCTTTCGGCGAACTGACATGGGGGAACAGGACGGGATTTCTGCCCGACCAGTAGGCAGGATCTCCGTTCCACATATATTCGATGTCTTTGTCTTTTCTTCTAAAGCTGTGAATCTCGCAGGCAAAGGTATCTACCGCAAGAACAGCCGTTTTGTTTTCCAGTGTATATAACATGTCTGCTCCTTTAAAAAAGCGGCACAGTGCCGCTTACATCCGTTATTTAACGATCTCGCCCAATGCGCTTCCCTTAATGCCGGCAGCGTTGCCTTCATCGGTATCGATATGCATGGCAAGCGCAAAGTCCTCTCTGACTCTGACGACCGTATCGCCGAATACCAGACTTCTGTTTTCCGTTTCAACTTTTACGTTGACAATGTCGCCATTGTTTACGCCGTAAACTTCCGCATCCGCAGGAGTCATATGGATATGTCTCTTGGCAGCAATAACGCCCTTTTCCAGTTCGATCTCACCTGCAGGACCGATCAGCTTGATGCCGTTTGTTCCTTCGATATCTCCGGATTCCCGGATCAGAGCTTCTACGCCCAATGTTCTGGCATCAGTCAGTGAGAGTTCGACCTGTGCGGCCTTTCTGGTAGGACCGAGGATAGAAGCTTTCAGTTCTCCTCTAGGACCGACGATCGTCAGCTTTTCTTCACAGGCAAACTGGCCAGGCTGAGACAGATTCTTCTTTGGAGTCAGCTTATGACCTTCACCAAACAGTATTTCTACCTGTGCATCTGTAACATGAATATGACGGGCACTGATTTCAACGATAAATTTTTCCATTCTATTCTCCTTATACACTTCTATTATATTACGATTTTACCTTCTGGTACCTGCAAAAGCCTGTCTTTCCATACTTCTTTTCTTATCGCTTTCGCGTTTGTCGTACAGAGTCTTGCCTTTTGCCAGGGCGATCTCCAGTTTTGCTTTGCCGTTGCTGAAATACATCCGCAAAGGGATACAGGTATAACCCTGAAGTTTGACCTTGGATGCCAGTCTGGCGATCTCCCTTTTATGTAGAAGCAGTTTCCTGTCTCTGGTCTCGTCGTGATTGTTGTAGGTGGCTTCCTTGTACTGGGCGATATGCATGTCTTTCACAAAAGCTTCGCCATTAGAAAAAGAGATATAGGCCTCTTTCATGGAAACCTTACCCATCCTTACCGATTTGATCTCCGTTCCTAACAGCGCCATGCCCGCTTCATACTTGTCTTCGATGAAGTAGTCGTGGTACGCTCTTTTGTTTACCGCAATATCTTTCATGTCTTCTGTTTAAAATAGTGAAATCTGCATTTCACTATTTTTACTTATTATTCTGTAATTCTGATGATGATCACCAGGGCAAAGAAGAGGATGCCCAGACCAAGTGTCACATAGGAAATGACTTTTTCCGGTCCGCGTTCCTTGACGTTCTGGAACAATCCCAGATCGCTGCTTCCGGTAAATGCGGACAGTGCATCGGATTTGCCGCCCTGCAGCAGAGAAATCAATATCAGCAATACAGCTACGATCAATAATAATACTTTCATCCTTCACCTCTTAGAATTCCGCTTTCGCGAGATCTACATAATTTATGTCTGTCGGCGTTTCTCTACCGAACAGAATGATCAGAACAGTAGCGACCTGTGTCTGGTCGTTCATGGATTCGACCTTGCCTTCCATGCCCGAGAACGGACCGGAAAGGATCTTGACGGAATCACCGACCGTAAAGTCGACTTCGATGCTCTTGTCCGACTGACCGATCCTTCTTAAGATCTTCTCAATCTCATCCTGCTTGACCGGGAACGGTTTTGCGCCGCCGCCTGATGAACCGATAAATCCGGTAACACCCGGTGTATTACGGACAACGTACCAGGCTTCATCCGTCATGATCATCTCAACAAACAGATAACCCGGGAAGATGTTTTTGACGACTTCCTTGGACTTCTCGTTCTTTACTTCGATCTGCGTCTCTTCTGCCACGACGATCCGGAACAGGTTGTCGGAAATGCCCATGGTTTCCAGTCGTTTTTCCAGGTTGTCCTTGACACGGTTTTCATGTCCGGCATAGGTATTCACGACGTACCATTCTTTTTTATTTGCCTGTTCTGTCATCTTACAGCACTCCCAGAGCTCTCAGCAGCGCAGAAATCACTGCCAGACATAAGGCAAAAAACAGAACAAAGAAACCGGTAAAAATGATTACCTGAGCTGAATTCAAAGCCAGATCACCTTTTTTCGGCCAACGGATCTTAGAGATCTCTTTATAGATAGCACTTAAATTAAACCACTTCATACGGATCCTCCTACTTTGTCTCCTTGTGTAATGTATGCTTATTGCACTTCGGACAATACTTCTTTAATTCAATACGTCTGGTACTGTTTCCGGCTTTTTCTGTTGTATAGTTTCTGGACAGACAGACGCTGCAGGTAAGAATTACTTTCTTCTTTTCTTTCATAATTCCTCCTTACTTAAGGTATATAAAAAGTTATCTCTTGATAACCTCTTATATTATTACTGAAAACCGGAGAAAAGTCAATCCGGTATTTGTTCATAAATGACTATTTGACAGTGATGATCTTCATGAAGTTCGCACTTCCTTCACCGGTCGGATAACCGGCGGAAAGAATGATCTGCGAACCCGGTTTGATGCCGTAGGATTTTACGACACTGGAAGCCAGTTCGTCGTCGTTGGTCATGTTGTTTTCGACATAGGAAAGGATCGGCTTGACGCCCCAGTAAAGTTCCAGCTTTCCCTGCGTAGATTTGGTGAAAGTGACCGCAAAGATCGGTACAGGAGGACGGTACTTGGAAATCCTTCTTGCCGTTGTTCCTCCCTGGGTGAATACGACGATAGCCGCGATATCCAGAGTCAGTGTCGCATCGGCAATCGCAATACCGATGGCATCCTGAATGGTCTTGTCGTTGGTCATCTTGGCGTGCTCCAGATTCTCTCTGTATGGAATGATCTGTTCCGTCGCATAGGCGATCTTTGCCATCGTATCAACAGCTTCTACCGGATATTCACCGGCAGCCGTTTCTGCCGAAAGCATAACGGCATCGGAACCGTCCAGTACGGCATTGGAAACATCAGAAGCTTCGGCTCTGGTACAGCGTGGATTGGAGGTCATCGAATCCAGCATGTGGGTAGCGGTAATGACCGCCTTGCCTTTCTTGTTGGCGGCTTCGATGATCTTCTTCTGGTAAATCGGAACATAAGCTGTTTCAATTTCAACGCCCAGATCTCCTCTGGCAACCATGACGCCATCGGAAGCATCGATGATCGCATCCAGATTATCGAAACCTTCCTGATTCTCGATCTTGGCGATGATCTGGATCTTCGGTTTTCCCATCTGGGTGATGATCTTCCGGATCGCCATAACATCTTCCGGTCTTCTGACAAAAGACGCGGCGATAAAGTCAACATCCTGCTGACAGCCGAAACGGATATCTTCATCATCTTTCAAGGAAATAAAAGGCATGGACAGCTTGACACCCGGTACGTTGCATCCTTTCCGGGAAGCCAGCGTGCCGTTGACTTCCACTCTGCACTTCATTTCATTGCCGTCGTTCTCCAGCACCGTCAGACGCTGCTTTCCATCGTTGACCAGAATGTAGTCATCTTTCTTGATATCATCGAAAAGTTCCTTGCACTGGATCGTAAATCGATCGTGCGTTCCCTCGATGTCTTCTCTTTGAATCGTTACGATTTCGCCTTTCTGATAAGTTTCCGTGCCGTTGACAAAGGTTCCCAGCCGGATTTCCGGTCCCTTCGTATCCAGCATGATTCCCAGATTGACGGCATTTTCTTTTTCTACTTTTCGGACTGTTTCTATTCTCTTTAAATGTTCCTCATGCGTGCCATGAGAGAAATTCAGTCTTACAATATTCAGACCTGCCTGCGCCATTTTCAGGATCGTATTGTAGTCGTCCGACGACGGTCCCAGTGTAGCAATGATCTTTGTCTGTTTCTTAACCATTTGTTTACCTCTCTATTCTTTTAATTCCCTGATTTGATTCAGGAATTCTTTTGCTTTTGTAAAGCCGTGATAATAAGACATCGACAGCGCATCTTCATCCGACTCCAGCCGGCTTACCTCCTGCATCGTCGGTCGAATGATGAGCGCTTTTCCTTCCCTCTCCAGTTCTTCACAGATCTTAACCTGTTCTCTGTAAAGTTCGCTCCTCTTACATATCGCATCGTAGAATTTGGGATATTTCGCAAAGAGTCTGGAAAAGATAAGTTTCTGTCCTTCCGTGATACGGGAATAATTGCCTTTCTTTCTCGTCAGGATGACGACAGTCTTGTCATAGCCCTGTTCCAGCGTATGCAGGATCGGAATCGAATCGCAGATACCGCCGTCCAGATACAGCTGTCCGTTGATCTCTACCGGAGGGACAAGACCGGGGATCGCACAGGATGCGCAGCCGATCTTCTTACATTGTTCGATATCCGTTGAACTCATATATTCGGCTTTTCCCGTTTCGATATTGGATACGACCATTTCCCATTTGACCGGAGCCTTCGTGAATTTTTCGAAGTCAAAACCGAACTCTTCCGTATATTCATAAAACAGTTTATCCAGATCCACAAATCGGCGGGATTCAATCATCTGCGGCACACCGTAGAAAGACTTGAATCGGTTCTTCTGTGTCAGACACTTTCTGAGATAACCTCTCTGCTTCCCGACAAAGGCAAATGTGTTGCATGCACCGGCACTGACACCGCAGACATAATCAAAATCCAGATCATGATCCATAAAACAGTCCGTCACTCCGGCGGTAAAGATCCCTCTCAGGCCTCCGCCTTCCAGCACCAGCGCCACTTTTCCCATATCCTTTCTTATTTTACACCAAATCCATATCATAAAATAGACATCAGCATGAACTGTTTTCTATTCCGATTCCTGTTCATTCCTGAATTCATCCGTCCATGAAAAGCTGAAAAAGTTAAAGGATGGCGACTCAACGATATAGTAGAATAAAAGTATGAGTACATCCAGCAGAAATAACCGCAAGGATACCCTGGCCAGGATCCTGATCGTCATTCTGGCAGTCATCCTGCAGCTCTTTATCAATCTCACGGTAGCGACCTGGCTAAAAGACAAGATCGCCTGGATCGAAGCCATCCTGCATCTTTTGAGCGTGATCATCACCCTGATGATCATCAAAAACTCGCGGCATCTCTCTTCCGATGTCCTCTGGATCGTTCTGATCAACGTTTTTCCGATTCCGGGAACCATCCTCTACCTCTTTCTGGGTGCGGATCTGATCCTGTCCAAAACTTACCGTTCCATCCGGGAAACGACGCAGAATTCCATGCGTTACTACCACCAGGATCCGCAGATCATGGAAGAGCTCAAAAAACGTTCTCCGGCTTTCTATGGACAGTTTGAATACATTTCCCAGGCGGACGGTTATCCTTTCTACCGGAATACCGGTTTCGATTACTACCCTTTGGGAGAAGACGGTTTTCCCATCATTCTGGAAGAACTGAAAAAAGCCGAAAAGTTTATTTTTCTGGAATATTTCATTATTGAACATGGAAAGATGTGGGATTCCATTCTGGAGATCCTGGAAGAAAAAGCGAAACAGGGTGTAGAAGTCAGGGTGATGTACGATGATCTTGGATCGTTCTTTGTACTGCCCGGTTCTTATGCCGCGATCCTGGAAGAAAAGGGGATCAAATGCATCCCGTTCAATCGGATCTCTTTGATCCTGAATATCATCATCAATCACCGCGATCATCGTAAACTGATGGTGATTGACGGCAAGGTTGCCTTTTCCGGAGGGATTAATCTGGCAGACGAATACATCAATGAGATCCGGAAATACGGCAAATGGAAAGACAATGTGATCCGGATCAAAGGCGAAGCCGTCTGGTCCTATACCGTCATGTTTCTTAGCCACTGGAATGCCTTAAGAAAAGAAGATCTTACTTTCCTTTCTTATCGCAGTCTGGCGATCAAGGAAGAAGAGGACGGCTATATCGCTCCTTATTCGGAAACCCCTCTGGACAATGAAGTCTATGCCCAGAACATCTATCTGAACATCCTCAATCAGGCAAGAGAGCACTGTTATATTTCAACACCGTATCTGATCATCGATACCGAAATGATCAACGCCTTGATCCTGGCAGCCAAAAGAGGCGTAGATGTACGGATCATTACTCCCGGTATCCCGGATAAGAAAATGGTCTTTATGATCACCCGTTCCTACTACTATCAGTTGATCGAAGGAGGTGTCAGGATCTACGAATACGATCCCGGTTTCGTACATGCCAAGGTCTTTGAAGCCGATGGCAGGATCGCAACGGTAGGAACCGTCAACCTCGATTACCGCAGCCTGTATCTGCATTTTGAAAACGGCACATATCTCTATGGCAGCCGAAAGATCAAAAAGATCCGGAATGACCTGGAATCTATGATGAACGAAGGTCATGAGATATCTTTAAATGAAGCCAGAAACGGACCGATCAAAGAATTCTTCTTAAGTATTCTACGTCTGTTCGCGCCATTGATGTAAAAAGTTCTCTTCAAGAGAACTTTTTTATTTTATGGCAATGGCTTCGATCTCGACTTTTGCATCCTTCGGCAGTTTCACAACCTGGAAACACGCTCTTGCCGGATATGGCTCCGTAAAAAAGGAGGCATAAACTTCATTCATCCGGGCGAAATCCCCCATGTTCTGAAGAAAGACCGTCGTCTTGACGACCTTTGTCAAGTCGCTGCCCGCAGCTTCCAGAATCGCCTTTACGTTGTTCAGCGAAGCTTTCGTCTGTTCCGTGATGTCTTCCGGCATCACGCCGTTTTCGACCGGCAGCTGTCCCGATACAAAAACCAGTTCCTCCGTTCTGATTGCCTGCGAATAAGGCCCGATGGCTGCAGGAGCCAGTTCCGTTTCTATTTTTCTTTTCATCAGTCAAGTTCCGCCTTTCCGGTATACAACTGATAATATCTGCCCTTCAGCTTCAGCAGTTCTTCATGATTTCCTCTCTCGATGATCTGCCCGTGTTCCAGCACCATGATTGCATTGGCATTTCGGACGGTAGAAAGCCTGTGGGCGATGACAAAGGTCGTTCTACCCTTCATCAGTTCGTCCATGCCTTTTTCAATCAGTTTCTCAGTATGCGTATCGATGGAAGAAGTCGCTTCATCCAGAACCATGACCGGAGGATCGGCAACCGCGCATCTGGCGATATTCAGCAGCTGCCTTTGTCCCTGTGAAAGATTCGAACCGTTCGCGCTCAGCATCGTCTGATAGCCGTGCGGCAGTCTCTCGATAAAGGAGGATGCATTACATCTTTCCGCAGCAGCGATACATTCTTCATCCGTAGCATCCAGTCTGCCGTAACGGATATTGTCCATGATCGTACCGGAGAACAGATTGGTATCCTGCAGGACCATGCCTACGGATCTTCTTAGATCGTCTTTGCGGATCTCCTTGATCGGAATGCCGTCAAACGTGATCATGCCTTCTCCATCTTCCACGTCGTAGAAGCGGTTGATCAAGTTGGTGATCGTCGTCTTTCCGGCTCCGGTAGAACCGACAAAGGCAATCTTCTGCCCAGGCTTGGCATATAGGGAAATATTCTTCAGAATATCTTTCTTTTCTTCATAACGGAAGGTGACGTTGTCCAGACGGATGTCTCCCTTGAGTTCCACGTACTGCGGAGGATCGATCGGGATCTTCCAGGCCCAGCGGTCCGTCTTGTGATCGGTCTCCACCAGCTCTTCACAATCCTCTCTGACATTGACCAGTTCGATGATCCCGTAATCCAGTTCCGGCTCTCTATCCATCAGATCAAAGACTCTTTCGGCTCCGGCCAGCGACATCATGATGCCGTTGAACTGCTGGGAAAGGTTGGAGATCGGTCCGGCAAACTGTCGGACAAACAGCAGGAAAGAAGCCAGATCGCCGATCCTCAAAGATCCTTCAATGCACATCTTGCCGCCAAGTACGGCAACGACCGCATAGGTCACATAAGCCAGATTGGCGTTGATCGGCATCAGCATCGAGGCATAGGCATTGGTCTTGACAGAATACTCATAGAGCTTCTCGTTGAATTCCAGGAAGCCATTGATCGTCTCTTTCTCATGATTGAATACTTTGATGACCTTCTGTCCCGAGAACATCTCCTGGGCATAGCCGTTGATGTTGGAGATCTGTTTCTGCAGGCCGGCAAAAGTCTTTCTGGAACCTTTCGCCAGAATATAAGTGATGATCATCATCAGTCCCAACATGACCAGGACGACCAGTGTCAGCCGAATATTCAAAGAGAACATGAAAGTAAAACAGCCGATGATCGTAATCAGGGTCGAGATCAGTGTCGGAAAACCGTTGGCGATCATCGGACGTATCGTATCGATATCGTTGGTATAGAAGTTCATCACCTCGCCATGGGTCCTGGTGTCGAAGAAACGGACCGGGAGCTTTTCCATGACCCGGAACAGGTCCTTCCGCATGTCATCCAGCATTCCTGTAGAAACGATGGAAATCAGTCTGCTGAAAGCGTAGGAAGAGATCAGGCCGCCGGCATAGATGACAACCATCAGCAGAAGCATTCTGATAAAACCGGAAAGGTCCGGATTCTCCATGCCGATATACGGAACAATATAATTGTTGATGATCGGGGTAAACAGATAGGAACTCAATACACCCGTAAAGGATGAAAGCAGGATGAAAAGAATCGCAAAAATGAACTGCCATCTGTAATGCCTGCCGATATAAGAGAAAGTATTCTTGATCGTCCCGAAGACATCGTTCGCTCTTGAGGTACGGAGCTGTCTGTAGCCGGTATCTGCCATTATTCCATCGCTCCTTCCATCTGTGTATTGTAAAGATCGCGGTAAACTTCGTTTCTCTTCAGCAGTTCCTCGTGGTTGCCGATATCGGCGATCTTTCCGTTATCCATGATAATGATGCGGTCGGCTTCCTTGACCGAAGCGACTCTCTGGGCGATGATGATTGTCGTCATGCCTCCCAGTTTCTCTTTCAGTGCCAGCTGTATCCTGTGGTCGGTATCGGTATCTACTGCACTGGTAGAGTCATCCAGAATGATGATCTTCGGATGTTTCAGAAGAGCTCTGGCAATGCGCAGCCTCTGTTTCTGTCCGCCGGAAACGTTGACGCCTCCCTGCCCCAGATCGGTCTCATATTTCTTCGGCATCTGCATGATGAAATCATCCGCCTGTGCGTATTTGCATGCTTCTACGATCTGTTCATGGCTTGCTTCCGGATTTCCCCATTTCATATTCTCTTCAATCGTTCCGGAGAACAGGGTATTCTTCTGCAGGACCATCGCTACCGCATCACGCAGTTTATCCAGTTTGTATTCCTTGACGTTGACGCCGCCAACCAGTACTTCACCTTCCGAAGCGTCGTAAAGACGCGGAATCAGCTGCACCAGGGTCGTCTTGGAAGAACCGGTAGGACCCAGTATACCGATCAGTTCTCCCGGCCAGATCTTCAGATCGATATCACTTAAAACGTTCTTCTCCGCTTCGCTGGAATACTTGAACGAAACATTCCTAAACTCTATCGAACCGTCCTTGACTTCCAGATCCGGATCGTTGTCCGTATCCGTTACGCTCGGCTCTTCATAAAGAAGTTCGTTGGCTCTGTCGACAGAAGCCTGGGCCATAACGACCTGCAGGAAAACGTTGGAAATCATCAGCAAGGCGAAAAGGATCGCCCTTACATAAGAAAGGAAAGCCAGGAAATCACCTGTCGTCATGGTCTGAGATATCACATTTCTGCCGCCGATCCAGGCAATCAGGATCATGCAGATATACATCACCAGTTCAAAGAAAGGCCGGTCGACGATGACGATCCTTTCGGCAAAACGCTGTGCCTTCATGACATCGGCAGAAGAACGCTCGAACTTCTCTTTCTCGTGCTCTTCCCTTACAAAAGTCTTGACGACCCGGATCCCTTCGATATTCTCTTCCAGATTGGCATCCAAAGCGTCGAACTTCAGCATCATCTGCCGGAAACGCGGATGTGCTTTCACATAGATCATGATCAGTCCGACACCCAGGATCGGAACCGCAAACAGGAAGATCATAGAAAGATTCCTGCTGATTCGAAAGACAAAGTAAGCACTGATAAGCAGGTTGAACGGTGCCCGGATCAGCATTCTTACGATACTGACATAAGCCATTCTCAGCATCCGCATATCTGTCGTCAGACGCATGACAACGGTCGGAACAGGATACTTTTCGATATTTTCAAAACTGTAGGTCTGTATCTTTTCAAACATCGCCCTACGGATGTTTTTAACAAATCTTGTCGAAGAGATCGAAGCAAAAAGACCGCTCAAAGCACCCGCAACTGCAGCCGCCAAAGCCAGCAGTACCATCAGGATCCCTTTTTTGACGATATAGTTCATATCACCGTTCAGCTCATAGATACCGGTATCGATGATATCCTTCATGACCAGCGGGATCAAAGCATCAAAAATAACCTCAAATACGGTAAAAACAGGGCCAAGAATGGCAGCCGATAAACCATCTTTCGTATACTTTCTCAGCAGGTCAAACATACAACAAAATATTACCACATTTTCACCCGGCAGAACCCTGCATTCGCTTCGTGGTTTAAAACTAAATTACCTATTTATTTTTTTTATTCAAATGAATTAAAATATTATTAAGAGTATGCATTTATACCTATGCAATCGAATTAAAGGAGGATCATAATGAATCTATTACAGTTATTACTTGGATCATTGACAACCAATGATTCCGTAAACTCTACTTCCAAAAAGACCGGTGTTTCATCCAAGAGTATTTCTAAACTTCTGATGATCGCCGTTCCTCTTCTGATCAGCTATATGACCAAGAACGCTTCCAAAAAGGAAGGCGCTCAGTCTCTGCTGGGTGCGCTGACACAGCACAACAGCACGGACACCGTCTCTCAGCAGATCGCCAAGGCCGATACCGATGATGGAGCTAAGATCATTGCCCATATCCTGGGTCAGGATCAGAACACGATCGTCAACAACCTGGCAAAAGAAAGCAATCTTTCTTCCAGTGATGTCAACGCCGTCTTAAACAGCATCGCACCGGCTCTGCTCAACAGCCTTTCAACTGCGACAAACGCTACTGCAAGCAAACCTCAGACAACAGCCAAAAAGAAAAAGACCGGAAGCAAGGTCGACCTCTCCGACGGTATTGATCTTTCTGATGTCTTCGGTCTTCTGAGCGGTGCTTCCTCAAGCCAGACAAGTTCACCTGCAGGTCTTTTAGGAGGACTGCTTGGCGGAGCTTCGCCAAAACCGGCCCAGACTCAGAATTCAGATCTGGCGACGAACCTGCTTGGTACCCTGCTGAATTCGGCTGCAGCTTCTAATACACAGCAGTCAACAGGCGACCTCGGAAATCTGCTTGGATCGCTGCTAGGCGGAACCAGCCAGAAGAAGACGACGACATCCCAGGCAGACGGAACAGAACTCTTAGGACTTCTGACCGGCCTGCTGAAATAATCCAGTCATAACATCTTACAAAAAGCACTCAGGCAAGTAACCTGAGTGCTTTATTTTTAATCGTGATATCGGCTTTCCGATCTGTTGTTCTGGCTTCTTCACCATCCAGCGTCCATACGACTTCGTCATCTTCAAATTCGAGGGTGATGTGATCGGTCTGATAACGGTGGATCAGCTGATTCTTCTGTGTCAGATAGTCAAACAGATCGGTCGACTCAAAGATTGAAGGCACGTAATCCACCAGCAGTACATTGAATTTTCCGTCGTCGACCTTTCCCTTATTCTTGTCATCCAGCACCATTCCGGCTACCCTGTTTCCGGAATAGATCAGACCGAACAGTACGTTGCGTTTATACTCTTTCCCGTTCAGTGTATATTTGACCGGAATCTTCCGGATATCCGGAAGATGGCTGATACCTTCCAGAATGTAGGCGATATTTCCCAAGACTTCCTTGGCGTTTCGGTCCGTTTTAAACGGAACATCGCACATTGCGCCAAAGGCAGCCACATAATTGAAATAACGGTCATTAAACAGTCCGACGTCAAAAGGTTTCTCCTGCTTCAAGACGATCTTCTCTGCGATCGTTTTTAGATCGTTTCCCAGATCAAAATTCGAACCGAAGTCATTCATCGTTCCACTGGGGAAATAGCCAAGCAGAGGCTTCTGTTCCTTTCTCATCAAGGCATTGGTCACTTCGTTCATCGTACCGTCACCGCCAAAGACACAGACGATATCAAACTTCGTCCGGTTCTTCAGAAGATATTTTTCCGCATCATCCTTTGACTGGGTCACATAGGTCGTAACCGTATAGCCGTTCTTACAGAAAACGTCGATCGCATCCAGCAGATGTGCCTTGGAGTTCTTCATTCCCGATCTTGGATTCACCAGCATCAGCAGTTTCATACTTCCATTCTATTATGAACAGAAAATATTTCAATGATAAAACTCCGATTCGCTATATAATACAGTTATGAAAGAAATCAGTGCCGGAGCGATACTCTATACCCGGAAACAAGACGGTATCCATTATCTGCTGATCAGGGATTTTCATGGCAACTACGGCTTTCCTAAGGGACATCTGGAAGAAGGGGAAACTCTCAAGGAAGCCGCCCAAAGAGAGATCCAGGAAGAAGTCGGACTGACCGTGCAGGTAGATACAGACTTCAGGGAAGATCTTCATTACATCATGCCTAACGGGATTGAGAAACAGGCCGTATACTTCATTGCCGGGTTTTCAAATCAGAACTGCAGGAAACAGGAAGAGGAAGTCGACGAGATCGTCCTGCTGCCTTACGAAGAAGCCTGCCGGATACTGACTTTTGAAAACATGAAAATCGTACTGGCCAAGGCTGACCGATATATCAAGGAGAACCATCATGAATAAAAAAGAACTTTTACAGACTTTGAAATTCACTTTCTTTTCCATCTCTGCGGGAATCATCCAGCTGACTTCCTTTGCCCTGCTGAATGAAATCGTAAAACTGGGATGGTGGCCCAGCTATCTGATTTCTTTGGTGCTTTCCGTCCTGTGGAACTTCACCTTGAACCGGAAATTCACCTTCCAGTCCGCGTCCAACGTCCCTGTGGCAATGCTCAAGGTATTTGCCTACTACTGTGTCTTTACACCGCTGTCTACACTGCTGGGAAATAAACTGGTTTCCCTGGGCTGGAACGACTATCTGGTGACCGGCATGAACATGGTCATCAATCTGGTAACGGAATACCTGTATCAGAAATACTATGTCTTTACAGACGCATTAAAAAGAAATGGAACAGAATAAAACAAGCAGCAGAAACCAGGGAATAGACTTATTGCGGATCCTATTAATGTTTATGATCTGTGTTCAACATGTTATTACGAAAAGCGGTGTCGAAGATATCGACATAAGTTCCAATGCTTATGTTTACTGGTTTATCGATATGTTCTGTTGTTGTGCAGTCGATGCGTATGCAATGATCAGCGGATATGTTTCAAACAAAAAAACGATTCCGTACAAAAGAATTATAAATCTGTGGTTCCAGGCCATTTTCTATTCTTTTATTGTTTCACTGCTTATGAATCTGTTTTACTTTAAAAAAACAATGAGTCTATCTTTCCTGGTCAAGTCACTCATGCCAATCACAAACAACACTTTCTGGTATATCACGGCTTACATTCCTCTTCTGTTTCTTGCGCCGTTTTTAAACCGGTCTCTGGAAAACATGGGAGAAAGAGAGCTCAAGCATCTGCTTATAGTTATGCTGTTTGTATTCTCCTTCTTGGCTTTGTTGGGTGACAGCTGGTCATTATACGGATACAGCTGCATCTGGATCCTGATTCTATATGTAACAGGAAGCATAATCAGGAGAATCGGACTGTTTAAGAAAACCGGCAGTACCTTACTGCTGTCGCTGTACTTACTTTCTGTTGCCGTTTCATGGATATCCTTCTATATCACCAGGATTCCGAGAATGATGGAATATATCTCTCCGACCATCGTATTATGTGCAATGGTTCTGATCGTCATTTTTTCTAGAATCCCTGTTCAGAATAAAACGATCTCAAAAATCAGTTCGTTGACTCTGGGAATTTACTTGCTGCAAGGAAATCCGCTATTCTCACAGTTCTTTTTTCAAAGTATCATTCCACTGGATGGCACAAAACTATTCTCTGCTCTCTTGCTGATTCTCGCTAAATCATCTTTGCTGATGATCATCGGCTTCGCGGTAGAAAAAACAAGAACAATGATTTTTCATTTTCTGAAGATCGGCAAAGTAGAAGACTTGCTGGCAAAACTTCTGGAAGCGGTTGTGAGTAAACTGCAGACGGTTTTGGATTCTTTTATTTAAGAATGTCTGAGTATTTTTTACTGAAAACGGATATAAAAGGAGAACTTCAGTTGTTCTCCTTTATTTTCTCTATGGTCATTTCAAGCGCTTCTGCTGCCAGGGATATCGTCCTGTAGCAGCCGTCTTCTTTTGTGTGGTACTTCGGTTTCAGTTCGACACAAGTCAGTCCTCCCAGATGATCCCGGAAGGTTTTAACCATCTGCTGTATTTTCGGTCTGACTTTTTCTTTTTCTTCCTTGGCGCTTCTTTCTACTACCATTCTGGAGATGACCGCAACGCTTGCGACCAGTCCTCCACACACCATTCCCAGATACATGCCTCCGCCGAAGCCGCCAAACAGTTTCATATCTTCATCCGTGATATTCAGATGATAATGATCGTTTGCCGCATGGATGATCGTTTCCGCACAGTTGTAGTTCTCCTCGTGGTAGTAATGACTTATCCGTTCCTGAAATTCCGACATCTTCTATCTCCTTTATCTGCTATGCCTCTATATCCATTTTAGCATTCTGCGCTATAATGGATACAATGAATCCGAGGTAAGAAAATGAATCAAAAGACGATTAAAATCACAATGGAAAACGGAAAAACGATGCTGGCGGAGCTCTATCCGGACATCGCTCCCGTTACGGTAGAGAACTTCCTGAATCTGATTCAGAAGCATTTCTTTGACGGACTGATCTTTCACAGAGTCATCAAAGGTTTCATGATCCAGGGAGGCGATCCCACCGGAACCGGCATGGGCGGCAGCGAGAAGACGATCAAAGGGGAATTCGACGCCAACGGCTTCCACAACGAACTGAAACATACCCGCGGTGTTCTCTCCATGGCCAGAACGATGGATCCGGATTCCGCATCTTCCCAGTTCTTCATTATGCACCAGGATGCTCCGCACCTGGATGGCCAGTATGCGGCCTTCGGAAAAGTCATCGAAGGAATCGAAACGGTCGATGAGATCGCCGATGTCAGAACGGACTACCGCGATAAACCGCTGGAAGAACAAAGAATCAGAACCGTCGAAATCATAAACGACTAACCCAGAAATTTCCTGATCTGAAGCTCATCCGCATCCGGATTGAGCTTTTTTATTTGTTTAAAAAGACGTCTGTAAGATTCCTCGGGACTTCTTTTATAACATTTTTTCGCAAAACCTTTGCCGAAGAACTCCTCGGGAGTCGAATACCGCGATATGCCCCAGCCGTAGAATTCCCCGTTTTTATCGACTTCGTAGTCGAAATCAATGATCAGGATATAACCTTTCATCATCAGCCTGTTGATACTGGTATCGAAACCTTTGCGCGGTTCCCACACATCGCGGCCTTTTTCTTTCGGCTTGACGTAGCCTCCCAAAGCCTTGGCTGTCTTTGACAGCATCGAATGTCTGGAACTGATCAGTTCATACAGAAACTGTTCCTTGTATCCGACCAGACCGTCATTCACGCGCGCATCGAAGTCGTAGCCGTCCCTGCGATAGTTCGCAAAATCATAAAACCATTCTTTTGCGATGAAACAGGCCTTATTCAGGAAGAACTTTCCATAGGCGCAACGGAGTTCCTGAATAACCGGACCTTTCCACTCCCAGACGCCCGGACCATCAGAAAAATACACTTTAGGATCGACGTTCTCTTCAATCGAATATCCTTTTATATTATTAGAAAAGAAAGGTACGATCCCGCACCTTTCAATCGCTTCGATCAGATCTTCCTTGCTTCTGATATAGATATCCATATTAATTATCAAACTGCAGCTGATACAGCTTGTAGTAGTAGCCTCTGTTCTTCAACAGTTCCTGATGATTGCCTCTTTCCACGATCTCTCCATTCTGCAGGACGATGATCTGATCGGCATGCTGGATGGTAGAAAGTCTGTGGGCTACTACCAGCATCGTACCGATGCTCTTCATTTTTTCCAGGGACTGCTGGATGAGAACTTCTGTCTCCGTATCGATGTTGGCTGTCGCTTCATCCAGAATGAGGATCTGCGGCTTATGGATGACTGTTCTGGCGAAGGAAAGAAGCTGTCTTTGGCCCTGGGAGAGATTCTCGCCCTTTTCGATCAGTTCTTCTTCAATGCCCTTCGGCAGTCTGTTGATGAAACTGTCCGCATTGACATACCGGCAGGCTTCCTCGATATCTTCTTTGGTGAACCTTTCGTCATGTAGAGTAACATTGTCCGCAATCGTACCCGAAAACAAGAAGACATCCTGAAGCATCTGTCCGATCGCTTTTCTTAATGAAGAGATCTTAATGTCGTTGATGTTGATCCCGTCGATCAGGATCTCGCCTTTCTGTACTTCATAGTTTCTGACGATCAGAGAAAGGATAGTTGTTTTGCCTGCACCGGTCGCTCCGACAAAGGCACAGGTCTGCTTCGGCTCAATGACAAAGGAAACATCCTTCAGGATCCAGTTGTCGTCCTTGTAGGCGAACCAGACGTTCTTGAATTCGATCTTTCCTTCAAAATGTTCGATTTCCAGTGCATCCGGTTTGTCCAGAACATCCGGTTCTACGTCAAGAAGATTGAAGATCCTCTCGGAAGCGGTCAAGGCCTTCTGCAAAGCATTAAGCTGATCGGCCAGATTCTGGATAGGATTAAAGAACTTGGAAAGATACATATAGAAAGCCACGATCTCTCCGGCAGAGAGTCCGTAACGGATCCCCTGTGCGAAACAGATGGCGATCGAACTTGTATAAATGAAAGATATCAGCGGACGGTAGATGCCGAAAGCCTTGATGACATTGAAACGCTGGTGTCTCAGAGCTTCGTTCTTTTCGTTGAACTGTTCTTCCTTGGTCAGTTCCTGATTGAATACCTGAGTCATCTTCATTCCCGCAAGGTTCTCGGAAAGGAAAGTATTCAGATCAGAGATACAGGCTCTTTCCTTCCGGAAGATTCCTCTAACGGTCTTGGAGAAGACATAGGATACGATGAAGACGATGATGACAACACCCAGCAGGGACATCGACAGCGACGGCGATATGAAAAACATGATCACATAGACGCCGACCAGTGTTGTCAGATCTCGCAGTATTCTTACCAGTACACCGGTAAACAGATCGGACATAGAGGCCGTATAGGAAGTAACCCTGGTAACCAGAGAACCCGTCGGCATCTCATTGAACTGATTCAGAGACATGTTTTCGATATGTTCAAAGATCTCGTTTCTTAAACGATAGATGATGCGTTGTCCGCATTTCTGCAGGATCATCGATTCGAAATACAGGAAAGCCTGGTTGATGCACATGATCGCAAAGGAAAGCAGGACCAGATTCATGATCAGGGAAAGATTGATGTTATCTTTTACCAGTTCATCGGTGATCCGGCTGGTGAACAGCGGGGAGATACTGTCAAACAGAACATTCAGCACAAGCAATACCAAAGACAGGATGAATCCACCCTTCTCTGAGCTGATATACTTAAGTGTCCTTCGGATGATGACACTTAAGGGCAGCTTGTGGTCGCCTTTTAGTTTTTCCAGTTCCTCGTTCATTACAGTTCACTCTCCAGTTTCTGCAGATAGACCATCTTCTGATAGGTCGGGGATGTTTCCATAAGTCTTGCCGGCGTATCAAAAGCTTCTACCGATCCATCTTTTAAAACCAGGATCTTGTCCATATGTGCAACCGTAGAAACACGGGAAGCGATGATGATTGTCGTCTTGCCCTTCCGTTTCTCGTTGATGTTGTTTAATATCGTTTCCTCCGTCTTCATGTCGACAGCCGATACCGAGTCGTCCATGATCATGATCGGAGAATTCTTCATGTATGCTCTGGCGATGGAAATACGCTGTTTCTGTCCGCCGGACAGTGTTACGCCTCTCTCGCCTGTTACTGTCTCATAGCCTTCTGAAAAGCCCAGGATGTTGTCATCCACGTCCGCAAACTTGGCGGCATTCCGGACTTCGGACATGTCTGCCTTGTTGTTGGCAAAAGAAATGTTGTTCCGGATGTTGTCGGAGAACAAGAAGTTGTCCTGCGGCACATAGGCGATCGCATCTCTCAGGCTGGTGATGTCGATATCCATCAGATCGATGTCATCGATAAAGATCCTGCTTCTGTCGATGTTATAGAGTCTCAACAGGGAATTCACCAGGGTGGTCTTACCGGAACCGATCTTGCCGACCAGACCGACCATTTCGCCCGGCTGTATTTCAAACGATACGTTCTTCAGGGAATGGGTATCTCCATCCGGATAAGAGAACGAGAAATCCTTAAAAGTGATCTTTCCTTTGCAGTTTTCCAGTTTCACCGCATTTTCGCTGTTGTGGATCTCTTCTTCCTGGTTCAGGAAGGCATAGATCCTGTCTCCGGAAGTCTTGAATCTTGAATGCATCTGCAGGATCTGGCCCATGGCGATCATCGGCCAGATCAGGGTATCGACATAACCGATAAAGGTCGTCAGTCTTCCGGCTGTCAGAGTGATCGTATGACCGAACAGAACGGCAGGCGTACCGACGGCATAGGAGTAGACGAAATACGCCCCTACGCCCATCAGCAATGTCATGGTGATGCCGATGATCATCTCAATATAAACGTCAAAACGAATCGACATTCCGACGAATTCCAGGTTCTTTTCGCTGTTCTCTTTCGCAACCTTGGAGAACGCCTTCAGTTCCTGCGCTTCTTTGACAAAAGCCTTGATGACCCGGATGCCGGTAAAAGTTTCCTGGGTAAAATCGTAAAGCTTGTCGAACTGTTTCTGACGGTTTTCCCATTTTTCTGACATGATCTTTTCAACCCGGTTTCCCCAGATGATCAGCGCCAGCATCGGAATGATAGCGATCAAACTTAAAACAGGGTCCAGTCTTAACATCTTATAGATGGATATGACCGACAGGAACAGGGCATCCGTCGCCATGATCGTACCCCATCCGGCAAATTCTTCGATCGCTTCCACGTCAGAAGAGAACCAGGACATGATCGTACCGATCTTGTTTTCGTGGTAGTAACGCTGGGAGAGTCTCTCGGCTTTCAGAAACATTTCATGACGGACACCCGCCTCGATCTTCCCGGAAGCCAAAAGGATCGTAAAACGCAGCAGTGCTCTTCCTGCCAGCAGAACAAAGGCAATCAGGATAATCTGCCGGATCAGACCAGAAATGTCACCATACGTGACGGAATCGTTACGGGAAACGATTTCTACGACAGCGCCCAAAAACTCAGGCACATAGGTCTGAGCGATATCTACTGTAATATCTGCCAGTATACCTATGGCAAACAGCCAGGAATACTTCAGATAAAGGTCTCTAATCAGGTTCTTTTTCATAAAAAAAGCCAGCTTTACGCTTGGCTTTCATTATACCTTGATTATACAGGCATTTCAACCGCTAAACCTGTTCAAACTGGGCATTGTAGAGCTTGTAGTAGAATCCCTTCTTTTCCATCAGCTGGGCATGGTCTCCCACTTCCACGACATCGCCCTTGTCCAGCACGATGATGATATCGGCATTCCGGATCGTCGACAGTCTGTGGGCAATGGTAAAGGCCGTTCTGCCTTTCCGCAGTTCTTCCATGGAATCCTGGATCAGCTGTTCCGTTCTGGTATCGACCGAGGAGGTCGCCTCGTCCAGAATCAGGATCTTAGGGTTTTTCAGGAAAGCTCTGGCAATCGTCAGCAGCTGTTTCTGACCCTGGGATATTCCCGATGTATCCTCAGAAATCACGGTGTCATAGCCGTTTTCCAGCGTCTTGATGAAACGGTCGACATGGGCCAGCCGGCAAGCTTCGTAGATTTCCTCGTCGCTAGCGTCAGGCTTGCCGAAACGGATATTCTCCCGGATCGTTCCGTCAAAGAGCCAGGCATCCTGCAGGACCATGCCGAAGATGGATCTCAAGTCCTCTCGGGCATAATCCCTGATGTTCCTGTAATCGACGTAGATCGCTCCACCGTTGAGTTCATAGAAACGCATCAGCAGTTTTACCAGCGTGGTCTTTCCCGCGCCGGTAGGACCGACGATGGCTACGTCTTTGCCCGGAGCCACAAACATGGAGAAGTCGTTGATGATGATTTTATCCGGATCATAGCCGAAGCGGACATTCTCAAAGGTGACATTGCCTTCGATCTTCATGTTTCCGTCTTCGTCATAGATCGAAACCGGTTCGCTGCTGTCGGCCTCTTCTTCTTTCTCGTTCAGCAGATCGAAGACCCTCTCGGCTGCCGCGATCATCGTCTGTATCGTATTCATCAGCTGGGCAATAGAGGAGATCGGATGCTGCAGTCTTCTGACATAAGTCGTAAAGGACTGGATGTCGCCGATCAGCATATTTCCGTTGATGACCTCAAATCCCCCTACCAGACAGACGGCAACATAGCCGACATTCTGTAAGAATCCCGTCAGAGGATGCATGACCCCGGAATAAAACTGGGACTTGTAGGCGGCCTGATACAGATCTTTGTTGATCTCATCGAACTTTTCGATCGATTTGTTTTCATAGTTGTAGGTCTTTACCAGCAGGTGTCCGGAATACATCTCTTCGATGTGACCGTTGATCTTGCCCAGATACTTGGAGTGGTCGGAGAAGTGCTTCTGTGACTTCTTGACCATCAGGGCGGCAATAATACCGGATAAAGGCAGGACGATCAGAGAGATCACCGTCAGCTTAAAGGAGATCAGGATCATCATCGCGAGTACACCGACAATATTGACCATGGAGTTCAATACCTGGGATACGGTAGAAGTAAGGTTGTTGGAGATGTTGTCGACATCGTTGGTCACTCGCGACAGCACATCGCCGTGGCTCTGCCCGTCGAAGTATTTCAACGGAAGCCGGTTGATCTTCTGGGAGATGTCTTCTCTTAAGCGGTAGGAAATATCCACCGCCACCAGAATATGCAGGATATTGACGACATAGTCGATCAGGGCGGAAATGGAATAGATAATCAGGATGAAGGTAATCAGTTCACCGATCCTGACGAAGTCGATTCCTCCTTCTCCCTTGTATTTGGCCAGGATGCCCTGAGAAAGCAGCGTCGTAACGTTGCCGATCAGTCTCGGTCCGTAGATGCACATCACGGTAGAAGTGACCATCAGGACCAGACTTAAAAGAATCCTTCCGTAGTAAGGCCTGACATAGGCTGAAAGCTGTTTCAGCGTGGCCTTGAAGTGTTTCGGTTTTTCAGCAAGTCTCATCGGCGGCATCAGGCTAGTTCCTCCTTCGAAAGCTGGGAATAGGCGATCTGCTGATAGACTTTGCAGTTCTTCAGAAGATCTTCGTGTTTTCCTTCTCCGACGATCTTTCCATCGTCCAGAACGATGATCTTATCGGCATTCCGGATCGTCGCGATACGCTGGGCAACGATCAGAACAGTGGCTTTCGTTTTCTGTATCAGTTCATTCAGGGCGGAGCGCAGCTTTTTGTCCGTCTCGTAGTCCAGAGCAGAGAAGCAGTCGTCGAAGATGTAGATGTTCTTGTCTTGCGCAAGCGCTCTGGCGATCGACAGACGCTGTTTCTGTCCGCCGGATACGTTCGTACCTCCCTGGGTGATCGGCGCATGCAGACCTTCTTCCTTCTCGCTGACGATATTCTCCGACTGCGAGATCCTGACTGCCCGCTGCAGATCCTCTTCCGGGATATCTCTGCCGAACACGATGTTGGAAAGAATGTCTCCGCTGAAAAGAATGGCTTTCTGCGAAGCAAAACCGATCTTGTCGTGCAACTGCTCCTGAGCGACTTCCCGGACATCCAGACCGCAGTAGCTGATCTTTCCCTTACTGACATCAAAAAGACGCGGGATCAGTTTCATGATCGTCGATTTTCCGGAACCGGTAGAACCGATAAAGGCAACCGTCTCTCCCGGCCTGGCCGTAAAGCTGATATCCTCCAGGACACTTTCTTCCGCACCCGGATAACGGAAACCGACATGTTCAAATTCCAGTGTTCCGTTTTCTGCCGGAAGTGTCTTCACATTCTCCGGATCCAGGATCGTATTCTTCGTATCCAGGACCTCCTTGATACGTCTTACGGAAACCAGGGATCTCGGGATCATGAAGAACATCACTGTCACGAACATGAACGACATGACTACGTGGATGGCGTATTGCGAGAAGGCCATCATCTCGCCGATCGTCATCGCATCGATATCGATCAGTCTGGCGGAGAACCAGGTGATCGCAACAGTCAGACCATTCATGACTAGCGTCATGACCGGACCCATGATATTCATGACCATGGATACGAAGCGGTCCGTCCTCCGGAATTCGCTGTTGATCTCATCGAACTTCTGTTCTTCCCTCTTCTGGGCATTGAAAGCCCGGATAACCAGGATACCGTCCAGGAATTCCCGCATGATCGCGTTGATCCGGTCGGTCAGTTTCTGGATGACTTCAAACTTCGGCACGGCGAATACTGCCAGTACGATCATCGCACAGACGATCACGCCGATGGCCACGATCAGCAGCCAGGAGATGCCCGGATAGCGGGTGACCTTGATGACGGCGGTAATGCCCATGATCGGCGACATCAGCATCATCCTCAGCATCAGCTGGATCAGCTGCTGGACCTTGGTGATGTCGTTGCCGCTTCTGGTGATCAGCGAGGAAGTCGAGAAGCGGGAGAACTCGCTCGAGGAGAAGGATTCTACCTTCTCAAAAATATCTCTACGCATCTGTGCCGCGATCTTTGCGGAAGTCCTGGCCGACAGATAGGTCGAAAGCATCTGTACGGCTACGCCGATTGCTGCGATTCCCAGCATGATCATTCCCGAAGAAAGGATGTAGCTGCTCTGTATCTTCTGCGTCGACAGACCGACTCTCGCATAAAGTGCGCTGTTATACAGTTTGGCCATGCTTCCGAAGTTGTCCTCCAGACCCTTGGCTTTCTCTTCCAGCTCGCCGATCGGCAGATCGGTCTCTTTGCTTAGATCCATTCCATTCTGTTCCGCCAGATAGGCGTAGACCAGCGGTTTGCGCATGATTTCCGTAAGATCCGGTACATCTGCAGGGAAAAGATAATCCTGCGAGAGAAGATAGACGTCTTCCTGAAAGACGACTTCCTGTTTGTCGATCTTCCCCTTTGTACCCTTTGTAACCGGATAATAGGCGGCAAGAACTGTATTCCTGTCGTTCTCGTTCATGAACCCGAGAATGATGTCCATGTCTTTCGCCGTAACGGCCAGCGGAACTTCTTCCGTGATACCGCCGTACTGTATTCCCTCCGTGACGATCCTGGACATATAATCAGGCAGGGTCAGTTCCGTCTGAACCTGTATGAAAGTCAGGGCTACGATAGCCAGTACGATGAGAGCATACGGTTTCAGATATTTCAGTATCAGTTTCATCTTTTCCCTTCCTTTCCAATGTTTTCCTTAATCTGATCCAAGACCCGATAGAACGCTTCGAGTTCCTTCGTTTCGATGTTGCGGGTGATGTTTTCGTTCAGTTCGGCGATCCTGATTTCAAAGTTCTGTTTGTATTCCAGCATCTGTTCCGTCAAACGGATGTAGTTCATCCTTCGGTCCTCTTCCGACTGGACTCTTCTGACCATTCCCTTTTCCGTCAGGGAATCGATCGCTCCGGTGATCGACGCCTTCTTCAGGTGCGTCTCGGCTTCCAGATCCTTCTGACAGACATTTTCATCCGCGTGCTTCAAAAGATAATGGACGATCTGAAACTGGGTCAGATTGAACATTCTCCTTGGATCGTGTCCATCCGATACATACTGTCTGACCAGCTTATCCACTTCCTTGATTTCCTTGATTACGCTTCTTTCCATATAGACTCCCAATAATTAGTTCGTTAACTAACTATTAAATTATAACGCTTATCCGATGGAAGTCAAACAAAAAAAAGGACATCTCTGTCCTTCTCTATTCTTCCGCAATCAGTACGGCTATAAACACCAGTATTGCTCCAAAGATCTCCCTCCCGTTCATTGTCTGATGCAGCAGCAGCCAGCCTCCGGCAGCACCGAACACCGATTCCATACTCATGATCAAAGAAGCCAGGGATGCACCCACATCCTTCTGAAAGACGATCTGGATGCTCTGGGCCATCCCGCCGGAAATGACCGCCAGATAAAACAAGGGAAACAGCGACTGCGATATCTGAACCATGGAAGGCTTCTCAATGAAAACCATGACAATGCCCGAAAGAAAGGCAATCGTCATTTGAGAAACGAATGTCAGTACGATTCCGTCACATTCCCGGGAATAACGGTCGATCTGAATGATCTGTACGGCAAAGAAGAATGATCCAGCCAGCAGGAAGAGATCGCCCACATTCAATGAAAACGTACCGGAAATGCACAAGAAATATAGTCCGACCAGAGCCGTTCCTACCGCCGCCAGTATTCTCATTCCCGGTTTCTTCCCCCGGAAAGTTTCGATCAGCGGAACAAAAACGATATACAGGGCAGTAATAAAAGATGACTTACTGACGGTGGAGAGCTCGATACCTCTTTGTTGAAGGATACATCCGACAAAGGTAATCGTTCCAATTAACGATCCGCCTAAGACTTCTCTCTTACCGATCTTCTTTTTTCCTTTGATCAGTAAAGGAATCAGGATCAATCCGCCGATTCCCTTAAAAAAGACGATCGTAAAAGTCTTCAGCTGATCGGCAGAGATGGTCTGTATCGCGTAGCCTAGACCCCAGCTTAACGTAGCCAGCAGAAGCATGATGCTTGCCAGAAATTTCCGGTTTTTCATGATTCAATGTTATCACAGGAAAGAATAAAAAAATCTGTCACTGCTTCGTGACAGATTCGATTAACATGGCGGAGACGGTGGGATTCGAACCCACGGGCCGCTTATGGCGACCAAACGATTTCGAGTCGTTCTCGTTATGACCACTTCGATACATCTCCGTGTCTCTATTATAGCATCATTCAAAGAAGAGGATTCCCCGGTAAAGGGGAATCCTTTGCATTTCTTATTTCTTTAACATCCTGTAAAGATAAATAACAATGCAGGCACCTAAAGCCGAAATGATCGCCTGACCGATGATGTTGTTGGCACCGATGCCGATCAGAGAGAATGCCAGACCGCCTACAAGGCCTCCGGCCAGACCTAAGAGTACATACTGATACCAAGGTCCCTTCATTCCCATTAAAGTAGAGCCTACATATCCGGCTAAAGCACTACATAATAATCCGATAATCAATCCCATATAAAATACCTCCTTTATATGTACAGAAACAATTATAACATTATCCGCAACAAATCAATGAAAAACAGCAGCATCAGACTGATCGGATAGTTTCTTAACGAAACCGTCAATTAGACCTTTTGCTTCTTCGGCTGTCTGGCATTCATTTAATTTTCTCTTGTTGTTTTCATCTTCCAGAAAATACATAAACTGCATCATGGCTTCAATATGAGAATCTTCATCCTTGGCAGCCATGCATAAAACAATACTGACAGGGTCATTGTATTTGTGACCAAATTCGACAGGTTCATCTAAAGTAATCAGACTGAAAGAAGGTTTGATGACGTTTTCTTTTAAACCGTGCGGCATTGCCACCCCTTTCGTAATGACAATATAGGAATTGAATCGGATCACATTACGAATCATTTCGTAGATGTAGTTTTCTCTGATTTCTCCATGCTCGTATAGGATATTGCCGGCGATCTGTACTGCCTGTTTCCAATCTCTGGCATGACATTTGACCTTAATATGATCCAAATCAAGATAAGTGCTTAAGGACTGATCTGTGATCTCATTGTCGTTTCGAGAATAAAACAGCAGTTTTTCCAGATCTTTACGGAGATTGTTTTCATCATTGATCGTGCAGTTGCGATTGATGATGTAGATCATTTTGTCGATGATTTTTCCGGAATTACGGGTAGTAGTAAAGAAGCCCGAAATAAACTTACGGATGTTGGCTTTGTCCTCGTCTGTTAGAAAAGCATTGACAAAAAGCATGTTCGGATATTTCTGGGTATCGATCGGTAAGGTTGTGAAAATAACATCGACGCTGTCTTTGTCAAAGTTTTCAAAATCAATAATTGACATCTCATAGAGAATATTGATTTCTGAAAACTCGCTACGGATTTTAGATGAAAGCATCTTGGTCGTACCTAATCCGCTGGAACAGACTACTGCCGCGCTTATGAAACTTTGCATTCCGGGATTGCTTCTTTTGCGTTCAATGGCTGCACCGAAATGAACAGCCAGATATCCTAATTCATTCTCATCCAGTTCAATCTTGAAATAATCATTCAGAATACTGCTTTTGCGATAAATCACATCAAAAAGCTGAGAATAGTTTTCTTTAATCTTATCCAGGATCGGGTTATAAAGCCGTATACCATAGCGAGAACGCCATAGAGCCGGTTTAATATGGGTCATCAGGCCGTCATAAAGGTCTTTGTCATCCTGCAGATCAATGCGTATTTCTTTACATACCTCGTTGATAAACTCGTTAACTGCCGCATCTTCACTGTCCTGTTCGTTTTTCTGCCGGTTCAGTCTTGCTCCCATGATATGCATCGTGAAATATCCGGCTTCATCTTCCGGGAATACGATGTTGAAGATTTTCTGTATCTTTTTCAGAGCCTGTTTTGACAGTTCAAATTCTTTTAGATCTCTAAGATTATCCAGCTGCTCCTTTGGCATCCGGATTTCTTTCCCGGCTCGGATCCTGTTTACCGCAACGCCGAGATGTACCAGCAGACCGGCGAGAGCGCCATCGGTAAAAATGATATTCATCTCTTTTTCAATCTCGTTGACGCATTCTTCCAGTACATCAAGATCCGTATCACCGATAATTCCAAAAATCTCATTCTTGGTTATATCCGAAAGACGCGACTTGCTGGCGAGATCAACTTTGGAGATATCCAGCAGAGACAGTAGTTTTTCTTTGTCGTGGACCTCATAGATATGATCCACTACCGCCTTACGCCAGCTCTTCTCATCAAAATTCAAGTCAATTCCGTAGTTGGGCCTTCTTACCATCTGAATATTGTATTTTCTAAACCACTGTTCCACTTCGTTGAGATCAGCAGAAACCGTAGATTTGGATACATTACATTTTTTCGCAAGATCATTCACGGAATAGACATGATTTGCCTGAAGCAGCAGTCCTCTGATAATTTTCTTTCTTTCTTCGGCAGAATAAACCTGCTGCACTTCTGCGGGGTTGTTAAAGAAGTCTTTAACCGTTTCATATTCCACCTGATTTGTTTCAATACAAATACCGACTTTGCTTTTACGTGAAAGCATTACGCCTCGATCTTTAAGCCACTGTTCTACAATATCCAGATCATAACGGATCGTTCTTTCCGAAACAAAAAACCTATCAGCCAGTTTTTTAATCGTAACCGGTTTTTCCTGATCAAACAGATATCTGCAGATCGCGTAACATCTTTCAGTAAGCATCTTATCTCCGAAGAAAGAAGGGATACTTCGTACCCCTTCTTTTATTATATCAAATTAAAGCAGATCCATTCCCTTCAAAGCGTCCTTGACTTTAGCTCTTAAGCCGTCATCAATATCGATATATGGGCTTCTAGAAATGCCCGCATCAACACCTCTCATCTGCAGGATCGCATGCATAACCGGAACAGATGGCGCCAGTTTTGTAACGTTTCTTAAACGGATGACTCTTCTTTGCAATTCAACAGCCTTTTCTTTGTTTCCGGCGAGATAAGCCTGATACATTTCCTGCAGCAGTTCCGGATAGATATTTCCTAAACCGCAGACACAGCCCGTTGCACCTGCATCGAAGGCACCGCAGAAAATCGCTTCCGTTCCGATGATTACGTTAAAGTCAGGATATTCCTTGACGGCATCCTGGAAATTATAGAAACTGACTAAATCGAAAGAACTGTCTTTGATTCCGCGTAGACCGTCTGCAGCCAGTCTCTTTAATAGTTTTGGAGAAATAAGATTCTGGGAATAGTTCTTGTTGTTGTAGATAAATACCGGGAACTCTTCCTCATTTACAGCATCCAGTAATCCTTTAAAATGTCTATACAGTGCTTCTTCCGACAGATTTGGTGAATAATATGGAGCAATTGCACCGACACCGGCAGCACCGGCCGCCTTGGCGTGTTTTGCCAGTTCAATTGTCGTCTTAGTATCTGCTGTACCGACATGCGCTACAACAGGAACCTTCCCGTGTACTTCATCAAGAATGATCTCAAGAACTCTTTTTCTTTCGTCCAGGCTCATGCAAGGACCACAGCCGTAAGTACCTACAGGGTATAAACCATCAACATGAGGAAGAATAAATCTAATAATTTCTCTGATACCTTTTTCATAGATGTTTCCCTCTTCATCAAAAGAAGATAGAAGTGGTGGGATAATACCGATAAACTCTTTTGCTTTCATTTTTTCTCCTCCTTATTTTTTATGAAAACACGAATTAACTGATTAAACAATCATACAATTCATCCACCGTGGATGCCTTCATGATTCTGTCGTACTTCGATTCATCGCCAAGAACCAAAGCCAGATCGCTCAATGCCGAGAGGTGCCCCTCGTTGCTTTTGGCAGCCAATGTGAACACCAGCTTTACCGGATCATTCATTGAATGACCGAATCGGACTGGTTTCTTTAAAGTAATCAGGGAGATCGAATTCTTTAGTACTCCCGCTTCCGGTCTTGCATGGGCGATGGCGATTCCCGGACAAATAACGATATACGGTCCAAGCTGCTTTACCATCTCGATCGTACCATCGATGTAGCTTTCCTTGATACACTTGTGTTCAAGCAGGGGAAGATTCGCCTTTCTGACCGCTTCCTTCCAATCCAAAGCCTCCTCGTCGACTCTTATATATTCTTTTTTTAGTACATCTTTAAGCATTTTTATCACCATCTTCATCATTTAGAACGGATGAGAGTTTTGCTGCAGCTGTACGATCCATCTTACGCAACGTATCGTAGGCATATGCCGCAACATGCGGTGTCGTTATCAGGTTCGGCAGGGACAACAGACGCTGATCCTGCGGTTTTTCTCCTTCATAAACATCCAATGCAGCAGCCCGGATCTTTCCTGTTTCCAACGCCTTACATAAAGCATCTTCATCGACAATGCCTCCCCTTGCGGTATTGACCAGTACTGCCGTACTCTTCATCATGTTTAATTCATTCTCACTGATCAAATGATATGTATCATTATTTAATGGAACATGTACAGATATAAAATCTGCTTTTTTTAATAATTCTTCCAATGGGACGTAAGTTCCCAGCTTTTTGAAATCTTCATTTTCAAATACATCGTAGCCCAGAATATTCATCTGCAGACCTTTTGCGTATCCTGCAAGTTTTCTGCCGATTGCACCGGTCCCTACGATTCCTAATGTTTTTCCAACCGTAGTCAAGCCGGGCTCTCTTTGCCATTTCCCGGCTTTCATTGATGCATCGTTCTGCGGTATCATCCTTCCGGCGCTCAGCATCAAGGCAAAAGCCATTTCAGCTACAGTATCGGAGTTGATACCCGGCATCGATTCCACCAAAATGTTTCTTTTTTTACACGCTTCTGCATCGATATTATCCGTACCCACGCCATATTTCATAACGACTTTACAGTTTTCTGCCTTGTTCAGAACATCTGCATTAACGTGCTCCGTTCCGACCAGAATACCTTCATAATCTTTCAAATCATCCAGAGAATCCTTCAAAGGATGAAATACCGGATCTAATTCATACGTATTGAACAGGGAACGCAGTTCTTCTCTGCTGATACCCTTGCCGCAGGTAGCAGAAGCAACCAGTATTTTTCTCATATTCTATTCAAAGAATACCTCGTCGTATTCAATCCCTTCCGTTTCCGCTTTCTTCAATTGCTGCTGTTCGATTTCTCCAGGCAAAAAGATCTTCTTGCCAGGCTGCGGTTTGCTGTTACGAATATCACAGACAAGTTTATTCATTCTTGCTGTATATTCTTCTTCTGACAGAAAAGCTTTTGGATCAATCAGGATCATAAATGCACCGGCATTCATTCCCTTTTCAATACCCCGATGAACACTTGATACTTCATCGGTAATTCCGGCTCCGGAAATAACACCGGCCATCGTTTCAACGACTAGTGCGATACCGTAACCCTTTGGACCGGCCATCGCCGTCAGAACGCCCTTTATCGCTTCATTCGGATCATCCGTAGGATTACCATTCTGATCCAGTGCCCAGGATGGATCGATCTTATGACCTGTCTTGGCCGCATGATAGATCTTTGCCTTGGCAACAGCGCTGCTGGCCATGTCCAGTACGATCGGATCACCTTCTTTTGGAAGTGCTACCGACATCGGATTGGTACCGATTTTTGCTTCCATAGCACCGAACGGCGCTACCGTAGGATTCGCATTGACGAAGAGAAAAGCAACATAACCTTTTCTTGCACACTGTTCTGTATAATAAGCCAAAGCGCCGCAGTGATTCAGATTTCTGATGCTGCCACAGACGACTGGGGAATCTTTTACTTTCTTCAGTAAAGTATCGGTAAGGAACTGCACGCCATACTGACCGAAAGTATTGCGGGCATCAGCCACAACATAAGATGCGCTTTCTCTTTCAATCACAGGAGAAGCATTGACATCGACACCGCCTCCCTTGATCCGATCGATATACGCATTCAACATGTTTATACCATGAGATCTAGTTCCTCTCCCGTCTGCATAGGCCAAAGAATCAGCAACGATATTTGCTGCTTCCTCAGTCACGTTCCGGTTCTTTAATACAGTACGGACATATTCGCGTACTTCTTCCATTGTTTTTACTACACTCATGATTCCTTACCTCCTTAATTCATCAAGACAACGTGCCAGAGCATCCTCCCAATGTGGCATGGTTCCGGCATTGATCATCTTATAATTAATGGAATCAAATGCCGTATATTTCGGACGTCTTGCCAGTTTAATATTCCCCGCATTTGCCGGTTGAACCAGAGCAGTATCATAGCCCATCTGTTCACAAATCTTTTTTGTCAGTTCGTAACGCGAAGCCTGACCTTCATTAGCCAGATTATATTCGCCATAGAAATCGGTCTGACATAGTTTTAGAATAGCAGCTGTAACATCTTTCGTGTAAGACGGAGAACAGACCTGATCTACACTGGCTTCAATAGTTTTTCCCTGATTCAGTTTTTCGATGATCTGTCGGATCATGTTGTTTTCCGGATGACCCCGATTGCCAAACAGCAAGCCGAGTCGGACAATGTAATACTTTTTACAATACTTTCTGACTTCCTCTTCACCCTTCAGTTTACTGAATCCGTAAACATTGATTGGATCCGGTTCATCATACTCGTGATATGCCGTGCCTTTTTCTCCATTATATATGGCATCTGTACTCGTATAAAGCAGTTTTGCCTGTACTTTCATTGCGGCAAGAGCCATGTTTCTGGTCGTAAGAGTATTAATGAAATATCCGCTTCTGCTATCTCTTTCAACGGCATCAACATCCTTGTTGCCGGCTGTATGAATAATCAGATCCGGTCTGTATGCTTCGATAAGCCGGAGAGTATCGGCAGTAGATGTCAGATCAAGTTCTTTTCGTCCGAGCAGACGTTTTACTTCGTGCCCGTCTGTTTCAAATGCATCCGCTATCTCGCTTCCCAGCATCCCGGAGGCACCGCTAATGATTACTTTCATTTTTCTACAGGGGGAAAGTGGAAGCACTTTAGGTGCTTCCACTGATTCGTTTATCGCAAGCCTACAGTCTTCAGAACGTTAGCTAAAGCGAATGAGAGCATGCCTGCCCAGCAGAAGTCCGGGTCAACGACCGATGTGTATAATGGACCAAGAATGTTGTTACATACTGCGAAGTAAGCGTAAGGCAGAACGATAAACAGGATACCATTGATTGCACCGCCTAAGATCGCACCTTTCACACCGCCGGTTGAATTACCGAATACAGCACCTGCACCACCCATGAAGAAGAATTCGATCATTGGAGGAACAACGAAGGTGCCTGTGATAGCTGCAAATACGATTGAGAACAGGATACCTGCAACAGTCGCAGAAATGAAGCCGATCATAACGGCATTCGGAGCATAAGGGAATACGACCGGGCAATCCAGTGCAGGAAGTGCATTTGGAATGACCTTGGTTGCGATACCTTCAAATGCAGTAAGCAATTCAGCAATCAGCATACGGATACCGACCAGCAGGATCGTCAGACCGGCACCGAAAGTCATACCTTGTGTAATGACAAAGGTAATGGCTGACTGAGTAACACCCAGTTCGGCAAGGAAACCAGGGCCTGCAGCCACTACAGCTACAGCCATGATGATTGCCATAACGATAGCGACGGCACATACTGTTTCTTTCAAGAATCCGAGACCTTCAGGGAACTTCAGATCTTCTGTGGACTTGTCTTTATCCTTGCTGAAAAGTTTGCCCAGCTGGCCTGCAAGCCAGTAACCGGAAGCGCCGAAATGTCCCATTGCCAGAGGCTGACCGCCGGTAATGTTCTTCATGAACGGCTGGTCAAGAGCAGGACCTAAAACATAGTAGCAGCCGGCTATGATCGAGCCGAGGATGATTGCAGGTAATCCGCTGACACCTGCACAAGCCATACCGACCGTCATGGCACTTGCTACATAAAGATAATGGTGGCCTGACAGGAAGATGTACTTGAATGGCGTAATTCTTGCCAGGAGCAGGTTGATCGCAAAGGAACCAACAATAATCAGAGCGACCTGTGAACCGTAGTTCTGTGTAGCATAGGCAACAACAGAGGTCGTCATTGGAACGATACCCTGGATGTTAAATGCTTTCATGAGCAGCGGTGACAGATAGTTGATCGGACCGCACATGAGGCCTGAGCCTGTGCCTAAGATAATTAAGCCCATAAACGCTTTCATCATTCCAATAACCACCTGAGATGCAGACTTCTTCTGAACGATCAAACCTAACATGACGATCAGAGAAATCAGAATGTTAGCATCCGTAATTACGTTATTGATGATATACCATAATACTTGCATCTAATTTACCTCCCTTTCAATTTGTAAATCATGCATTCATGGATGAAATTGACTAAATAGCTCCAAGTTTTTCTAGAGTTTCTTTACATTTTGTGCGCAGTTCATCCTTGTCGATAAAGTTGAAAATAGGAACGATACGCCATTTCTGATCTTCTGGAAGTTTAGAACCGAGGTTTTCTGCCAGTTCAACAGAAGTTACGGCCATATCGAAATTGGCTGATTGAGCTGATCCGATATCGGCTACTTCCAGTGAATAATCCTTCAAACCAAGATCATCGAGAACGTGTCCAACGCTTACTCTTAGAAAAACGCTTGAACCTATTCCTAAACCACATACGCAAAGAATTTTCATTAGACTCCCCCTTTCTGCGATTGAGATTAAAAACGTATCTCTCTAAAATGATATGAATATCAATTTATCCACAATTTCATTCTAGAAGAAAAAAAGCAAGGAATTACTTTCATGTTTTTCAATTTTCATTGTGGCAATTTTCCTGTTATCACATATTTTTTCTGGGAAAAAGAAAAGATCATTTCTGATCTATTCTTTTTTTTCGAGATAGTTTTCCAGGTCTTCATACCGGAAGAGAAGCACTCTGCAAGGACATCCCTCGATCGCTCGAATACGCAACGGAAGACACATCATGAAGTAGATCCCGTCTTCCACATCCTGCAGGAAAATGCCTTCCAGAATGGCCATGTCGTTGCCTAGTATCGACTTGTGTGCCTGCCTGCTTTTATCGCCTTTTTTATCAACACTGAAATAATCCAAACCGATCAACTTTACACCCAGCGATGCCATGTATTCACCGGCATCCGGCATAAAATAGACGTTTTCAAAATCACCATGGGTGATCCTTTGATAATTATCTGTCTTAAACAGCAGTCTCGGCGCTTCTATTTCTATCTGCTCCAGATCTGTTTTGCAGATGAAGTCTTTATGTTTCATACTGATGACCTGACACTTGCCAATAAAATAATCAAGTTCAAGATCTTCGATCCTTTTTCCGCCTTCGATCATATGGTATGGAGAATCCAGATGTGTTCCAAGATGTGTCGGCGTCTCAAAATGGGACAGAGCCATTCCCGAGCCCAGATCATAATCGCGGTCAAAAACCAGATTGAATTCTCCGGTTGACGGATACTTCAACATCCCTTTTTCATAAATCTGCGTAATGTCATAGTATTTCATTTTCTATTCTCCTCATACGCTTCCTGCAGTCTTTCTTTAAGCGAGTGAATACGGATCGGGTAATCTTCTTTAAACCGACTCCAATCAATATGACTGCACATGCCTTTTGGCTCCTTCTCTCCTGTCGTCACATGTAGTTCCGGATCGATCTCCATCAGATAGTTACTTAATTTTTCAATGCTTATCTCTTCTGCCGGCAGATTGTATACCTGTCTTCTAGGTTTGTCTGATGTCAGTACTTCACAGATCGCATTGGTCAGATCGCTGATATGGATAGCCGGAATACGGCTGTTGCTACGATACGTGATCAGCAGATCTCCGCCATGACCGATCTGAGTAAAACAGGTTTCTCTCCAAGGTGTATTCACGGAACCCTGACCTTTTCCTAAAACATTCGGGATACGTAAAGAGGTAAAAGATAAGCCTGAAACATTGGAAAGGGCAATGCCCATCTCTTCCGTAAAACGTTTTGTCCATCCGTAAAACTCCTGCGGCTGGGATAGGTCAGATTCCTTGACACCTTCTTCAGAAGTGTCTGCCAGACCGATGGCATTGACAGAACTGCCGTATACAAACGGAACACTGTACTCGATTGCCTTCTTCATCAGATTCATCGATCCGTTCACATTAATCTCTACCGCCTTCTGCGGATCGTTTTTTGCCGCTGTATTTGTCAAACCGGCCAAATGGAATATCACATCAAAACGATATTCTTTAAAAAGTCGGTCCAAGTCTTCTTTGACGGTAATATCACAGGAAACATGCCGATACAGATCAGCATCCATCTTCCTTCTGCCGACTGAAATGACTTGATATCCCCTTTTCCCAAGTTCGTTACAAACAGCCTTGCCAATATTCCCATTGCCACCGGTAACCAGTATCATATTTCATTCCTCGCTTTTCTATATTATATACATGCCTTATTGTTGAATTTATGCAAAATTCTCCCGATCATTGTGGCAATAAATTGGTCAATTTATCAAAAACCAGGATGTTATAATCATCGTATGAAGAGGAAAATGGATCCAAAGAATCTTTCCGGCTATTTCATCTACCGGGATGAGAAAAACAGAACTTATTATTCTTTACCAAATTCTGACAAAGGTTATCTGATCGGAAATTCTGATGCATATACCTACTATCTGTATCAGATCAGGCCGATGGCTGCTACGGCGATCCCGCTTCTGGCAATCGTTTTCGATCCTTCTTACTGGAAAATCGGTATTATTCTTGGTATCATCTTCTACCTGATTTCGACTTTGATCTTTTATTTTGCATTTCTAAAAAAACTACCTCTGATCGATCATCTTAACAAGCCGCAGAAAAACAGTTTCATTCATGAACTGGCAGAAAATTCTTCCATAAAGAAACTGATCCTTCTTTTTGTGTTCTGTCTTCTGATGACGGCATTGTTTGGCTGGCTGCTGTTAAGAGGGACAGAACTTTCTTATCTACAAACAACGCTGATTGCTGTCCTGGTTATCGGTTATGGCATTTATGGCATCTGTCAGCTTCTGGCATTAATAAAAAAACTACATAAGTAGTTTAAATATCCCCTTTTTAAAAGCTTTTCCCTGGGAAAAGCTTTTTTTATTGGAAATAATAGATCACTGCCATCAGAAAACTGCCCATCAGATAGGCCAGACAGCAGGAAATGATAAAGTATAAAACCTGGGCCTGGACTGTTCTTCCCTGTTTGATGAAACGGTTAAAGTCCAGTCCGCTCAGTCCGAACAGACTTAAAAGAAAACAGAAGAAATAGATGCCTACTTTCAGATAAAACCTAGTCATCGATGAATTTCCCCCTTGTCATGACATTCCGGATATTGAGATCATCGTCCATGATCACCAGATCGGAATGTTTTCCTTTTACCAGTGAACCGTACTGCTGATCCAGACCGTAGAACGTGAAAGCGTTCAGGCCGGAATAACACAGCAGATCCGTATATTTCGCACCAAGTTCATGAAGGACCTTCATCTCGTCGTTGATCGATACGACGCTGCCGGCATAATGGCCGTCGACCGAAATGAATTTCGTTCCTTTCTTGACACAGTGCTTGGAGATAAAGTCGTACTCGCCGTCCGGCAGATTGCGGGCAATACTGGAGTCCGTCACCAGCATCAGTCTGTCCCGGTCGGTCTGCTGAAGCAGGAGTTTCAGTACATTGCGGTCCACGTGGTTGCCATCGGCGATCAGTTCGTAGTTCCACCGGTTCATGAAGGCGCAGTTGACCAAGGTGATGTCCCGGTGATGCAGGCCGCGCATGGCGTTGAACAGATGGGTAAAGCCGTCGACATTCTCATCCAGGTCTTCCAGCAGCGCATCGGAATGTCCGCACATGACTTTGATCCCGTTTTCGTGAAGCAGTCTGCCGATTTCTTTTGCGCCTTCGAGTTCGTAGGCGATCGTAACCTGCCGGATCCGTGAACTGTTCTTCAGGAATTCCTTCATCATCTCCAGATCGGGATTCAGGAAATGCTCGGGATCCCCCATGCCCAGATGTTTCCTGGATAGGAAAGGTCCTTCCAGATGGATCCCCTCAAAACGGGCTGTCGTGCTGTGATAGTCTTCCAACCTTCTTAACTGTTCATGGATGTTTTCAATGGAAAGATCGTAGGACAATGTACAAAGATAACTCGTCGATCCGTCTTTCGCAAACTCTAAAGATGCCTGTTCCATCTGTTCAAGATCGGCACTGTCAAAAGAGATCCCGTTTACGCCGTGGGTATGGGTATCGAAAAAGCCGGGCATGACGAGACTTCCGCCCAGATCGATGATCTTTGTATCTTCGGGACATTCCCGGATCCGGCCGCTCTGGGGGTAGACTTCCCGAATCCGCTCGTCTTCGATAAAAAGAGCTCCATCCAGGAATTCCCTGTTTCCATCGACGATCAGATGTCCGTGTATCAGAAGAGAGTTCATTATTTTACGCTTAGACTCTTGATAACCGCAGGCAGCAGCTGTTTCTTTCTGGAAACCAGACTGTTGATGAATTCATCCTTGTCTTTCTTGAACATGTCGGCAACGACATGCTTCTTGTCTCCGGCAGAAAGCAGGTAGGAGCCGGAACCGTTCGGATTCGTCAGCATTGTCACCATCAGGTCGTAGCCTCCCGACTTGCAGGAATCTTCCAGATAGCGCTGCAGGGAATCTTTCAGCTTGACGTATTCTTCCCTCGACTTGCATACGGCTTGCGAGAGACCTACCTTGTTTCCTTCAATATTGAATTCCTTAAAATCGTTGTAGACGATCTCGATATAGCGCTTGTTCAGCAAGGATTCGGAGTGTTCGATCATGCCTTTTGACAGATCGGACGGTTCGATGCCGGAGATCTTCTTCAGTTTCTCGACGACCTCGATATCGACTGAAGTTGTGGTCGGAGACTTGAGGTTCATCGTATCGGATACGATGGCTCCCAGCAGCAGACCGGCCAGTCTTTTTTCCAGTTTCACTTTGTTGGAAAGGAACATGTTGGCAATAATCGAAGCGGTAGCCCCGATCGGCATAGTCGTGATGCTGATCGGATTGTCGGATTCAAAGTCGCCGAAACGGTGGTGATCGACGATCTCCAGGACGATACCTTCCTCAATATCCTCGATCGATTGCTTCTTTTCGTTGTGGTCGACCAGGATCAGTTGTTTCTTCTGGTAGTTGAAAAGGTGATAACGGGAAATGGCTCCTACGACCTTGCCTTCCCCATCCAGCACCGGATAGGATCTGTGACGGGACTTGGCGATCTTCTTGGATGCCTCATCGATCGTGTCGTTGATATTGAAATAATCGATCTTTTCTTTGCCGATCATAATGTGTTCGATGGTCGGTGTCTGATAGATCAGTCGGGTAATGAACAATGGCGTCAGTTCTGTCGTGATGATGGTTGCCTCGGCATCTTTCGCCATTTTCAGGATGTGATTGGAGATCGGTGATGAGGTACATATCACCAGCATCGTCGCGCCAAGTTCCAGACAGTACTGCATCTTGTCGTCCTCGTTACGCAGCAGGACGATACTGTCGTCCTCCACATTGGATTTCAGACTCGGGAACATGTGCATCTTCCCGGAAAGCGTATGTGTTCCTCTTGTGACAAGAGTGCCTTTCAGCGTCTTGACGATATTGTCCACTTCAATCGTTTTAATGATCGAAGAAAGCTCATCGTCGGTCTTGGTCCACATGTAGGTCAGATCATCCAGAGTGACGATACCTTCCAGATGCTTTTTCTTGTCGACGACGATCAGTCCTCTGTTTTTCAGTTTGATGACCTTGTCCAGCGCCTCTTTCATCGTCATGTCCTTGTCAGCCAGAGCGGCCTTATCCATGTCGATTTCTCTTAAAGTACACTTGGCCGAATACAGTCTTAAAGGATCATCATAACCGAAACGTTCCAGCAGGTATTCCGTTTCTGACGAAACAGCACCGATCCGGGCAGGAACTGCATAGACTCCCAGCCGGTTCTTGTATTCTGCATAGGCAATCGCCGAAACGATCGCGTCGGTATCGGGGTTCTTGTGACCTACGACATATACGGGACGTTTTTTCATTTCATAGCCTCCTTGATCTCCTCTATACGGATCGGACCTTCTCTTAATACGCGGATCTCATCTGTTGAAACATCAATGATCGTGCTGGCCTTCTCTCCTTTGGCGTCTTCGGTGACGATACCATCGATCCGACCGTGCATCGAAGCATAGACATCTTCCCATTTCAGCAGCGATCCGTTCCCGGAAATGTTGGCACTGGTAACCATGATCGGTCTCCCCAGTTCTTTGATCAGATCCAGGATCCATTCATCATCCGGCACCCGGATTCCAATCGTTTTCATTCCCTGAGTAAAACAGTCATCCACTTCCTCTTTCTTCCGGAAAACCATCGTCAGAGCGCCTGGCATAAAACGATCCATGATCTTTTCCGCCTCTTGTGAGACATACGCGATCCTTCGGATCATTTCCGGTCCGTCGCACATGACAGGTAAAGGCTTTCGGAAGTCTCTTCCCTTGGCCTTGTATACTTTTTTCATCGCATCCCGGTCCATGGCACAGGCCAGACCGAAGACCGTATCCGTAGGAAAAGCCAAAATCCCCCCTGTCATCAAAATATTGATTATTTCCTGTTTATCCATCTTTGTATACCGGATGGTTCTCATACTTTCATTATACTTGTTTAAAAGCCAAAAACGCTTATTTATTTCATATAATAGGAATAGAAAGGGTTTACAATTTCATGAATAAAAGACTGATGAGCCTAAGTTTCAGCGAAATCGAAAAACTGAATGCCAGAGAGCTGCTGCAGGCGATCTCCTTGTGCGAGGGCAGGATACTGGCAGGAGAATGCGTCTGTTCCACGCCGCCGCTGCTGAATGACATTACCAATGCCGAAGTGGTCGCTTCCATGTCTGCAGACATCCTGATCCTGAATGTTTTCGATGTCGATCGGCCATATATTGCCGGGCTTCCGGAATGCCAAGAAGAAGATACGATCCGGATGCTGAAGAAGCTTACCGGCAGAGTGATCGGCATCAATCTGGAACCAACGGATCCTAAGGAAGGAACTAAGCAGCTCTGGTCGATGACAAAAGGCAGGACGGCTACGGCAGAAAACGCCCGCAGGGCAAAAGAGATGGGCGTTGACATCATTGTTATTACCGGCAATCCGGGCAATCAGGTAAGCAATAAAGCCATCGTTTCTTCCATCCGGGAGATCAGACAGGAACTGGGTGACGAGATCATTCTGATCACCGGAAAGATGCACGCTTCAGGAATGTCTGAAGAAGCCGGAGAAAACATCATCCGTAAAGAAACGATCAAAGAATTCGCGGATGCCGGAGCGGATATCATTATGATTCCTGCACCCGGAACGATCCCGGGTATCAGCGTGGAATATGCCCGTGAACTGATCTCCTACATTCATTCTTTCAATAAACTGTCTCTGACAGCTATCGGTACATCTCAGGAAGGCGCAGACATCCAGACGATCCGGCAGATCGCCCTCAACTGCAAGATGGCAGGAACCGATATCCACCACATCGGCGATTCCGGTTATGTCGGTATGGCTCTTCCGGAAAACATCATGGCCTACTCGATCGCGATCCGGGGTGTCCGGCATACCTATCACAGAATGGGACAGTCCATCAACTGCTAAGATGAAGAATCTGATATTTGACATGGGGAATGTCCTGGTGAAATTCGTTCCGGAACATCTGGTAAAAAGATGTTCCCTCAGCACAGAAGACGAAAAACTCCTGCTGCAGGAAGTCTTCTACTCCGGAAACTGGAAAAGACACGATCTGGGGGAACTTGACGAGAAACAGCTTTATGAATTAAGCATCGCTTCTTTGCCTGAACGTCTGCATCCAGCTGCAAAAGAGATGATCTACCGCTGGAGTGAACCGCTCATTCCAATCGAAGGAATGGCACAGCTGATCAAAGAAATGAAAGAAGAAGGCCGAAACATCTACCTTCTGTCCAATGCCGGAAAGGATCAGCCCGGATACTGGAACAAAGTTCCCGGCAGCGAATATTTCGACGGTACTGTCGTTTCCGCCCTGGAAGGATGTATCAAACCCGATCCGAAGATCTACCGGATCCTGGTGAAGCGTTATTCCCTGGATCCTGCAGAATGTCTGTTTATCGACGACATGGAAGCAAACACAGAAACGGCACAGGAACTGGGATGGAAGACATACTGTTTTGACGGAGACGTGAATAAACTCAAAAACCATATACGGAAGATACTGGAGGAAGAAAGAAATGCGGATAAGTGAAGTAATCGACAGGATCAAGCATTACTGTAAAGGATCCTGGATGGGACAGCCGATCGATGAGGAAAAGACCAGAGACAAGATCCTTTTCGGCAATACAGACAGGGAATGTACCGGGATCGTAACGACGATCTACGCTTCTGTCGATGTAATCCGAAAGGCCCATGAACTGGGCGCCAATCTGATCATTGCCCATGAAGCTCTGCTGTGGAACAGAGGAGATCGCCGAGGCTGGCTGGAAGAGACACAAAACAAAACCTATCTGGCCAAGAAGAAACTGATGGAAGACTACGGCATCACCGTCTGGCGTTTCCACGACTACATCCATTCCGGTATTCCTTACAAAGGCGGTTATATCGACGGAATCTTCTATGGACTGGCACAGGAAACCGGATGGGACCATGCACAGATCTGTGAAGATATTTCCGGAGCCGTTTACGTGGAATGCGAAGAGACTACGCCGAGGGAAGTCGGAAAGCTGATCAAAGAAAAATGGAACCTCAACGGTCTGAAGTGCATCGGCAATATGGATGCGAAAGTAAAAAAGATCCTGGTCTGCGGACATATCGCCGAAGGAATGGACATCAAGCCGATCATCAGTCGGATCGACAGGGAAGACATCAATCTTCTGCTGCCGCTGGAGCTGATCGACTTCACCCTGACCGAATACATCAAAGACAGCGGTCAGCTGGGTATGAACAGAGCCATACTGGCAGCCGGACACTTCAATCTGGAAGAACCGGGGATGAAGTATATCCTGAAATGGATCGATGATGCCTTAAAGGAACATATCGATACCACCTACGTTCAGGCCGGAGATATGTATACCTATATGTAAAAAACTGCATTTCTGCAGTTTTTTATTTTATGATCTCAATTGATTCAATGATCGGCCGGTCCGCTTCCGCAATGCTTCCGTTGTCGTCCACCGGTCTGGCATCGGCGGCGATCTTTTTGACGATCTCCAGTCCTTTTGTGACCTTGCCGAAAGCAGCATACTGGCCATCCAGCCACGGAGCGTCTCCTACCATGATGAAGAACTGTGAACTGGCAGAATCCGGATCTTTCGCTCTGGCCATGGAGATGACGCCTTCCGTATGTTTCAGATCGTTCCGGAAGCCGTTGGCTTCAAACTCTCCCTTGATCCTTTCGACCGTTCCATTCAGATCCGCCCCACCCTGTATCATGAATCCGTCGATGATGCGGTGAAAACAGTTTCCGTCGTAGAAGCCGTTTTCCGCCAGTTTTACGAAGTTTTCTACGCTAATCGGAGCGATATCCGGGTAAAGTTCCAGATCGACCGTTCCATAGTCCTGAATCGTTATCCGGGCATGGATCGGCTGATCAGGATCCTTCTTTCCTGTACAGGCCGTAAGACAAAGAAATACCAGCAGCAATATCTTTCTAACGTATTTCATATATATTCTCCTTCATTTCATCTCAATTATATCCAAAACAAGAAATATTGCCATTCCTGTTGACAGTCATATGAACCTATGATATAATCATATTACCATATAGGATATGGTAGATAAAATGATATAATTGAGACAATGTTTCGATTTTATCTAGAAAGGAGATGTCAAGGATGAAAGTCAGAATAGACCCGAATAATCAGGATGACTGGCTGAAGGAAGAACTGGAACGGGAGAGTAAAGTCTCTTTCTGGGATCTGGATGAAGGGAAGAAGCTGCGAAACGAGCACTTGGAAGACTGTGAAGTCAAAGAACTGGCGGATTCCCACCACCGCAAACATCTCAGATCTCAAGAAAACAATCTGCAGCAGGTTTCCAGAAGCATAGGAAACAGAAGGCGGACGACAGGTCTGGATGTGGCTTGCTTTATTGCGGCATTCCTAATGATTTTTGTTCTGACCGGTCTGAACGCCTATCTATTCCATAGCCCATTCGTTTTGCCGACGATCATTCTGTTTCTGGGTATTAATCCCGGAATATTCGTCTGGCTTCTGCTGTTTCGTAGATTCCCTGCAGCCTGGTACAGCATCACGCTGATCATCATCGCCATAGCGCTGGAAATCTATCAGTTTATCGGTTATTCATTACGTATTTATTAGGAGGAAAGAAAATGAAATACTTGATTTTTATAGCTGTATTGATCGTTATCATTCTTGCGATCATCCTGTCTTGCCTGTGTGTTGTTCCGCAGGGTAATGCCTGGGTCGTTGAGAGACTGGGTAAGTATTCCGGCACCTGGCAAGCCGGCCTGCATCTGAAGACCCCTATTCTGGAAAGAGTCGTCCGTAAGATCTCCATGAAGGAACAGGTCGCAGACTTCGAACCGCAGTCGGTTATTACCAAGGATAACGTTACAATGAACGTCGACTCCGTCGTCTACTTCCAGGTCATCGATCCAAAAGCCCTGACCTATGGCGTAGAACGTCCGATCGCCGCCATTGAAAACCTTTGTGCGACGACCTTAAGAAACATTATCGGTTCTATGACACTGGATGAAACGCTGACTTCCAGAGAGAAGATCAACGAAGAAACTATCAAGGTCTTGGATGAAGCCACCAACAAGTGGGGCATCGATATTACCCGTGTCGAAGTCCAGAACATCACGCCGCCAAAATCCATTCAGGAAGCAATGGAGAAGCAGATGAAAGCAGAACGTGAAAAGAGAGCTGTCATTCTGACGGCGGAAGGTGAGAAACAGTCCGCAATCACCAGAGCGGAAGGTGAAAAGGAATCGGCGATCTTAAGAGCCGATGCCGTAAGAGAAGAAAGAATCAGAACGGCACAGGGTGAAGCGGAAGCGATCCGGGCTGTTGCGGAAGCGCAGGCCCAGGCGATCCGGATGGTCAATGAAGTGAAACCTTCACAGGAATATCTCTCGATCCGTTCCATGGAAGCGGCAGAAAAGATGGCTGACGGTCAGGCAACCAAGATCATCGTTCCATCCAATCTGCAGGATGTCACTTCTCTGGCAACGATCGTAAAAGACATGAAATAATAAGAAAGGCAGCCTAGGCTGCCTTTTCTTTTTGTATCGTTTTCATCATTTCTATTCGTCCGGAATCTTCTTGAAAATACGGACTGCCGAATCGGTAAAACGGCTTAGATAGTGGCTTAATTCATCCATAGAAATGTCGTTTTCAATCTCCAGCCAGCGCCGATATACGGCGATTATGCCTGAAGTATAGAAATCGATATATGTCTGAAGTCTTCCGCTTTCATCCTGACCGGGTTCAATATAGACCGAGAAGACTGTATCACGGATCATGTCGTGAAGGGTCTGCCAGAAAAAGTCATAACTGGGATCTTTACTGAGACGGCGATAGAGTTCAATGTCTTTTAGCGCCAGTCTGTTTAAACAATAAAACAAGGTCTCAAGATTGTAAGGTTCCGCAAAGAAACCGCGCTGTTTCAGCATTCCTTTGAGTTCTTCAAGCTTCTCTTCCGCATAGCGGACAACAATGTCGTCAAGCGACTGATAATGCAGATAAAAGGTTTTCCGGTCGATATCGGCCATCCTTGCGATTTCCGCAATCGTGATCTTATTACTTTCTTCCAGCAGCAGCGAGAAGTAGGCAGATCGTATCGCTTTTTCTGTTTTAACGTATCTTCGATCCATTTTTTCCCTATTTTATCCTTTTCTGGGTATTAATTCCCGTTCCCGGCTCCTTTGTCCATTGTTGGACTACATTGACAATGTTATGCTACATATGTTGAAAAATCAACATATGAGGTATATTTATGGAAACTTATGTTATAGCGAGTGATGCGGCTTGCGATATAGATGCTTCTTTTTTTGAAAACAATGATATCTGTCTGTTTCCGATGAGTTATTCCCATGGGGAAGAAATGATCAGCCTTTCTTCGATGAAAGATGACGCTTCTCTAAAAGCGTTCTATGAGGGACAAAGAAACGGCAGCATGACAATGACTTCGCAGATCACGCCTTATCTTTATAAAGAATACGTGACGCCTTATCTGAAAAACGGCATTTCTGTTCTTTACATCGCTCTTTCCGGGGGTCTGTCTTCTACCTGCCGTTCCGCATGTATCGCTGCAAGAGAGCTTGAGGAAGAGTTTAAAGAAGTGCGGTTCATGGTCCTGGATTCTCTCTCGGCATCCGGAGGCATGGGCATTCTTCTGGAACGGGCGATCCGTAATCAGAAAAAAGGTATGGATATGAATGAAAACTTCAGTGACCTGCAGGAGGCTGTGAAACATCTTCATCACTGGTTCTCGGTTTCGGACCTGATGTATCTGAAAAGAGGCGGACGCCTATCGGCATCGGCTGCCATGATCGCTTCAGCATTGAACATCAAACCGATCCTGCAGATCGACACGGAAGGAAAACTGCCGGTGATACGGAAAGTTAAAGGAAATAAAGCTTCCTTAAGGACGCTTCTGGATTACTATCATGAATTCAGAGAAGAGGAAGAAGATCCGATTTATCTGTGTCATTCGGATAACGAAGAGGCTGAAAACAGCCTGGAAGAAATGATCCTGCAGATCAATCCTAAAGCGATCATCCGAAAGAAATATCTTTCCCCGATCATCGGTGCTCATACAGGCCCCGGATTGGCATCCATCATTCACATCGGAAAAGAAAGAAAAAATCTGGGTTAAAAAACCGGCATTGCCGGTTTTGTTTTTATTTCAGAACAGGGAAACTTAGAATAGCCTTGAACAGATCGCCGTCTATGGACAGTTTCAGGCTTCCTTTCTGCAGTTGGGCCAGGCTGCGAGCAATGGACAGTCCCAGACCGTTTCCTTCCGTATGACGTGAAGCATCGCCCCTGGTAAAGCGTTCCATCAGCTCTTCTTCGGAAATGTTCAGAGGATCTCTGGAAGTATTCCGGAAAGTGAATACCGCCTCCTGGTCGATCTTCTCCAGGGAGAGATAGACTCTTGTATCCGGCTGGGCATACTTGCAGATATTGTTCATCAGGTTGTCGAAGATGCGCCACATCCTCCTGCTGTCCGCCATGATCATGATCTCCTCTTCCGGCTGATTCACGATCAGGGAAAGAGAAGCCTGTTTCAGTCTATCCTCATATTCTCCTGAGACCTGTGAAACCAGTGTTCCCGCATCGCAAGGCATCAGATCGACTTCCAGATTTCCGGTAGCGGCCTTGGAAGCCTCTACCAGGTCTTCCAGCAGTCTCTTAAGTCTTTCCGACTGTCTTAAGAGAACATCGGCATATTCTTTTACTTTCTTTGTAGTGCTCTTCTCCTTACTGATCAGATCGGCATAGTTGATGATCGAAGTCAGCGGCGTCTTGATGTCGTGCGAGACATTGGTGATCAGTTCCGTCTTCATCCGTTCGCTCTTCAACCTGTCTTCTACCGCAATCGCCATTCCCTTGGCAATACTGTTAAGATCCTCGCCATGTTCCCTGAGATCCGGAAGCATGCCTCTGGTATCGATATGATAGGACAGATCCCCCATTGCCAGGGATTTTCCGCCGGTCTGCAGTTTCCGCAGGCTGAGAGCGATCCAGATGACCAGCATGAACAGGATGAAGTTTTTCAGCAGCCAGAACAGCGTGTAGAAATCGCTGTAGCTGTTGACCAGAATGATGAGTTCAACAAGTGTCAGTCCCAGGAAGACGACAGCCGTTTTCCAGACGAGCGGGATCTGTCTGATGAAAGACAGGATGCGTCTGTAGATCTTATGTAGAAAGTCGAAAATCCAAAGGATCAGGTTAAATGCTCTTACAAGGATCCAGCGAAGGAAACTCTTCTTCCAGAGCGTTTTCTGTTTGATCCTGCAGGCCATGGACATGCATAGACCCAGCAGTCCGTTAACGGCGAACAGAAAGCCCAACGCGATCAGCAGGCATTCCACGATTGTCGGCCAGTGGACGGATCCACAGAACAGACAATACAGGGCAAAAGCCAGAAAAGAAACGGCACACAGCAGATCAAACGGGATGTTGTTCAATGGACCCGGATGGATCTCGTCGGAATCGTTGATCCTGCCGGAAACATTCATCAGCGTTATGAAACAAACAATCCCCAGCAGCACAGAGATCAGAATGATGACATAAACCCCGTAGCGCAGAGCGTAGGCGATCGTAAGCAGCGTTCCGCTCAGGGAATAGAAATCGGTGATCCCCGGCTTGTTGAGGATCGTATGATCCACGTGATAGATCTTTCCGTTTTCGACTTCATCACCCGGTGTATAGAGGATCTTTACGACATCCGTAATATATCCCTCTTTGTCGTAAAACACGCAATAGGAGTCCGTTCCTTCAAAGCTGTTCAGTTTCCCTGCGCTCTCCGAAACCGCAACCAGATGATATTCTTCATCTTTGATCTGAAAAACCAGATTGCCCTGATCCTTCATTGTCAGCGTTTCTTCCCTCTTCTGATCGATCGCCTGACAGAGCACATTATAAATATCGCGGTCGATCCTGTAATCGATGATATCCTCGTAGATTTCTTCCTTATTTCGGACATAGAAATCTTCTTCAACGAAAAATACTGCCGAAAGTGCTGACAGCAGCAGTACTGCCAGCGAGATGACGCATAAAATGAATAGAACCGTTTTTCCTGTTACCGTTTTTATAAATCGTTTCATATTTTTCTTCCTTTTTCGATCATGTATCCCTGGCCGAAGACAACCTTGATATAACGTGGCTGGGCGGGATCGATCTCAATCTTTTCTCTTAAATGACGGATGTGTACGGCTACGGTATTCTCCGCTCCGTACGGGCTTTCCTTCCAGATGCTGGAATAAATCTGTTTCGGCGAAAAGACCCGATCCGGATTGGACATCAGAAACTTCAGGATCTCATATTCCTTTCTGGTCAAAGAAACGGGATTTCCATCCACCGTTACCGCCTTCCTGCCGTCATCCAGTTCAATACCGCCGATGATGTAGGTCTCTGCCGTAACGACACCGCTTCCCAGTTTCAGATATCTTCGCAGTTGGGAATTCACCCTGGCATTGACTTCCAGCGGATTGAACGGCTTTGTGATGTAGTCGTCGGCTCCGACATTAAGCCCCAGGACCTTGTCGGAATCCTCGCTTTTTGCCGTCAGCAGGATCACCGGCATATTGTAGGAATCCCGGATCCTTGCAAGCGTTTCGATTCCGTCCATGACCGGCATCATGATATCGAGAAGGATCAGATCGATCGGATTCTCTTTCAGTATTTCTAGGGCTTCTTTTCCGTTATACGCTTCGAATAACTGATAATCCGGATTATTCAAATAGATCTTCAAAGCATTCACGATATCTTTTTCATCATCACAGATCAGGATCTTAGCCATACTTTCCTCTTTTCTTATAAGCATATTGTATGGCACGTCGTATTTAAAAATGAATAGTGAAATCCTTAAGATTTGTTGAAGAAGTAAACTATAATTATCTTAATGAAACGGAAAATCAAGTATAAAAGAGCGAAAATCATGTTTCTGCTCTATCTTCTGGTGTCCGGCGGACTTTTCCTGTACCGCAGACTTTCATACAGAGATTTTGCCGATCTTTCTCCCGGAGAGAATACAGTCAAGTACCGGGTGAAATACCTGTACGGATATGACGGCGATACGGCTTATTTCCTTTTTGAGGATGGAAGTGAAAGAGCCTGCCGTTTTCTGGGTGTAGATGCCCCGGAAATCGACGAAGAAGGTCACGACAAGGCAAAGGCCTACACGGACAGGATCTTAAGGAACGCCGCAAAGATCATCCTGGAGATAGATCCGCAGGCAGATGAATACGACAAATACGACCGGCTTCTGGCATGGGTATGGGCTGATGGAGAGCTTGTACAGATCCTGCTTCTAAAAGAAGGAACAGCGAAGATCCGATATCTGGAAGATTATTATCTTTATGCCGGATATCTGTATCAGGCTGCCAGATAATTGTGACCGACTGAAAGAAAAAGTTTAGTTGATTGTTGAAAGGAGAAGAAAAATGGAAGATCTACAGATCGTTGAACTGTACTGGAACAGAGATGAGAAAGCAATCGAACAGAGTCAACAGAAGTATGGAAACTACTGTTACAGTATTGCCTACAACATCCTGCACAACAGTGAAGATGCGCAAGAATCGCTCAACGACACCTGGCTGGCTGCCTGGGATGCGATACCGCCCCATCATCCGCAGATCCTTTCCACTTTTCTGGGAAAGATCACCAGAAGGCTGTCGCTGAACAAATGGCGCAGCATGACGGCAGAGAAGCGCGGAGGAGGAAATTTCCCGCTTTCTCTGGATGAGCTGGAAGAATGTATTCCTGATCAAAGAAGTATCGATGATCGGCTGGAGACGCAGTATCTGAGCGAGGCGATCGACCGTTTTCTTGCGAAACTGAAAGAAGGGGAAAGAAAGGTCTTTGTCTGCCGCTACTGGTATTTCGATTCTGTGAAAGACATCGCGGAACGCTTCGGATTCAGTGAGAGTAAAGTCAAGATGCTGCTGAAGAGGACAAGAGACAGATTGAAAGAGTATCTGATAAAGGAGGGACTGGTCAATGAAAACAGACAAACTGCTTGATGCGATCGGCATGATCGATGATTCCTATATTAAAGAAGCACACGAGGAAAAGAAAAAAGAGAGAAGGATCTTCAGACTATCGGATTTTCGTCTGTCATGGGAACTTATGGGTAAACTGGCAACGGCAGGTATTTGTCTATTCCTGGCTGTCGGAATTCTGCCAAATGTGTTTCATTCCTATGACCAGAAGAGCGCTTCCGACGGCAGCTACAACAGCTATGGAAGCAGTTATGTCTACAAGGATGAGGAAGCATATGCCTCAGAGCCGATGGAAGCTATGGCGGAAGACAATGCCTTCGATGAATACAAGACGGACGCGAACAGCCTGACCGAAAATCTTCGAAAAGATGAAAACAAGAAACTGATCCTTACCGCAAACATGCAGATGGAGACAAAGGATCTTGATGAGACGATTTCTTCTCTGTTAGAGAAGGTCAATGCCTGCGGCGCTTATGTCCAGAGATCTTCCTCCTATACCAGAAACAGCTCTACCAGGATCTATGAAGCGACTTTGAGGATCCCTGCGGATCAATACGGCGCTTTCATCGCTGAACTGAAGGGTGCCGGAAATACGCTCTCCTATAACGACGAGATCGAAGATATCACAGATTCTTATACCGATATCCAAGCCAGGATCAATTCCTTGAAGGCACAGGAAGAAAGAGTTCTGGATTTCTATAGAAAAGCGGAAACGATCGAAGATCTGATGAGTGTGGAATCCAGACTTTCCGATCTGCGTTATCAGATCGAATACTACGAAGCCCAGATCAAGAACTACGATCTGCTGGTAGCCTATTCTACTTTACATATTACGATCAGTGAAACGACGGTCTATACGCCTGAGAATCCGGGTTTCTTCTCCCGGCTGGGCGGATCCTTCACCGATGGATGGCATGATTTCATCGGCAACATCGGAGACTTCCTGGTTGATGTCGTATACAACATCTGGACCATCCTGCTGCTGGCGGGGCTGGGATATCTCGGATACAGGATCTATAAGAGGATCCGGAACAGAAAGAACGCAAAATAAAGAAAGGACAGCTTAAGCTGTCCTTTTATTGACGATTGAATATGATCGTTTCCTCTCCCGGTTTTTCCAGGTAGAGTTTTTCTTTTTCTATTGTCAGAGAATACAGAGAATCCGGATCGTTTTCATCCTGCAGGATCAGATACCAGGAGGAATCATATGCGGATAGCGGTTCATGAACGGTTTCTTTTGTCTGCAGGACGATCCTGTCTCCTCCTCTTTGATACAGTTCCATTTCCTCATCGTAAGGAGAAGTATACAGACTGTACGCACTGTATCCGTCATCGCCAAGCTTTTCCGAACCCCAGTAGCCTTTGATCAGTTCCGCGATCTCTTCGTCGCTGTTTTCGATTTCTCTTCCGGTGAAGATCTTTTCTCCATCGACATCCAGATAGGTCTGGATCAGATCCTCATCCCTGCGATAGCTCTCGATCAGGGAAACAAAACCGTTCAGTACTTCATATCCGCCATCCGGCACGTAGTTCTCATAGCTGATCGAACAGGATTCGAGTCTGCTTCCTCCGTAGGCCTCGTCGTTGAAGGATAGGTGAATGGAGCTACTTGGCGCATCCAGAGCGATCATCTCTTCATCGAATGGGAGATCCTCCCAGACGCTGAGATTGTATTCGTCGATATAGGCTCTCAGTTTTGGATAGACATCCTCATCCTCGATCATATATTCCCAGACCCGGATCGGAATCCAGTGTTCACTGCTCTGTCTGACTTCCAGAACGGTCCTTCCGTCTTTTTCCGTCCGGATCGTCTCGCTGAAGGAATCACCGTTCATTCCGCCACCGTGGGAATAGGAAACTGTAAGCAACGGCCCATGTTCCGATTTAATCTTTTTCAGCTGTTCGATCGTCGTTCTTTTCGTTAATTCTCTTGGTTTCAGAAAGCCAAACACCAGAACACCTCCTGTCAGTATCACCAGCAGTATCAGAATCAGTTTCTTTTTCATCTTATCCCAGTTGTTTCTTTCCTTTGCAGAAAGTCTGTTTCACACTGTAATCGTCGTTCAGTACGACAAGATCCGCATCGAATCCGGTCTTGATCCTTCCTTTATGGTCATCCATGTTCAGATAACGCATCGGATTGATGGATACGGCATCGATGGCCGTTTCAAACGGAACCAAAGCCTTTTCAACCAGGATCTTCACGCCTTCGTTGACTTTCAGGGTCGATCCGGCAAGCTGTTTTCTTCCGGTGGCGATATGGGCAGAACCGTCCGGGTAGATCTCAATCTCCTGTCCGCCGAAGTCGAATCTGCTTCCCGGTTCATAACCTTTGCACATAAGGGAATCGGTCACCATGATCCCGTAGCCCTGTTTCTCGCGGAAGAAAATGTTCAATGCCGCCAGTGTCGAATGGTTGCCGTCACAGATACATTCCGCATAAGTATCATGACAACGGAAAGCGGCTCCTACCGCACCATTCTCCCGATGACCCAGAGCTGTCATTCCGTTATAGGTATGGGTAAAGCCTTTGGCGCCATTGGCGATGGCCAGAACTGCCGTTTCATAATCCGTATCGGTATGACCGATCGAAACGCAGACACCCGTTTTCGCACAGTGTTTCGTCAGACTGAAATCTTCGTCGTGTTCCGGAGCCAGCGTGATGATCCTGATCATGTGGTCACAGGCTTTCTGATACTCTTCGAATTCTTCCACTGTCCCTTTTACAATGTACTCTTCCGGCTGTGCGCCTTTGTATTTGACATCCAGGTAAGGTCCCTCAAAATGGATCCCCAGGATCTGTGCCCCTTCCGGTTCTTCCTTGGCAACTTCTGCCACTTCCGTTACCGCCTTTTTCAGGGTGTCGTGCGACTGTGTCAGGGTCGTCGGACAGAATCCGCAGACGCCTTCCAGAGGAAGATCTTTCGCCCATGTCTTAAGTCCTTCTTTGCCTCCGGCTGTTGTATCGTAGCCGTGGTAGCCGTGGGTGTGAAGATCGTAGAAACCCGGTACGATCCTGAGATCGCCATAGTCGATATCCGCTTCTTTTTTGCCGTAAGGGAAGATATTTACGATCTTTCCATTTTCTATTTCTATCTGCGCCGGCATCAGGCTGCTGGCGATATATACTCTTCTGCTCTGAATGATCATCTTAATGTCTCCTTTAATCTAATAATAGCACATAAATTCCGTGTATAATGGTGATGAAAAGGAAGGCAGAGAGGCTGCCGCAGGTTTCACATTATGACACGAAAAAGAAATACGATGAAGGCTTCCGAACTCAACGGCCTGTTCATCTACCACGACCAGAAAAAGGGAACGATATTCTACGATATCTTCACCGGAAGAGCTTTCATCATCACATCCTCCGATGTACAGAAGTAT